>DASQCO010000075.1:0-67488 GCA_035634635.1 Polyangiaceae bacterium
TACCCACGCCACCGCTCGCGTATCGCTGCTTCCCACGACGTAGTGCCAGAGCGAGTCAAGCGACTGAGCGAGGGCTTCCGGCGACCCTGCATTGAGCTCCTGAAGTACGGGGCCCCGTAGCTGCGCTTCGACCCGCCATACAAACGACTCGCCGTTCCAACCAGCAACGCGAAACGCTGCGACCTCTGTCCGCGTCTTCTCACTGTCTCGCCCCTGAACGGCGAACAGTTCCTCGGTCTTGTCGTAGATTCGAACATGCAGCGGGTTTCCAGGCGCTACAGAAAACCCTGTGAGGTGCACCCCGTCGCCACACTTGCTCGTGAAGACCTTTTCGGGAGCTTGATACCGAACTTTTCGGCGCGCTCGGGTGACGAAGTTGTCTTCGTCCTCTCGGCTGAAGACGAGTCCAGTCGCGTCAGCGCAAAGATCGACACGACGCACGCGAACTTGGTCAATCTCGGTTGCTGCAAATTGTCTGACCAGACCTTTGGCGTATTCGACGACGCTTGCGAGCGGTGTCGTCCGCAAGAACAGCGCCCTCACGTCAACCGTGACGCAGAAACCATACGGGTCAGCGCCAACGCAGAGTGTTGCGGCGCCATTCGAAAGAAGGAACTTGGGGCCCTTCCCCGCGATCGTTCGAAGTTCGAACTCGTCGCCTGCAACCTGATACGCAGCGGGTTCGCCAGCGTCGAGAAAGCGCGCCATGCGGGCAAGTTCCGTTTCGGCAAGCGCTACACGAAATGCCAACTTCAGCGCGTCGACGGATGCTTGAAGCAGCAATGGCGTCGACGAAGGCTGACTCTCTGATGGTGTTCTGGCCCGGGTGTTACTTGAACCCGGGCTAGCGCCCAGCCCGGCGGTCGGAGTCGCATTTTGCAGCCTCTTCGCGAGGACCAGCGACCCTGGCGCGACGGGGCCTCCGGCGGGACGAGCCGCCGGCTTCGCCGGCGCACACCCCTGGGGGCGAGCCAAACCGGTCAACTCGGCTGCTGGGGCCACTGAAAGAGAGGAGAGCGGCGCTGAAGCCTGCGAGCGACCGGAGGTCGCCCCCAGGGGTGTCCCGCGAAGTGTCAGTTCGCAGGCTTCAGCGTCGTTCCGATCGGACAACTCAGGCAAGCTTGGCCTCTTTCGCGTTCTGTTCATGTCCTCCTTGCGGACTGGCTGGCGTTTTCCGAGCCATGAACTGGTCAAAGTCGGCTCGTCGAACGAGTCGGCGGCGACCAGGTCTGACGCTCGGCAGCTTGCCGGTTCGAATCCAATGCCGGACCGAGGAAACCGAGACGCGAGCCTCGGAAGCCACCTCAACGGCCAGCATGTACCGGTCCTCACCGTTCATGCCGATCAAATGCCAGGCAGCAACCGGCAACGGCAGTGGAAATAAGTCTGCCCTATTTGTTTCCGCTCGGCTCCGAGTCCTCCGGCGAAGGAACTAGCGACCGGCGCTCCGGGTTTGCCGCTCGTTTGCGAACGCGCTCCCTCGCCCCCTCCTCGTCACCCGGAATGCCGTCGTCGATGAGGGCGGCCACTTCTCCGTAGCTGAAACCGTTCTTGCATAAATGCTGCGTAATCGCGTCGAGGAGCGGGACTTGCCGACGCCCCCTGCCTCTTGTGACGTGAAAGGCCGGCGACACCAGGTTCGCCCGCGAGCGCTGCGCAAGTTCCGTAAGGGCCTGATAAGCGCGCCGAATTTCTGCGATCAGCCGAAGCGGCTCTTCCCCCCATGCTGCATGCGCCTCCCGGTTCAACACGTCGTGCTGGATGATGCTCTCGAGCTGCGCAAGTCGCGCCATTTCCGCGATTGAATTCGACTCGATCAACGCCAGGTCGTCAGAGCAAGACGACACGAAGGAACCGAGCCTACTCGTGAGACGATCCAACGCATCGACGACTTTTGCCCTCTCCAAGCGCGCTTCGCTCACATATTGGTCGAGTTCGACGATGGCGAACGAAACTCCGGCGGCTTTGCACGGCGACACCCTGCAACTCGGTGCGTCAACCCATGTCCCGTCGACGCAATGCTGAGTCGGCATTCCGTGAAGGCTCACGTGACCCCAGGCCGCTAGTAGCGGAGTGGTCGGCGGATAAGTCGTTGGGACGAGACCGTTGTCGACCAACCACTGCTCCAGACGAGCCTGCGTCACCAGTACGTCAAAGCCGACATCGTCCGTCACCATGATGCTAGTAGGTAGTTGCCGTCAGCGCTCGGCGCAAGGCGCGGTGCGCAATCCTGGCCACCTCGCTTACGTGGCAGGCTCGTAGCGACAACGGGGACATGCCTGTCGGCGGTCTGCTATGCTGCCTGCCATGCTGAGCAGGTCGGCAGTCGCCAAGCTCCTCGATTGCAGCATCGCGACTGTTCGTCGCCTCGAGGGGCATGAGCTGTTTCCGCGAAGGGACAGGAGCGGCGTGCTTCGATTTGACCTGGACGAGGTCAATGCTGTCGCTCGGCGACTCAGAACAGGCCGCGTTCCGGCGGCCCGTGGCGACTGGCTCAGCAATCGGCGTCATGCGCGGTCATGGCCACAGAAGGGTGCCCGCAAGGCGTCTACAACCGAGATTGAGGGCTGCGAGGAGATGGCCAGGCTTCGCGACGAGAACACTCGGCTGAAAGAGGAACTGGCAGAAATGGCAGCCGCATCCGCAGAGCTTTTCGAGCAGATTGAGGCGTTGTGCGATGACTAGACCAGGTTCGCCGTGCAACGATTCGGCTGGCACCGCGCTTTTGAAGGACTGAACGTGATCGCTACACCGCAACGGTTCAGCCCATTCTCGGATGCGCAATGACCACACCGGAGAACAAAGAGGTCCTGATTCTCGCGGGCCCCAACGGCGCAGGCAAGACCACGTTCGCTCGCGAGTTTCTGCTGAATGAAGCTCGTTGTCCGACGTTCGTGAACGCCGACCTAATTGCTGCCGGGCTCTCACCGTTCCAGCCGGAGCTGGCCGCGATGCGCGCCGGCCGCGTCATGGTCGAGTTGATACGCGCGCACGTGACACGCGGAGAGAGCTTCGCCGTAGAGACGACGCTCGCCGATCGGAGCTACGCGCGCATGATACGTGACTGGCGCGCTGAGTTTTACCGCGTGAGCATTTGGTTTCTGGCCTTTCCCTCGGCAGACGTGGCTATTGCTTGCGTCGCCGAAAGGGTTAGTTATGGTGGCTACGCGGTTCCTGACTCCGTGGTGCGGCGACGCTTCACCGCCGGCCTCGAGAACTTCGAAAACCTGTACAAACCGCTCGTGGACGCCTGGGTTCTGTACGACAACGCGGGCGAAGAGCCACTTCTGCTAGACTGGGGCGAGCGACGATGAACCCGAAGCCGATCGAACAAGCCCGAAATCCGCTGCTCGCAGCTGCGCTGCCCGCGCTTCGGCGAGCACGGCAACGCGCCGAAGCGAATGCGATTGCAACCAACACCGCGCTGGTCACGGTGGTTGATGGCGAAATCGTGCGTGTTCATCCGAAGCATAGCGCCAACCGTGAAGCGGAACGGACCTCCGAGTAAGCGCGCGTATCCGCGTAAGTCCTCGGCGACGCACCGAGGACTTACGCATCCCTGCGCTGCCCCAGGGCAGGCTGCGAATCAGACTTGCCCGTCCAGGTCGCGCGCGCCCAAAAGCCCGGCCAGGCCCGATAGCTTTGCGAACAACTCATCGAAGGTCACGATCCGAATCGAGCGCAATTCCGTTCGATAGGACTCAAATGAGCGGCGCAACGCTCGCGTAGTAAGTTCCCTTTTTGTGTTGCCCGCGATCACAACGCAATGTGGTTCAATCACCTCTACTCTTGGTTCGCCGGCTTCCTGTTCGCCCTGAAGTGTCTGCATGTGCTTCATGAATTGCGCTCGCTGCTCAAGCGTCTGTTGAACCGCTCCGGACAGCTCGCGAGAAGGCACGAACACATCGTTCCGGTATTCATTCGCATACAGGAGGGGTGTGCACGGCGTCTTAATCTCCACTATGATCGCGGCGTCCGTGAGTTGATTGCGAAGGAGGTAGTCAGCAAACTTTCCGTGCTTGCCGCCCGCCCGAATGCCACCAACCAGGTAGCGTTCGCCATGTATGACAACAGGCGCGGCGAAGAGTTGACTGAGCGCAAACGGGTTGGCAAGGAGTAGGTCTTGCCAAAATTTTTCAGAATCGTTCGTTTGATTCTTGCTCCACTCCGATACGAGCCGGCGGATCTTTTCGAAAGAATGCCCCCTGTACGCAGCTTCTTCGAAGGCGATCTTGAAGCGAAGCAGTGAAGCGGCAACACCAGCAGACCACGCGGTTGCGGCGACCGTCGTCGGAGGCACCTGGGAATCACTGCGGAGGTATTCGAGAAGCATGTGCGCCTTCGTGTGAACGAAGAGGGCCATTAGACCGGGATCTATTGGATTGTCGCTCAGGATCTTCGACGCAGCGGCGACCCCTTCAGGCGTCGATCGATCAATCTCTCGAAGTAGTGGACAGGCAGCCAAAATGGATTCTGCCTCATCCGCAAGTTCCACGAGTCCGGTCTCGAATTTCGGTTCAACTGGAACCATCCCGATGGGTTTGGCGAATAGTAGCCTTGCCAACCAATCGACTCCGCGTTGGCTAAATGATGCCCCGCGAGTAAGAAACATGTTCGCCCGCAGAATCGAACCCGGGACCACGATCTCTTCGCCCTTTCTCACGGTCGGGCCAGTCGAAAGGTCCGTAGAAACTTCATGGCGGAAGCGGCCACAGTCGCTGCACTTTCGACGCACGCAGACTCGGTCTGTCCACGGAGACAGAGCCGCCGAACAATCATGGCAATGTGCAGGCTGTGTATCAGCCTGAGGCTGTGTGCCTGGTCTGAGTTCGATGTCGCAAACGGGCTGCTGAGTGCTGTCGTAGTATCGAGCCCAGTTTACTGATCCTTCCTCCTCTGCGACCAGGATGTGAAAGTCGTCTGCCGCGTCAGCTGCGGTCTGCGGCGTCAGCTGTGTGTTGTCAGGACCGGTCATTCTTAATTGGTTGAGTGTACCGAAGTCCTACTGTTGGCACCAGAGCCGTAGTGATCGGAGTGCCTGGCGGGAGAAACTATAGGACTAACCACTAGCGTGGTCTGTGTTAGACAGTCCGTATGGTCGCGATCAACCTGGGGTTCGAGTTGGCTGTCGAAGTGCATAAGGTGCCGATCAAGGCAGACCTTGTCGGTGCCAGCATGTCGTTCATGGCCGGCGGGAGGAAGGTTCGTATCGAGCTGCCGACCGACATGACGGTGAAGTCCTACTACTCACCGTTTCTGAGGGGCGAAGACAAACCGTCGGCCTATGACCTTCACCGGCTTTATGTTCGCATGCGGCTCGATGAGACGCGAGAGCTGCCGAAGGAGATCCTCACGCTACCCATGGGTCAGTTCGAAATCGTTCCTAAGGAAGACCAGCTTTGGCTTACCCGCAAAGCAGAAGACCTCAACGAGGTGGCTAGGTCGCTTTACCAACGGTGGCTCAACGCCCTCCGTTGGAAGCTGATAGACGGAGCGTTCGGCAGGCTGCCCTGGTACCCTCAAATCGGCTCAGCCTCGATCACCAATTCGGACAGCGGAAACCGGATCTGGGGCAAAGGCAGCAGTAGCGATATCCTCGACCTCAGGACACCCAGGTTCGATCTGGCGGTGTGGCGAGAGATCGAAGCGGCGTTGCAAAATGACGGGAGGTCCCCGGTCTCGTTCGATCTGTTGTTCGACGCCGAAGAGAACTTCGAGCTGGGCAACCTAGATGCAGCGGTCATCCAGCTCGCGGTAGCCTGCGAGGTATTCATGAAAGCTCGGCTCCACAGCAAGCTCCCACCTGGGGCATCAAAGTCGGCCAGGGAACGCATCGACCGGTCTCGTGTACGTAAGGACAACTACAAAATATTCAAGGGCGCACTGACCCCTACCGAACTAGGTCGGTTCAATAAAATCGAAGCAGATCTCGACAAGCTTTTTGAGGCACGGAATACCGCTGCTCACGAGGGATCAGACACGTCTTTGACTGACGACGACTGCTTCACGTACGTCAACACAGCGAGGGACCTTCTGCTTATCGATCAACCGGGACCACACACCTTCATGGCGCGAAGCCATCGCTTCCATCGATATCAGCCGTTCATGGAACCACCGCCTCCTCCCCCTGGGTCCACGTGAACTCGTCGTCCAGACGACCAGAGTCCCAGGTACCGAAACAAAGTACCAGTGATCCAGCGTCGAGTCGCCGCGAAATGCGTGTCTATTGCTGGAGAAAGTCGGGCATCTGTCGCTCGCGGAGCTGCTGCACCCAAACTCGCAGTGGCTCGGGGTTCCAGAAGGCCGCGCACGCGTCGAGATAGTCGGCGACCGCATTCCACTCGTCCAGCCTGCACAGCTCACGCGCCAGCAGGAACGACGGCCCGTACGAGGACAGTCGATAATCGCTGCCGACGGCTGCCGACTCGCGCAAGTGCTCGCGCGCCTCGGCTACGTTGCCTCGACGTGCGGCGATGACCCCAAGCGTCGTATGGGCCCAGTGCTTGCGATGCGCATGGTCAGTGATCGCGCTGGTCAATGCTCTCGCCGCAGCGTCGCTGTCCGATCCTGATCGCGCTCGCGTCCAGAGGTCGCGGCCGCGTTCCGGCCAGTCAAGCTTCTCTCCGTGGACTGCACGAGCTTCCTTGACCAACGAAAGAAGCTCCGCCGCCACTTGCTCACCTGCCATTACGTCATCCGCCTCTATTGCGGCCCGCGCCAGCCAGGTGAGCAGATTCGGTTGCGCCGCGCCAAGGGCACGTGCTTTCTGAAGCGCACCCAGGCGACGCTTCGGATCCGGGCATATTCGGCCGAGTTCGAGCCAGAGTCCGGGATGTTCGGGACTCCTCCCTAGCGCCTCATCCAACACGTTCACTGCGCGGTCGCGGTCGCACGGGGCAACGAACGCCGCGAGGCCCTGGGCCAGCTCTGGATCGTCTGGATGCTCTTCCCGGAGGCGTAGCCACTCCTGTTCGATTTGCGCGAACGCCGCTGGAAAGGTCGACTGATCGACGTGGACGTACGGGGTGCGAGCAATTAGCGTCCGGGGGAAGCGGCGAACGTATTCAATTGCGTGGTGGATTCGGCGCGGCGCCCCGGCGAGGCCGGGGCCGAGGTACTCAAAGAGGATTTCTTCAAGCAGTGACTCGGAGCCTGGGTCGGCAGCCAGCTGGATTTCGAGGGCCTCAAGCTTCGCTTCGAGTTCCGGTGTCATGTTGCCCGCAGCACGACTGTATTCCGTCCGTTGCCCGTTGCCCACCTATTGCCCCGGCTCACGTCCCGAAGCGTCCTATCGCGTCGCGTTCCGTCCCCTCCGCGAGCGCCCCCTTCGTGCCGCAACTACAACGGCATCAGCCGTTTTCTAGTTGTTTCTCCGTCTTTGAAGGTAGCGCCGCCAGCAAGAATCGAACTTGCGACCTTGGCTTTAGGAAAGCCCTTGTCTCCGCTGCCCCCACCCCCCTCACCCCGCCCCCAACGCCCTCTTCACAATCTCCCCCGCGGCCGCCGAGAACGGCAATTCCAATGCCGCCCCGTGCCCGCGCTCACTCATCTTCTTCCAAGTCTTCTGCACGACCTCAATCACCTTCTCCGCCGGGTACCGCGTGCAAAACTCGTCGAACTCAAACTCTAAGAACGTCAAACACAGCGCGTCCTCCATCGTTTGAGTATCGGGATTGCTGTGCAGCCCTTGCTTCAAATTGATCTTCCGCACGGCGTCGATCACTTCGCGCTCGTATCCAAGTCCTTCCAAGATCCGGGTCACGGTGTCCGCGTGAAAGCGCCCGAGCTGAGTGCGCCATTGCAAGTACCCAACGCGACCCGCCGGGAATGAGTCTCTCGGGATGTGCCAGCGGCGAATGTGCTGGCAGCGCGCTGCTAAGCGCAGTGCTTCCGACGCATGTGGATCGAGCCGATCGACCCAAGCTGACAATCGCTCGGCGTCTACCAATTCTCGCGGGCGGGCGACGCTTCCGACGTTGAGGGTGTGCGGGTCTTCTGCGTTTTCGCGATCGAAGGCCGTGATGGCGGCTTGGAAGCGTGAGGCGTCGGCGATGGCCATAACGCATCGTTCTTTACCATTGGCGACTGCGCGCATGATGAGGGTTCGCGTTCGAGCTCACAAAACCGGACAAAAGGCGACCATCTGTGGACACTGCGGCGTGAAAGCGCACTAGACTGCGCGGCCATGCAATACCGCGCTCTGGGTCGCACCGGCCTCACTGTTTCGGCTGTTAGTTTTGGGGCTTGGGCTATTGGCGGTACTTGGGGACCCGTCAACGACGAGGATTCGCTGAAAGCGTTGCACCGGGCGCTCGACTTGGGTGTGAACTTTTTCGACACGGCCGACGTGTACGGGGATGGGCACAGTGAGCGGCTGCTCGCTCGCCTGAAGCGTGAGCGGGGTCCTATCTTCCACACCGCGACCAAGGCGGGGCGGCGGTTGGATCCGCATGTGGCGAGCGGTTATAACCGGGAGAATTTGACGGCGTTCGTGGAGCGGAGCGCCAAGAATCTCGAAGTCGATGCGCTCGAGTTGCTGCAACTGCACTGTCCCCCGACAGACGTTTATTACATGCCGGAGGTGTTCGGCGTGCTGGATGATTTGAAGCGCGCGGGGAAGTTGAAGCACTATGGCGTGAGCGTGGAGCGCGTTGAAGAGGCGCTCAAGGCCATCGAGTTTCCCGACGTGCAGTCGGTGCAGATCATTTTCAATATTTTTCGGCAGCGGCCGGCGGAGCATTTCTTTGCTGAGGCGCAGCGCCGCAAGGTAGGTGTTCTCGCGCGGTTGCCGCTTTCTTCAGGACTGCTCGGCGGCAAGATGAAGCCGGGGCAGCAGTTCGCAGCGGACGATCATCGCGCGTTCAATCGCGAGGGCGCCGCGTTCGATCGTGGTGAGACGTTCTCGGGCGTTGATTTCGACACCGGCCTGGCAGTGGTCGAGGAGTTGCGCGCGCTCGTTCCAGCGGGCATGTCGCTACCGCAGTTTGCGCTGCGCTGGATTGATATGCATGACGCGGTGACGTGTTCGATTCCGGGCGCTAAACGCCCCGACCAAGTTGCTGAAAACGCCGCGGCTGCAGATCTGCCGCCACTCAGCACGGATGTGCTGCGGCGCGTGAAAGAGCTGTACGACGCGCGCATTCGCCCCGCGGTGCACCAGCGCTGGTAGTGCGCGCGCGTGCGCTCAGCGCGCCGGAGCCAGCAATTGGAGCAAGCCGCTGATCCGGGGTTTGGCGCGGGTGATTTCGGCGAGCGTGTGCTGGTCGAGCTCCGCCAAGAAACTGCTCGTTGCGTCGTGCAAGATCGACTTGAGTCGGCACGCGGGGGCAATGGCGCACGGTTCTTCTTCGCCTGCGCGCAAGCACGGCACGACGCCGAGCTCGGGCTCCATGCTGCGGACGACCGCGCCGAGCTTGAGCTTGGCGGGATCCGCGAGCAAACGCACGCCGCCGGTCTTGCCGCGGGTGGTCTCCACGTAGCCGAGCTCGGCCAGCTTTTGCACGACCTTGAGCAAGTGATTCAGCGAGATGCCGTAGCTGTCACTGATTTCGCCCACCGTCAGCTTCTCGGGCGCGACGCAGGCGAGCGCGATCAGCGTGCGAAAGGCGTAGTCGGTGTAGGACGTCAGTTGCACGAGGTGGCGAGCTTACGATGCGGAGTGAGGCGCGGCAAACGCATCACAGTGTATGCGATTCAGCGGAGCCCCAGCCAGGTATGCGCGTTTTCGCAACGAGTGCACGAGCGCTGGCTGCCCGCAAACGAACAAGCGATGCGCATCGAGCTTCGGCAAGCGCGAAAACACGACCTGATCGAGGGGCGCAACCTCGAGTTGCCAGCGACTCTGTTCGCCCAGCTCCGCTTCTGGCCCCGAGAGCAAGCTCGCGAACAAGCGCAAATTGGGCATGGTGTCCGTCAGCGCTTCGAGCTCGGAGCGTAGGTAAATTCCCGATAATTGTGGGCTACCGTGAAACAGTGAGATCTCGCCGCGATGTCCGTTACGCGCGGCGGTTCTGAGCACCCCCATCAGGGGTGCGAGGCCCGTCCCGGTGCCGGCCAGCACTAGCGGTCGATCGGGCTCGCCTTCTTGATAAAAGCATTCCCCGAACGGGCCGCGCACGCTCACGCTTTGGCCAATCGCATCGCGCAACCAGCCGCTCATCTGACCACTCGGAAGCAGCGCTACATGGAGCTCGAGCTCCCCGTCAGTTGGCATCGATGCAATCGAATAGGGGCGCATCAACCCGTCACTCGGGCGTGAGAGCTGAATGAATTGCCCGGCGCGGAATTCGAAACCGGACGGCCGCGCGAGTCGCACGCCGATCACGTTCGGCGCGAGCTGCGTCACGGAGCGGACGACGCTTTCATACGAGGCCGCGGCGTCACAGCGCTCGATCGTCAAGTCAGCTTGCGGACGGCAGACGCAGGCCAAAAAGTAGCCTTGCTGCTTCCAGGCGTCTTTCAAGCCCTGCTGTGCGACCGCGGGCACGGGGCCCGAGGTGGCTTGCAACAGGCAGGATTGGCAAGCGCCGCTGCGGCACAGCGAGCTGACCGGCTCACCCTGCCGCAGCAAGCAATCGAGCACGCTTTCGCCTGGCTCGATTGAATAGTCTTTGTTTTCGAAGCGCAGCATGGTCGTGCGGCCTAGCGGCTGACGATGTCACCTTTCACGCTGAGCGCGATCGCGGCAGCTTCGCCAATCAAGTCCGCGGGCACGCCGAGTTCGGAGAGGGTGGCTCCCAGGTTCTCCATCACGGCGTTGAAATGCGCTTCCGTCAGGTTCATGCGCGCGTGAGCGCTGCGCATGTCCTTGCCCGAGTACGCGTTGGGACCGCCGAAGGCGAAGGTCAAGAACGCCTTCTGCTTGGCGCGTTGGCGATCCATATCGACGTCGTCGAAGAAGCTCGAGATGCGGTCGTCGGTCAGCACCTTGCGATAGAAAATGTCGACCGCTGCATCGACCGCTGCTTCGCCACCGAGTCGCTCGTAAATGGAGGTGCTCATGTTTCGTCCTCTTTTCGACTTTCTGGAAGTTCTCTAACGCCCGTCCCGCGAGCGCCGCTAAACTGGTAAACAAAATACTTGTTTTGGTCAACAGCGAAAAACGGCTGCGGTGAGGCTCCGGCGCGTGACTGGGGCGTGTTGAACCCCCAACCCCCATATTCCCCAATTCGTTAACCCTACTGTTATGAGTGATGACGAGCGCGTGAAACAGCGCCGGGACGATTGTCGATGTTTCGCTGGCGTGCGTCTGCCGCGCGCAGCAACCGAAAGCTCGAATCCGGTGAGCAGCGATTTCGGCAGCAACGGCAGAGTGCGCCGGGGCAAAGTGCGGCTCGCGGCATGGTAAATTTTCTGGGCAGGACGAAAACCCGCATAAATCGCGGGCAACGCGTTGCGCTCGCGAATTTGCGGGCGTACCACGACGGTCATGGCTTCACCGGAATCGGGGCGTCCGCTGCCTACGCCGCCTCCGCCGCGACCGACGCTCCCCAGCATGCCGCACATCGATTTGGCGTCGATCGTGGGTCGCCGCGCTGCGGCCGACTATGTGCGCTCCGGCAGTGGCATCGCGCCTGCGGACACGACGCCGGCCGACAGCGAACCCATCGAAGTCTTTCGGCCAGGCTCGTTCAAACCCGAGACTGCCATCGACGAACAGATCAACGATCTCGAGCGCTGGGTGCAAGCGAACCTGAAACGCACGCGCCACGAAAAGATTCGCTTTTGGGTGCTGCGCGGCCTCGCGATCTCGGGCGCATTGCTGGCCGCGCTCATGGCCAGCCAAGACAGCCCGCGCATCACGATTCTGGCGAGTGTATTAGCCGCGCTGTGCGTAGCCGTCGACGCGGCATGGCCTTCGGATTCGTTCCGCAACGTCCACCAACGCGCGGTGTGCGATCTGCGCGAACTGCAAAATACGCTCAAGTTGCGCTGGGACAAGGTGTGCCTCGCGCATCCCGACACGTCGGCCCCGCAACGCACCGCGCACGCCCTGTCGCTGCTCGACCAAGTGCAAAGCAAACGCGAAGAAATCGGCCGATATTTGGGCTCAGCAGAGGCGAGTCCCGGCATTCAACGCTGACCCTGACTAAGTCACCATCGGCGCTTTCGTGCGCGCCTGCTATCCTCCGCGCGTGGCTGCGGTATCAGCACTGTACGTTTATCCGATCAAGTCGTGTCGTGGGATCCGAGTGCGACAGTGGCCGGTCGTGACGCGTGGCTTCGTCGCTGATCGCCGTTGGATGGTGGTCGATGCCAACGGCAGGTTCGTGACGCAACGCGAGTTCTCGCAGCTGGCCTTGGTCGATACCGCAATCGACGGAGAGCGACTGCTGGTTGACGCGCCGGGGCAGCCGCAGCTCGAGCTACCGCTCACGCACGAGGCCGGCGCCTTGCGTACGGTAGAAGTCTGGCAAGACCGCACCGCGAGCGTCGTGCATGCGGCGGGTAGTGCGTGGTTTTCGAGCTACCTCGAGGCGCCACACGAGCTCGTGTACATGCCGGAGAGTCACCATCGGCAGGTCAATCCCGCGCGCGCAAAGCTCGGGGACATCGTGAGTTTTACTGACGGATTCCCCTTCTTGCTGATCTCCGAGGCATCGCTGGCGGATCTGAACTCGCGCCTGGAATCACCGCTGGTCATGGAGCGCTTCCGGCCGAACATCGTCATTAGCAATGTCGCGCCGTTCGCCGAGGATGAGTTCGCGCACGTCCGGATTGGAGAGATCTCGTTTCGGGGCGTGAAGCGCTGTGAGCGTTGCGTGATCACGACCATCGATCCGCTCACCGGTGAACGCGGTCGGGAGCCGCTGCGCACGCTCTCGCAGTATCGCCTAGTCGACCAGAAGGTGTGGTTCGGCATGAACCTGATCCACGACCATGGCGGCGTGCTGCGCGAGGGTGACGAGGTCTTGCAGACGCCCTGAGCGCGGCTCCCATCACCCGCGCTTCAGGGCGTTCGTCAATTGGACTTAGGCAGTGCAGCCGATCGTGTACGTGTGCGTGTGACCGGTGCTGTCGGCGTCTTGCACTTTGCCGGTCACCGTGCCGTTCGCGAGGAGCGTCGCCACTTCGGCGGTCGTGAGCGTGATCGTGTGCGTGTGACCCGGCGCTGACGGGCCGTCCGCGGGGAGCGTGAACTTCATCGTGGGCGTGGAGCCGTTGATGAATGCCTTCAAATCCGCCTTTAGCTTGGTGATATCCGCCGCCATGAGGATGCCACCCGTGGAGACGTGAGTGTGCGTGACCGCCGTGGGGGTGACCGCGGTTTGCGTGATCGTCGCGTTGCCGCAACTGCCGCCGGCAGAACCGCCGCCCGCGCCTTTGCCACCGGTGCCGGTCGCTGCTTTGCCGCCGTGGCCGCCTGTGCCAGTCGCGGCTTTGCCGCCCGTGCCAGTCGCGGCCTTGCCACCCGTGCCGGTCGCCGCCTTGCCGCCAGTGCCGGTCGCGGCCTTGCCACCCGTGCCGGTCGCAGCCTTGCCACCCGTGCCGGTCGCGGCCTTGCCACCCGTGCCGGTTGCTGCCTTGCCGCCGGTGCCAGTTGCAGACTTGCCGCCAGTGCCGGTTGCTCCCTTACCGCCCGCGCCGTTACCGCCTGCGCCCGGGCCGCTGCCTCCGCCACCACCATTCGAGGAACTGTCGCTACTACATGCCGCCGCGACGAACGCGCCGACAGTCGCGGCGCTCAAGACCAAAAAGTTTTTGCGGGTAAGCGATCGGGACATCTGAAGCCTCCAGGCGTTACGTGTCTCACTCGTTTTAGAAAGCACTATGAAACCGATTCCATAGTGGAGAGACAGTAACATAGGCCAGAAACTGGGCACGTCGCTTTCACGCCCGCCCAATGCCCGCTCGTGACGGCTTCCGAACCCAGAACCGACTGACGCGGGCGAATCTCGCCGATGGCCACTGGCACGGGCAATTGCCGGAACTAATTAATGTATTTAGAGCACCAGCTCATGACGCGATCGTCATCGGAGTCTGATCTGCTCCAGACACACGCCAGTCACAACATCAGCTGCAGATACGCAACATCCAACCAGGTCTCAAACTTATAGCCGGCTTGCCGCAACAGGCCGGCTTCGGTGAAGCCGAAGCTCTGGTGCAAAGCGATGCTGTTCGGCTTGTCCGCCGAAATCAGGGCGATCACGGTGTGGTGCCCGTGGCTGCGCGCGGCCGCGAGCAACTCACCGAGGAGCGCTTTGCCGAGGCCGCGATGCATGCGGTCGTGGCGCACATACACCGAATCCTCGACGCTGAAGCGATAGCCGACGCGCGGGTGAAACGCGGACAGGGCGCCCCACGCCAGCACTTCACCGCGCTCCTCGGCCACGAGCACCGGGTGCTGCCCGCCGTGCCGCTCGAACCAAGTCTGCCGCTCACTCAGTGAGTCGGGCTCGGTTTGATAGGTGCACGTGTCGTGCAGAACGTAGTGATTGTAGATTTCGTTGATCGCGGCGCAGTCTTCGAGGAGGGCCGGGCGGATCGTGATCGGATCCGCCACGAATCAGGCCGCCGTGCTGGGTACGCCGCCGAGCTTCTCGAGCAGTGCTTCGAGCGACGGAGCGCTGGCGGCCTTGATGCGCAAGCTGAGCGGCTCTTTGCTGCCCGGCAAGCGCTCGATCGCGACGTCGCCACCGTAGACGCGCCCGAACAGCGCTTGGACCTCGGCTTGCGTACTCGCGAACGTCGCGTCGTCGTTCGGCGCGCGCAGGCGATCGGTCAAGCGCAGGCTGAGCTCGTTGCTCGTGAACCGCAATTTGAGGCCGCTTTCCTGCTCGAGCAGGCGCGCGACGTTGACCAAGCGATGAAGCGCATCTTCGAGACGGGCGCCTTCACCCGGGCCACCGCGCTTGCGGCTGAAGACCAAGCCGAGCGCGCCATCGAGCGCACCGACATAGTAGTCCGCAGCGTGACCGATCAGCACCACACCGGGGCCGTCGGGGACGTGGCTATAATCGACCACGTCGATCACCAGGTCTTTGAGCACCTGATCGCGGATGAAGCGATGAAACACCGGGATCAGCGCTTCGAGTTCGAAGTGCTCGCTCGGTTCCAAGTAAAGCTTGAGCTGTAGGCGTTCTGAAAGCATGGACGTTCTCGACTCGTAAAATCTCTGGCGGGGAGGCGACGCAGCGCTCTCGCGTTACGGCAAGGCTCCGGCGATGCGCGTGTAGCATTGGTGTGCGGCTTCCACGAACAGCTGCGCTTCTTCGATCAGTTGGTGCGCGCTCTCCTTGGACGCCGCCTCGCCGCGGTGCTCGTAAGCGCGGAAGAAGTAGTGCGCGAACTTGCCACCGGAGAACGGGTCGAAGAACAGCTTCGTGTCGTAGTAGTGCTTGCGGAATTCGCCGACGATTTCGTCCTCACCTTCACCCAAGAACGAGTTCTTCTCCCGCGTCAGGGCCTGCGCGGCCTTGACCATGGCGCTGAGCGCACGGGCCGAAGCGCTGTCACTGGCCCCTTCGTCCATCAACAACTGTGCTTCGAACAACTCGCGCTCGCTGTCAGCCAAGCCGACCTGCACCAGCGGCACGACTTCACCGGCGCACTCCCCGACGCCCAAATCACCGATGGTGTACTCGCGCGGATCGCCCCAGTCCGAATAGAAGCTCGGATCCTGCTCGTAGCTCGGGATCACGCTCAGCTCGTCGACCAGCTTGCGGATCTCCTTCTTGCCGATGCGACCGACGAACGACTGAAAGTTTTCGCCGTCTTTCTTCTCCGCTACGAAGCGATCGGTGAGGATCTTCACCGCTTTGGGTACGTGCTTGGACGGGATCGCGCCGATCGCCAAACCGTAGGAGCCGGCGTTGTTCTTGTACTGACCGCCGATCACGAGCTGGAAGTGCGGCACACGTCGGCCGTTCACGTTGCGGCTCACGCCCAAGAAGCCCATGTCGGCCACGTGGTGTTGACCGCACGAGTTGGAGCAACCGCTGCACTTGATGTGCAGGCCCTGCGCCGCGGGGTCGAGCTGATCGGAGATCACGCTGAGCCGCTTGTGCAGCTCGGTAGCGAGCCCGCGGGACGACGAGATGCCGAGCTTGCAGGTGTCGGTACCGGGGCAAGACGTGACGTCGGTGATGTGATCGGCGCCGGCTGCGCCCAACCCAACCTTGGTCAGTTCTTGATAAAACGCTGGCAAATCCGCGTTGGAGACCCAGCGGTAGAGCATGTTTTGCTCGACCGTGAGGCGCATCGAATCGCCCGTGTAGCGGCGCGCGATATCCGCCATCAAGCGACCTTGAGCGGGCGTAAAGTCGCCGAGCGGGAGAGTGATCTTGGCGGTCGAATAGCCCGCCTGGCTTTGCGCTTGGACGTTGGTCTTGCGCCACGCATCGAAGCCCGCGGGGTAATTCCCAGGAGCGAGTTCGGAACCCGGCTTGAGCGGCTTCTCGTCGGTGACGTGCAGGTCCTTCAAGAACGCGGTCCAGCGTTCGTCGGGGCGCAGCTTGGCGCGCTCCTCGAGTACGAGGCGCTTGAACTCTTCGATGCCGAGCTTCTTCACCACGAACTTGAGGCGCGCACGGGCGCGGTTCTCACGCTCACCGAGCCGCGCAAACACGCGGCACACGGCCTGCGTGATCGGGAACAGCTCTTCCTCGGCCAAGAACTCGTCGAACAGAGTGGCTGGATAAGGAACCGCGCCGAGTCCGCCGCCCACGTAATACTCGAAGCCACGCTTCACTTCGCCGTTCACGACGCGCGTTTTCGCGATCGCGCCCGCGTCGTGGAAGTTCGTCAAACCGCACGGCTCGTCCTTGCAGCCCGAGAAGGCAACCTTGAATTTCCGGCCGAAATCCTGCGTATCCGGGTGCCCGAGCAAGAAAAACGCCAGCGCATCCGCGTACGGAATCACATCGAACGACTCGGTGTTGCACACGCCCGCGTACGGACACGCGGTCACGTTGCGCACCGTGTTGCCGCACGCCTCGCGCGTGGTGATGCCCGCCGCAGCGAGCCGGCGCATGACGTCCGGCGTATCTTCGATGTGGATGAAGTGGAGCTGAATGTCCTGGCGCGTGGTGATGTGCAGGATTTGATCCGAGTACTCTTCGGCTAGCTCGGACAACGTATCGAGCTGATCGGCCGAGAGCTTGCCGTACGGGATCTTGATGCGCTGCATGCCCGGGGCGTCCCACATCGTGACCGGGCCCTTGGTGAGCTCGCCCGACGGATACGGCAGAGTCTGCGTCTTCTCGCCGTCGTGGCGTTGACCGTTGTCGTACCGTTGACCGTACGTGCCACGGCGCAGCCGCGTCTCGGCGAAGAGCTTCTCCTCGACTTTGCCCTTCTTGCGCAGCTCGATCTGGGTCTCGAAGATGTCGATCTCCCGCGCCCAATCTTCGCGCACTTGGCCAGTGAGCTTCTGCTTCCAGGTCGTCGCAACGGTCATCAGTGAGTCTCCGGGCCCGGGATGCTAATGGAACGCCCGAGCGATTTCGTCCCGGCTTTATACCCGGGATTCCCGACGTTACAAGTCGGGAATCCCGCAAACGCTATTCGGTTCCGCCTGATTCACGGGACTTTGTGCACGCGAGCCGCCGCGAGGCAGCCCCAAACCCGCCACCACCGCACCGCGTCGGAGAAACGTGCCCGATGACGAACGGCGCTCGCGGTCCCAACACCGCACCCCTCTCGTGGAAGCCCCTCCTATTTCCCCTCGAAGGGTGCCGTTCTTCGCAGCACCTCCCGAAGCGAAAAAACAACTTCGGATCCGAACCATCTTTTGCCAACTCGAAGCCCCACCCCTGCCATCCCGAAAAATACTTCGGATCCGAACCATTTTGCCAACTCGAAGCCCCTGCCATCCCGAAAAAATACTTCGGATCCGAACCATTTTTGCCAACTCGAAGCCCCCTGCCATCCCGAAAAAATACTTCGGATCCGAACCATTTTTGCCAACTCGAACCCCCTGTCATCCCGCCTTCAAGAAAACCCTCGGGTAGCCGGCAGCACGATTCCTTGCAGCCCCGCAGCCCGGCTTCGCTGATCGGTCACCGAAAAAATACTTCGGATCCGAACCATTTTTGCCAACTCGAAGCCCCCCTGCCATCCCGAAAAAATACTTCGGATCCGAACCATTTTTGCCAACTCGAAGCCCCTGGCCAAAAGCGAAGTTTCGAATTCGAGCCGTTGAAGGTTTTGAAAGTGACCTCACGAGGTCAAAATCGACTGCATCCGGGTGAGGTCAAAGGTGACTGCACTCCCTGTGCGGGCGGGCTGAGGAAGGTCCACCCTGGGTGACCGGACTCTGAGGTGACCCGCACTCTGAGGTGACCGCACTCTGAGGTGACCGCACTCTGAGGTGACGGCACCCTGAGGTGACCGCACCTGAGGTGACCGACTCTGAGGTGACCGCACCTGAGGTGACCGCACCTGAGGTGACCGACTCTGAGGTGACCGCACCTGAGGTGACCGACTCTGAGGTGAGAGCACTCTGCGTGCGGGCGGTGGACAAGGGTGGGAAAAGGCGGGAGCGGGGGCCCGGACCAAGCCCGGGAAAGGGAAAGGCCGGCAAGAGGCGGGGGCGGGGCCGGACCAAGCCCGGGAAAGGTGCGGAGAGGCCGGCAAGAGGCGGGGCCGGGGGGACCAAGCGCGGGAAAGGTGCAGAAAGGCCGGCAAGAGGCGAGGGGCCCGGGGGGCGGACGACGCGCGGGAAAGGTGCGGAAAGCCGGCAAGAGGCGGGGGGTCCGGAGGCGGACGAAACGCGGGAAAGGTGCGGAAAGGCGGCAAGAGGCGGGGGGTCCGGAGGCGGACGAAACGCGGGAAAGGTGCGGAAGGGCGGGCAAGAAGCGGGGGGATGCGCGGGAACTGCCGGCTTTGGCCGGCCCGTGCTACACGCGCGTCATCTATGCGGTACTCGCGCGCTCTCCTTCCGACACTCAAAGAGGCTCCGGCCGACGCCACCAGCAAGAGCCACATTTTTCTACTGCGATCTGGCTACGTTCGGCGCGTAGGCGCCGGGGTGTACAGCTTTTTGCCGCTCGGCGTGCGCGTGTTGCGCAAGGTCGAGGCAATCGTTCGCTCTGAAATGGACGCCGCGGGCGCGCAAGAGGTGCTGTTGCCCGCGCTGCTGCCCGCCGACTACTTCAAGGAGACGGGGCGCTGGGAGATGTTCGGCGACACGCTCTTCCGACTCAAGGATCGCAAGGACGCCGACTATCACCTCGGTCCGACGCACGAAGAGATCATCACTGATTTGGCGCGCCGCGAGGTGAAGAGCTACCGCGATTTGCCGAAGAACTTGTACCAAATCCAAACCAAGTTCCGCGACGAAGCGCGTCCGCGCGGCGGGCTCCTGCGTTGTCGCGAATTTTCGATGAAGGACGCCTATTCGTTCGACGTGGACGAAGAGTCGGCCAAGCAGAGCTACGAGCGCATGCGCGTGGCGTACACGAACATCTTCGATCGCATGGGCTTCGACTACCGCATGGTCAGCGCGGACTCGGGCGCGATGGGCGGCTCGGGCAGCGCTGAATTCCAGGTGCTCGTGCAGAGCGGCGAGGACGTGATCGCGGCGTGTTTGCAGTGTAGCTACGCGGCCAATTTGGAGGTCGCCAAGGCTCCGCCCTTGCCGCGCAGCGGCCCTGCGCCGGAAGCGGTGCCTGCGCTCGAAAAGGTGCATACGCCGGGCGCCGGCAAGATCGAAGCCGTCTCCAAGTTCTTGAATCAGCCGGCGAGCAATTTCCTGAAGAGCTTGCTCTATGTGGTCGGGAGCGAGCTGGTGATGGTCGTGCTGCGCGGCGATCACGACGTGAATGAGGTAAAGTTGTCGCGCGCGCTCGGCGTGGGCGAGGTGCACTTGGCGCAGCCTGCTGACGTCGTGAAAACGACGGGCGCGAAGGTCGGCTATGCCGGCCCGGTCAACTTCAAGGGGCGCGTCGTGATTGACGCGGACGCCGCGAGCCTCACTGATGCGGTGACCGGCGCAAACGAGACCGATTATCACTTGGTGCACGTGCAGCACGGCCGTGATTTCCAGGCCCAGGTCGTGGAAGTACGCCAGGTGATGGACGGCGATGCCTGCCCGAATTGCGGCGCTACCCTCAAGCTTTACCGCGGAATCGAGGCTGGCCACATCTTCTTGCTCGGAACGCACTACACTTCGAAGATGAACGCCACGTATCTGGACGTGAAGGGCGAGCATCAGACGATCGTCATGGGTTGCTACGGCATCGGCGTGTCGCGCTTGGTGGCTGCCGCGATCGAGCAACATCACGACGACAACGGCATCATCTGGCCGATGGCGATTGCCCCGTACCAGGTGCATTTGGTGCAGCTCGGTACCGAGCCCGAAGTCATCGCCGAAGTGGCGCGACTCGAGCAAGAGCTGGAAGCCGCTGGCATCGAGGTCTTGGTCGACGATCGCGAGGAGCGCCCGGGCGTGAAGTTCAAGGACGCCGATTTGGTAGGCATTCCGCTGCGCGCGACCGTCGGTGCGCGCGGTCTGAAGAGCGGGCAGATCGAGTTCAAACGGAGGAGCGAGAGCGACCCGAAGAAGGTCGAACTTCTGCCGCAAGCCGATGCAGTGCGTCTGATCACCGAGCGGGTACGCGGTCTCTTGGCGAATCCGAAGTCGACGAAGGCGAGCTGAGCGATGAGCGTCGACAAGAAAACCGTCGCCAGTTCTACCGATAGCGTGCACGCGGGCGTCCCCGACCAGCGCCCGCACAACACGCTCGCGCTCAGCATCGACGCGACCGCCACGTTCACGTTCAAGGACACCGCCGAACTCGAGCGCTACATGCGCGGCGAAGATCCCGATCCTTCACGGGAGGAGTACGGGCGCTATGGCAATCCCACCGTCTGCGAGCTGGAGCGGCGTGTCGCCGATCTCGAGCTGGCGGAGGCGGGCGTGGCCTTTTCGAGCGGAATGGCTGCGGTTGCGACCGCCGTGCTGGCGTTGGTCAAAGCCGGTGAGCACATCGTCTTGTTCCGCGACGGCTACCGCCGCACGCGTCAGCTCGTGACACAGACGCTGGCGCGCTACGGCGTCGAGCACACGATCGTACCGTCCGGCGATCTGACGGCCATGTCCGCGGCGCTAAAGGACAACACTCGACTCGTGATCGCGGAGTCGCCGACCAACCCCTACTTGTATTGCGCGGATTTGGCCGAGCTGTCGCGCATCGTCAAAGCGCGCGGTCGTATCAAGACCCTGGTCGATTCGACGTTCGCGACGCCCGTGAATTGTCGGCCTCTCGAGTTCGGCATCGACTTGGTCGTGCACAGCGCGACGAAGTACCTGTCCGGGCACAACGACGTGCTCGGCGGCGTCGTGGTCGGGCCGCAGCACCTCGTCTCGCTGCTGCGCGACGCGCGAGGCGTGCTGGGCAGTGTGCTCGATCCGCACGCGGCGTTCCTGATTGCGCGCGGCATCAAGACGCTTGGTGTGCGCGTGGAGCGCCAAAATGCCAGCGCGCTGGCGATTGCCCGACGTCTCGAAGCCGATCCGCGCATCGAGCGCGTGTTTTATCCCATGCTCGAGAGTCACCCGTCGTACGCGATCGCGCGCACGCAAATGCGCGGCGGGAGCGGCGTCGTCAGCTTCATCGTCAAGGGTGGCCGCGCTGCGGCCTCGCGCTTGATCGACGCCGTGAAGATCCCCAAGATTGCCGCTTCACTCGGAGGGGTGGAGTCGCTGATCGAGCAGCCCGCGATCATGAGCTACTCGGAGTTGTCCACAGAGGAGCTGGCGAAGATTGGCATCGACCCTGCGCTCGTGCGCATGGCAGTCGGTATCGAAGACACCGCCGATCTCGTGCGCGATCTCGAACAAGCGTTGCTCGCTTCGGGCTGAGCGAAGCAAATCCATTCCGCCATACCCTGGCGGGAACCGCCTGCGCTGACCCCGTCGCAATCCGCGGGGGTGATGAAGCGCAACGTTGAGTGCTGCAAACAGGAATGAAGTACTACGCGCGGCTTGAACAAAAGTGATGGTTTTCGCCGGGCGTGTCCAATTTGCTCAGCGTTTTCGTGTCGCCCGAGACGTTCGCCCGGAGTAAGCTCGACTTCGTTGGGAACGTTGACCACCTGCACGCTGTGCGGGAGTGAATGGGGAAGTAAGCAGTGAGTGAGCTCAGGAGCTGGTTTCTGAGGAATGTGTTGGAGGCTGCGGAGCGTCAGCTGGGAGCGCCTGCGGTGGCTGGCTTGCGAACCCGCTTGCCGCCCCGCTTGGCCGCTCACGCTTCGCTCGAGCGGTTGCGCGCCAGCGCTGCACTCGACTGCGTCCCCCTCGAGGAAGGCGAGGAACTCCTGCTCTCCGTGGATTCGTTCTTGGGCGACGGCACGGGCAAGCTGCTCGAGAGCATCGGCATCGATCTCGCCGCGCGTGTGCTTTCGCAAGACGGCAGCGTGGTGCGCTCCGGAGATCTCGCCGGCACGGTGGCTCGCTTGCAAACCTTCGTTGAATACCCGTTCGTGGGTGTGCCCTTGGTGTTCGAGCTGCGACGCAACCCGACTGGCTTCTCGTTGATCGTCGGTGTCAGCGGTCACTCACGCGCGACGCGCGCGGTGCGTCACTTGACGCTGGGCGCGATCATCGCTGCCGAGCGCTTTGCGCGCGAGGTCGGCGCAGAGAGCCTGAAGCTGTCCGCGGAGAACATTGCGGATCGCTCGAACATCAGCGCTCGCTATCTCGCCGTCGAAGCGGAGGTCGTCGAGCGAAAGGCGCTGCCCTCGCGTCGTCCCCTGACGACGCGAGCCCCGGCAGCTTCACTCAGCGCAGAAATCGAACGCATTTTGCGCACCAGCGCGCCACCGCGTCCGATCGAGGACGAATCGCAGCCCCCGGAATCGATGACCCTGCGCGTCGCCAGCGCTGTCCCCGTGCGCGGCCCGGCCAGCAAGCGTTAGCAGCTTTCACGCCAAGTCAGCCGCAATCAGGCTTGAACAGATCGCTCTGCACCGGTTCGGTGCCGTTTTTGAGCGTGTCCATGACCGAACCGACGATGCGCACGCGCCCTGCGCACACTGCGTCCCGGTCGACGCTGATGCCATCGAGGACGAAGACCATCGTCTTCGACTCACCTTTGTTCAGGTTGATTGGGAACATGGGCGTTGGGAGGGCATCGGTGAGGGCGACCAACGACTCCCCTGCCTCGTTCTGCAGCTCGAAGTTCCCGGAAGAAACCTCAGTCGAGCCGTTTGCCTCTGACCCGAGCGCCAGGTCGAGGTGAAAGCTGCCATTGATGCCGCTGAACGCACTATTCGTCACTTGAATCGACGGTTGGCTGATCCGCGCGGTCAGCGATAAATCACTGGCATCGACGCTGCAGGCGACGAGACCAACCGGCAAAACCAAAAACGCAAGCCATGACCGCATACGGCGGACTTTAGCGGTGAATCGCCACGGTTTCCAGTTCGGCTATGCTCCGGCGCGGTGCGCCTTTCTGCTTGCTGGTCTGCCTACTGGTCTGCCTACTGTTTTTTTTCGATCTTCGGCGTGCTGAGCTGCGCCAAGCCGAACCGAGACGCGCGCGGCATCGACTACCCAAGCACGGTCACACCGGCGCTACCCGTCACGCCGCCGACGCGAGCGTTACCGCCCACCACGCCACCCGCAGCTCCAGCCACGCTGCCTGTCACGCCCCCTACCCCGACCCCAATCGCAACCCCAACTAGTCCGGCGTTCGGTAGCGCTGCGTTTGCGAGTGATGCGCCAGTATTGGTCGAGCGTGCCAGCAGAGACGGGCACTGGGTCGCGTTGTGCACCGCGCGCAACGACAGCAACGGCGACGGCCGACTGACGGCCAGCGCGGGCCCGCGTGGCGAGCTGCGCGGGGACAGCTTCGAGCGCTACCTCATCGCACCGAACGCAGAGCTACCCATCGAAGCCGTACTCGGAGCGGATGCGAGTGGGCGGTACGCATTGGTGATGCAGCGGGGCGCACTCCTGCTCTGGGATGCCGAGAGCCGAAAAACCCTGGATTTGTCGGCGCTCGGCGTGGACGCACGCCTCAGCGCTCAGTCTTTCGCAGAGCTGCGCACGGTCGCCTTCGACAAGGACTCTCGACGACTCTTGTACGTCCGACAGAGCGACGCGGGTGGTCGCCTCGTGGTCCGAAATCTCGAAGATGGCAGCGAACGAAGGCTCGACCCGGGGCCTGGTTCAATCTGGCGCGCCCGCTTCGACCCAGGCGGAGCATTCATCGTCGTCGAGCTCATCAACGACGATAGCAACAAGAATGGCCGATTCGACTTTCCAGCGCCCATCCTGAAAACTCCTCGACCGTGCAGTGCAGGTCCGGGTCGCTACCATACCTGGGTCGATCGCGGGGATCGCCCAACGACGGTGCTCGTTCCGCTGAGTGGAGGCGCGCCGATCGTCGATCCGGATTTGGTGATGGCGTTCGGTGACGCGCTGCTAGTTCGCAACGCGAGCGGCGAGCTCTACCTGTCGCGCGGCGGAAAGAAGCGCTTGCTCGAACCTGCGGCGTGCAAGGGACGCATCGTGCATGCCGATCCAGAGCGCGAGCTACTCGTCGTGGGGTGTGCGCAAAAGAAGACCGGCAAGGTGAGCCTCGAGATCGTGACCCGCAATGAGCGCAAGCCGCTCGGCCTCGAGCTTTCCAGCGTGGAGCTCGATCGCGAAGTGAGCGACGCGCCGCGCCTGGTCGCGCTCTATCCGGGGCTCGAGACGGTGTTGCTCGACGCCGATCGACGCGAGCTGATTTCGCTCAAAACCTCCGACGTCGTACTCGCGACCCGCGCGGGTCGCGCCTTGGTTCGTCGCGGAAACACTTTGCTCTTTTTCGACGCTGATCGGCGTACGGAGCAAGCGCTGCCCGTCACGCTCGACCGCTATCCACAGCTCCTGCTGACCGCGCCGTTCGTCTTCATCTCACCCGCGCTGGTCAACCTCGACAGCGCAGCGCTCGTGGGTACGAGCACTGCGCGCCCGCTTTCGCTATCGAGCGAGGGGCAGCTGTTGATGCCGGAGAAGGAGGCGGAGGCCGACGGCACGCGCGTCGCGCGCGGACCACTTCACTGGCTGACGCCGAGCTTGTGAGCGGAGCGGACATGATATAGTCCCGGGCCCGCTCATGGACTTGCTCGAAGATCTCGCGTTTCGCGGCCTGATTCATCAACAGACGAACCCGGATGGGCTGCGCGCTCATCTGCAGAGTCCGCGCGCCGTGTATTGCGGCTTCGACCCAACTCGGGATTCGCTCACGATTGGCAACTTGGTCCCGATCTTGCTCTTGCGACGCTTTCAGCAAGCAGGGCACCGCCCCGTCGTGATCGCCGGAGGCGGCACCGGCATGATCGGCGATCCTTCCGGCAAGGACGCGGAGCGCACCTTGATGTCGCTCGAGCAGATCGAGAAGAACGTGGCCGGCCAGCGCGCGATCTTCGAGGGCCTGCTGGATTTCAGCGGGCCGAATGCCGCCATCATCCTGAACAACGCGGATTGGCTCAAGGGCATCGGTTACCTGGAGATGTTGCGCGACGTCGGCAAATACTTCTCGATCAACATGATGATCCAAAAGGACTCGGTCCGGGATCGCCTGCAAAACCGCGAACAAGGCATCAGCTACACCGAGTTCAGCTACATGCTCTTGCAGGCTTACGATTTCCTGCATCTCTTCGAGCAGCACGGCGTCACACTCCAGGTATGTGGGTCGGATCAGTGGGGCAACGTCGTCAGCGGGATTGATTTGATTCGCCGCAAGCATCAGGCCGAAGCATTCGGCCTGACCGCGCCGCTCGTCACCAAGTCGGACGGCGGCAAGTTCGGCAAGACGGAGACCGGCGCCATCTGGCTGGATCAGACGCGCACCTCTGCCTATGCGTTCTACCAATTCTGGTTGAACACGGCGGATGCGGACGTGCTCAAGTTCCTGCGCATTTACAGCTTCCTCGATCACGCCGAGATTTTGCGCCTGACTGCGGAACACGAAGCCAACCCGGGCGCGCGCGCCGCCCATCGCGCCCTCGCCAATCACGTGACCGAGCTCGTGCACGGCTCTGACGGGCTCGCTCGCGCGCGCACTGCCACGCAAGCGCTGTTCTCGGGGGACGTCGCTTCGCTACCGCGCGAGACGCTGGAAGAGCTGTTTCAAAGCGCACCCACGGTCACACTGCCCAAAGCGCGCCTCGAAGGTGAAGGCGTGCCCGCGGCAGACTTTTTGGTCGAAGCCGGCGTGGTCAAGAGCAAGCGTGAAGCGCGTGAGTTCTTGTCGAACAATTCCATCACCATCAGCGCGCGCAAAGCCGATCTCGAAACGCGCGTCACTGCGGACTGGCTTTTGTTCGGCGAGATCGCGCTCGTCCGCCGCGGAAAGAAGAATTGGCACGTGGCGCGCTTCGAGTAAGCGAGTGCGGACTGCGCGGTGCGCATCCCACGTTATCCGCCTCAAGTGTCGCGCCTCGGTAACCGTTCACCGTTCTGCGAGTACGACGAGCTATGTCGATGCGAATGGTGAACGGATACGTCTGCCGCAATTGCGCCGACGAGGAACTGGCCAAGAAGGGGGTCGACCCCGCGCATCCGAAGAAGGCCCTCGCCGCGAACGAGGCGTACGTCTCGGAGTCCGACGCAGCGCGTAACCGCGGCTTTCTGTCTCCCCTGGAAGCCGCGAAGAAAAGCGCTGAACTCGGGGTGAATCGCCCGGAAGCGAGCGGGGATCAGGGCCGGAAACTGAATCTGTACGCCTGATCGCCGGCATTTTTGCGGGGACTCATTGAAACCCGGCGCCGCATTCGTTACGACGCAAGGCGTGAGCAACGACGATCGACTGCCGGGTGTGAGCGCGATGAGTTTGTATGTCCCGCGGCTGCGTGTGCCGCTGGACCAATGGTGCGCCTGGACTGGAAATAGCTGGGACAAAGTTCGAGCCGTCGTCGGCCACAGCTTCCGCGTCTGTGGTCGCCACGAGAACGTGTACACGATGGCGGCGAACGCCGTGCTGCGGCTGATCTTGCAGAACGAGATCGATCCGGCGCGCGTTGGCTCGCTCGGACTCGGCACCGAATCGAGCACGGACAACGCCGCGGGCGCGGTGATCGTGCGCGGCATGGTGGATCGCGCGCTCGACAAGCTGAACATGCCGCGCTTGTCGCGTCAGCTCGAAGTGCCGGAGTTCAAGCACGCTTGCTTGGGCGGCGTGTACGCGCTCAAGAACGCGCTCCGCTACGTGAACTACGACGGTCGTGATCGACAAGCGATCGTGGTCAGCGCGGACGTCGCCGAGTACGAGCGCGGCTCGAGTGGTGAACAGACGCAAGGCGCTGGCGCGGTGGCCATGCTCGTCGAACGCACGCCCCAATTGTTCGGCGTCGATCTCTTGCACGCAGGCAGCTCGTCGGACTATCGCGGTCCGGATTTCCGGAAGCCGCACGCACGTCACTTCACCGACGGCTACGCGCCGAACACCGAGCGATTGAGCGACTTCCCCGTGTTCAGCGGCAAGTACTCGACGTACGCGTATCTGGACGAGACGGTACATGCCGTCGAAGACATGCTGAAGCGCTTGGACGTCTCGGCGGGCAGCTACTACCAGAGCGTTCAGGGCCTGTTTTTCCATCGCCCGTATCACCTGATGCCGGTGCAAGCGATGGCCTTCTTGTATGTCCGCGGCCTGGCCCGAGGCGACCATCATCAAGCCGAATTCCAGGCTTTGTGCGCGGAAGCGGGCGTGCAGGTCGAAACCGTACTGACCGAAACCAAGTCCACGCCCGATCTGTATGACTTGGTGCTCAAGGGTGGCGCGGAAAACGATCCGTACAGCGCTACCAGCGCCGTCGCGAGCCTGCTGCGCAAGAAGCCGAACTTCCGCGAGCTGCTCACGCAGAAGATGTCGCTCGGCTCCGAGAACACGAAGCAGCTCGGCAATCTGTACAGCGCCGCGCTCCCCGCGTGGATCGCGGCAGGTCTCGAGGACGCCGCAGAGAAGCAGCTGCCGCTCGCTCACGCCAACATGGTCGCCGTCGGCTACGGCAGCGGAGACGCCGCAGAGGCGATCCCCATTTCACCGAGCGAGGGCTTCGAAAAAGCCGCGGCCCGCATCGGCTTCGGGCGCGCATTGGGCGGCGCCATCGACCTGACTCAAGCGCAGTACGAGTCCCTGCACGATCGACGCGAGCTCGACCTGCCGTATGCGCCGAGCTCCGAGTTCGTGATCGATCGCGTCGGCACGGCTTACGACGCGACGTTTCAAGACCTGAGCGTCGAGTACTACGAGTACGTGAAATAGCGGCGCGCATGGCCCGCCGGCAGCGCCTACCCGAAGCACTCTGGGCGGGTTTGCTCTGGGTGATCGCCTGGGGTGTGGCCTGGGCGCTGCTGGTGATGGAGCGCATCCTCGAGCTTCGAGAAGGACCACCGCGCACGGCGCTGGTCCTGTTCGGCATGCTGCTGGTCGTCGGCTCGGCCCCTTGGGCGACTCGCGCGCTCGCACGCAGCGGCCTTCGCTACTTGCCGCTGCTGGTGCTGGGCGTGATCGCCGTGCGCGAAGGATTTCGCGCTGCGCTGCGACGACAATACGTCGCGAGCGCGCCCGTCAAACGCGTCGAACTCGCCGAGAGCCTTTGGCACCCCGTAACGACCACGGATCTCGCGCTCAGCTACTATGTGCTCGGCGCGCCGCAGCTCGAGGCCGAGCGGTTACGGATCGTCGCGCTATCGGACCTGCATGTCTCGCACGCCTTGCCCGGCGACTACTACGCTCGCGTGCGCGCATCGATCGCGGCTCAAGACCCCGATCTGATCCTGCTCAGCGGCGACTACGTATCACGGTCCGAGAATGTCGAGCTGCTCGCCCGCGTGTTCGCGCCGCGTTGGCCGGCGCGCTTCGGCGTGTTTGCAGTGCTTGGCAACCATGACTTTTGGGCGAACTCAGCCGGGATTCGTGACACGTTGAGCGCGGCAGGTGTCACGCTGCTCGAGAACCGCTGCTGGCATCTGCCACGCGGCGTCGGCCGAGTTGCGCTGTGCGGGACGGAGGCACCTTGGGGCGCCGAGCTCAGCGCTGAGCTCGACCGAAGCGAGCTCAACATCGTGCTCAGCCACACGCCAGACAACGTGTATCATTTGGCGACGCAAGGCGCGTCACTGGTATTCGCTGGCCACACGCACGGCGGACAAATGCGCGTGCCCGGTCTTGGCTCGCTCGTCGTGCCGTCGCGTTACGGTAGGATTTTCGATCAGGGACACTTTCGCGTCAACGGCACTGACCTGTTCGTTTCCGCGGGCATCGGTGCGGATGCGCCGGCGCTGCGTGTTTATTGCCCGCCCGAAATGTTCGTCGTCGACGTCAGACGCGAGTGACCTTCACGATTGGTTTGGGGGCGCTCACACTCCAGCATCGCAGCTCATAGCGCGCAGAGTTCCCGCGCTGCGAATCGACCTAAGAGCCCCTGCGCCAACAAACTAGCAAGTTCGTTCAACTGATCTGCGCCTTGATCGTGATACGGCAGAGCAGCGCCCTCGTGCGCGCAGCGATTGTTTCGTCCTCATAACGACGCGCTCCGGGCCTCGCTCCGCGCGCAACACGCGATCTCAAACTCGATGTTAAAAACACCCAACACCCCCCGATTTTCCGGTGCGTTCCTGGTGACGATCGCGCTCTCGTGCGGCGGTTGTATGCGAGAAGTGAGTCCAGGTCACTACGTGCTCGGATTCAACAACTCAGCCACGACGCCGACCGCCGCGGAGGCGCGCCCGGCCGGCGCTGCAACGCCTGCGGCCCCAGCGGCCGCTCAAGCCCCTGCTCCTGCTGCAGCTCCAGCTCCGTCAGCACCGATGGCGGCTGCGCCAGGCGCGCCCCCGGCACCCGCTGCCAAGAGCCTCGCGTCGCAGGCACCCGCCGGAAACTGGGCGGCGGAACTGCCGAACACCGTCGCCGTCAAGCAAGCGATCCAAGGCACGAGCACCGCGGACACTGCCGCCCGACAAGAAGCAGCCTTCGCGACCCTGTGCGATTACATCGAGACGCGCAACGGCGGCATGTTCAAACCAATGGCGCCTGCGGTTCAGAAGACATTCTTGGCGTACTCCGCAGAAGCGTCCAAGACGCATCCGAACATGCCGCGCTCGGTGAGTCCCGCGGCCAGCGTGTACTTCGACTCACTGGCCTTTCGCGAGCAAACCGTCTCGAAGCTGATCAACAAGCCGGCCTTCGACTACTACGCCGCAACCTCGAGCAACGTCGCCGAGCTTCGCGCACAGGCTCCGGTCCGCGCCAAGCAGGCCGCGATGAAGCAAGAGGGTAGTGACTGGCAACGTCGCGTTCAGCCAGACGTGGCGAAAGCCAAGAAAGAGCACTCGACATTGCTCGGCGTCGCCATGGGCGTCCCGCTGAGCGTCCCGACGTGCGCGGGGCTCGGCGTCGATCCGACGGCCGTCAAAGGTGGGCAGATGCTGAACGGGGTCGGCCTGGGCGCATTCAGCGAGATGATGGGCGCGGATCCGAAGGCGACGGCCAACGCGGCGAGCAAAGCCGTCGGTTGCTACAGCGTGTTCAACGACGGAACCGAGTCGATCACTTGGCTGCAAACGCCAGCGTGGGTCGTCTCGGCCGAAAGCATCGTCAAGGGCGGCGTACTCCTCGGTGGCCGCATCATCGCGCGCGAAGACGACGCCTTGTTCAAGCAACTCGCGCGCAAATACGGCTCGCCGACCTCGACGGAAAAGGTCAACTTTCAAAACGCGTATGGCGCACGGTCCGAGCGCACTTCGGCGGAATGGCGCCTACCCGGCGTGTACGTCAAGTACGCGCCGCGCGGTGGGGACATGCAAATGCCCGTCGGTGATCTGCTGGTCGAGCTCGACACCGTTCATCAACTGAGCGTGAAGGCTGAAGCCGAGAAGGAAGAGCAAGGCCCGCAGCTCTGATCGAGCTACGGCGAGGAAGCTCGTCGTGAACGCACGCGGCGTCGCCGCATGAACGCGCCGCCCAGAATTAGTCCGAGCAACGGCAGGGCTCGCCGTTCCGCTCCCGGTCCGGGCACCGTGAACCCGCAGCTCGACGACGCATCCGACGGATGTGCCTGCGACCCGGTGCCCCCGCGGGCGATCGTGCCGCCTTGGCCGTTTGTGCTTCCGCCAGCATGCGCGCCGCCAATCGCGACATTTCCGCCGTCATTTCCGGAATCGCCTGCACCTGCCGCGCCGCCTTCATCCGCACCAGTCGCGCCGGCCTGTTCGACCTCATCGCTGCGTCCGCCGCTCGCAGAGCTTCCACCAAAGGAAAAGCCGCCGCCGAACGAAATCGGGTTGGCTCCGCCTTGTCCGCCGCTGCCCGTGTGCGGTTTCGAGCAAACGCCGTTGCGGCACTCCCCTCCGCTCGGACACACGATCCCCACGCACGGATCGACACACACTCCGGCGCGACACGTCAGGCCCGTCTCGCACATCGTGTTGGCGCACGCGGCGTCAATGCACCGCCCATCGCTGCCGCAACTCAACCCCGTGTCGCAGCCCCTGCAATCGCACTTCGCGACGCAAAGGCCCTGCTCACACACGCGCTCGCCGGGGCAATTCACGCCCGCACACGGATCCACACAAACACCAAGTTCACATTGCCGACCGTAGGGGCAAAGAACGCCTGCACACGGCTTGTCGACGCAGCCCCCGCACGGCACACACTTCCCGAAGGACAGCTGAGCACCGCGCAACTCGGATCGACGCAGCGACCGCTGTCGTCGCACGTGTTGCCGGTCGGACACGGGAATTCGCCGGTTTTGCAGCTCGCGACGCATGCCCCGTGAAAACACACTTTACCGCTCGCACACAGCCCATCGCCATCATCGACCAACCCGTTGCAGTCATTGTCGACGTTGTCGCAGCTCTCCGCGCTCGGGTGGTTCACCGGTTGGCAAGCGGGGATTTGTCCCTCCGGCGCACAACCGGTTCGCCCCACCGCACACGCGCCCTGCAGCCCAGTGTCACACGAGTGGTTGCCGCCCGCGCAAGTCAAACCAGATACGTAATAGACGAGATCGTTGAAATCACCGTCAGCGCCATCTTTGCCGCTCGAGGTCTGCTTCCAGTCCGCTGCAGACATGGGCTGATCTTCGAACGCGAAATAGAAGCCGCCCGTGTCGACCGTCGATTGGTAGATCAAGGTCGTGACCCAGGGCACACCGCTCGCGTTGCGTGCGTTGTGCTCGAACATCGAGTACTTGTTGCTCGGACACCGGTTCGCATCGCCGATCGCGATTGATTACGGTGTTCGCGTTCCACGCCCCAGAGTCATTGACGAGATCGGCCTCTGCCCGAGGCACCGGTTGCGGCAGAGGCGTGGCCACGGCGTCCGTTTGGGTCACCTGCGCGGCGGCGGGTCCACTCGCGGCGAGCACGGCGACCACGAAACCGCACACCCCACAACTGCCCCGAAATCGACCCGAAACAAACATGGGATCCAATGTAACACGATGACGAAGGACTAAGGGACGCAGACTCACGTCGCGTTCGCAACGCCGCACGCGTATCCGCGTCACGCCTTCTTGCGCGGTCGTTTCGGTCGCGGTGCGTTCGCGCGCGCGTGCGCGGCGAGAAGCGCCGCGTTGAAGGTCGCCGCGTCAATCGAGCGCAACTCACAGCGCGTCCAGCCCATTCGCCCCCAGCCTCCAGCAACCGGCTCAATGGCGTGAGGCGCGAGGCCGCAGAAGTGGCGCTGCTCGGCAGCATCGAGCATGAAATTCAAGTCTTCACCATTCAGCGCGAGCGTTGCGAACGTGCGCCGAGGAGTCCGAAATGCGACGCGATCGAAGTGCGGATACGAGCTCGCGTTCTCGAGCGAGAGCGCGAGCTCTTTGGCACGCTTCGCGGTAACCGGCATGGCGCGAGCGTATCACGAGTTCACCGCCTGCCGCCGCAGCGCGTCACTTGGACAGTACGTAGGCAGTCACCCTTCTATCCTTTGGAGCGACGATCAGCCGATGTCTGCCCACGCTCAATTCTCCGCCAATGGCTTCAGAATCGACGGCAAGGTGCGTGCTGATATCGACCGCATAGAGATTTGCATCGCTGGCTACGTATTGGTTCTCGCGCAGCTCAAAGAACTTGCCCGATACAAGTGTCAGCGGTGGCGAGCTTGCGGACGTACACAGCGCAGTGCCCCGTGCCGCTGGATAGATCGCAATAGCTACTACCGCATTCTTCAGGGTAAATGCACGGCGTGCCATCGACCTCTTTTGGAGAGCACTGGCCAGATTTGCAATAGCTCGCCGTGGAGCATTTCACCTCGCTACTTTGGCAAGAACCGGAAGCGCGTGGAGCTTCACAGACATAGCGCTCGTTACAGAAAGCGTCGATCGCGCACTGGCTTTGGCCGGGACCGCACTCTTCGCCGAGCGCCGCGGGCTTCTTGCACTTGGACGTCAACGGGTCACATTCCAATCCGTCCTCGAGAAAGCAGATCGTGTTTGCGCTCGAACTACTGCAGTGATCTGGATTGTCGCAGGTACCGCCACAGCGCGCCCCAAGCTGGGCATGAGCGGTCGGAAAAGCGGTGCATACGGTAGGGCCGCCGTCACGCGAAGTGCAGTAGACGCCCTCGCCCGGCGATACCGGTGCGCACTGAGCGGTGCTCGAACACGCGCTACCTAGGGGAATCGTGCCGGTGAACAAAGTTGCACACGCGTTGAGCGCTTCGACCGTGATTGGACTGCAAGTCTCGAGCAAGCTCTCATAGGCAGCAACGCAGCGCGCTCCGGCGCCCGAGTCGTATTCGACGCCCGGATACTTGCCGGGGCTCAACAGAAAATCGATGCGTGCCGCCGCGTTCAATTGGCACGTGGCTTGGTCGAAATGAATCGCCGCTGCTGAACAGCAAGCGCCCATGTTGTCGCACACCGCGTGCAAGAGCTGATCTCGGAGTGTTACCAAGTCGGCACTCGGCCCTGTGGCGGTCGAACTTCCGCAGCCGGGTGCAGCGAGGACGACCAGCGTCGCGATCCAACATCCGAGACTGCACTTCATCTTTGCATCGAGCCTTGTGGGGTGGGACGCAGCGCGTGCCGCCCTCTTGCGCGCGGAACAGCACATACCATGAGGTGCGTTGCTGGATCGCGAGCGCCCACTCTTCCAAACAACCAGAGGTGGGCCATCGCTGCGATGACCCACCTCTGTTCCGTGACTTCACTGTACAGCGGGGGGAATGACACCTTTGTCGCGCGCGGTTTCGCAACCGCGATCGACGCCGGTGAGGCCGTCTTCGGTCTTGACGACTTTGAACTCGACGCGACGATTCTTTTCCCACGCGGCCGGGTTGGAGGCAGCGTCGAGCGGGCAGTATTCGCCGTAGCCTTGGGAGACGAGGCGGTTGCTCTGCACGCCGCGGGACTTGAGCGCGTCCATCACCGCTGCTGCGCGCAGGCGAGTGAGGTTCAAGTTGTAGGCGTCGGTGTTGCGTTCGTCGGCGTGGCCGGCGACTTCCAGCACCGTGAATTCGGGATGGCCTTTGAGCGTTGCGGCCACGGCGTCGAGGATGCCGTTCGATTGGGGCAGGATCTTGGCGCTACCGGTTTCGAACTGGACCTTTTCGAGGATCACGATGTCGTTGCCCTCGATGATGACCTTGCCCTTGTCGGGGCAGCCGTCTTGGTCTTGGAAGCCGTTGTAGGTCTCCGGCTCGTTCGGGCACTTGTCTTTGACGTCGGGGATTTGATCCTTGTCGTTGTCGGGATCGGGGCAGCCGTCAGTGTCTTCGAAGCCGTCTTTGTCCTCGGCGTCGTCAGGGCAGCTATCCTGCTTGTCCGGAATGCCGTCGTGATCGTTGTCCGGCTCGGGGCAGCCATCGAGATCCTCGAAGCCGTCCTTGTCTTCCGGATCGTCCGGGCACTTGTCTTTCTTGTCCGGGATGCCGTCGCCGTCGCGGTCTCCGTCGCGATCGATCTCTGGGCAACCGTCGGTGTCGTGATCGCCGTCGAAGTCCTCCGGGACGTTCGGGCAGCGGTCATTCACGTCCAAGATGCCGTCGTTGTCGTTGTCGGGATCGGGGCAGCCGTCTTCGTCCTTGAAGCCGTCGAAGTCTTCCGGCTCGTCCGGGCACTGGTCTTGGTCGTCTTTGTAGCCGTCACCGTCGCGGTCGCCGATCGACGGCTCGTACACGAAGCCGAGCACCATGCGCACGTCCGCGGCTTCGAAGCCGGTGGAGAACGCGCGGCTACCGGCGCCCATCATCAGGTAGCTGTTCTGTTCGATGAACAGCTTGATGCCGCCCAGGAACTCGTTGCTGAACTTTTGCTTGCTGTCGGATTTGCCACCGAGCTGGTAGGTCGCGTACGACTCAGCAACGAGATCCAGCGCGTCCAATACGCGATAGGAGAGGCCGAAGTTGTAGGTACCGAGGTTCGAATACTCGAACGTGCCCTCTTTGAGTTGGGACTGGCCCGCGGCGTTCTCGAAGCGCGGGTTGTTGCCCGCGTGACCGCGAAAGCCGACGTTCAAACCGAGCTTGAACCTGCGCTCGGCTCCGAATTGGTTTTCGATGACGAATTGCGGCCAGTACCAAAACTTGGGATCAGCCCCCAAGTCACGCGGGGCACCGGAGATGGGAATGCCGGCCTGGAGCAGGACGGCCAAACCGATGCCGCGATCGACGCGAGTGAGGCGGAGCTTGCCGTGGAGCGCGAGAAAGCTGAGCTTCTGCGAATCCAGCTTGGCGGAGTTATATAAGCCGGTGTCGTTCCGGCCGATGTTGTAGGCCACATCGCCCGTCATCAGGTTTACGGGGATGCTCAAGCCGACGGTGGCCATGTTGGCGACGCCGTAGTTGAAGCCGAAAGTGCCCTGAAACGAGTTCTGCACCAGCGCTTTGACGCCTGCGCCCTCGCCGCCGATCATTGAGCAGTTCTCGTCGACGCATTGGTCCATGTGCTCGACGCCGTCGATATCCGTAAACGTGCCCTGTGGCACTTTGCTCGACCGGGTGCGCATCAACGCGTGGCCGTAATCCAAGACCAGGCCGAAGCTGACATTGCCCGCGCCGAGGATGTCCGAACCGTTGACCGAGAAAAAGCCTTTGGAATCGATGGCAGGACGAAACAGGTGCGTGTCCATGCCGTCGCCATTGCTGGCGGGTGCACGCGTGGGTGACGCGAACTGAGCCTCAGCGACCCGAGGAATGACAGTCGACGCGAGAGCGAGCGCTGCGCTGAGGGATGCAGCCGGCAGCAAACCTGCCCGCTGAAGCCTGGTGATCCGCATCCGCCGCATGCTTCGTAACCCTTTCGTGTCGCTGAAGTCTGGGAAATCTTAGAGCTTTAGCGAGGAGCGACCGTAGCATCCTGGAAATTGCCGTGTCAACGTGGGCGTTCGCGCTCAGCGCGGCATCGCACTCGACTATCTTCATTGTTTTGGCTCGCTCGGCTCGCCCTCGCGCGGCTCGCTCGGCCTCGCCGTCAGCACACGCCGCACTAGCCCACTAGCCTAGCCACGGTTCGTGACGTTACTCTCGATGTGCCAGGCGCTCCGCAATCGTCCGAACGTCCAAACGTCAGAGCGCGCAGGTCAATGTCCAGAATGCGCCGATTGTCGCTGCTGAAGTTCCTGATCGCCTGTTTGCTGTGTGCACTCACAGGCTCCGCACGCGCACAGTCACCGACGCTTGCCGGGCGTTGGAGCGCGACCCCCATGCGCTCCGATTGGATCATCGGCGAGTGGGGCAAGGCCTGCGGTCCGACGCCCAGCGGTGGCGGCGCCCCTGGCGGCAGCGTGACCATCACCTCGAGCGGGAATGAGCTGCATTTCAGCGGCGCGGGCCGCGACTTTTCCACGACCGAGTGTTGGGAACAGTTCCCCGGTCTGTCGCGCATGAGTCATAGCGGCGGTCAGCGCGGTTGGCGAAGCACTTGCAAAACCAAGGCCGGTGATCCGCGACAAGCCACGCTCGTGACGACCATGAGCGCGACCGACAACCTGATTTCGTTCGACGAAACCGGGCAATATCAATTCGTCATCACCGGGCAGAACTGCACCGCGAGTGTGCGCCGAACGCGCAGTTTGTCGCTCGTGCAGCGTGAGGGTGAAAGCGCGCCCGTCGCCAACACCGCGCCAATCGCGCCGACGCCAACCGCGACCGCAGTGGCGAGCGCCGCTCCCGTAGCCACGCCGCCGAGCATCGCGGCACCTGCAGCAAAAGTTTGCAAGGTTCCTGGACCCCCCGAGCGATTCGAAGTGCGCCCCGCGCGCAAGCTGCTGCGTCCAGGCGACAGCTTCGAGTTCCACACGTCGGTGCTCGACGCTGCTGGTTGTGCGGTTCAGGTATCACCCTTGTGGAAGGTCGTCGGCGATCACCCGCCGCTCGAGCTGTCCGGACCTGGACGGGTCAAAGTCCCGGACAGCGCGGCTGAGTCGACGGTCGAGCTGCTCGCGACACTTGCGGGCCATTCCGCTCGCGTGACGATCGAGATCGCTTCGAAGGAGCGTTACGACGCACTCCTCGCGCAAAACGGATTGAACGCCAATGGCGAATCGAGCGACGCGGCGGTGGCGCGCATCGCCACCTCGGCGCTCGGCGGTGGCAGCGTGGTCACGCGCGACGACTCACAACGCCGCCGCATCATCTTCGTGGGTGTGGTGGGAGGAACTGCGTTGGTGCTGGGTCTGCTTGGCTTTGCACTCGTGCAACACAGCCGCAGAAAACCGCTCGAGCCAGAACCGCGTCCACCGCGACAGCGCCCGTCGACCTCGATCACCCCCAACCACCTGCCTGCGCTCGGCAAAGTGTGTCCGACTTGTCGCGAGGAGTACCCCCCAGAAGCGGGCTTTTGTCCGAACGACGGCAATCGCCTGGTCCCGATTCGGGGAAACGCCGAACCGACTGGACCGAGCGGCGGGGTCTGCCCCGTCTGTGGCCAAGGGTACGACCCCGGCGTACTGATCTGCCCGAAGCATGGTGAAGAGCTGTTACCTGCGGCGATGCAGGCGGGGGTACGCCCGAACGACACCGTCCCCACGAAAAAGATCTGCCCCGTGTGCGGCAAGCAATATACTGGTGATAGTCAGTTCTGCGGCGGCTGCGGCGCCGCGCTCGTACCAGTCAATTGAACAATCGATGAACGCAGCCGAGCCCTTGGCGAAAGCCGCCGATGTAGCTTCGGCTATGCAGAGTTTGCTAAGGTCCCGCCGCGATGAAGATAGCCTGTGAGTCGTGCGGCGCCAAATACACGATCGCTGACGACAAAGTTCGGGGTAGACGAGTCAAGATCCGCTGTAAAGGTTGCGGAACTCCGATCGTAGTAGACGGACAACCTAGTGGTGCACCAAGTATTTCCGATGCCGAGACTGATGCCGCACTCGAAGCCGAGGCGCCCGTGACCTGGTCTGTGAATCTCAGCGAGACTGATTCGCGCACGATGAGCACCGAAGAGATCGTGGCCGCGTACGCTTCAGGCGTAATCACCGCGGACGCCTTCGTGTGGAAGGACGGCATGGGGGATTGGGTGCCACTGCTCGAGTCCGAGTTGGCGCCTCTTCTCGCTGCCCCGGCTCAAGCCGCCGCGGGTGGCGCACGCGGTGCGGTGTACGCAGCCGCTCAGCCGCAAGCTGCGCGCCCGGCGGCGACTGCAAAGGCACAGCCCAACACCCATGATTTGTTCGGCAGCCTCGAAACCGCTGGGTCGGAAGAAGCCGCCAGTAGCGCGCCGAGCGTTCCGCAAGCCGGCAGCAGCGCCTACGATGACGGCAAGATGACCGGTGCGCGCAACGAAAACTCGGTATTGTTTTCGCTGGATGCGCTGAAAGCAGGCTTTTCGCCGAGCGCGCCGAGCACGTCCAAGTCTTCGCCGAAGGCGCCAGGCAAGTCCGGCCCAGGTGCCGTGCGTCCTCAGCAACCGTCGAATCCGGACGACCCGTTCGGAATGAGCGCCGCCTCCGGTCTGATGGGCGGCGGCGGTGCGCTGTTCGGTGCGGATAATCACGCGTTGATGAACGCGCCTGCGCCGCCGCCACCACCGGTGGCGCCCCCGCCCTCGGCGTTCGCGGCCGGCGCGATGCCCGCCGCATACGCGCCGCCCAAGAACAACAAGCTCGTCTACATCGTGGGCGGCGTGAGCGGCGTAGTGATCATCGGACTGCTGGTTGCTCTGCTCTCGGGCAAGAAGAGCGATACCAGCGCTGCCAACTCGACAGCGGCGAGCGCGAGCGCGACCACCGCTGCTGTCGCCGAAAAGCCTGCTGAAGAGCCGAAAAAAGAAGAGCCCAAGAAGGAAGAGCCCACCGCCACGGCGCCGAGTGCCAGCGCGTCCGCGAGTGCGGCGCCGAGCGTGAGCGCAGCTGCGCCCGGCAAAGCCGTGGCGTCAACCGGCGGCGGCGCTGTCGCGACGACCAAGAAGAAGGAAGAAGCTCCGCCGCCCGCGGATGCTCCGCCCTTCAGCAAGGCGTCTGCGATCTCCGCGCTCACGGCTGCGGCAGGTTCGGCAGGTGCCTGTAAGAAACCCGGCGGTCCGACGGGCCCCGGTAAAGCCACGGTCACTTTCGCGCCCAGCGGTCGCGTCACCACGGCGACCGTCGCGGGCGGCTCGTACGCGGGCACCGCGGTGGGCGGCTGTGTCGCATCCGCATTCCGTCGCGCGCACGTGCCGGCATTCAGCGGCTCTGCGGTGACGGTGTCGAAGAGCTTTCAGATCAACTGAAGCGCGGTCATTCGCCGCGCTTCACGCGCGCGATCCACTCTTTCAAAATCGGTTGATTGGGATCGATCGCGCGTGCGCGCTCGAGCTCGGCGAGCGCGCTCTCCTGAAGGTTTGCGGCGAAGTAGACCCGCGCCAGCGTGAACCGGCACTTGGCGCTGTTCGGCGCGAGCGCCACGGCCTGCTTGGCGAGCTTGCTGGCTTTGCGTAGGTCACCGTTGGCTTCGAGCAAGTAATGCGCTGCGCGCTCGAACAGAGCAGGGTTATGGGGCTGGCCCAGCGCTGCACGTTCATAAGCTTCTGCGGCCTCGGCGTGGTTGCCTTCCACCGCCGCATACTTCGCGCGATCCAGGTACGATTCCCACAGGCTCTCGGCCACCCGCCGCTCCAGCTCTGCCAAGTCACCCGCTAGCTCCAGGTTGTCTGGGGCGAGCGAGCAAGCAATGCGCAAGGTGTTGGCGGCCGCGACGAGATCGTTCTGCGCAGCAGCTTCAGCGGACAGCGCGACGTAATGTTTGATTTGATCCTCGCGCGCTTGGGTCATGCGCTGTTCGTAGCGGTGCCGGAGCTCGTCCGCTGCGCGCGAGGCGTCGCTGACCGCAGCCATCTGTTGGGAGGCGCTGGGCGGCATGGAGTGCCCGAGCTTGCGTGCCAGCGCTCGGCGCCGAGCGTCCGGATCACTCGGAGGGACCGACGAAGCGCGCCGCAAGCTATCTGCGGAGCTCGGCCGGGAAACGGGAGGAACGGACGCCGACATGGGCGGCGCAGCGGAGTTCGAAGCAGGCGCGTTCGAAGCGGGCGCATGCTCCTGCGGCGCCGAGTCTTGGAAATAGCGATCGAAGTCGACCGTACGCCGACGTGCGCCGAGGTAACGATCGTACTCGGCGCGCGTCTCGCTACGATGCAGCACTTCGTACGCTTCGCTGAACTTGCCGAACACACGCGTCAGCGGCGCCTCGAAGTCGCCGAGCTGTTTACCGAAGTAGCGATCGGGATGATAGACGCGCACGAGCTCATAGTACGCGGCACGAATGGTCTTCGCGTCAGCGCTCGCCTCGATGCCGAGCAGCTGATAGTGGTCGAGCGAGGCGTGGCGCCGATCGAGCTCCAAGAGCCGTTGCTGTTGCTCCGGGGTCAACTCATTCGCGCCCTCGTTGCGAACGGCGAGCGGAATCGAATGTGAACCGGAGCGCTGCGTGGACGACTGAATCGGCGACACCATCGATGTTCGCTCTGCGACCTCGAGCGCCCCGAGCAGGATCAGACGCGCAACGATGCACTCGACTTCTTCTGCGCTGAGGCCAGTGGCGGTCACCAGCTCGGCCTTCGTGATCGACCCTTCGACGCGCGAAAGGACGAACGCCTCGGACGGACCGATCGGGAGATCGCGCATGCTGACGCCACTGACCAGTGTCAGTGCGCAATCACGAATGCTTTCGCCTACGGTTGATTCTCCCCGAACCATCGCGCCACCATTCTGGAACAGCGGGAGCGAGCTGTCGCCCGTAAACCGCCTCGTTACAAAACAGTCATCGCCGCCGCCCGTCGAAGTACGAGCACGACAAGATTCCTAGGGGACCGCGGTCCGTCCTCGTTGCGCGTAGAAATATCCGTTTTCGGCCGGCACAAGGCTAGTGAGATTCGGTAGATCAATAAAATCTCACCGTGCGCTTCATCGGCGCGCGCTCGGGCGGACACGCCGGCGAAAATGCAACGACTCTAGCTTTCGCCACGCAGCCCAATATTTGGGGCGAATCGTGCGATTTCTGCGTCGCCGCGGCTGTCCGGCCGAACTCGGGCCGCTCCGATTGCCGTCATACTGCACTGCGAGAACGCGTCTAACCGCGCTTCAAGCGCTCGGCCAAGCGGGTCATGCGCTCTTCGCGGCGCGTTTCGGCCAAGGCTGCGCGAATTGCACGCGGATCCGCGGCCAGCACGCACAGCTTCTTGGCGCGCGTCACCGCGGTGTAGACGAGATTGCGCGACAGCATCACGAAGTGCGCGGTCAAGAGCGGTATCACCACCGCCGGGTACTCACTGCCCTGACTCTTGTGAATGCTGGTCGCGTACGCGAGGCTGAGCGACGGCAAGCTCGGATCGTCGTATTCGACCTCGCGTTGGTCGTAGCGCACGGTGAGCTTGCGGTTCTCGGCGTCGACCGCGGTCACCACCCCAATGTCACCGTTGAATGCCTCGCGCTCGTAGTCGTTCTTGGTCTGCATGACCTTGTCGCCCAAGCGCAGCTTCTGACCGCGCGATTCGAGCGCGGGGCCGCTCGGGTTCAACGCCGCCTGCAGCATCTCGTTCAGCGCGATCGTCCCAGCTGGCCCGCGGTGCATGGGCGTCAGCACTTGCACATCGCGCTTCGGATCGAAGCCGAAACGCCTTGGAATGCGCGTCATCACCAACTCGCGCACGAGCTCGGCAGCCTCCTCCGGCGTTTTGCGCGGAACGACGAAGAAGTCGGCGTTCGGCGAGTCTGCATCGACGCTCTCCGGCATTTCACCGTGCAAAATTCGGTGCGCGTTGAGCACGATGCGGCTCTCACCAGCTTGCCGAAAAATGTCGTTCAGGCGTACCGTCGGCACCGCGCCGCTCTCGATCAGATCGCGTAAGAACGCGCCCGGTCCCACCGACGGCAATTGGTCCGCGTCGCCCACCACGATTAAGCGCGCCGCTGTTGGAAGTGCCGCGATCAGTGCTGCTGCCAGTGGCACGTCGATCATCGACGATTCATCGACAATCAACACATCTGCTTCGATTGGGTTGTCCGCGTCGAGCTGAAAGTCATTCTGGCGCGGGTCGAAGGCGAGCAAGCGATGCAGCGTCGTGGCTTCGAGCCCGGTCGATTCGGTCAGGCGTTTGGCAGCGCGGCCCGTCGGCGCAGCCAGCTTGACCCGCAGGCGCGAGCGCGCGAGCACGTTCAAGACCGCGCGCACGATGGTCGTCTTACCCACGCCGGGGCCACCGGTGATGACCACGACCTTGTGCTCTGCCGCAGCTTCCACGGCCGCGCGCTGCCCCGGCGCGAGCTGGATTTTAGCGGATTGTTCGAACGCGGCGAGCGCCGCATCGAGCCCTCCCAGGCTCGCGCCCGGGCTCTGCAGCAAGCGAGTGAGACCGGTTGCGACAGCCACCTCTGCGGCGTGCAGCCAGCTCATGTAGACCCCTCCCTCTTCCACGACCACGCGCTCGGACGCCCACAGTTTGTCGATTGCCGCGCTCACGTGCGCTTCGTCGATTTCGAGCATCTGTGCGGCGCGTTCCGTGATCAGCTCGCGCGGCACGACGACGTGGCCCTGATTGGCGAGCTCGCCGAGTTCGTGCATCACCCCAGCTTGTGCACGTTCCGGGTGGTCGCCCGCGATGCCGAGTGAACGCGCCAATTGATCGGCCGTCTTGAAGCCGACGCCGCGCACCTCGAGCGCGAGGCGATACGGGTAGCGCTGTAAGATGCTCGCGGCCTTGTCGCCGTATTGTTTGAAGATGCGCGCTGCGAGGGCGGGCGAAGCGCCATGCGTCTGCAGCAGCAGCATGATGTTGCTGATCGCACGCTGCGAGGCCCACGTCTTCTTGATCTCTTCGATGCGCCGCTCGCCGATGCCGCTAACCTCACTCAGCCGCTCGGGGTGCTCGTCCAGCACCGACAGGCTCTGCAAGCCAAAGGTTGCGACGATGCGCTTCGCAAACCCCGGACCGATGCCGTGAATCAGCCCTGAACCGAGGTACTTCTCGAGACCGGCCAGCGTGCTCGGCGCGATCGGCATCAGCGTCTCGACTCGAAATTGTTCACCGTGTTTGGCGTCTTGTACGAACTCCCCCGTGATGCGCACGCGCGTTCCCGGTCCGACCGCGGGAAACGTGCCGACGGCGGGCAAAGCACCGCGGCGCGCCCCCCCGCCCTCGAGCGACCCAATGCGGATCACTCGAAAGCCCGTCGCCTCATTTTCGTAGGTGACGCGCTCGACTTCGCCGGTCAGCGTGGTTGGCACCCTCGAACCCTAGCGCGCCTCACGCTTTTGGGGTGAGGGCGAACGCGCCGTGCCGCGCCAGGCCTTGCGATAGGCCTCGGGGCAGCCTACAGAGCTTAAATAGTATGTCGAAACTCGCCCAACGCCTCCACTCCCGCTGCGCTTGTTCGAGCGCCGGTTCTCCCTTTGCGCTGGCAGGCACTGAGCGCAAGTACGAGCGCTCTCGCCCGTTCGCCATTCCGCATTTGGCGTTGGATCTGGTTTTGGATTTCGAGAACAAATCCGTTTCCGGCAGCGCAACGCTCGACTTTTCGCGCGTCGCGGCCAGCGCTTCCGCGCTCGAGCTCGACGCGGTCGGCTTCGAGCTCGAGAGCGTGCGTTTGAACGCCGGCAAGGGCTTCGTCGACACGCCGTTCGACTACGACGGCGACACACTCATCGTGCGCGGCTTGGAACGAGCCGACAACGGCAAGGTCGAGATCCGCTATCGCGCCACCCCGCGCCGCGGCATGTATTTCTTGGAGCCGGACGCCAAGGTCAAGAATCGTCCCAAGCAAGTCTGGACGCAGTGTCAGGATGAAGACGCGCGCCATTTCATTCCCTGCCACGACAAGCCGCACGTCAAGATGACCAGCGAGCTGCGAGTCACCGTGCCGAACGGCTTCGTCGCGCTCTCGAACGGTGAGCTCGTCGACTCGCAGACGCCCGGCAACGCGACCAAGAAACCGTGGACGTATCACTTTCGCTTGGACAAGCCGCACCCGAGCTACCTTTTGACGCTGGTCGCTGGCAACTTCACGATCATCGACGATCGCCCTGCAGAACTCGCTGATTCGAGGCAGGTGCCCGTGCAGTACTACGTGCCTCCCGCGCGCAAGAAAGACACGGCGCGCAGCTTTGGCGAAACTCCGCGCATGATCGAGCTGTTCTCACGGCTCACCGGGGTGCCCTTCCCGTGGCAGCGCTATTCCCAGATCGTCGTCAGTGACTTCATCTTCGGCGGCATGGAGAACACCACGGCCACCACGATGTACGAACACGTGTTGCTCGACGAGCGCGCCGTGCTCGACATCAGCTCCAATGATTTGGTCGCGCACGAGTTGGCGCACCAATGGTTCGGTGATTTCGTCACCTGCCGTGATTGGTCTCACGCCTGGCTGAACGAGGGCTTTGCCACGTTCATGGAGCACGTCGAGCGTGAGGATCGCCTGGGCCGAGACGAGTACGACTACGGTGTGTCGTCCGACAACGACACCTACCTGCACGAAGCCAGCGCGCGCTATTCACGACCCATCGTGTGTCGGGACTACGCCGAACCGATCGACCTCTTCGACCGGCATTTGTACGAAAAAGGCGGCCTCGTGCTGCACATGCTGCGGCGCGAGCTCGGGGACGAAGTGTTCTGGACCGGTGTGCGCAACTACCTCCAGGGGCATGCCTACAGCGTGGTCGAGACCAATGACTTACAGCGCGCACTCGAGAAGGTCTCGGGGCGCTCGCTCGAGCGCTTCTTCGATTCTTGGGTGTATCGGCCCGGTCACCCCGAGCTGAAGGTGAAAGTCAGCTGGGACGACGGACTCCTGTCGATCGGCGTGAAACAAGGACAGAAGCTCGGCGACACAGCCGAGTTTCACTTCGAGCTCGAGCTCGAAATCGGCACGCGCTCGGGCGGTGTTTCGCGGCACAAGAAGGCGGTCAGCGCGGCGAACGATACGTTCGTGGTAGCACTTGCCGAGCGCCCGGCATTCGTCGCCTTCGATCCGGAGCTGCGTGTGCTCGGAGAGCACAGCTTCGAGGCACCGAGCGACATGTTGCGGGCACAGCTGACGAGCGCAACGCACGCCATCTCGCGTGTTCGCGCGGCGGACGCGCTCTCGCGACGCGACGATCCGCCGACCATCGAGGCGCTGGCCAAGAGCCTTTCGAACAAGGCTGAAGCGTGGATGGTTCGCGCAGAAGCTGCGCGCGCTCTGGGCAAGATCCGCTCGGAACAGGCGTTTTCCGCGCTGGCCGCCGAAGCCTCCGTCGAGCACCCGAAGGTGCGCCGCGCGGTGGCCGCCGCACTCGGCAATTTCAAGACCGCCGAGGCCGCGAAGATCTTGGAAAAGCGCGCCAAGAGCGACCCGAGCTACCTGGTCGAGGCCGAATCGGTACGCTCCCTCGGGCGTACGCGCCAAGCTGAAGCGCTGCCCGTGATCGTTTCACTGCTCGATCGCGGGTCATGGGCGGAGGTCTCACGAGCAGGCGCGCTCGATGCGCTCGGTGCCCTGCGCGACGAGCGCGCCTTGCCGGAAGTGCTGAAGCGAACCGAATACGGCTTCCCCACTCGCGGCCGGCGCGCTGCAATCGCAGCATTGCCCCTCATTTCTGAATCCCGCAAAGTGCGCGAACACCTCGAAGATTTGCTCGAGGACAAAGATCCGCACCTGAAGATCGACGTGGTCGCCGCGCTGCAATTCTTGGGCGATCTCAAGAGCCGCGGACCGTTGCACCGCGCCAAGGAGCGCGAGCTCGATGGCCGCGTCGTGCGTCGCTTGCGCGAAGCATTGCGCGACATGGGCGAGCACAAAGCCGTCGCCGAACGCAAACGCCTGAACGAGGAGCTGGACGGCGTGCGTGGTGAGCTCTCGGAATTGAAGGCGCGCTTGTCCAGGCTGGAAGCCAGCAAAGGAAAGAGCCATTCCCCGGAAAAACCGGCTAAATCTAGCGCCAAGAGCTCGCCTAGCTCCAAGAAGAAGACCAAGAAGAAGGTTCGCAGATGAGCGAGCCGGTCCGCGTCGAGCGACGCGCTGCGGTCGCGCTCGTGACCCTCGATCGTCCCGAGCGCATGAACGCGTTGTCTTGGGCAACCGTGCAACGTTTGGGCGAAGTTGGCAGAGAGCTGGCTTCGGATCCGAGCGTGCTGGTCGTGATCCTGACCGGGTCTGGCGACAAGGCGTTTTGCGCAGGTGCGGATCTGAAAGAGCGGCAAGGCATGAGCCGAAGCCAAGTGCGAGAGATGCTCAGCGCGTACCGCAGCGAACTCGCCTGGCTCGCGCAATCGGAGTTCGTGAGCGTGGCTGCGATCAACGGTGTGGCCCTCGGTGGAGGACTCGAGCTCGCGTTGACCTGTGATCTTCGAATCGCCGCACCATTGGCCACATTCGGGCTGCCCGAGACTGGACTCGGCATTATTCCCGGCGCGGGCGGAACACAGCGCATCACGCGGCTCTTGGGCGAATCACGCGCGCTCGATCTGGTGCTCACGGGTCGCCGCGTCGACTCGAGCGAGGCGCTCACACTAGGGCTCGTGAATCGCGTTGCTCCAAGCGCGGAGCAGCTCTTGGAAAGCGCCCTGAAATGGCTCGAGCCAGTCGCCCAGGGCGCGCCGATCGCCCAACGCGCAGCGCTCTCGGCGGTGCGCGCGGCAAGTCGCCTACCGCTCGAACAAGGGCTCGACTTCGAGCGCGCCGCCTACGAGCGCTGCCTCGAAAGCGCAGACCGCGACGAAGCGCTGCTCGCGCTCACCGAGAAACGCAAGCCGCGCTTCCAGGGTAAGTAAGCGCTACTTGCCCACGCCCTGCGGCGGTTCGACGATCGCTCGCGGCTTGCCTTTGTCGACCTTCATCCGCACGTGGCAGAACTTCTTCACGGGTCGTCGCGAATCCTTGTCGCTGCCCAGGCCCCACAGCGCCACCTGCAAGTCGAGTGCGTCGCCCGCGCCGAGCACGCGCACGCCGTTCGCCGGCCAGGTGCGACTGAACTTGGCCGGCGTGTCACCGGGAACCTCTTGCTCGCCATCACCGCTGCGTTCGTCACCGAACGGATCGGGCTCAGACTTGCCTTTGCGCGCCACTGAGCCTGCGAATGCCATCGGTCCGCTCTTCGGATTCGAAAGCGAATGCACTTTGCCGTCGAGCGCAGTCGCCACGACACTCAACTTCACTCCCCATCCGGAAGCGACTTGCACGGCGCTCGCCGACACCGCGAAACGCACGCCGGCGACGCTGATTTTCAGCCCTTCTGGCACCACCACGTAGGTTACCTCGCGGGTCGCGTTGGGGTCCGGCTCGTCTTTCTTCGCGGCGGCTTCGGGCGCGGCCGGTGCATCCGCGGCTGCAGGCGCGTCACTCGGCTCGGGCTTTGCGGCCTCAGCGCTGGGCGCGGTCTTCGCCGGTTCCGGCGCGGGCACGGTGGTTTCGGCAGTAGGCGGCGGGGCGGGCGGCGCGGACTGCGCGCCGCCACAAGCTATGGCCAGCACTGACGAAAACGACAACGCAAAGCAAGCGATACGCATGACCGCCAGACTACACCGGCGAGCTCACGAACCGCAAATCAGCGCGCGGCCGCGAACTCCCGCTGCACTTCGGAAAACAGCTTGGGATCTTCGAGCAGGTCCAGCGTGGTGCGCGCCATCGCCTTGGCCGCGACGAGCATGGTCGACATGCCGCGGTCACTCGCCGCGCAATCCGCAAACCGGTGCTCGTGGCACAAAGATTCGCCTTCGTCACAAATCGCCAAATACGGGTGAATCGAGGGCAGATGTAGGCTCAAATCCCCCATGTCCGTCGAGCCCGCGCCGACGCGCGCGTCGGTCTCACGCGCGTTGCGCCCGAGCGCTTCGAGCGCTGCACCGAACCGACGCGCCATGGTGAGGTTGTTCTTCATCTCGCGATAGCCGACCTTCTCTTTGAACGACACCTCGACGTCGCACGCAAGCGCAGCGCCACGCGCGCAGCGCAGCACGATCGCCTTCACGCGCTCGAGTTCGGCGGAAGTCGGCGCGCGCAACGTAAACTCCGAGGCCGCGTGCTCCACGATCACGTTCACGGCTTGGCCGCCGTTGGTAATGATGCCGTGCACGCGCGTGCCGTCACGGAAGTGCACGCGCTGCGAGTCGATCAAGCGAAAGGTCTCCATGCACGCCGTGAGCGCGCTCTTACCCGCGAACGGCGCCGCGGCCGCGTGCGCCGGCACGCCTTGATAGGTCATGGCGATGCGCATGCTGCACAGCGCAGGATGAGCCAAAATATCGCGATCGAATGGGTGGAACATCATCGCGGCGTCCACGCCTTCGAACACGCCGGCTTGCAGTAACTTGATCTTGCCGCCGCCGCCCTCTTCGGCGGGCGTGCCGATGATCTCGACCGAGCCGGGCAAATCCGAACCTTGACGCGCGAGCGCCAGGAACGCGCCCACGGCACTGCCGGCGATCAGGTTGTGACCACATGCGTGACCGATCTCGGGCAGCGCGTCGTACTCGGCCAAGATGGCGATGCGAGGTGAACCGCGACCAACGCGCGCGCGAAACGCGGTCTCGAGCCCGCCGACTCCGCGCTCGACTCGAGCACCGAGCTGTCGTTCCAAGCATTCGCCGAGCCAAGCCGCAGCCTTGCGCTCTTCGAAACACAGCTCGGGGTGAGCGTGGATGCGTCGCGAGAGCCCCGAAAGCTCCGCACTGAGCTCGTCCACGCACAGGTCCAATGCCTTACGATCGAGCGTCATGCTAAGGAGCATAGCCCAGAGATGACGGGATCTGCGAAGCGGTACGCCAAGGTTTGGAGAAATACCGGGAAATTCGCGTTCATGGCGCTCCCGTGGCTATGCGAAGCCTGCAATCGCCCAGCCGCGGAAAAGGCACCCGAACTGAGTGACGCGCACGCGCCGGCCGCGAACACCGCCAGCGCCAGCGGGCTCGCTTCTACGAGTCCAGCGCCGCCGCTCGCTTCCGACGCGCCCGCCCCCGTTGTCCCCGCGCCGCTCGAAAAGGTCGACTTTCAAGACACCGCGATGGGCACGAACGTCCACTTCGTCGCCTACACCAACGCGCAAGTCGATACAGCCAAGGTGCGCGCGGCCATGACCCAAGCGCTCGCGGAAATGCGAACGCTCGAGGCCATGCTCAGTGAATGGCGCGACGACAGCGAGGTCGGCCAAATCAACTCACATCCAGAACAATGGGTCCACGTCGGACCGGAAACGTTCGCGGTTATCTCTCGCGGGTTAGAAGCCGGCAAGACCTCGGGCGGTGCATTCGACATCACCTTCCAGGCCATGAGCGATATCTGGAAGTTCGGTAGCGCCGCGGACGCCGCCCCCAAAGTGCCGTCCAAAGCCGAAATCGAGCGTCGCCGCGCGCTCGTGGACTATCGCACCGTCGAGCTCGATCCCACTGCCTCGGCCGTGCGCGTGCCCAAAGCACACAAAATTGGCCTGGGTGGGATCGCCAAGGGCTACATCGTGGATCGCGCCGCAGGCGTGCTCAAAAAAGCGGGCGTGCAAGCGTTCTTGGTGCAGGCGGGCGGCGACCTATACGGCGCGGGACGAAAGCCCGATGGCTCACCATGGGTCAGCGGCATCATGGATCCACGGGGGCCCGAAGGCAGCTCCTTCGCAACCATCGAACTCACCGACCACGCCTTCTCCACCGCGGGCGACTACGCGCGCTCGTACGTGATCGGCAAGCGCCGCTACCACCACATCATCGACCCCCACACCGGCTATCCCGCAACCGCCAGCCGCAGCGTCACCGTCTGGGCCGACGACGCGACCACCGCAGACGCCGTCGACGACGCTGTCTTCATTCTCGGTCCCGAAGCAGGCCTAAAACTCGTCGAAGCCACGCCCGGAGTGGGCGTCGTGATCGTGGACAAAAACAACAAGGTTTGGGTAAGCCCACGTTTGCAGGGCAAAGTGCACATCACCCATCAACCCACTGACGGGATCTAACTCCGGCACTTTCCCGCTTCTTTATTGATGGTCACACGATACGCCAAAGGCCGTCACAGCCTTCGGCGTCGCGGACGAGAAGAGAGATTAACCGCCGAGCCGCAGAGGCCGCAGAGATCTGAGGGAGAGGAGGGGGGTTACCTCAGCGCGCCGCTTTGCGTCGGAGGAAAGACCGACTTCGGTGCCACTGCCCTCCTCTGCCGTTCGACCCTTGCTCTTGGTTCGTCGTGAACTAAGACGAACCGTTCTGGCAGCGCGAACCCTCAAAAATCTCTCTCAGATCTCTGCGGCCTCTGCGGCTCTGCGGTTCAATCTCAGGGCGCGAACGGAACGACGCCGCTGCCGGCGACGTCGATCGCGGCCCAGCCTGGTTGCGGGTCGGGCACCATGATGCTCGCGGCGCCGGAATCCGAAATCTCGGTTCGGTAGGCCGTGACCTCTTCAATCTGGTTGCCCGCGTCGTCGAGCACTCGCGCGGTCACTGGGGTGCCTTCTGGCTGGCTCGGCTTGGTGATCGGGATACCCCAGCGAGCGCCCTTCGAGCCGCCCACGAGCAACACGCGGAAGGTCTGCAACGCCGAGGGATCTACGAACTCGGCCTTATTGCCGTTCACCAGCGCCACGCGATCCGTGAGGCCACCATAGGTGTATTCGCTGAGCCAGACGTTGTTGCAATAGCCCATCAAGTCCGTGCCCTTCTCAGAGAGCAGGGCACTCGTGCGCGAGTCGTAGCCGATGATGCCCGTGCGCCCGTCGGAGAAGGGGTACTTCGGATCAACGCCGGAGATCGAGCCGCCATTCGGCACGCAGGGCGCGTGATTGCGACCGTGGTTGTGCCCGACTTCGTGCGCCATGGTTTGCGTGGAAATGCGATCGGCCCAGCCCACGCCCATCGCCACGCGGTAGCTGCCCGAATTCTGATCGCCGACGTAGCCGATGCCCGTGGTGCACGCGCCGCCGCAAAAGCTGTTGAACGAATCCACCGGCTTGAGCATGCCGTAGTAGTAGATGTCCGCTGCCGGGGCGTCGGTCTTACGCTTGGCGCGCAGTTGGTCGAGTGTCCCCTCCCAATCCACGGGATAAGCGATCATCAGCGGATCCCCGACCGTGAAGGTGATGGCGTCGATCGGGTACATGGCCATCATTTGTTGCTTGTAAGTCGCGAGCGTGGTGTCCGAGGTGTCCGGCACCTTGCTGTTCGCTTGCAGCGGGATGATCTTGATCTTCAGGCCACCGGTGTGTCGCGCGGCCAGCTCGATGTCGCCGCTCGCGGGAAAACGCGCGCTGCCGGCCGTACCAGTGGCGGTGGCGCATTCCACCAACTCCGCGGAGTAGCGCGTGTCAGCCGTGATCTGTTCGGCAGGAACCACGATCTGAAACGTGCTCATCGGCTCGGTCTCGACCGAGTCCTTACTGATCGTTTGCTTCGCGAAGTATTGCGAGGTGGTCGTGCCGTTGTCGACGGTGATGCGACCTGAAAGCTGACGCGAGCTGAAACCGCTATCGACGGTGACCGAGAGCCGGAACATCGTCGTGCGCCCCGTCACGACGTCGGTCGTGCGCTTGTCCGTCGTGATCTGCGCCCCCGCATCCATCACCGGCACCTTCACGCTCTGGAACACGTCAATGTGCTTGAGCGTGATGCCCAGAGCGGGTCCCGCGGTGCAGCCATCCGCACCGACGCCGCTCAAACAATTTCCGTTCTCGCAAGTTTGCCCCATGCCACAGGTCTTGCCGCACGCGCCGCAGTTGGTTTCGCTTTGCTTCAGATCGACGCACACGTCATTGCACAGCTGTTGACCCATTGCGCAACCGCACACCCCGGCGTTGCACACGGCACCCGTCGAGCACGGCTTGCTGCAACCACCACAGTGTTCGAGGCTCGTCTGCGTGTCGACACAGGCGCCGTTGCACGCCATCTGTGTACCCGGGCACATGCACATGCCCCCGCTACAGCTCTGTCCGCTCGCACACGCTTTGTCGCACGCGCCGCAATGGGCCGTGGTCGTCAAATCGGCGCAAACACCGTTGCACAACACTTGCGGCGCAGTGCAGCTGGTCGCGGGCGCCTTGCACATCCCCTGGTCACAGACTTGGCCCTGGCTGCAGGCGATGCTGCAGCTGCCGCAGTGCGACGGATCGGACTGAGTGTCTTTACATGGGCCAGTTGCGACGCTCGCCGCACCGCTCGCTCCGCCGACCTGCCCCGTAGCGCTGGTGCCCGCGCCGGCAGCGTTGCCGTCGCTGGTGTTCGAGGCCATCCCTTGGCTCGGCGGCGCCGAGCCGTCGACGCAAGCGACGACACCGGCCATGACACCCACTGCGAGAAATGCCCAAGGCCCCAGCCGCATGTCACTCATCGAATTCTCCTTGGCCACACCGCAAAGAACGGCGCAGCGCACAGCATTCATAGGGTAACCGGTCAGTCGCCCTTGCTCTAATAATTCAGGCAAAATCCGCGAGATCGCGCGCTGTACCGTGACAGCGGCCGGCCCGCACGAGCGAATGCGATCTCGCAACAATTTTCTGACCAAACAACATGTCGAGAACTGAGATCTTGTTGATGGTCACGCGAACACGCAAACTGCGGCTCTGCCTTCGGCGGCGCGCGGCGGCTGGCGAGAGAAATTCAAGCGTGAACCGCCATGCCACAGGCTCGAGCAGTGGAATGAACTATATCTCTGGGTATGTGGTTACGGACAGGGTGGGCGAGCGGGCTGGGGCTAATTCTTCTGTGTTGCGGGCGTGTGGAGCAATCGTCATCGCAGCCAAGCTCGTGCCCAACTGCAGCCCCCTCTTGCGATGACACGGGGTGTGCACCCGGCGAGCTGTGCGGCGGCGGCCCCAACGGCGGCTCGAAAAATTCCGACGGCGGCTCGAAAAATTCCGACGCTGGCTCGAGAAGTTCCGACGCTGGCTCCGGAGGTGGCCGCTCGAGCAATGCGGACGGCGGCCGCAAAGCTTGCGATGGCGGCACGTGCGGCCCGCCGCACGTCTGTGAGCCGCAGAGTGAGCGCTGCGTCGGCACTCAGTTGTCGCAGTGCGACGCGGATGGCGCCAAGTGGCTCACCCCGGTCGCGTGTGAACACGGGCAGCTTTGTATCGATGGGAGCTGCAAGCTGTCAGACTGCGAGCCACACCGTTGGTACTGCCGCGACGGCGGCGTCTACCAATGCGACGAGGACGGCAAGTTCGGAAGCATCGTCAAAGCCTGCGATCCAGAGCTTCAACGCTGTGTGGCAAACGACGACGGCTCGCTCGCTTCGTGCGTGGACGGCTGTCAGCCGGGCGCCAAGGTATGCATCCAGAACGGAGTTGGCACCTGTTCCGACGACGGCTCGCTGCCCAAAAGCAGTGACCCGTGCGGCAGCAACGAACACTGCCAGGCTGGGGAGTGCAAGCCTCTCGGCTGCGAGGTGCTCGGCATCACACAGGCGTGCATTCCGCTCCCGTGCGTGCCCGGCGAGAAAGCATGCGTCCTCGATCGAGTGGGGACGTGCGCCGCTGACGGCAGAAGCTTGAGTGCAACGAGCGAAGACTGCCGCGCTCAGGGCAACGTATGCACGTCGGATCTGACGTGCGCCAAGTCATACATCGACATCATTGGCCCGGGCACCAACGGCGAAAAAGTGCCCGCGGACGTACTCGTAGCCAACGTGATTGCCGTACGTACCCCGCGCAAGCTGATCGAGCTACAAACCTGGACCACTCCGGGGCTCGCGGCGCGCCAGATGCACTGGGTCGCCTATGAGTTGGTCGGCAACACCTTCATTCAACGGCAGGAACAGCTGGTCTCGGACTTTGCAAGCGTCGAGTTTCACAGTTCTGGCTACGGCAGCTTCAGCCTGCAGCTCGAGTCGGGGAAGACCTACCTGTTAGGTTTGGTTGTACACGCGGCGGAGGCGACTCGCGCGTACCAAGCGACGCGGGACACGGCACCGCTGTCGTTCGGGATTGTGCAGGGTAGCGTGAGCGCGCCGTACGCTACGAGCATCGCACTCGACGCAAACAGCCTTCGCCTCGACATCGCCGCTCACCTGAGGGTGACGACCGCTGCGCCGTAGCGGCCCGCGCCACGCCAAGCGCGACGATGGCCCCTGAAGGAGCCATCGTCGGCTGCATTGCGCGAGATCAGCGAGGACGACGGATGTACATTTCCGGTTGCGGGCTTTGTGGGCGCGGGCCGCGGTTGTCGCGCGGGCCTTGGCCGCCGCTCGGAGCGCCTTGCGGACGTCCTTGACCGCCACCACCTTGGAACGGGCGGGCGGGGCCGTCGAAGCGGCGTTGCGACGGACCGCGATCGCCGTCGAAGCGACGTTGCGGACCGCGATCACCGTCGAAGCGCGAAGGCGCATTCTGCGCTTCACGCGGCGCGGCGCGGTCGTCGAAGCGACGTGGCGAGGCGGCGCGATCTTGGCTCGGAGGAGCGAAGGCACCCGCTTGGAACTCCGGACGCGGACTGCGATTGTCCATCCGCAGTTGCGGACGATTGTCGGGGCGAGGGCCGCGATTGTCGGGGCGAGGGCCGCGGTTGTCCGCACGCGGACCGCGATTGTCGGGGCGCGGTCCACGGTTATCCGAGCGCGGGCCACGGTTGCCCTGGAAACGCGGGCGAGCGTCTTCTGCTGGGCGCGCTTCCGACTCGGGGCGAGCGGCTCGCGGGCGCAGATCTTCGGCGCTCGGCTCGGGCGTTTCTAGCCGGCGGATGGGCGTGCGGGTGAGGCGCTCGATGTCGCGCAAGTAGCCGCGCTCTTCGCGACTGCACAGCGAGATGGCGATGCCGTCCCTACCAGCACGCGCGGTGCGACCAATGCGGTGCACGTAGCTTTCCGGAATGTTCGGCAAGTCATAATTGACGACGTGGCTGATGCCGTCGACATCGATGCCGCGCGCGGCGATGTCCGTCGCGATCAACACCTTGAGCCTCCCTGCGCGGAAGTTATCGAGAGCGCGCTGGCGTGCGCCTTGCGACTTGTTGCCGTGAATGGCCTCGGCAACGATCTCACCGCGCTCCAGCTCCTTCACCAAACGGTTGGCGCCGTGTTTGGTGCGGGTGAAGACGATCGCGCGATCCATCGCCGGGTCGCGCAGCACTTTTTCGAGCACGCGGCGCTTCTCGGACGGTTCGATCATGTACACCGATTGATCGATGCGCTCGGCAGTGGATGACACGGGCGCAACGTCGACGCGCACTGGGTCGACCAAAATTTCACGCGACAGGCGCTCGATGTCGCTTGGCATCGTGGCCGAGAAAAACAGTGTTTGACGTTGCTTTGGCAGCTTTTGGAGGATGCGCTTCACGTCCGGCAAAAAGCCCATGTCGAGCATGCGGTCGGCTTCGTCCAAAACCAAGATCTCGATCTTGTCCAAGAACGCGGCGCCCTGATTCATCAAGTCGAGCAAGCGACCGGGCGTTGCAACCAGCACGTCCAACCCGCGACCGAGCAGCGAGATTTGCGGCCCCTGTCCGACGCCGCCGAAGATCACCGCGTACTTGAGCGGCGTGCCGCGGCCGTAGGTGGCGAAGCTGTCGGCGATTTGCGCGGACAGCTCGCGCGTCGGCGAGAGCACGAGCGCGCGCGGGCGACGTGCGTCGCGAGGCGTCTTCGACGCCATCAGACGCTCGATCATCGGCAGCGCGAATGCCGCAGTCTTACCGGTGCCGGTTTGCGCGCAGCCGAGCAGATCGCGACCTTTGAGGACCTCGGGGATGGCTTTTTGTTGGATGGGCGTCGGATTGACGTAGCCCTCGGCAGAGAGCGCCTTGAGCACGGCATCGCTCAAGCCCAAGTCAGTAAACGCCACGCCGGAGCCGGAGACAGTGGCCGCGCTCGAAGGCGTGGCGGCGGAGGCAGCGGTGGCAACAACGTCGGACGAGGCAGAGCCCGCGACGGGATTCGTATTTTGCAAAGTGACCTTTTTATGGAGAAACCGGTCGTCCAACGGACAGAGCCGGGGTGCGGGGCTCTCCGGCCGGTGCGCCGATGGAATTCGGCTGCCGGCGGGACGCCACGCTTTCGTTACGATGGGGAGCGCGCGGATTGCTGCTAGAGCGAATTCCGCGTCGCACGACCGCCCTTCGTCGTATGTGAAATTTCGGACTCGAAAGCCGCGGCGGGCAAGCCCGACCGCTAGGGCGAAAACCGGGGGCAACTGCCCGCGGCGAGGCCGACTCTGACAGATCCACACGAGAGTGCAAGCCTGCCGCAACCCGAAGCGCGCCGCGTCGCCCGCATCCAAGCTCGCATTCAGCATGAATCCTGCGGTTTGTGGCATGCTGCCGAGCGCATGCAGATCGAGTTGATCGCGACCGCGAGTGAAGATTCAGCGTTCCTGCCGCGGCTCGGCCTCGGTGTACTCGCTTCGCTCACGCCGCCCGAAGACGAGGTCATCTACACCGACGATCTGGTGAAACCGTTCGACGTCGAGAAAGACGTCAAGGACGTCGATCTGGTCGGCATCAGCGTGGACAGCAAAACGGCGCGCCGGAGTTACGAGATCGCGTCCGCGTATCGCGCGCGCGGCGTGAAGGTCGTGCTCGGCGGTATCCACCCGACCGCGGTGCCGGACGAAGCCTCGCGCTTCGCCGACGCGGTCGTGCTGAGCGAAGCCGAAGATCTTTGGCCCGAGCTGCTACGCGATTTCAAACGCGGACAGATGAGACCCATCTACAAAGGCGCCCTGCCGGATCTGGGCGGCAAGCCCAACCCGCGGCGTGACTTGTTCCGTTCCAAAAAGTACATCCCCTTCCAAGTCGTGCAGACCATGCGCGGCTGCCCGTATCCGTGCGAGTTCTGCAGCGTGTCGACCGCCAACGGCACCACCATGCGCTTTCGTCCGGTTCAAGAAGTGCTCGATGAACTGCGCACGCTGAGCAAGCTGATCCTCTTCGCAGACGACAACGTGATGATCCACCGCAAATATTCGGCGGAGCTCTTCACGCGCATGATCCCGCTACAAAAGCACTGGATTGGTCAATGCTCGCTGGCCGCCGTGAAGCGCATCGAGAACGTGAAGCTGATGGCCGAGAGCGGCTGCAAGGCTCTGTTCATCGGCTTCGAGAGCATCGACGACAGCACGTTGCAGCACACCGGAAAACGTCAAAACCGTCCCTCACAGTACCGTGAAGTGATGGACATGCTGCACGATCACGGCATCTCCACTTGGGGCAGCTTCGTGTTCGGCTTCGACACGGACGATCGCGAGGTCTTCGATCGCACGGTCGAGTTCGGCATCGACATGAAGCTGACCATGGCCCTGTACGCCATCCTCACGCCCTATCCCGCGACCAAGCTATATCGACGGCTGAAGGAAGAGAAACGGCTGACCAACGAGCAGTGGTGGCTCGGTGGCGACCACGACGCGGGTTCGCCCTACTTCACGCCCAGCGGCATGTCGCGCGAAGAACTGCGCGAGGGCTGGCAACGCGCTTGGCAGCGCTTCTACTCGCCGCGCGCAATTTGGGATCGCTGGACGGTACGCAAAGGCTCGAGCTGGATTCAAACGCTCGGCTACCTGCCGCTCAACGTGATGCAGAACCGGCTCGTGAAGCACAAGATCGTCGGCGGCGCGCAACGGTTCCGTTCGGCGCGCGATTTCGATCCCATGGCCACCGCCATGAGCGCACTTGCGGGCACGGAGGCGCACACCGATCCAGCTAGCGAAGCTCAACCGCTGGTCAAAGGTCGCTCGCTGCGCGTCGTCGGACTTTGAGCGGCGCTTGCGCTCACCTTGACCGCGACCTTTAGGAAGCTAGACTAACGTCTCTTTTTAGAGACAACCCATGCTTCTTGCTCTCATCGGCGGGGCCTTGATTGGCCTCAGCGCCTCGCTCTACTGGTCTCTGAACCGCAAAATCGCGGGAATTAGCGGCATTCTTGGCGGCGCTCTGTTCCTTCGCGGTCGCGAGCGCTGGGTCCGCGTGTTGTTCTTGCTCGGCTTGTTCGGGTCGGGCCTCGGCTTTGCGCGCTTCACGAACCGCGTGCCAGCACCCGACTTGCCGCTGCTCGCCCTCGCTTTCGCGGGATTATTGGTGGGCTTCGGCACGCGGATGAGCGGCGGTTGTACCTCGGGCCACGGCGTGTGCGGGTTGAGCCGACGCTCGCCGCGTTCGTTCGTCGCGGTGTTGACGTTCATGGTCACGGCTGGGGTGACCGTGTTCGTGGTTCGTCATCTGCTGAAGCTGTGGGTGCCGACGTGAAAGCGCTGTTGACGGCTTTGGGCTGCGGCGCACTGTTCGGCGCCGGGCTGTGTGTCTCGGGGATGACTGATCCGACGAACGTCACGGCTTTCCTCGACGTCGGCGGGAAATGGTCTCCCAACCTCGCCGGTGTGATGCTCGGAGCGATCGCGGTGCACTTCGCTTGGTTGCGCTGGCTCGCCCGACGCGACGAGACAAAGCGTGAGGCGCAAGCAACGAGCGGAAAGCGCGTGGATCGCGCGCTGGTCAGCGGCGCGCTCTTGTTCGGCATCGGTTGGGGCGTGTCGGGCTACTGCCCGGGTCCAGCGATCGTCTCACTTTCCTCGGGTGCCCTTGGGCCGCTCGTGTTCGTGGGCGCTATGGCCGCGGGCGTGGTACTGAACGAGGGGGTTCAATGGACGATCAAACGCTTTGGGAAGGGTTCGTTGGCTGTTCGTTGACCAGCGCGCAGTGGACGCACGAAGCGCATCTGCGAACCGCGTTTCTGCACGCACAGCGGCACTCGTTGGATGAAGCGCACTTGCGGCTGCGAGCCGGCATCATTCGACTCAACGAGCGGCACGGCTTGGTCGAAACCAGCGCACGCGGCTACTTCGAGACACTGACCCGCGTTTGGCTCGTGCTCGTCGCGGACGCGCGTGCGCGTTCGGAAGCGGCGGACTCGTATGAACTGCTCGAGCGCTGCCCGGAGCTCTACGATCGCACGTTGCCTTCGCGGTACTACAGCAAAGAGCTGCTTTCGAGTGTCCGTGCGCGCTCGATCTTCGTTGCTCCGGATCGCGCGCCGCTCCCCGACGTGTCCTGACCGCGTGCTCGAAGCGCTACAAATCGACATCGCCCTGTTGCGAAAGAACACACGCTGCAGTGCGTCGGCATCAGTGCGATCGCGGACGAGCTGCTGCTGATTGCCCGAGGAAATTGGCACTTTTAGGGACGTTTCGCCCCGCTCGTCAAAAGTACTAAGCGCAAGATGGCGGCCTTTCTTGACGTTGCACGAAAGGGCATCAAAGTTGCAACACGGGGCCGCGGCGACGATGAGAGTTTTCGAGTGCTCACAATGTGGCGTTTCAGCTGGCGGCCACGTCTGGGGCTTCACGCTCCTCGCCACGCAGGGCTGGGGTGTGGCTGCCGCGACCAATCCGCCGGGCGCCGCCGAGCGCGCTTGGCTTTGTGAAGCTTGCCTCACCCGCGCAGAAAGCTTGGCTCGTGGTTTGGGCAAACTGTCAGCGCCCAAGCCACAACGCGAGCCCACTCGCGAAGGGGCTCGACTCAAAGTGCTGATCGTCGACGATCATTTGTTGATGTTACGGAGCATGGTGCGCATGCTCGCCGGCTGCGAGACCATGATCACGACCAGCCCACGTGAGGCATGGTCGGTGCTCCAAAGTACGCATTTCGATGTCGTCGTCTCGGACGTGATGATGCCGGAAATCAGCGGTCCTGAATTGTACGCGCGCTGCTTCGCCCACTCTCCCGAGCTAGCGCGTCGCTTCATCTTCGCCAGCGCCGATCCCGTCTTGGCGCAACGCGAGATCGAGCGAACGGCTCAGGCGCTCGGCGTGACGCCATGTCCCCCGCTGCTCGCCAAACCCACCTCGCGCTCCGCGCTGATGTCCGCAGTAGCCACGGTCGCGCATGGCGCCGCGCACGAATCTGGGACGTACGTGCTGCGCCTCGCGGAGGACGTCTCTTCGCGCTGAGGGTCGACTCCTCTCAAAGCGCTTCGACGCGATACGCCGTGCCCGTCAGCAAATCGCTCAGATAGAGCTTCCCATCGGGTCCAATCGCGATGCCGGACAGCGAGCCCGCGGGCAGCCCAGTATCGATAGAGCCGACGACGGTGCCGTCGAGTTCGAACCACCAAATGCGGCTGGTCGCGTTGTCGGTCACGATGACTCGATCGGATGCGAGCGCGATGCCGCTCGGCGCGCTGAGCGAACCGGGAGCAACGACCTCCTCCAGCGCGACGTTGTCCATCCTTCGGTGAATCGCGATCGGATCGAGGGTGGGCACGTTCGCGCCGGGAGTGCCACTTGCGGTCGCGAGCCGTAAAATGCGGCCGCCCGCAGTGTCTGCGACGTAGAGCTGTCCTCGGGCGCGATCGAGCGCCAAGTGACTCGGCACCTCCGGAACGCGCTGGAGCTGACCTTCGACGTAGCGCGACAATTCGCCGTCGGAGTGATCCTCGCCGCCGATCACGTGCGGTGCGTGAAAGTCATAGCGGTCGAGTGCGCCCAGCTTGCCGTTGAACACCCAATACGCATTGTCCCGCTCGTGGGCGATGCCCATGCAAAACGGCGACTCGTGCAGCATGTCGAGGTGCGTGCCGTTCTGCCCGGGTTGGGGCTTCACGCCGAAGATCGCCGGGTCGGACGACCACAGCACTGGGCCCGAATAGTCGACGTCATCGTCGTCGTAATTGTCGGTGCGCGCCTCACCACAGGTCGAAAGATTGCCGTTGTCTCCGAACGCGATCGATGTGGGTCGGCGCATGAAGTGCCAGGCGTTGCCGTCCTTTTTGATGGTCATGCTGGGCGCGTCGGAGGTGGCTCCTTGCACCAGCGCGACTTCACCTTCCAACGCCGCGCAACCACCGGTCGCAGTCTCGAGGCACTGCTTGTTGCTCGGAACGCGACGCAGCGTCACCCACAGCTCGCCGCTTCGCAGCGGATCGAACGCCAGCGCCGTCGCGGTCCATGTCGGGGGAGCATCGTACAAAGGCACGAGTACGACGTTCGTGGGCAGCGCAGGAGCGGGCTCAGGCGTCGCAGGAGCCGGCTTGCTCGGGGTATCGAGCGGGGCGGAACTGCAATTCGCGAGCGTCAGCGCCAGAAGCGCGCTCGACAAACCTCGGACAACGAGCAGCATCCCGCAAGGGTGAAGCGAGATGTCCAGCCTGTAAAGGCGCATGCACGCTCGCGGCTCGCCGGCTCTTCACGCTTCTTCGCCGTCGAACTCGCCCTCATCCGGCAATTCGTCGAGGCCGATGCCACCGCGGACGGGAATGGCGCGGGCGTGGCCGACTTTTTCGAGCACCATGGCCAGAGCCGCGCGATCGTCCACCGCCGGCAAGAAGCTGCGCGTGCCATCCCACAGATCGAGCGCGATGTGCGTCGGCATGTCGAGCACGATGCGGTCGATTTGCGCCCACTTGAAGCGCCGCGCGCGCGGCCAACCGAGCGATGAATCGCGATAGTCGACGCCATCACCACGCACGCGCACGCCACGCATGTTGGTGCGCAAGAACGATGAGATCGCGCCGACCAAGAGCAGGCCAGCGCAAACTCGCGCGCTCATGAAGCCCTTCACGCCGCGTTCGACGATGTTCACGTACAGCCAGCTGTTCGACGAGCTATGTTCGGCCGCGATCACAGCGGCCACGCTGGCCAAGGCCAGACCTAGATAGAGCAGCGACGGGACGCGAGCCGCAAATGGCGGCCCAAACGAGCTCTCGGTCGGGCGATACGTCATATCGAAACCGGGCGGTCGTGATGGGCGAGCCATGTCCATTAAACGTAACGCCGAGGGCATTCCTTGGAAAGCGCGCGCGAATTGCCACGCTGCGCGGCGCCTCATCGCGTTCTCGTGAGAGCGTCGCTTTGCGCTGCGCGTGTGAACGGCGTAGGACCGCACCCGGGGTTCAGTCACCGTGCTCTCGACAGTGTGAGGCTATGAGCTAGGTCGTGGACTGGACCCCGGGTGCGGTCACACGCGCGCGGCATTTTGCCCAGAACCGTAAGTGCGCTAGGGCGACGGAGCCGATGCCGACTTCAGTTCTTCGCCGTGCTCCTGGATCACCTGCGCTCTTGCCGTCGATCGTGCGACGCGAGGCCGACGCAATGCTCGTCGAACTCGACCTCGCGCACGCAGAGCTGAGCGTGCTGTTGACCAACGATGCGCAGATCCATGCGCTGAACTTGGAACATCGCGAAAAGGACAAGCCCACCGACGTATTGTCGTTTCCGCTCGATGAAGGCGGCGGCGCAGACGGCTTCGTGAGTGGTACGCGAGTGCTGGGTGACGTCGTGATCTCGCTCGATACCGCGGCTCGTCAGGCGCGCGGCCGGAAGCGCGAGCTGCTGCCCGAGGTGCGCTTCCTGCTCGCCCATGGCCTGCTGCACTTGCTCGGCCATGACCACGGCAATCCCGCCGAAAAACGAGTGATGGACGCGATGACCCGGCGTTTGGTGCGGGCAGTTGAGAAGAATTTGCCAAAACTGCTGAAAAGCCCCGGACAAAGTCGGAAGCGGAAAATCAAGGGGGCACCGGCCACTGGACCGAAGCGAGCAACAGCGAAACGACGGCCTCGCGCAAGGCATGCGAAATGATTGCTAAGTCCGCGCTCTGTAACGAAAAACCGGCCCGGTTCCATGCCCTGTTCACGGTCCAGCATGGAACAAGGTAATGGACGAGCGGGGGTGTTCAAACCGGCCTTCGGGACGCCTTTCCCGGATCCCCCTCCGCCTGCGCCGCGGAAAAAAAGGGATATCCCAAGCCGTTTCCAATTTTTCCCCTTGAAAGGGCGCTAAGAACCCTGTTATCGCTTCGCCCGTGCCTAGGACGACTGAAACGACGGGTTAAAACCCTGTCGGCGCAGGCGGGTGGGCCGCAGACGGCCGAAATTTTCTGATTTTTCGACAGGAGGAAGCGCATGGCTGGCAAAAGGTTGACGAAGGCTCAGGTGATCGCCGAGCTCGCAAACGCATCGGATCTCGACAAGAAGAGCGTGGGTCGCGTGTTCGAAGGGCTGCAAGAGCTCATCCGCAAGCAACTCTCGGCTCGTGGCCCCGGCGAATTCGTCGTTCCGGGTCTGGTGAAACTCCGCGTGGTGAAGAAGCCGGCGACCAAAGAGCGCCAGGGCATCAACCCGTTCACCAAAGAGCCGATCACGATCCCGGCGAAGCCCGCGAGCAAGAAGGTTCGCGCGACGGCTCTCAAGAACCTCAAAGACTTGGTTCAGTGAGTCACGCGCCGCGCTTCGGTGCGGCTCTCACCCGTTAGCGCCGATCACTCGGCACGGCAGTCCCCGACTTCGCAAGGAGTTCGGGGACGAGTCGTTTTTGTGGACTAGTTGTGGAGAAATGCGGCTCCCCCCTGCGCCGCGTCGTTGTGTACGCAAAGCTGCCGAAGATTCCCCCTTCGTCCGACGAAAATTCGTGAAGGACCGCTCGGGAGGCTGATTTTTTGGGGGTTTTACACGCCCCAGCCGCGCGCCGGAGCCTCACCCCAGGGCGTGTTCGTGGAGCGTCGGTGACGGGACGCGCGTCACCAGTAAATCGTCATCCCGAGGCGCAGCAGGCCGCCACCCGTGGCGTGCTCTCCGGTATTCGGATCGCGCGGCACCGCATCCGGCGCGTTCCCGTCGTGCTCGTCGATCCGCCCGCGAATGAAACCGATCACGTCGCCGCCGAGCGCAATGCGGTGCGAGACGCGCACTTCGAGGCCCAAGCCTGCTTGGCCGCCGAAGTAGTCACGCTTCAACGTGTCGTCAGCGTACGTCACGTCGTCGTGCGAATGCTGAACGCGAACCCACGCCGAGTTACTGAAGCCCATTCCCACCAAGCCGTAGAACTGCACCACGTCGCGCGGATTGAAGAACAACTGCGTATCGAACAAAAGTGCGGCTTCGCGATGGAAGTGCTGATCGTACTCGGCGCCGCGCATCACTTCGAAACCGAGGTTGAACGCAAGATGCGGGACCGGGCGATAGCGGAAGCCGAAACCAAGGCCGCCCATCGCCCGATCATGCTCGGGCTGATTGCCGAGGAGCGCGCCGTCCACATGGAGGTTGAAGCCCCATTCGTGGAAGCCGTGCTTCTTCTTGGGCTTCTTTTTCTTGGGCAGCGGAGGCGGCTGGATGGGCACCAGGTAGTAACCCGGTGGGTAGCCAGCCGGCCCGTAGACCGGCACCGCCACCATCCCTGGGGGTGGGGGCGGAAGCGCCACTGGGGGCGCGGGTTGGGGCGCCGCCGCAGCACTGGGCGGAGGCGAAGCCGGAGGCGCAGTCACGGCATTCGATTCACAGAACCAGCCGTCCGGGCACTCCGGGTTCGCGGCCGCCGAAAGTGCTGGGGAAAACGCCACCAGCGCGAAAGACAAAACAAGCACGCGACCCGGCATCCAGACCATGCTCCTCCGAGCCGAGCGCGGCTCAACGCTAGCGTAGCAACCCGAATGCCACTGAGCCCGTCGGAAAAAGCTCCAAAACCTGCGTCCGATCGCGGACTGCGTAAAAATCCGATTACACCCCGGGTGTGGCAGCGCCGACCCATGGTGGTTGGCTTTTCACTGGGTGTGCGCGTTCTCTGAGGCCAGGCGGGCGGATTCGCATTACACCAGGCGCCGGATTCATGGCGGCGGTCATTCTCAAAGCAGGTCACGTGCAGCCGGTATGGGCCGGGCACCCGTGGGTATTCGCGCAGGCGATCGAGCGCATCGAGGGCGGAGCCACACCGGGAGACGAAATCTTGGTTCGCGACGGACGCGGTAACACGCTTGGTCGCGGCTTGTACTCCCCAGGGTCCGCCATTCCCGTTCGCCTGTTCACGCGCGACGCCGCGACGGCGATCGACGGCGCGCTCTTCGCGTCGCGCATCGAGCGCGCGATCGCGCGCCGCAACGCGCTCGGTCTGCCCTCCGCGACGACCAACGCCGTGCGCTTGGTGCACGCCGAAGGCGACGATCTACCGGGCTTGGTCGTGGATCGGCTGGGCGACGTCGTGGCCGTACAAATGGGCACAATCGGCCTGAAACGCCGAGAAGGCGTGATCTTGGACGTGCTCAGCAAGTTGCTGAAACCGCGGGCCATCGTCGATCGCACCCCATTGACGCACGCCAAGACCGAGGGCTTTACGCCAACGCACGGTGTAGTTCGGGGCGACAGTGCGCTCGACGCCTTCGAGTTCACGGAGCGCGGGCTGAAATTCAAGATCCCGTTCTCGCTCGGACACAAGACCGGGTTCTACGTCGATCAGCGACCGCTGCGTGCGCGCATCGAAGAGCTCTCGCGTGGCATGCGCGTGCTCGACACATACAGCTTCGTCGGCGCGGTCGCGCTATCCGCCGCGCGCGGCGGTGCGCGTGAAGTGCACGCGGTCGATGCCAGCGCGCTCGCGCTCGAGATCGGCGCGGAGTGCGCAGCGTTGAATGGGCTCAACGATCGCGTGGTTTTCGAGCGCGCCGACGCGGTCGAGGTACTGAACCAAGCAGGGCGCCAAGGAGGCTACGACTTGGTCATCTGCGATCCGCCCAAGCTTGCTCCTTCACGCGCGGCAAAAATGCGTGCCGCCGAGAACATGCGCAAGCTCGCGGCCAGCGGTTGCCGTGCTACGCGCCCGGGCGGATTGCTCGTGGTTTGTTCGTGCTCGGCGGCGATTGGCCTCAATGAGTTGACCCGCGCAGTCGCGCTGGGTGCGCGCGATGTAGGCGCTCACGCGCTGGTTTTGGAGCGCTTCTTTCAGGGCCCGGATCACCCAGTGCCAGCAGCGTTCCCCGAAGGATTGTACTTGTGCTCTTTGCTCGTGGAAGTCGTGCCGGGTTGAACCATGCTGCCGATTGATGCGCTCCCCGAATTGGTCCCGAACCGCTTACGCGGTTTGCTCTTCGACCTCGACGACACATTGCTCGATCATAGCCGGCTGAGCGAGGCGGCGTACTCCGCGCTGTTTCGCCTACGCGAGGCCGGCTTCGAGTGTTACGCCGTGACGGGGCGTCCGGCGGGGTGGGCGGCCGTGATCGTGAACCAATGGCCGATCCAGGGCGCAGTGGCCGAAAATGGCGCGATCGCCTTCTACACCGACGAGGACGGCTTGCACGCCTTGGATCCCGTGCAACCTCCCGAACGGCGGCGTCGACAGCAGTTGCTGTCCAGGTTGTGCGTCGACATTCAAAATGAATTCCCCGAGCTCGTCCCCGCCGACGATGTCTCTTTGCGGCGCACCGACTTCACCTACGATATCGGCGAACATCAACTGGTCCCTAGGGACCGCGTGGCTCAGCTGCGCGGCTTCGCCGAAGCACGCGGTGCGAGCACCCTCGCCTCGAGCGTCCACGCGCACGTGAGCTTCGATCGCACCGACAAGGCCGCGGGGGTCGTGCGCCTAATTCAGACCCTGACCGGGCTCGACTCGACCGCAATCCTCTCGCGATATGCCTTCATCGGCGACAGCGAAAATGACGCCAGCTGCTTCGCCGCCTTCCGCCACAGCATCGGCGTACACAACCTCAGCGGTCGCCCCACGGTAGCGCCGCGCTTCATCACCAAGCACGACCGCGGCAAAGGGTTCGTGGAGGCCGCGCATGCGCTGATTGCGGCCGGGATCGGCGCTAGTCCGCGCTGAACGCTGCCGCGCTCGACGGCTTGCCCCCCGCTCGACGGCTTGCCCCGCGCTCGACGGCTTGCCCCGCGCTCGACGGCTTGCCCCGCGCTCAGCGGACGCTCGAGGACGCGAGTTCGACGCTTGCTTCGAGCTCACACAGCAGCCGCGCTCCTTCCTTCGTCAAGATGACGCGCCAAGCTTTGCCGGTGATGTCCTCGCCGCGGTCCACGAGCCCCTTCTCCTCGAGTTTGCGCGTGACCTCGGATACCCGCGGCTCGTCGAGTTCGAGACGTGCGGCGATTTGAGCTTGAATCACCGCATCTTCGGTTTCTGCGATCAGTTGCCGAATCGAATCGAGCAGCAACCATTGCGGGAACGCCAGACCCTCCCTCGCACAGACCGCCTGAATCTGCTTTCGCCAGCGCATTGCAGCCAGCCACTGAGCCTTACGAATGTCGGTCACACGTACGCCCTGAGTTGCCGCCGGGTCCTCGCGCCACCCCCTCTCCACGCTGGCGCGCCGTTTCTCTGCGGCTCGGCGTGCGGCACGCCAACGTCGGTCCTCCGTAACCGTTACACGGAGCCCATCTTTATGGCCGCCGGGCCCGCGCTTGGCGCAGCCTATCGCGCGAAGTTGAACGCAGCGGGCGGGACTGCGAAGGAGCAAAGTGGGGAATCGAGATCGGCGGGGTTGAGGTTGCTTCGA
>DASQCO010000076.1:0-51739 GCA_035634635.1 Polyangiaceae bacterium
GTGCCGCCCGATCCGATGCCTGGTCCGCCCAGTGTCGTTTCAGTTGCGCCTGCGGATGCGGCGACGAATGGCGACCCCTTGGGTGTGGTTCGCATCACGTTCTCTGAGCCACTCGATCCCAACACCGCGACGAGCGCGAACATTCAGATCAAGGATTCGGCCGGGGCAGTGGTTGACGGTTCGGTGAGTTACGCGGACGGTGTGGTGACGTTCAAGTCCCAGGGGCGCTTGAATTTGCTCAGCGTGTACTCGGTGAACGTAAGCGCCGCGGTGACGGACGCGGGCGGGACGGCGATGACGCGTCCGTACATGTCGAGCTTTACCGTCAGGGATGGCATTTGGAGGAAAGCGGAGAGCTCGCTACCTGTCGGAACGGGCGGTTTCAATCTGCAAAGCATCATTGCGTTGGCAAGCGATGGGGGTACACGTGCCGTCGCCGTTTGGACGCAGCTCCCGGATGGCGGCACCGGCTCGAACTTCGAACTCGTTGCGTCTTTCTATAGTCAGGGCAAGGGATGGGCGACACCGGTCAAGGTGAATACCAACGCTGCCGTGAAGTGCCAGTCCCAGAGCGTCTCGATGAACGCGAGTGGCAACGTGATCATTGGCTGGGTTGAAGTCGACTCGGCGAACGCGGCGCAGCCTTATAGCGTACAAGCTCGACGCTTCATGGGGGGAAGTTGGGATGCAGTCTCATCCCGGGTGGATGTCGCCTCGTCGGCGACTTATGTCATCAACCAGCAGGGCGTCGCAGTAGCGATGGCGACTAATAATCATTCACACGTTGCTTGGAAGTCCTACGACAACAACACCACTGGGACGACTGCCGTGACGGAGTATGGGGCATTCGGACGCCATGCGGACGCCGCCGGCAATTGGGATGGTTCGGTATACCCATTCAGTTACATGCAGGCTGCGTCCGGCGTGAGCACACCAGCGCTTGCGTTCGACCGCGATAGCAACGGCTTTGCTGCGTATCAACTCCAGACCGGTTCGCCCGCCAAGACAAACACCTATGTGTTCCGCTACACGACCAAGTGGGGAAGCAGTGCGGTGGCGAGCGGTACAAGCGATGCTGCAGCGTTGCCAGTCGCAGTTGCGACCAGTCCGACCGGTGAGGAGGCGGTGCTCAGCTGGGCACGCGGTACAGGGACCGACTACGACCTCATGGGCAGCAGCTACAACAGGGCCTGGAACGCCCCTGCCATCATCAGTACCGCCAAGACAGCAATCTACTATCAGAACCAGACCCAGTACGATTTCCCCATGCTTTCGGCGGCTTGGACCGGCGCGAGCTTCTTGGTGGGCTGGGCGCAGAGCGGTGGCACGCCAAACCACGTCTATGCCACCCAATTGAAAGGCGGAATCTGGGGCACTGCGACCATCGTCTCCGACGGCAACCACAACTCCGGGGCTCCGTGGCTCACAGGCGACGGTCGCGGCAATGCGCTAGCTGTCTGGGGCCAGGCGAGCGACGCGCCGGCTACGCCAACCTACACCCCGCTCGATGTCGTGTTTTCTCGGTTCGTCGGCAGCACTGGCCAATGGTCGAACTACAAGCGAGTGAGTAGCGTCGACGCCGGCTATCGTTTCCCGCAAGCGGTTACGCTCGCGGACGGAACAAGCCTGGCTGTTTGGCAGCGCCTCATCACCAAGTCCGTGAACGGCGTGCTCGGTAACGAGTTTCAGTGAGAGCCGGGCCGAAAGCCGCCACAGTTCGGAAACTCGCACGCGGAACCTGGACTACCCAAAAGTTGAGGCGAAGCCAGCGTATCGAGGATCAGATGGCCTGAGGGTAAGACGCGCGGCGTCTCTCCAGGTCGCCAGACGACAAACCACCGGAAAGGCATTGGCGACGCGACAACGATAGAAGATGAGAAATTCTCAGAATTTACTCGCCGGTCGATTGTGATCTCTACTAAACCCTGAGGCCACCCCATGGAATCTCGCCCTTTAGACTCCTGCATCTGGGAGACTGGCTCCAAACCTCCCCCGCTCTGACCTCCTGCCCAAGCTCGGCAAAGCCCCTCGGCGTTCGCGTCGAAGAACTTTTTCGGCTCCGCCCCGGTTGACGCGCCCGGTCGACCGGGTCCAGTAGGAAAACTACAACGCGGCTCTCGAGCAAGCCGCTCCCCAGACGGCAGCAGGAGCTGGTGATTCTTTAACACTCTCTTCCAACGGCAAAAAGAGCGAGCTAGCTCTTTGGAGCAATCGGCCGTCCCGCTGCGAGCAAATCAAAGCGCAAGAGCTCACGTGCATCCCCGACACCTCCAAAGCGTTGATTGGGCGCCGCACCCGCGACGCCCTCCCGACCTTGCGTCGTGGCCTTTCACCATTCCAGCGGTCCGGCAGATTATTCGAAACGGGGGGCTCGAGATTCCACCTGGAGTGACGTTTCTAGTCGGTGAAAACGGGAGCGGGAAGAGCACACTGCTCGAGGCGATTGCAGACATCTACCCGCGTGGTGGACACGAGACGCCGTTCGCTGCGGTGACGGGGCCGGCTGCGAGCGAGGAAGACTCTCCACTCAGGTGGCACCTATCCCCACGCCTTCATCGATTCGCCTCGCCCGCAGGATTCTTTCTTCGCGCCGAAGCAATGCACCACTTCCTCGCGAAAGTGGACGCGCATCCCCAAGAATTGCGCGCCTGGGGCGGAGAGAAACTTCAACAGAAGTCTCATGGTGAGTCATTCCTCGCTGTCCTACGACACCGCTTCAACGATCAAGGCGTCTACTTCCTGGACGAGCCTGAAGCTGCTCTATCTTTTCAGTCCTGCTTGTCGCTACTTTCACTACTCGACACAATGCGCAGCGAGGGAAGTCAGCTCCTGGTGGCCACTCACTCTCCATTGCTCGTCTGTCTTCCGGGCGCGTCCCTGCTCGAGCTGGACGAAGGTGGCATTCAAACGGTGCCAAGTCCTGAGGATCTCCGGTTAGTACAGCATTGGCGGTCGTTCCTCGACGAACCAACTCGCTACTTTCGACACCTCTTCGGCAACAACTCCTCAGGGAGGGGTAACCCAAGCAGGGGCTAGTGAGATGCGCCCTCTTTCGGAATGACTTGTGGATACTGCTCGAAGATCGCAAAGAGCACGCTCACCGCAGCATTCCGGAGGAGCCTTCGATAGGCTTTCGCGAGTAGCTCTTCTTCGTCCTCGCTGTGGGACGGTAGCCTATCGAACGTCATGCGAAGTGCGATCGCAAGGCTTTCGTTTGGGATCACCGGCAGGTCGGGCCCTGTAGGAACCGTTCCGAGCGCTTCAATCTGTGCGAGTTCACGCTCGCCTCTGACCAGGCCTTCAGCCTGATTCAGAAGTTCCGTCGCTGCCGGAGCGAAGCCAGACAACTTCGGCTCGCGCGCAACACGGTCACGAAGGTTCGAGAAAATGAGCAAGACCTGCTGAAGATCGAGCATTATTTCGACGCCTCGCAATCTTTCACGCACTGGTAGAAAGCGTACTGCGCATTGCCATATCGATCATTAGTGTACGTATTCCCCTCCTCGCACACGTACTTCTTGCCTGCACCTATGTATTTGTTGCAGATCTCTTCGCAATTCTTCGCCTTCGGTGTTGCCGTTGCGTGATGAATCAAGGCTCCAGCAACAATCGCGTCTGCGGCAATGAGCAGAGCGTCGGCGAGCGCGCCCGCAGCCACCTCGCAGACTCCGCTTGCCCAGCAGGCGCCAACTAGCACGGGGACAATGAGCCCCGAAGGGTCGGCCTTGTTGACAGGATCGTTCGCGGCGTACACATACAGGTTCGCCTGCCCAGCATCGAACAGAATCGGATCCTTGCTGGTCCACCTGCCGACCACGGGGTCATAATCCCTTGCGCCGAATCGCACTAATCCTGTTTCTAGGTCGTACAATCCACCCGCGAACCCAAACGGTAGAAAGTCCGCCGTGCCCGTCGTCACGGTCTGCTCACCAAACGCGGTGTAGTTCGCGGCGAACGGCACATCACTCGCGTCCGCGATGTTCACCACGAGTCGCGGGCTGCCGACCTGGTCTGTGATGATGCGATACGTCTTGCCACCACGGATCATGTAGTCCGGGCTGTTGGTGTTGGACGCATAGACGAAGCTCGAGATCAGGTTGCCCGAGCCATCCAACTCAGCAATCGGTTTGAGGCTGTCATGATACAGCCATTGACGGACGATGGTTGTACCGCGCTTCTTCGCAACGCGACGATTCAGGCCGTCGACGATGTAGCTAATAGCGGGTCCGGCGGATGGCGTCACAGAGAGCAAATTCCCGAGGGTATCGTAACTGTATGTCGTTACAACGCTCGGACTCACAGTTGAATCGGTCTTAGTCTTGAGCTCGCCGTTGTTGGTGTAGGTGTAAGCGTAGGGCCCGTATTGCGTCAGTCGGTCCTGGCCGTCGTACTGCACCTGAGATGACACCACCGTGCGCTGCGGAGTAACCGCAGCGCTGCGGTTGCCGTTCTGTGCGCTGTAGTCGTAGTGTTCGACAGTAGACCCATTGAGTGCGACGTTGGTGAGGCGCCCTTCGGCGCTGTAAAGATAGTCGACGGTCTTGCTTGTGCCGCTGAGAAGCTCAACCTGGTGAGTGATACGACCGAACTGGTCGCGCCGTTGAGTCAAAGCCCAGCTGTCGTTGTCATAGTCGAATTGCGCAAGAGTTCCGGCGGGCGCAGCTGTCGAGACTGCGAGCTTTTGCTTCAATTCACCGAAGTTGTTGTAGGAATACGTCTCCTGGATGTTCTTCATCGTGACGGTCAAGAGCAGGCCAGAGGCGGTGTCACGTACGAGTTGGAGAGCGTTGCTGTCCGGCGGAGAACAAGTCGTGCTGGACGCGCAGGTGACTAGCTTGTCAGCGTCGTAACCGAAGAACGTCGTAGCGCTCCCCGAGAAGCCGGTAGCAGTCTCGGTGTTTTTCGCAAAGTCGTTGTCGTACGTCCAGGCGACGGAACCAGTAACATCGCCCGACCAGCTTGTACTTCGCGGCAAACTTCCGAAGTATGTGAACCCCGTATTCACAGAATAGGGGCCAGTAATTTGGCTGAGCTCCCCGGGTGCAGCTCCGGTCGTTGTGTCCGTCGCTAGGTAGTAGCTATAGTTCTTTGCGATAGTCGTCGGTGCTGTAGCCAACTTTACTTGCGAAAGCTTGCCGCTCGTCGGGTCGTAGGTCCACGAGATGCCGGTTCCGTCCGGTCGCGAAGTCGTGCTCGGCTTCCGGTCGTCAGTATACGTGAAGCTAGTTGCGACCGGATTTGAGCCGAGCGATGGCGGAGTGTAGGTCTGCAACTGATTCAGCGGTGTGAACAGCTGCGTGTGGCCAGTGTCCCCGGGAGGAGTGACGGAAGTAAGGTTGTCTCGACCATCAGTCCAGCCGAAGCCAGTGAGGTCGGCGCCCGTTTGCTCCGACAGAGCGCGTCCAAAGCCGTCACGGGTGTAGCTCGTCACTCGGGAGGCTAAGCCCGTCTGGTCGTACGAAACGGAGGACAGGTAGCCTGAGGAGTTGCCACTTCCGGCCGGAAAGTATGTATAGGTGCGGCTGCGATCGAGAACTCCGTCGTTTTGATGGACTGTCTTTAGCAGACTCGTCAGAGAGCCCGAATTGTCTTCATAGGTGAAGGTGCTCTCAGTCAGATTACCGACCTTCAATTGGGTGGTTCGCCCCCAGCTGTCGATCACGCGCGTGCTCGTTCGACCACCTGGTGTCGTCGTGGTGAAAGTCTTCGGGTAGGAGCCGGTGTACTGCTGCGTCAGTGGCGGTCCGCCGTTCACTGAAGTCGACTCGCTGTACGCTCCGGAGGTAACGGTACGGGAACGTGTCGTCACTCGAGTCGGTCCGTCAGGCCCCATGACTTCAGCGCTCCGCGACGCGATTGGCGCCTGCATGCCAAACGTTGGATCAGCGTCACTTGCAGAGTAGAACGATGACCCGTTAGGGTTGAGCCGATAGCTACTGTACTGTGGAGTGCTCGAACCCGGCGTGGAATAGACGGGCTTTCCATCGAGCCGCGTCGTCGTCGTGCTCTGGAGCTGGTCGGGAGTCGTGGTCGTGCGTTGAAAGACTCCCGTTTCCGGGAACTTAGTGTCGAAGGTCGTGACCTTCATTGTTTGGCTGGTGTACGTTGTCCGCCAGCCGTTGATCGCGCCTGCAACTGCACCAGCATTGGGGATGCTGCTGATGCCGAGCGACTGCGATTTGCCCATGGCATCCGAATCATTCGTCAGGCGGCCACCGGAGTAGGCAAAGGTGTATGGCAGCGCTCCGCTCGAGGGGCTTTGAGGATCCCACAGGTAGTGGAGCAGGCCACCGGTCCCGTAGTACTCGAATGTGTAGCTGCCGTTCTCTGGATCCACGAGTCCAATCAGATCTCCGCCGACAATCGAAAGGCTGGTTGTAGGCCCTCTCGGCGCCGTGATACCCGTCGCAACTCCGTTGGCGCGTTGGATCACCGTTTCTCGGCGCCTCGCGTCGCTCAAGCTGAGTCGATCGTTGATCCCGATTAGATGGTTGTTAGTGTCGTATCTGAAATTATATTTGATGATGCTAGTCCGACGATCCACCGTTTTCAGATGTCTGCCGGCCGCGTCGAAATAATACAGCTCTTGGCCGTCGGTGGATGGGACCGATCCGCCCGACCATTGGCTGGTCACGGTGGTAGTCGTCTTTCGGATCCGTTGATTCATCGTGTCGGCGATATACAGCGTGCCATCGGGACCAACGCCAAGACCGCGTGGCTGGCTCAACAGCGTGTTGGTTGCTGGTAAGCCGTCCGGACTCGAGCCCGTCAAGCCATTGCCTGCGACGGTCTCGATGATTCCGTCAGTCCGGACTCGACGAATTGAGCTGTGGGCCTTGTCTGCGATGTACAGCAGACCGTCTGGACCGATTGCGACGCCATCCGGCTGGCTGAGGGTGGCTGCAGTGGCCGGGCCTCCATCACCGTAAGGCGAGGCCGCCGTTGCTGATCCACCACCAGCTACTCTCGTCAGCTGTCCGGACACGCTCACTCGCGTAATCCATCCGTTGCCGTACTCTGCAATGTACACGCTTCCGTCTTTGCCTGCGGCGACGCTGCTTACGTAAGAGTTAGTGGTGGCAACGGTTGTTACCCAGCCATCCCGAACACGCTTTACAGCGTAGTTCGACGAGTCCGCAATGAATACCGTCCCGTCCGGAGCTACGGCGACACCCGTAGGCGTGTAGAATAGAGCCGAGGCGGCGGCCGTGTCTGTTGTGTTGCCGAGGTTGCCAACGGGACTGCCGGCAAAAGCATGGATGATTCCGTTCCCATCAATCCTGCGCACACGGTTGTTTCCACTATCGCAAATGTAGATGCTTCCATCGGGACCCATCGCGATCGCTGTAGGCCTCTGGAACCGTGCGTTCGAGATCGGCCCCTCATCACCGTAAGCGTTTCCGCTCGCGTTGGCGACATCGTTGATCGTGGTGATGATTCCATTGGAATCGACCTTTCGCACACGATTGTTCGCGGTGTCCGAGAAGTACACATCGCCGTTGGCGGCTACCGCCACGTTGCTGTTGACATACGAGCCTTGGATGTTGATGGCCGAGGTCGAGCCAAGGACGTTGTTTGCTCCGACACCCGTTGCGCCGGTGCCGGCAATTGTCGTGAGCAGGGTTACGGTCAGTGGGACAGCCTGATCAGAACCGTTTCCTAGATGTACGGTGCCTGTGAGCGGATCGTAGCTATGGTGGACGTCCAGCTCCCACCCGCCGAGACCCTTCTCTTGAGCGTCAAACCGATCCAGTGTTCCAGTCCAAGTTTGCCAGAGCGTCGCCTCGAACCGAGACGTGTTTGCGGTGATCGCAGTGCCGTTGCCGTTGTAGCCGAACTTGGGAGTTCGCTGATAAGCACCGTCGAACGTGTAGCCGACGCGGGTACTTACTTTCTGTGAGCCATACAACCTACGACCCGAAGCATCGAGGCCGTTCCACGAGAAGTCGTAGACATACGGCAATGCCGAGGCTGCTGGGATTGGGATTGTCGGTGTGAACTTGTTTCCGGCAACGTAAATCTCCAGCTGTATGCCCTTGAGTCCCGTTGGCAACGTGCTGCCTGTCACCGGGATCAGCAGGTGCGTGGCGCCATCTGGATGCCGGTTGCTCGAGTAGGAGAGCTTGAATGGCGTTCCCGCAATCGGAAGCTCTTCACGAAGGACCTGTGGCTCACAAGCGATGATGGAACCACGCTTTGGTGTGTCGCAGGGACTCGGCAACGGTGTCGTGGGTGGCGGACCATTGGGAGCGGTCGCATCGGGAGAAGGGCCCCAGCCCCAATTGGCGTCCCAAGCCGAGAAATGCGTGGTAACGAAGCGCCAAAGGGACTTGCTCGTAAAGCCAGCCACCCCCGCCGAATAGGTGGTCGCGAGTTGAACGAGTTCAGCGTGTGTGATGCCGAGCTGAGTCCCGACCACAGCAGCGCTTTCGGCTCCGGCTGCCGCGTCGATGTCCAACAGCGCTTCTCCAGTCGCGTTGTCTTTTCCAACGATGTTGATGACACGACCGTTGTCCGAGGCAACCCATTGCGCCTTGTCCGTATCGTAATACCCCACCGGTACGATTTCACCGTTCTTGAAGTTCAAGAAGTTGTCGATGTAGACGGGAACGGCTTGTGAAAACGTGACCGACTTGTTTTCGGCACCCTGCAAAGACAAGCTCACCGCGTACGTGAAGGCGCTCGCGGCTGGCAATGTCGCAACCATACCGTCGCGGCCGGTGGTAGAGATGTTAGTCATCTCCTTAACCTGCACGTTGAAGTTCGTGCGAGGGGTCGACTCGCCGACGACAGTCGCCGTCGTTCCTGCTGAAAAGATCAGCTTTGCTGAGCGTGTACCCTGGGCATCGGTCTCAGTGTCGCCGGAAACGACCGTCTGGTTGATGACCGCCCCCTGACTGTCAGTCGCGACCAGCTGCGGAGAGCCTGGGTCCAATAGGCGGACATCCTTCGCGAACGCGTACGCAAGCCACTGCGTGTCGACTTGACGATCGGCGGAAAGATAACCGCTCGACTCGACACGAATCGTCACTGGTCCGCCGCCGTTGACCGCAATTAGATAGGAGCCGTCCGCGCGTGTATATGTGGCGCCAAGGTTTGGTGACCCGACCACGCTCACCTTTGCGCAGGGAACCGCTGCGCCGCCAGCAGTCAGGACTTTGCCACGGACAACGCTTACATGTTTCTCGTCGACGGCACCTGTGACTCCGAGTATCTGCGTGGGCGCCGCTCCTGAATACAGCGGCGATACTTGCTTCACGAAATCGGTTGGTGCTGTCGGATCGATTGCGACACTCGCGAGTGGGTCGGTGTTGTTCGTGACATCGCAGCAACCACCGTTGATGCAGGCGCCAGCGCTGCACTGTGACGTGGCAGTGCAGGCCCGACCGGCGCCCTTCCAGGCGGTGCTCAAACCGACATACACAGTTGATTGGGGAGTACTTAATCCGAAGCGTTCAACAATGTCCGCCGCGCCGTCGCCGTCAAAGTCAGCAAAGTCGACTTGCTCACCGAATGAAGGATATCTTGACGTATGCCAATCCATCGTCGTGGATGAGAAGGTCGAGCCAATCGAAAGTCTCACCTTTGCGATGGGAGCCCCTGAAACGTCGATCCAATCAGCTTTGCCGTCACCGTTGATATCTGCAAACCAATTAGAACCAAAGTTGCTGCTCCCGTAGCCAAAAGAGCTAATGCCCGGCGCGAAAGACGAGCCGGTCGAGAGTCCAACCCGAACGTCTGTGCTTCCCCCGGTCGATTCTTGGAGCAGGTCCGCCTTTCCATCGCCATCTACGTCGTGGAATTCGTTATAATCGTACATTGACGAGGCCTGCCAGATTGTTCCGGCGGCAAAGGAACTACCCGTCGAAAGTAGTACGGTGACTTCGTGATTGGCGTACCACCAATACATGAAAGATACCAAGTCTGCCTTGCCGTCTCCATTCACATCAGCGAGCTGCGGAAAGGAGTTGGTTGGCGCCCAAGTTGCCCAAGTCACGGCGGGGCCGAACGAACTACCAGTCGATAGGGCCACAATCACGTTGGAGCCGGAAACACCAATCATATCCGCTTTATGATCGCCGTTTACGTCAGCGAACCCATGAGTGTAGCTTGGGTCCCAATATTGCTGCCAGGTGCCTGCCCAACTGAACGAGGAACCGGTCGACAAGGCGACCACGACGTCATAGTAGGGACCGACACCAATTATGTCTGCTTTCCCGTCGCCGTTGACGTCAGCGTAATTGGCATCGAAGGACGACAGCCAAGGCGTCCAAGCTGTACCTGCTGAAAAGAGCGCCTTTTGGGTCGACGCTGCAGGCTGTTCCTGACCGGACTTATCCGAGGAGCTGCAGCCGGTGGCTAGAGCTAGGCAGGCAACGGCGACGCAGGTCCGAAGTGCGGTGACTAATCGACTCTTGAGACGTGGGACGCGCGGCTCGAGCGGCACTTCCTCATCACAATGTTGGTGGTCGGCGCCGCCCCTTGAAATATGACTCATGAAATTTTGCACACCCGCCCCCCACGACTACGACAGCAGATCACCACGCCGTCGAGCCAAGAAGCGACTCGATTGACTGTTAAGATGCACGCGCGTCGCGCTCGCCTCCTAAATTAGGAGACGACGACGCTCACGCAGAATGCAATGGTCTGTCTACTTGGTCAAGGCGGAAGAGCATGGCCGTTGATACTCCACGTGCGACAGGTGTGCGCTTCGCCGAACCGCGCACTCGTAGTCTGTCGGATATCGCCGCGGCGAAATGCGCCAGCCTATACAACTCGCGGGTTAGAGAGCAGTCGTTTCACATTGCGGTTCGTGCACGCACAGAGCGCTTCACGCCTCCACTCGGCGTGAAGCGCTCCCCGCACTCGGAACCCGCAGCCGAAACGTGCTGCCCTTACCGAGCTCTGTCTCCACATCGATATTCCCGCCGTGACGCACCGCGATCTCCTGCGCGATCGCTAAGCCCAGCCCGTGGCGCTCTTTGAGCGTCGAAGGGTCCCCTCCACTCCAATGCCGTTCGAAGATGTGCGGCAATTGCTCGCGCGCGATGCCCTCGCCATCGTCGCGCACTTCGAAGATTTGCGACTGATCCTGAGCATAGCCGCGCAGCCAAACGTGCCCAGCTTCGTGGCAATGACGGATAGCGTTGGAGACGAGGTTATTGAGCACAATCGCGATCTGTTCGGGGTCGATTTCGACGCTCGCATCGGGCGCACCGTCGACGACTTCGAGGCTGACGTGTTTGAGCTCGGCGGCTTTGCTCTGTGCGGACGCGACTTCGCGCAGCAAAGCGTTTGGGTTCACCGCGGCGCGTTGCAATGCGCCTGCGTCGCGTTCGATGCGAACGAGATCCAAGAGCTCATTGACGGTAGTTTGTAGGCGCTCGGTCTCGTTGCGCGCAGTGACGGCGAGTTCGCGTTGGACGTCTCCCAGGGGACCGGTCGAATCCTCCAAGAGCATGTGCGTCGCGAGGCGCAGTGAGGTGAGGGGCGTCTTGAGCTCGTGGCTCACGGTCGCAACGACGTCGCTCTTCAGGGCGTCGATGCGTCGAAAGCGTGTCACGTCCTGCGCAATGACGATCACACCAGCGCCGCCCGAGTCGTCACTCTGCAGTGGGGAAGCGCGGACCAAGAAGTATTTCTCACCCTCGGCGGTGATCCAGCGCATCGCATCCGAGAGGCTTTGCGGCAAGAGGGGTTGCCCGTGCGTCAACACCGCGTCGCGCGCCAACGCGATGGGTTCGGGAATTTCGATGCCGCCTTGGCGCAGCAAATCCACGTCGCCAGACATCAGTCCGAAGATCGATTCCGCCGCGTCATTCGCGAGCACGACTGCGGCACGCGAGCTGAAGACGATCACTGGATCGACCATTGCGGCGATGGTCGCGCGCGAGAGATCTTTGGCGGCCAAGAGTTCACCGAGTGAGCTTTCGCGATAAGCGCGCAGCCGGTCCTGCATGCGATTGAGCGCGTCGCCGAGCGCGTTCAGTTCAGCTGCATCCGGCGTGGGAACCGGTAGATCGAGCTTGCCTTCACCGATGGCGCGCGCGTGGCGTGTGAATGCCAAAATTGGCTCCAAAATCGTGCGCGGCACGCGCAATGCGAACCAACCCGTGACGGCTAGCGTGAGTGCGGTCACCAGCAGGGCGAACTCGAGCGTGTGACGTGCCACGCGCCGTGCGCGTTCGTCGGCCAATTCCATGTTCCGCTGATTCATCAGCCGAATGGTCGTCACTTTGCCGCGCACGGCGTCGAAGCGCGGCAAGAGAACCTGAAAATATTCGGTGATTCGTGTCTCATTGGGGGCTGACAGCACGCGATCGACTTCTCGCACGTACTCGCTGTAGAGCGCGCTGAGCTCGCGAACGCGATCTCCCTCGCCCGGCAAGGTAACGTTGCTTGCCTCGCGAGCGAATGCCTTGTCGAACGCCGCGCGTTGCTCGACGAGCATGGGCCTTGCCATGTCGCCGCGCCCACTGGCGCTGAACAGCGCTGCGGAGTCCTGCCGTTCGAGCGCCTCGTTCATCTCCTGGCAGGCCACCACTGAAACGTAGTTTTCTCGCAGGATCAGCCCAATCGCACCACCAAGTCGCGTTACGGCCGCGGTAGCCAAACCGCACACGACGAGCAATGTCGCGAGAGCCACGCCGACCGCGCGAAATAGGCGCGATCGCAACGAGCTTCGCCGTCGATTTGAAATCGGGGCTGGGGACGCAGCGGTCATTTGAGCCCGTAGCGCTCGCGTTTTCGATACAACGTCGAGGGATCGACGCCCAGCGCTTTGGCCGCCGTGTCGAGCGTGGGATGGCGAGAGATAACCTGCGCAATGTGGCGTCGCTCGGCGCTTTCGAGAGACTCATCGCCATCAGCCACCGGCGCCACCGAGCGTGCGCTGCTGCGAACTTCCTCGGGCAATAGATCGGGTGTGAGCAGATCGCCGTTGGCCAACAACGCGGCGCGTTCGAGTACGTTCGAGAGCTCGCGAATGTTGCCGGGCCAATCGTACGCAACGAGCGCGGCCATCGCCTCGGGCGCGACGGTCATCGCTTTCGCGCGGCCGGAATGCGCGGGTGGGCGCAAGAACGACGCGACGAGTTCGGGAATGTCTTCACGGCGCTGACGTAGCGAGGGCAAGCGGATCGTCACCACGTTGAGCCGATAGTACAGGTCGTCGCGAAACGAGCCTTCGCTGACGGCGGTTTTCAGTTCGCGATGAGTGGCAGCGATGATACGAGCGTCCGAGCGGCGTGGTTCGGTGTCGCCGACTCGCACGTATTCGCGCTCTTCCAACAAGCGCAAGAACTTGCCTTGGGTCTCCTTGCCCAAGTCGCCCACTTCATCCACGAACAGGCTGCCGTTTTTTGCGGCTTCCACGTAGCCAGCGCGCGGTTGGTCTGCGCCGGTGAACGCGCCCTTCGCGTGACCAAAGAGCTCGTTTTCGATCAAATTGCTGCTGATCGTCGCGCAGTTCACGGTCACGAACGGACGCGATGCGCGCGGCGAGCATTGGTGCACGTGGCGCGCGAGCATGCTCTTGCCCGTGCCGGTTTCTCCAAGCAGGAGCACCGTCGCTTCACTCGCGGCGACGCGCTCGGCGAGCGTGTACGCTTCCAATACTGCTGCGTTCTTACTCTTTACCGGAGCGCGCCGTTGGTGTCGCTCCACTTCCGCGAGTTCCGCGCGCATCCGTGCGGCGTCGAGCACGCGCGCGACCACGTGTTTGACGGCGGCGGGCGTGAAGGGCTTCGCCAAGTAGTCCGAGGCTCCCGCGCGCATCGCCTCGACGGCGTTGTCGATGGTCGCGTAGGCGGTCATCAAGACCACTTGCGCGCCCGGCGCTTCTTGGGCGAGTGCGCGCGTCACGGCCAAGCCGTCCATGCCGCCGAGGCGTAGGTCGACCAAAGCCAAATCGGGCGGCTGTTTCTTGGCGAGCGCCAACCCAGCTTCACCGCTCGAGGCCAGCGAGACCGAGTAATCAGCGGATTCCAAGCACAAGCGCAGGGTGCGCCGGATCGATTCGTCGTCGTCAATCACCAAGAGCTGCGGCTTCATCGTGACCTCCGTTGATTCATCGCACGACTTGGGGTTGATGGGGGACTTCTGCGAAAGAATGCCGAATCCGCAGCTCCAGGCGCTCGCTGAGCGCGCTGGTTGCGATCAGGAATGCGGTCTTATCGGCAGCGACGCGCGCGTAAAGCGCGCCGGTCTCATTTTCGATCAGCCCCAGGGCGAAGACGATCACGTCGGGCTTTCCCGCGGTGGTCGGCCCCTGCTCGAATTCGGTTGCCGCGTTCGAAACGAACCAGAGCGTCTTCCTCCCGTGGTGCTCGAAGGTCGGCACGACTCGCGCGCCGCCATACGCCTGCAGTCGAGCCAGTCCCTCACTGGGCGAGACGTCTTCCGTGACTCGTTCGTCGGAGAGCGCGAGCGCGGCGCGATACGCGCGATCGGCGTCGCGATCGTGTCCCAGCAACTCGTGAGTGAGCGCCAATAGGGCCATTGATTCTCCGTCGAGCGGAGAGACGGCGCGAGCGCGCGCAAGCGGCGCCTCGGCGTCACGTGCGCGTCCTTCGATGATGGCGCGTCGCGCGTTGGCCATTGCGGCCGCGTATTCGAGTGCGCCATTGTGCCGTGTGCGGGACAGTTGCAACACGCGCTCGACGCCCGCGACGATCTCGCGCGGCGTGAACGGCTTCGGCACAACGTCGTCGACGCGGGCGCGAATCAACTCCTGCATCACGCGCGGCGTAAGCAAAGTACCGGTCACGACCAACGGCAGCTCGGGATAGTCTGCGCGCAGGGCTTGTACGCCATCGGCACCCTCGTTCGTCGAGCGCAATTCGACCACCGCTGCGTCGGGCGGTGACCCGTCGAGCAACGCGCGTGACGCCTCGACCGTGGGGGTACTCGTGGGCACGAACCCCGCCGCAGAAAGGGCGTGCTCCAGCATGCGACGGATTGTCACGTCCGGCTCGATCACCAGAATGCGACGATTCATAGCTCTGACCACCCCTCTCCGTCTTCGCGACGCTCGCCAACGACGAGCACATCGACTTCCGGGAGTGCGCGCATGAATTCGGACAGTATCGAGCCACGCAGGCGCTCTTTCAGGCGGGTTTGCCCGGTGCGGCCAAAAACCGCGTGAGTAATGCCCTTGCTGCGCGCGAAATCAGCCAAAGCCGCCACGACGTCGCTGCCCTCGAGGCGCACGACTTCGGCGCCCAGCTCTTTGGCCAAGCGAATATTCTCGGTCAGCGAGCGCAGCGTGTCGGCGTCGATGCGCTCGAGCGTCTCACTCGACGTGCGCACGTAAACCACGAACCAACGGCTATTCAAGCCGCCCGCGAGCCGTGCGCCATGGCGCAACAAGTGCCGCGTAGCGCTCGGCCGCGACGACATCGACACCATCACTCGTTCTGCGTCGACCGGGTGCGCGCGCTGACCGCGTTGCGCGTCGCCCTCCAAATGCGGGTCACGACGCCCGCGTTTTTCGACTGCGTTGGCGACTTCGCGCAGCGCGAGCTGGCGCAGCGCCGCGAGGTTCTTGCTCGTGAAGAAGCGCCGCAGTGCGTGCTCCACTTTTTCCGGGGGATAGACCTTGCCTTCGCGCAGCCGGTCCTGCAATTCGGCCGGAGGTAGATCAATCACCAACACCTCGTCTGCGCTGGACACGATGCGATCCGGAATGCGCTCGCGCACGTCGACCCCCGTTTCGCGCAGCACGATCTCGTGCAAGCTTTCTAGGTGTTGAACGTTGAGCGTTGCCATCACGCTGATGCCCGCGTCGAGCAGCTCTTCCACGTCTTGCCAGCGCTTTTCGTGCTTGGAACCGGCCACGTTCGTGTGCGCGAGTTCGTCCACCAGAGCCAGCGCGGGCTTTCGCGAAAGGACTGCTTCGAGGTCCATCTCCTCCAGGGGAACTCCGCGGTAGATCAGCGTCTTTCGCGGAGTCAGCTCGATGCCCACCGACTCCGCGAGCGTGGCCTCGCGGCCATGGGTCTCGAGCACGGCGCACACGACGTCCACACCCTCGGCGAGCAACCGCTTGCCGTCTCTCAGCATGGCGACGGTTTTGCCGACACCCGCCGCCATGCCCAAGTAGATCTTGAGTGGTGCACGGCGGTGCGCTTTGAGAACTGCTAGGAAATCGTCGGCCAACGCTGACTCACTGGGGCGGCGCTATCTTGCCGTCGTGGTTCCGGTCACCGCTGGATGAGCATACGGCGCCTGCTGATCGAGGTCGAGGTTCAGGAGCAGCACGTTGACCCGCGGTTCACCCACGAAACCGAACGAGCTTTGCTCGGTGTGCGCGCCAACTAAGTCGCGTACTTTTGTCTCCGGGACTCTGCGAATCGCAGCGATGCGCCGTACTTGGAGCTCTGCAGCGGCGGGTGAGAGGTGCGGATCCAGGCCACTCGCGCTCTTGGTCACCAGATCAGCGGGAATGTTCCCGGTTACGCCCGAAGCGCGCAGCACGGCAACACGCGACTTCACCTCTTCCAGCAATGCGGCGTTCAACGGCCCGTAGTTGCTGCCCGAAGAATACGTGATGCCTGTCGCCGCGTCGTTGCTGGCGGCTGAAGGGCGACCCCAAAAATACTCGGGGTGTGCAGACCAATCAGCGATCGATTGGCCGATGAGCGTCGAGCCGACGACTTTGCCGTCACGCTCGATCAAGCTGCCGTTTGCGGCCTCGGGAAACAACACCTGAGCACCAGCAGTGACGACACCTGGATACACCAGACAACACAGCGCCAACAAGGACGCGGTGACGACGAGACAGGGACGGAATGGATTCATGACAACCTCACGCTAGGTGCAGCACATTGACGACCACATCGATCAACTTGATGGCAACGAACGGCAACACCACGCCGCCACCGCCGTACACCAGCAAGTTGCGACGCAAGATGCGCTCGACGCCCATCGGGCGATACTTCACGCCGCGCAACGCGAGCGGGATCAGCGCAATGATGATCAGCGCATTGAAGATCACGGCGCTCAAGATGGCACTCGCCGGACTACCGAGCTGCATCAGGTTGAGCGACCAAAACGCCGACGAATGCGCGTCACCCCGCACCGTCTGAAAGGCGGCTATGCCCGTGAGCATGGCTGGTAAGATTGTGAAATATTTGGCTAAATCATTGGCGACCGAAAAGGTGGTCAGCGCTCCGCGAGTCATCAACAGCTGTTTGCCAATTTCGACGATCTCGATCAGCTTGGTTGGGTCGGAATCGAGATCGACCATGTTGCCGGCCTCTTTGGCGGCTTGAGTGCCCGTGTTCATTGCTACGCCGACATCTGCACGCGCCAGGGCAGGGGCGTCGTTGGTGCCGTCGCCGGTCATGGCCACGAGCCGTCCTCCCTCTTGCATGCGCTGGATGTATTCCATTTTGGTTTCGGGTGTGGCCTCTGCCAGAAAATCATCGACGCCCGCTTCTTCGGCGATCTTCTTGGCGGTGAGCGGATTGTCACCGGTGATCATCACCGTCTTGATGCCCATCGCTCGCAAGCGCTCGAAGCGATCACGCATGCCGGGCTTCACGGTGTCCTTGAGGTAGATCACGCCGAGTGCTCGTGGACCCTCAGCCACTACCAAGGGCGTGCCACCTTCATTGGCGATGCGTTTGACTTCGAGCATTAGCTGCTCGGGAACTGTGCCGCCGAGCGACGTGACGTACTTGTTCACGGCATCGGTCGCGCCTTTGCGTAGTGAACGCGCTCCGAGGTCGAGCCCACTCATGCGCGTCTGCGCGGTAAATGGGACGGCCGCTCCTCCGAGTGAATCCAGACGTTGACCGAGCGTCTTTTCAGCCAAAACGACGATGCTTTTGCCCTCGGGAGTCTCATCCGCCAGGGACGAGAGCATGGCTACCTCGGCTAGTGTCTTGGGGTCGACTCCTGTTGCGGGCACGAGTTCGAAGGCTTGTCGCGAGCCGTAGGTGATGGTGCCGGTCTTGTCCAACATCAACACGTCAATGTCGCCGGCGGCTTCCACGGCGCGCCCCGAGGTAGCAATCACGTTGTATTGCACCAATCGATCCATGCCCGCGATGCCGATCGCGGAGAGCAGCGCACCGATAGTCGTCGGAATCAGACACACCAACAGCGAAACGAGCAGCAAGATGCTGATGTCGCCAGCGAAGAAGCGCGCGCTCGGGATGAGTCCCGCGGTCGCCGCCAAGAAGATGATGGTCAGCCCTGCCAGCAAGATGGTGAGCGCGATCTCGTTCGGAGTTTTCTGCCGTGCGGCGCCCTCGACGAGCGCAATCATGCGATCGATGAAACCGCTGCCGGGGTCCTGACGCACCTCGATCACGAGCCAATCCGAGAGCACTCGTGTGCCGCCCGTGACCGCGCTGCGATCGCCGCCCGCTTCACGTACGACGGGCGCGCTTTCGCCGGTGATTGCGCTCTCGTCGACCGAGGCCACGCCCTCCACGATTTCCCCGTCGGCCGGGATCAGATCGCCGGCTTTGACGTAGATGTAGTCGCCCTTTTTCAGGTCAGTCGCGGGCACTACGTCTCCGTGCGCGCGCTCGTGCCCGAGGGCCACCCCCACATCGGCCGCCTTTCGGGTGCGGAGCGCGGTTGTCGTCGTGCGCATTTTACGCAAGGTGGCGGCTTGCGCCTTACCGCGGCCCTCGGCCACCGCTTCGGCGAAGTTCGCGAAGAGCACTGTGAACCACAGCCAAAGAATCAATTGCAGGGTGAGCTTCGAGTCCACCGTGTGCCCGCGCAGCAGATCTGCGACGTAAAGCACGCTGACCAGCGCCGTACCGACTTCGACCACGAACATCACCGGGTTCTTCATCATCTCGCGCGGGTTCAACTTCTTGAACGAAGCGCCGAGTGCCGGCTTGATGATGGCCGGATCGAACAAGGAGCGAGAATTCTCTGCTTTGGACTTTGCCATGACAAACTCGATCGAACTCAATGAGCAACGGGGGGAACCGACGTGGTCGCAGCCGCGAGCTGGAAGTGCTCAACGACCGGGCCGAACGAGAGCATTGGGAAGAACGTCAACGCGCCGACCAACAGGATGGTGCCGGTGAGCAGGGCTACGAACAGCCCACCTCCGACCGGAAAGCTCGATGGCCCCGGCGGAATGCGCTTCTTTTTGGCCATATTGCCTGCGATCGCGAGCACCGCGACGATCGGCAAGAAGCGCCCGAACAGCATGCTGACGGCGAGCGTCAACGAATAGAAGATCGGATGATCTGCGGAGTATGCGGTGAGCCCCGCAAATGGGCTGCCGTTGTTGGCCGCCGCAGAACTGAACGCATACAAGACCTCGGAAAATCCGTGCGGATGTGGCTTCCACGGCGCGCCAGCCACTTCGCTCGCAGCAGTGTTGAGAATCCCTGCGCGACCGGCCTCAGTCATCAAGCCGACCGAGGTCATGCCCAAGATCAAGATCGCGGTGACGAGGATGTAGAACGCGGCGAAGCGCACATCGCGACTGTCGATCTTCTTGCCCAAATACTCGGGAGTTCGCCCGATCATCAGGCCCGACAAGAAGATCGCCAAGATGACGTACACGAGCATGCCGTACATGCCCGTGCCGACACCGCCGAACACGATTTCACCGAGCTGCATGTTCAAGAGCGGTACGAGTCCGCCGATCGGCGTCAAGCTATCGTGCATGGTGTTCACCGCTCCGCATGAGGCATCCGTGGTCACGACGGTGAACAAGGAAGAATCTGGGATCCCAAAGCGGAGCTCCTTGCCCTCCATGTTGCCGCCCGGTGAGAACGCACTCGCGCTTTGATCGACACCCACTTGCGCGAGCAGCGGATTGCCGGCGGATTCGAAGTGCCCCAGCACGAGGACTGCCGCCACCGAGAGCAGCGTCATGGTCGCGAATACGGCCCAGCCATGACGCCGATTGCCCAGCATCTCACCGAGGGTGATGCACAGCGCGCCGCCGATCGCGAAGATCGACAACATTTGCACCAGGTTCGAGAGCGGCGTCGGGTTCTCGAACGGATGCGCGCTATTGGCGTTGAAATACCCGCCGCCGTTGGTGCCGAGCATTTTGATCGCTTCTTGTGAAGCAACCGGACCCTGCACGATCGTCTGGGTCGCGCCGTCGAGGGTGGTCCAAGTACTTGCCGGCGCGAAGTTTTGGATCACGCCCTGCGACACCAAAAACAGCGAATAAAATAGGCACAGAGGCACGAGCACGTAGAGGTGCACGCGCACCAGATCGACCCAGAAGTTGCCGACCTTGTCGGTCTCGCTACGGGCGATCCCGCGAATCAACGCGATGGCGACCACGACGCCAACTCCAGCCGAAAAGAAGTTGTGCGAGGTGAGCGCTACCGCTTGCGACAGGTAGCTCATCGTCGTCTCACCGCCGTACGATTGCCAATTGGTATTCGTGGTGAAGCTAGTCGCCGTGTTGAACGCGAGCCAAGGCGCGACCGCGCCGAGCTTGGCGGGGTTGAGCGGCAGTGCGTGCTGAAGCCGCAAGAGCACGTAGGTAATCAGCTGCGTGAGCAGCGAGAAGGCGAGCACGCTCGTCGCGTAGCTTTTCCAAGTCTGTTCACGCTGCGAGTCGATCCCGGCGAGGCGATACACGGCGCGCTCGATCGGTGAGCCCAGCTTGCGGCTCAGTCGATTGCTGCCGGCAAAGACTCGCGCGAGGTAACGCCCCAGCGGCCACGAGATCAGCGCTAGCAGCGCGAAGAACGCGAACAGCAACAGGTAGTAGCGCGTGGACATGGTTAGAAGCGCTCCGGTCGCGCGAGGACATAGAAGAGGTAGACGGTGAGGCCGAGCGCGCTCGCGACCGTCAGGACAAAATCGAAGGTCATGGGCTCAAATCCGATCGCAAACGCGCACGAACAGCGCGCACAGCCCGAATAGGGCGAACGTGATTCCGACGATGACTAGTTCCGTTGCCATGGTTTCGTCCCGGCACTGGTGCATCGGTCGTGCCGAGTGAGAATTCGGCTGATTTTTGGCCGCGCTGGCGCGCGTTCGTGCACGCTCGCACGAGCGCCGAAACACGCATCGTGCAGCGCTGCACGCTCCACTCTCCCGACTACTGAGCTACAAAACGAAAAAAGCCCCGGGCGTTTGCCCGAGGCTCCTTTCAATCTCTAAAACGTAAAGCTCAGCGGAAGTGGCGGCCGTCGAAGCGGAGCTTCGTGCGATCGAAGCTTTCGTTGTTCTTGTGCATGATCAGCTGATAGGTGAACGCGGAGCCTTGCTCGCCGATCAGCGCGGACCAATGCAAGAAGAACTTCCACAAGCGGAACCAGCGCTGTCCATAGGCGGCGATCACCGCCTTCTCGTTGGAGATCCAGATGTCACGCCAAGCCCGCAACGTGACGATGTAATGCGGGCTCATGTTCTCGACATCGATCACTTCGAAGCCGCCGTCCTCGGCCGCACGGATCATGCCGGACAAGGTGAGGCTCGCGTCGGCGCCCGGGAAGATGTAGCGAGCCATGAACAAGGCCCAGATCAAATCTTCCGGCCGCAGCGTCATCGCGGTCAGCGGGTTCTGCGGGCTGTACAGGTTGCGAATGCCCGTCCACTGCAGCACGAACAGGCCGTCATCCTTCAAGAGCTCGTTCACCTTCTTGAAGTAACTGACGATGTTCTTGACGCCAACGTGCTCACACATCTCCAAGCTGACGATCTTGTCGAACTGGCCTTTGACGTTCCGGTAGTCGCAGACCTCGACCTTGGCGCGATCGCTGACACCGTACTTGTTGATGCGGTCGGTGCCGAAGTTCACCTGCTCTTGAGCCAGGGTCACACCGTAGGTGTTCGCGCCGAACTCTTTGGCCGCGCGCGCGACGAAAGTGCCCCAACCGCAGCCGATGTCGAGCAGCGTCTCTCCGGGCTGCAGACGCAACTTTTTACACGCGCGATCGATCTTCGCGTATTGGGCTTGCTCGAGCGGGACACTCGGGTTTTCGAACCAAGCGGCGGTGTACACCATCGCCTCGCCCAGGCACCATTCGAAGAAGTCGTTGCCGCGGTTGTAGTGTTCACCGACGATCCGGCTGTCTTGATTCTTCGAATGAATCGCCACTTCCGGCAAAAAGTTGGTGAACGCCCACTTGAAGTGAGTGTCCGTCAGGCTGAACGTCGACGTCTCATGTCGCGAGTTGAACAACGGCTCCCATTGGTCGTCGGCGATGTCGATCTGGCCTTCCATATAGGCCTCGTACACGCGCGAGAACGGCACTTTCTTACCGTTCCACTTGCTCGCCAGGCTGGCGTCTTGGAACTTTACGAAGTCGTTGATAATTTTTCTCATGAGGGTCTTCGGGGAGTCCAGGGCCGCCAAATGGGCGGTTTCCATGCAGGCCGGGGTGCCCCCCAGCGTTTCGCCGCCGCACGCCTACCGTGGGGTCCGTTGCCCCGTCAAGTCCCCACTCCCGTGGGCCGGTTCTTGGGCCAGTGTCTGCCTCGGAACCCGTCATGAATTCGCCTCCAAAGCTTCGACGACCCGAGGCTCCGGTCTCCTTCCTGGCGGCGGGGAGCGGTGCCTTGCTGGCGACGGCGATCTCGTGGACCGTGTTCGGCCCTCAGCAGCTCGCCGACGTGGTGATGATCTACTTGCTGGGAATCGTGCTGGTGTCGCTGCGCTTCGGCTATGGGCCGTCGTTGCTGGCAGCCGTGCTCAGCGTGCTTTGTTTCGACTTCTTTTTCATCCCACCGTTCTACACCTTTGCCATCCACGACCTGAGTCACATCGTCACGTTCGGGGTGATGTGTTTGGTAGCGCTGGTCATCAGCGGACTGACCGAGCGAGTGCGCGCACAGGCGGCCGCCGCGGATCAGCGCGAGCAGCGCACGGCAGCCTTGTACGCACTGAGTCGCGAGCTCGCGGCCGTGAAGCGCGTGCAGGACATTGCCGAGATTGCGGCTCGGCATTTGTTCGACGCGCTCGCATTGCGCGTCAGCCTGTACGTGCCGGGTTCGGACCGTTCCCGCGTGAACGCGCTGAGCACGGAGGCTGAGTCAGTCGAAGACAAGAGCGGGCTGACGGCGGCGCAGTGGGTTTGGGAGCACGAGCGTCCGGCGGGTGCCGGTAGCGAGGTCTTTCCAACGTCGCGCAATCGCTATCTGCTGCTCTCGGCTTCACGCGGGCGAGTGGCCGTGCTCAGCGTGCTCGCAGAAGATCCAATTCTTCTGAACGACTCTGAAAATAGCGACTATTTGGCTGCTTTTGCCAATCAAATTGCGAGCGCTATCGAGCGGACCGAGCTGGCAAGTGAGGCGCAAACGTCGCAGCTTCGCATGGAGACCGAGCAAATGCGTAGTTCACTCCTCAGTTCGGTATCGCACGATCTGCGTACGCCATTGGCGGTGGTCACTGGCGCGGCGAGCAGTCTGTTGGAGGACGCCATTGACGTCACCACGCGGCGCGAGCTGACAGAGACTATTTTGCAAGAAGCGCAGCGGCTCAATCGATTGGTGCGGAATCTTCTCGACATGACTCGGCTCGAAGCCGGTGCTCTGCACATCAAGAAGGAGTGGCTGCCGCTGGAGGAAGTGGTGGGTGCAGCGCTCAACCGCATGGATGAGGCGCTTGCTGGACGCACCGTGTTGACGGAGCTACCCGCGGATTTGCCGCTGGTGCCCTTGGATGCAGTACTGATTCAACAGCTCCTCGTGAACTTGCTGGAGAATGCGCTCAAGTACACGCCCGCGGCGAGTCCAATCGAGATCCGTGCGCGCGTGGAACCAGAGGGGGTCGAACTCGTCGTTGCCGACCGCGGACCAGGCATTCCGGCTGCTGAAGAAGCACGTGTCTTCGACAAATTCTACCGAGTGAGCGGCGCCGAAGGTGGGGGAGTCGGGCTTGGTTTGGCCATTTGCAAGGGGATCGCCATGGCCCATGGCGGGCAGATTTTCGTTTCGAACAGGGCCGGCGGGGGTGCTGAGTTTCACATCCATCTACCGGTGGACGGTGAGCCGCCGCCGCCGGAGGCCCCCGACCCAGTTGAGGAAAGATGAGCATGGCGGGTGCCCAGCGCACTAGGATTGAACCGTGACCGAAGTCATGCCGCTCTTGCTCGTGGTCGAAGACGACCCGCAGATGAGGAAGTTCTTGCGCGCGTCGCTGTCGAGCCACGGCTACCGTTTGGTTGAAGCGGTGAACGGCGCGGAGGGGCTAACCCAAGCAGCGTCCTATAACCCGGACTTGATCTTGCTCGATCTGGGCTTGCCCGACATCGACGGGCTGGTCGTGACTCAGCGGTTGCGTCAGTGGGCTTCGGCGCCGATCATCGTCATCAGTGCGCGTGGCCAAGAGGATGACAAGATCCACGCGCTCGACTCCGGAGCGGACGACTACCTGACCAAGCCGTTCGGCACGGGTGAGTTGTTGGCCCGCATTCGCGTCGCGCTTCGGCACGCAGCGCGCACCCGGCAAGAGCGCAGTGAGCCGATCATCACAGTAGGCGAACTCAGTGTGGACCTCGACAAGCGCAGCGTTCACGTCGCGGGCCAGGAGGTCCACCTCACGCCAATTGAATACAAATTGCTGTCCGTTTTGCTCAAAAACGCCGGAAAAGTACTGACCCATCGTCAGCTCCTCAAGGAGGTGTGGGGTCCGGGTTACGCGAATAATACCCAGTACCTGCGCGTGTACATGGTGCAGCTCCGGCACAAGCTCGAGCGCGACGCGACCCGGCCTCGCTACTTGATGACCGAGCCCGGCGTCGGGTATCGCCTGAAAAGCGACACGTAGTCCGGAGTCAGGTGCGCGCCTTGATCAAATCTTGATCGCCTGGGCGCCAGTGTTGACGGTTTCTTGATCCGTCACGACGCAAGTTCTCGGACATGGCACCGGTCATTCAAATAACGCGCTATCGCGCGATTGCGCGGCGCGACATTCCACTCGACTTCGCGAAGGGCGATTCCGATCTGTTCCCGATCGCCGTGTTCCTTTGGATCTGCAGCGTGGCTCGCGTGGTGGTGACGTTAGTACATCACCAAGCCTTCGACGTGGAAGCCACGCTGGCGCTACTGTGCGTGTTCGGGTTCCCTTGGTACGCCCTGCGTGCTCGACATGCGCGCGATACCCGTCGGAAATAGTCGCGCCAGAACCGCATAAGGGAACTATAAAAACGAGCCTCAGCGAGGCGGGTTTGCTTGCTGGGGCGTCGCGCGTACGGCTTGATCGGTGCGCAATGTCGATCGCCATCAAGCGCCTCATCTTCGGCGCGCCCAAAGACGTCAAAGATCCGCACGCATTTCACAAGCTTTCGCTAGTAGCGCTGCTGGCCTGGGTAGGGTTGGGTGCGGACGGCCTGTCGTCTTCCGCGTACGGCCCGGACGAGGCGTATCGCGCCCTCGGCGAGCACACGGGATTGGCTTTTTTCCTGGCGCTCGCGACGGGCGCGACGGTGTTCATCATCAGCTACGGCTATAGCCGGATCATCGAGCAGTTTCCGTCTGGCGGCGGTGGGTACGTCGTCGCTTCCAAATTGCTCGACCCGCGTATTGGTGTCGTCTCAGGAGCCGCGCTGCTGGTCGACTATGTCCTGACCATCACCATCTCGATTGCGAGCGGGGCCGACGCAATCTTCAGTTTTCTGCCTGCGGGCGCGCTCTCCTACAAGATGGTGCTCGCCTTTAGCGGGCTCGTGGTGCTCACGGTGATGAACATTCGCGGCGTCAAGGAATCCGTCAGCGCGCTCGTGCCGGTATTCGTACTGTTCTTGGTGACCCATGCGATCTTGATAGCGCTAGCCCTGTTCGGCAACGCCGCGCAGGCCGGGCATGTCGCGAGCGAAGTCCACGCGAGTATCGGCCGTACCGGCGTCGCGCTCGGCACGTTTGGCGTGCTCAAATTGTTCGTGCACGCCTATTCCATGGGCGGTGGCACCTATACCGGTATCGAAGCCGTCTCCAACGGCGTTGGCATGATGCGCGAGCCGCGAGTCCGCACCGCGAAGCGCACCATGAGCTTGATGGCAGCCTCGCTGGCGATCACCGCGGGCGGCATCCTGCTCGCCTATCTGCTGGTCCATGCACACCCGGAGCCCGGCAAAACCATGAACGCCGTACTGTTCGAGCGCGTCGCTGGCGCTTGGCAGCTCGGCGGCATCAGGTTCGGGCGCGGGTTCGTCATCGCCGCCTTGCTCAGTGAGGGCGCGCTGTTGTTCGTGGCCGCTCAGGCCGGATTCCTCGATGGACCGCGCGTCATGGCCAACATGGCCACCGACTCGTGGCTTCCGCATCGCTTCGCGGCGCTCTCCGATCGGCTATCCATGCGCAACGGTGTGATGATCATGGCTGCTGCAGCCCTGGGCGCGTTGCTTTACACCGATGGCGACGTCGCGAAGTTGGTCGTGATGTACTCGATCAACGTCTTCCTCACGTTCAGCTTGTCCAACTTGGCCATGGCCCGGTTTTGGATTCGTCACCGCGCCGAGCACGCGGATTGGCGGCGACATTTGTTCGCGCACATCGTGGCGCTCGCCCTGTGCGCGACGATCTTGGTCATCACCGTACTCGAGAAGTTCGTCGAAGGTGGTTGGCTCACGTTGCTCGTCACCGCGGCGTTGGTCGTGGCTTGTTTCGCGATCAAGCGCCACTACGGCTTGGTCGTGCGTGCGCTGCGCAAGCTCGATTCGGACTTGCCTTCGCCGCCCGAGGTGGAAGACGCTCTCGCCCTCGCCGCCGAACCGGGGGATGCCAACGTGCCGTTCGAAATCCATCACGGATTGATGGAGCATCATGGCTCGCGCGATCCCGACCCAGAGAAGCCGGTCGCGATTCTGCTGGTTGGCGGTTACAGTGGGCTCGGTCGGCATTCCCTTTTGACGTTGCTGCGGATGTTCCCGCACCACTTCGCTGGCGTCGTGTTTCTGAGCGTTGCGGTCGTAGATTCCGAATCATTCAAGGGCGCCGATCAGCTGGCCGCGCTCGAAGCGCGAACGCGCCAAAACTTGCTCTGTTACGAGCACTACGCCCGTTCTCTCGGGTTGCCCGCGGCGAGCATGTTCTCGGTCGGAACCGAGGTGGCCGTGGAGGTCGAAAAATCTGCAGAAGAGCTGTCTTCGCGGTATCCGCGCGCGCTGTTCGTGGCAGGTCAATTGATCTTCGAGGAAGACACGTTTTGGAATCGCGTACTGCACAACGAAACCGCGTTCATGGTGCAAAAACGGCTGCAACGCCGCGGCATGCCCATGATCGTCGTTCCGGTGCGGATCGATCTACGGGCTCGTCGCCCGCTGCGCGTCGCGGCGATGGCCGCGTGATCCGGCGAGTCGCGCCGAAAGCACGACTCCAATCCACAGCGGCAGTGCAGCCAAGAGCTCTTGCAAGTTGCCCTGCGCGTTTCGACTCACGCCGTGAATCGCGAGCGCAAGCACGCTCGTGCCCAGCGCGCCCAACGCGGTCCAGCGTGCCACTCGAAATGCGCGAGCCTTGCCGCGCACGACTCCAACGCCAGCGACAGAAAGCGCGAGCACCCAGGGCGGCAAGAGCAGCACGTTGTAGTTCGAGGCTGCAGCCGAATGCGCGGAGAAGAACGTCAGGTAGCAGATCGCACAACCGAGCACGCCGAGCATCACCCCGAGCACGAAGTACAGCGCGCCCAGCGCGACTCTGAACGCGCGTCCGCGTGCAGCGGCGAACGAGCCAAGCAGCGCGACACAGCCACCGAGCGCGAGTCCCGCGAGCGCGTAATACAACGCCCACGCCGGCGGTTTCGGGCGTGGCTCCGGAAATCGGGACTGGAGGAGTACGTGCTCCCTGCGGATCAAGGGCAGCGTTTTTCCGTCACGGGTCACCGTTGCCCGCGCGAATAGAGCGTGCAGCCGTTCTGGGAGCCACGCTTCGTCCCAGAACGTTACGGGCGTGTCGGTTTCGCGGCCCACGGCCAAATCGAGCACTGCGTACAGCCCTTTTGCGTCGGCCACGAGTCGCTGGGTGTGCGCGCGATAGGTCATGCTCGCCGGCTCGCCGATCCCATGCCAAATCTGTCGACCCAATACGCGGTCGAAGATGTCACGAACGCGCGTGGCGCAGTTGTCGCGATAGTAGTCGTAGCGGTAGTAGCGGTGCTCGGGGCGCTCGTTCTCGATCAGCGCGGCGTGCAGCTTCAGTCGTTCGGCGGGCGTGAGCTCCAGCTCGGAGGCGACCAATGATCTGCCCTGCGTGCGATACAAGCGCAGCGTGCCGCGCATACTCTGAACCGATAGCCAATACGGCAGTTTGCCGGCGACCGAATCGAGCACGAGCGTCGGTGAGTCGAAGGCGAATGTGCCGTAGTTGTACACTTCGTCGCGGTGGGCGAGGTCATCGTGTACCCAGATCGCGCTGTGCCCGAACTTGGTGAATGGGTGTTCGCCGGGACCCATCGTGAGCAGGGAGATGCTGAGTTCCGCGCCAGGTTCCGCATGCAGCGTGGGACTCACGAACAACGCAGCCAAAACCAGAAGCAACAGAGAGAGTCTGCGCATCGACACTCTCAATGTAGCTCGTTCGCTTTGAACGTGGGCGAGACCCGTCAAATCCCCTCGCGCACGAGTTTGACCAGAATTTGGACAGGATGCACGCAGGGTCGCTAGGATTTCTGTTCACCCTGGAGAAAGCCATGCGTCGCTCAGCCAAGACACCCCGAGGTTCTTCTCGTCATACCGTCAAAATTGACTGTCAGGTCGTGCGTGAGCGTGATTTTCGCCTGATCGCCGACCGAATGATGGATCTCTCGGCCACCGGGGCGCTGGTTGGACCGGCCGATCCGGCGCTGACCGGCGAGCGGATATTGGTATCGTTTCGCATTCCGCGGAGCTCGGTTTGGGTCGACGCAGAAGCCACGGTGACGCGCGTCGTACATGGGCGCCGTCCCGGCGAATTCAGTCGCTCACTGGCACTCGAATTCGACGACCTCGAGGCGTTGCCTTGCTCCACCTTGAAGGAAGCGTTGCGGCGCGTGCCTCCCGCGCCACCGAAGTCGGCTCCGGGGCGAAGGAGTAGTCAGTCGTTGGTGCGCGGATTACTTCAGTAACGAATCACCCTACGCGGTTGCGCTAAAGCCTATTGGGATAGGCTCTTAGTCGCTGGCGACGCAGCTGCAGCCGCTCGTCGCGACGTTGGCTGGCCAGGTGACGCGGAGCTTGGGCACCGCATTGCACAACGACCCCTGAGCGACGAAGCTCAGTTCACCGCTTCCGCTACAGGCACCGTCGGTCGATGAGTTGCCGGTGACTTCGAGCTCGATGTAGCTGTCAGGCGCAACGTCTTGCCCGCTCACTGGGGCGGTAGTGCCGCCGAGGTGCGCAGGGAACGTGGGCCCGAACAGCGTGAACGCGAGGTTGCCTGAGTTGTGAACTCGGTAGCGCACGCGATCTGGGCAGGCATCCGAGCTCAAGTAGGTCAGCGGTAGCGCACCCTTTAGTGGCTCGTCGTTCACGTTCGTGAACTCGAGAAGGCCACCAAACAGCGTCGTGTCGAGCTGAATTTCGTGGCTCGGCGAGTCCGCCTCGTTGGTCTCGAAGATCAACGTCCCGGTCGACGTATCGCCCACCGAAGCGGTCGCCGGCCGTGCGGCGGCGGATACATTCAAGATTGCGCTGGCCGCCGGCGGGATCTGCAAAGGGAGCTCGGCGTCCACCTTGTAGCCGGCGCTTCCCTTCGCGCTCGTAATGACCAGCGGCAGTGACCCGCCATTGTGAATCAGCAGAGCGGTTGAACTCGTGCTCGCCCCGCATCCGACATCGACTTGGAGTTGCTTGGGGAAGATAGCTAGCGGTCCAGGCGACGTATTTGCTTCGCCAGCCGCACCTGCCGCGTCTTCGCCGTCAGATCCTCCGTCCCCTTGGGTTTGGCCGGCGCTGCCAGGGGCTGGACTGGTGCCGCCGTGTCCGCCGAAGCCGTCCCCGTGTCCTGGGTCGCCCGGGGAGCTAACCAGTGAGCTCGGGCGGCCGTCACCATTGCTGCAGGCGCTCAGGGAAGCCGCCACCAGGCCGAACGTGAGCAATGGGAACACAAGCCAACGAGCCTTGGACATGAGGAGCGTGATGCCGACCATAGCAGAATCGGGTTTATCCAGTGGCTCTAGAAACTTGCTGGCCGGTCGCAAACCGAGGCGTCTAGGAGCGTTCACCAGCGGGAAGTTGGGGTGACGTTGCTACGTACTCTTGCTGGCACGTGCCGTGCTTCAGGACGTGTCCATAGTGCCCCAGGATCAATGTTGCCCTCACCAGCCTCTGTTCTGATTCGTCCCCAATCGCCGGTTTTCGTCGCTGCTTTCTGCGTTCTGCTGGGTCGATCCGCCTGGGCTGAGCAGCCGGTCGCCGCTCCACCGACAATACCCCCGTCGCAGCCGTCCCCAACCGCGGCGGGCCCGGCGGCGCCTATTGCTACGTTGCTCGCTGACCCTCAAGCGTTGGTCGACTGGCTGAAGCGAATGAACCCAGAAGTTCACGCTGCCGGCGCGCGCGTGGCTCAGGCAAATGACCAGGTGGGCGCGAGTCGCCTGTGGCAAAATCCGACAGTGGGGTTGGCGCTGAACAACATCTCGGTCGGCCGATTCAATCAGGTGGCGCCGAACGTCTCGCGCTCGGACACCTTGTCGTACTCGGTCGGCCTGGCTCAGACCATCGAGCTGGGCAAGCGCGGTCCGCGCAGCGAAGCGGCCAAGCTTCACCGAGATGCCTCAGCAGAGGAATACCGTGGGACCGTGCTGGGCCTTCTCACTGACGCGCGTGCGGCGATGACTCGCGTGGCCTACGTCGAGGCGCGCCAACAAATTTTGGACGAAAGTCTGCTCTCCGCAAAGTCGATGGCCGACCTGACCAAGATCCGAATGGATCGCGGTGACGTCAGCGGAGTCGATCACGCGCGGCTGATGTTGGACTCCGATCGCGTTGGTCGCGACGTAGCCGACAATCGCTCGGACCTGCAAGACGCGCTGGCGGATTGCGAGGCACTGCTCTTTGCGCCCTGCCAAGCGGACGGGGCCACGCTGGCCACCGCCGAGAAGTCAGCGGGCGGCGAATTGGCGACCGACGACTTGAATCGCGCCATCGAGGCACGGCCTGACCTGCGCGCGTTGCGCTTCGAACAACGCGCCGCGATGGCGGAGCGAACCATGTTCCGCCGCAACGCGATTCCCGATCCGACCGTCGGCGTCACGTATACGCGCGACTACTACGAGGTCGCTGGGAATCAGCCGTACACGATCGGGGTTTCTGCTTCGATCCCATTGCCCTTATTCGATCACGGTCAGTACCAGGCGCACGCGGCCGAGCATCGCGCCGAAGAGCTCGAGGCGATCGTCCAGTCGACTCAGCGGCACGCGGCGTCGGACGCGCGTTCACTCGTGATTCGGCGACGGCTGCTCCAGGGCAAGCTCGAAAACATTCAGAAGACGGCCCTGCCTCGCTCGAACGAGGTCGTCCGTTCCACGACCACTGCTTATGAACGTGGTCAGATCAGCCTGACCGATTTGCTGATCGCGCGCCGAGAACACGCCGCTCTCGAACTCGAAGAGGCGGATACGCGCTTCGCGCTCTTTAGTGTCGAAAACGAGTTGCGTCGCGCGCTCGGTATCGATCAAAATTTGGTCGGCCAAAAGCCGCGAGAGGATAGTTGATGCTACACGCTCACGCCGAAAACCAGATCCCCCCGTCACAAGGTCAGGGGCTGCCCCCGCCGAGTGACCCGGCATTCCGCTTTCGGCCAACGACGCGGCTCGGTGTTGTCTTGGCGTTGCTGGTCAGCGCAGCGACGGTCTGGGCGTCTTCGCGCTTCGTGCGCAAGGCGGTGCCTCCAGCACAGACGCAGACGGGGCTGACCATCGAGCACGGGACCGTGGCCATCGCCTCTGGTGCACCGCAGTGGCAGGTGCTCGCGCTCGAAACCGCGAAGCCCATCGCCAGCACCTGGACCGACCCGGTACCGGCCTTCGTCAAAGTCGACGAAACCAAGGCTGCGCGCATCGGCGTGCCGCTCTCAGGTCGCGTGACTCAGGTTTTTGCCGAACTCGGGCAGCCCGTCGAAAAGGGCGCGCCGCTATTCGCGGTGGCGAGCGCAGACCTGGCGGCCCTGCACGTCGAACAAAGCAAAGCCAAGGTCGACGTCGAATCGGCCAAAAACGTGCTGGATCGCACGCGCGCCATCGTCGAGGCGCGCGCCTTGCCGGAGAAAGAAGCGGTCGCTGCCGCACAGCAACTCCGCCAAGCCGAGCTGTCCTTCGGCGTCGCTTCTTCGAAGCTGGCATCGCTCGACATCACTTCCAAGTCCGAGAACGAGTTCATCGTTCACGCTCCGCGCGCCGGTCGCGTCGTCGAGAAGAATGTCCTGCCGGGTCAAGAGCTGACGCCAGGCGCGGAGACCGCGTTGATGTTGGTCGCCGATCTGTCGACGGTGTGGGTGGTCGCTGACTTGTTCGAATCCGACTCGGACGGTGTCGTGCCCGGAGTTCCGGCGCGCGTCACGATCACTTCGCTTCCGGGCGTAGTGATCGAGGGCAAGGTCGACATGGTTTCCGCAGTGGTCGACCCCGAGCGCCACACCGTGCCGGTGCGTGTCCGGCTCGACAACGCAGATGGTCGTCTCAAGCCGAACACCTACGCGAAGATGCAATTCCACGCATCGACGCCCGAAGGCAGCGTCGAGGTCGCCGCGGGCGCTCTGGTGTCCGACGGTTCTAAGCAATACGCATATGTGAAGAACCCCGCCGGGCGTTTCGTGCGCCGAGACGTGATCGCGGGCGCCGTTCGCGACCAGCGCGTGGTGGTGTTCAAGGGCATCGCGCCGGGCGAAACCGTGGTTTCGAAGGGCGCGATCCTGCTCGACAACCAGATCGACCTCGCGGAGTAGGCTCACATTGAGCTGGGAAAAGCGCTCGCCCGGCTGACTCGGGCTCGGTGAGCGCTAACCGGTGAAAAAGCGCGGGCGCGCCCGTCGCCCGAATGCGCGGCCGGGACCCGCGTGTTAAGCTTCACTGGATCGATGTCGGGACGGAAATTTGCTCGTCGCCTCGGAGATTCTCCGGGAAACGCGCCGAGCCAGCGGCGGGGCGTAGTGGTGGGTGGCGCGGCGGCATTCGTGCTGGTCGTGGGCGTCAACAACTGCACGTTCCCGGACTACAACTTCTCCGGACCCGCGGCGGGTTCGGCTGGCGCGGGCGACGTTGGCGGTACGACGAGCTCCGGCTCGGGTAGCGGTGGTACGGCCGGCGGTGGCAATAGCGGAGGCACTGACATCGATGACGCCGGCGCTGCGGGCATGAACGGTGGCAGCGCGGGTGACGGTGCTGCGGGTGAGGCCGGCTCTGCTGGTTCTGCGGGTAGTGCGGGCGAGCCCTGCGTGTTCCCCGCACCCGTGAACTATCCCGCGCACTGTTTCAACAAGAACATGGACGAGGATGAGTCGGGCATGAATTGCGGAGGTAGCACCTGCGCGCCTTGCTCGAGCAATCAGACCTGTACGAAAGCGTCGGACTGCTTGAGCCAGCAATGCTCGAGCAACAAAACCTGCGTCCCGTCGCTCATTCTGAATTACCTGCCGATAGACACCAGCGACCTGACGGCAACGCCGAAATTCAAGCTGGAAATCACCTACCCGGACACCTCGAAGTCAATGACGCTCTCCGACTTCAGGATTCGCTACTACTACAATCACAAGAAGGTGACCGAACCGATCATCGGTCTAGACGCGCAAACCACGATCAATAATCAGGACATCAGCACGGCAATGATGACGGCTGTGCATCGTTTCCCGCCGGGGCCGATGGACAGCAACAAGGGGCTGATCACCGATAGCTACCTCGAGATTTCGTACAACGACACGAGGACCGTCCTCGGCGGAACCAAGTTCGTGATCACCCAGGATCTCGTTCCCGGCAATAACGAGGAACTGTTCGACCAAAACAGCCACTACTCGTTCAGCAAGACCGCCGGCGCCAACACCTCGCTCACCGTCTATCGCGGCTCCGAGCGGATTTGGGGCGTCGAGCCGCCGATGGCATTCTTTCCCGAATGTGCTTTCTCGCAAGGCGCGAACATCAACGGTCCGGCGTTGACGATCAGCGGTGAATCGCTGCTGGCGGAGAGTGAAGCCGGTTTTACTTTCAACGGCGCACCGACCTATTCCAGCACGAATGCCTTGGCGCCCGCCGTCGACAAGCCGACGACTACGTTGCTCGGGACCGGGCGCACGTTGAGCGCGGGCGAATCAATTGTGTGGCCTGTGCCGAATGGCAAATACTGGGCGTATGCTTGGTTGACGTCGATTGCCTCGGACAGCGGCACGCTCTCGTTCAACACCCAAGCCGCGGACAAGTTCGTCGGCAAGACGACTACGAGTGCGCCAATAACGGCTCGATGGGCATTGATCGGACCTTATGCAGTCCAGGTAACCGACAAATCACTGCAGCTCACCGTCGACGACACCGTGCACCTCGGCGGAGTAAAACTGTACGAAGCGGCGCGCTAGGCAACCGAGCATTGCCTTGAATTATTGCGAAATATGCGGGCATCGAGCTGCGCACTTTGCGTGATTTGGCGTTGCCGCGCGCCGCGCATTCCGGCAAAGGGGAAGGGCATGCTTCGCTGGATTTTGAGTTCGCTCCTGCTCGTCGGCTGCGCTTCGTCCACCATCCAGGCGCCGGTGAAAAAGCCGGACGGCTCCTGGCACCTCAAGTGTGGCGCGACGCTCGACAACTGCGTGAAGCAGAGCGAGGACTTGTGCAAGGGCCGCGGCTACGTGGTGATTTCGGGTATGAGCAAGCGAACGCTCTATGGCGCCGAACTCGGCGTCAGTCGCTACGAGGTTCGCGAGTGCGAACTCGACATCGCTTGTGCCGACAATCGCGGCAATCTGCCGACGGTGCAATACGCTCCACCAGCGCCGCCACCTGGTCCAACCGTAATCTCCGGACCGACGATCGCTGCGCCGCAGCCTACCTTTTCGACCGCGCCTGCTCCGGCACCAGTTCCGGTCGCACCAGCGCCAGTTCCGGTCGCACCAGCACCAGTTCCGGTCGCACCAGCACCTGTCGTCGCGCCCGCACCTGCCGTTGCCCCCGCTCCCGCTGTTGTTCCAGCGCCGGCACCCGCGCCGGCGAAGGCGCACTGAGCCGCACTGCGCTCAACTGTCGCACCCCCACTTTAACGGTTCCGGATCTGGAGTCCGGGGCCTATGTTGCAGTGCGGAGTTGATGAGCGTGGACGATCCGAGCTTTTGGCACCGCCTCCAGTTCGCATTCACCATCGTCTATCACTACTTGTTTCCCCAGCTCACGATGGGCCTCGCCTTCATCATCGTGCTCTGGAAATGGCGCGCGCTTTCCGCGGCGGATGACCGCTACGACCGCGCTGCTCGTTTTTGGAGCAAGATCTTCGGCGTCAACTTCGTGCTCGGCGTGGTTACGGGCGTGCCGATGGAGTTCCAGTTCGGCACCAACTGGGCACGCTTCTCGCGCTATTCCGCGGGGGTGATTGGCCAGACGTTGGCCATGGAAGGCATGTTCGCCTTCTTTCTGGAGAGCGCGTTCGTTGCTGCGTTGGTGTTCGGCGAGCGCAGGCTGAGTCGCCGCAAGCACTTTGCTGCCGCGTGCGCGGTTTGGGCCGGCAGTTGGCTTTCGGGCTACTTCATCGTCGCGACCAACGCGTTCATGCAGCACCCGGTTGGGCATACCTTGCTCGAAGGCGTGCTCGTGCTCGAGCGCCCCTTCGAGTTCCTGTTCAATCCCTGGGCGATCATCGAATACCTGCACACGATGATGGCAAGCGTCGTCACCGCCGCCTTCGTCGTTAGCGCGGTGGGTGCGTTCTACTTTCTGCGCGGTCAGCATCAGGAGCAAGCGCGCTTGTTCTTGAAGTGGGGCACGCGCGTCGGGCTCGCTGCGAGCCTATTAGTCGCGTTTCCGACGGGGGATCGTCAAGCGAAGCTCGTGGCCGAGTCACAACCGATCACCCTGGCCGCAATGGAAGGCCGCTTCGAGAGCGGCGAAAATGCCGAACTCACGTTCATCGGTCAGCCGAACGTGCGTGAGCGGCGGATCGACAACGCCATTCGCGCGCCGATGGTGCTGAGCATTTTGGCGTACGGCACACCGCAACGCAGCGTGCTCGGTTTGAACGAGTTTCCCGTCGACAGCTGGCCGACCAATATCGAACTCTTGTACTACTCGTTCCACGTCATGGCGGGCTTGGGGACCATGTTCATTCTGCTGATGGGCATCAGCACGTACTTCGGATTTCGCGGGGTGCTCGAACAGAAGCGGCCCGTGCTTTGGATCCTGATGCTCGCCTTCCCATTCCCGTACATCGCCACGACGGCGGGGTGGATGACCGCCGAACTCGGTCGCCAACCGTGGCTCGTCTACGGTCTTTTCCGTACGGTTGACGGTTACAGCAAGAGCGTCAGCTCGGGCAACACGCTCTTTACGTTGATTGGCTTCACCGGTCTGTACTTCGTACTCGGGCTGATTTTCTTGTTTTTGGTCGGACGCGAGCTCGCTCACGGTCCGGATCAGGAGGCCCATGGCTGAGCTTTGGTTTGCTTTGCTCGGCCTGATGCTCACGGCTTACGTCGTGCTCGACGGCTTCGACTTCGGCGCGGGGCTCTTGCATTTGTTCGTCGCCAAGTCGGACGCCGAGCGCCGCACCGTGCTCGCGGCGATCGGTCCGTTTTGGGATGGCAACGAGGTTTGGCTGATCGCCGCCGGCGGCGTGCTGTTTCTGGCCTTTCCGGAGCTGCTGACCACGGCCTTTCCCGCCTTCTATTTGGCGTTGCACCTGGTGCTGTGGTGCTTCGCGCTGCGCGGCGTCGCGATCGAAGTGCGAAGTCACATCACGGACAGCATGTGGCACGCCGTGTGGGATACCGTGTTTGCGGGCGCGAGCTTGCTCTTGGCGCTGCTGTTCGGCGTGGCTTTCGGAAACGTCGTGCGTGGCGTACCCATCGATGAGGCGCGTGAGTTCACGATGCCATTCTTCACGAACTTTGGCACCACGGGCCAAGTGGGCCTGCTCGACTGGTACTCGCTCAGCGTGGGGCTGCTAGCAGTGGCGCTGCTGTCGACCCATGGCGCGGCGTTTCTCGCGTGGCGTTCGGCGGGGGTCGTGCGAGAGCGTTGCGTGGTACTCGAGCGCAAACTCTGGCCAGCCGTTGCAGCGCTTTTTGCCGTCGTGACGCTCGAAACCTATTTCGTCCGACCGGATCTGCTCGCACACCTCGTGAGCCGTCCACTGTCGTGGCTCGGCATTGTGCTGGCAGTTGCGAGCAGCGTGGTGCTCGTCAGTTCGCGCCGAGGCACGCTCGACGGGCGCGCGTTCTTGGGTTCATGCGGGCTGATCACGGGCGTGCTGGGCGCAGCGGGCGCGGCCATGTTTCCGATCTTCCTGCGCTCGACTCTGTCGCCCGCGTTCGATCTGGACGCGCTCCACCAACCGCGGAACTCCATTGCCATGAAGTTCGCGCTCGGTTGGTGGCCGTTCGCGTTCATGCTCGCAGTGTCGTACTTCGTGAACGTCTTTCGAGCTAATCGCGCGCGTGTGAGCGCAGACGATTACTGAGTCGTCAGAAGCCCGATTTTCGCTTCGTAGACCAGCTTGCCGAGCTTCGGATCGTCGAGTGAGATCTGGTAGTCGTTCGGCACCTGCACCGTGAACGGCGCTGGCGTGCGACCGGCCTTGCTACCCAGGTCTTTGCCCTTGGGTTTGACGCTCACGCTGCCGGGAGTTTCCGGGCCGAACTCGACCTCGAACTTGTGCAGCGTGGTGAGCTTCTTGCCCGTGGTCTTGAGCGTCAGCCAGAACCACTTGCTGTCGACTTCTTTGAATTGGTAGCCGTCGATGTCGATGGCTTTGCGGGCCTTCGCCATGCAGCCGTTCTGTTTCTTGGGGTCGTTGCCAGAGCTGGCGGTGCATTTGGTTTCGGCGGCCTGCTTCACGTCCGAATCATTGAACGAGAGCATGAACACCACGTCGGGCGCGGTCAGGATTTCTTGCGCCGAGCGCCCTGGCTTCTCCGCGGGCTTGGAGTCCTTCGACTCCTTGGTGTCCTTGGAATCCGACTTCTTGGACTCAGCCTTCTCTTCGTCCGCCTTCTCGCTCGCGTCCGACGCTTCCTCGGATTTGGTCTCGGTCTTCGGCTCTGCTTCAGCAGGTTCCGGGGTTTTAGGTGCAGGGCTACCCCCGCAGGCAACGACTAAAAGCAATGGCAAAAACAGCGCACACTTCGACATAGCGCCCACTATTTAGCACACACAGGCGGGGTTCTAGGACTCAAGTTGCGGGAACATCGGCCGTTTTACGCCTACGGCAGAGGCCTGGTTCCAGGTCCCGAAGAGCTTTGGCATCCAGCGCGAATGCATACAACCCGACCGACCCCGCGCCAGCAGTGGTCACGGAGGCGAGCGCGCGCGGTCCCGAAGCGGGGCAGGGCATGGATGAGACGCGAGTCGAGGCCGCCTCTCTGGTGATGGAGGTCCCGGCGCCGGCTCCGCTTCCTGCACGGGGCTACACCGCTTACGCGCCGGGCGTCATCGTTGCTCAGAAGTTTCAGCTCGTTCGGATCCTCGGTGAAGGCGGAATGGGGTCGGTGTGGGTGGCGAAGAACCTCGCCCTCGACGTCCATGTCGCACTCAAGTTGATTCGCTCGGAGCTCGCGCAGAACGTCCCCGGTCTCGAAGAGCGGCTACTGCAAGAAGCGCGAGCCGCGGCCAGCATCGAACACCCCGCGGTGATCAAGATCTTCGACTTCGGGATGACCGAGCTCTCGGACCCGTACATCGCCATGGAGCTCTTACATGGTGAGAGCCTCGGCGGCACGCTCAAGCGTCGCGGAAAGCTGAACCCGGTGCGCGCGGTGCAAACGTTGCTGCCGATCGTCGAGGCGCTGCTCGCGGCGCACGAGCGCGGCATCGTTCATCGTGACCTCAAGCCCGACAATATCTTCCTTGCGCGCACGGGTGGCAATCGACTCGAACCCAAGGTGCTCGATTTTGGCATCGCTAAATTCGAGCAGAAAAACGCGCCCAATTTGACGAGCGTCGGCACGGTGCTGGGCAGCCCGGCATACATGTCGCCCGAGCAGGCGCGCGGCGAAGCGGACGTCGACGGACGAACCGACGTCTGGGCCTTGTGCGTCGTCTTGTACGAAGTGATAACGGGCAACTTGCCCTTCGCGGCGGACAACTACAACGCGCTCTTGTACGCCATCTTGGAAGGCCAACCGAAGACCTTCAACGAGCTCGGCATCAGCGAACCGCTGCTCTGGTCCATCCTCTCGCGCGGCTTGGAGAAGAATCGCGACCGCCGTTGTGCGGATATGTTCGAGCTCGGTCGCGGGTTGGCGATCTGGCTGCTCGATCGCGGCGTGCAAGAAGACGTCTGCAACGGGCTCCTGCGTTCGAAATGGCTGGAACGCCCGCAACGCCAAGCCATCGCTGATCATCATTCGTTCTTCCCCACCGACCCACCCTCTGCGGACGCGGCGCGTACCGTGCGCTCGGGTGAGGGCGGCTTCGAGCTCCTGCCGCTTGACGAAAACGGCGAGCTGAGCAGCGGCGTTCGCCCTGCCGAATCGACAAACCAGTTGTTTGGCGTGCCCTACGCGGGCAAGACCGGGCAAAACGCCACCACGCAGATCAAAGCTCCGCCGCCTTCCCGTCGGCGTTGGATCTGGTTCACGATTGCCGGCACGCTGCTTTCGTTCTCCGCTGCAGTCGGCCTTCAAGCACTCTCCAGTTCGACGACCCGCGAGGAAGACGAACCAACGGTCGCGCCCCAGGCCTTCGAGCGTCGTCATCCGAGGATCCCGGCCGAGACCACCGTCGAGAGCGTCGTGGAAATGCCGCGCCCCTTGGCGACGGCAAAACCGAGCGCCGCGCCGAGCGCACCGCCCACTCACCGTGCGCCGGTCGTCGAAGCGCGCACGGTCGAGCCGCGCACCGTCGAACCGCGCGCAGTCGAAACACGCATTGCGACGCAGAAGCCGCGCGTCGTCGCGCCGAAGCCCGCCCGCAACGATTTGAAGAACCCGTTCCGCTGATCTGGGGTGGGGGCGCTCGCGATCCAGCAGCGCACCTCGTGGGGCGCGCTGTTCTCGCCACTGAGCGACCCATCGAAGTGCGCGATTTGCGTCATCGTCGGCGCGAGCGCCGATTCAGTGCGGCGGGAGAGGGTCGAACCGCAGAGCCGCAGAGGCCGCAGAGATCAGAGGGAGATTTTGGGGTGCGCGCAGCGCGATGGCTCACGGCGAAACTACGTGATCTGCGGTCGGGATGGCCAGGGTCGAGTTCAGAAAAATACTTCGGATCAGAAGCATTTTTTCGCTTTGGCAGGCGTCACGTAGACCGCACTTTTGCGAGTCTCCTTCGCGACGGCCGCCTACCTCGAAGCACAGTTATTATCGCGACGCCAACCGCCGAACTACGCTCCCCTCAAATCCCCCCTCTTTCAGAGCTCTGCGGCCTCTGCGGTCAATCTCTCTCCTCGTCCGCGACGCCGAAGGCTGTGACGGTTGGGATGTGACGCGTGACCATCAAAATCGAATTCTCGGGAGATGGAGAATCGGGCACGGGCACGGGCACGGGGGGAGACGTGTGGCTGCGGTCTATTCAGCGCGACAAGCCGTGCTCGAGATCGGCGTTGTTCCAGGTCACGCCGCCTTTGGGCGTCTTGCTCGGACTGAGATCGAAATAGAGCATGAAGCCCCCGACCACGGTGACGCCCGTGCCGCCGCCCGCAAAGAACGCCGCAGTGCGCGATATCCCCGTCGAATTACTGCCGCTCGCGACCTGGGCGATCAGTGCGCCGCCCAACAGACCAATGCCGGTCGCCAGTGTGGCCAAGGTGAACGGGCTCACCTTGGCTTCCGCAGGCGCTGGCGCGCTCTTGGCGATCGACGCCGGGTCGGGCTTATCGGGCGCTTTGCTGAGCTCGATGTTGAAGTCGCGCGCGCGATGCGGATCGATCTCGATCACGCTTTCGTGACGCTGATAGCCAGTCGCTTCCACGACGATGCGATGCTTGCCAGCGAAGCTCTCGCCCGTCCAAGGCGTGACACCGACCGCTTGCCCATCCAGCCGGACCGTGGCTCCGTCGGGCGACGACAACACGGTCAGCTGTTGCAGACCTTTCTGGCTCAGGGCTTGCTCGAGTTGATGGACATGGTTCTCGACGTCTTGCGCGTCGGGTGCGTCCGGCAAGCGGCGCAAGTACTCGCGATAATAGCGCAGCGCGCCCGCCTGATTGCCCATACCCTCGAACGCCTTACCGACGTTGAACGAAAGCTTCGGGTCCGGGTACAAGCGATTCGTCTCGAGGAAGATGTCGACGGCGTCGTAAAAGCGACCTTCGCGATAAGCCGTGACGCCTTTGTCGAACAGCAGTCGCGCACGCGCCTTGGCGACCGCTTCGGGCTCACCGAGATCGGGCTTGGCCTCGGTCGCCGTCGATGACTTCACAGGTTCAGCCACGGCATGCGCCGCGCTCAGCGCTACCGATGACCAGCAGCCCACGACGCAAAACAAACGCACGAAACGAGAGGCCGACATGGCAGTGTGACGCCCCCTCGCAGTACGACGCACATCGGGTCGACTTAACCCCGAGACCAGCCTCGTTGACGTGAGCGGCACGGAAATCGTGCGTATTGTCGGCAATTCGCGGTGATCTGAACACTCTAGACGGCCATGTCATGCCCTGGCAGTCTCGGAGTAGTGAATTACACGGATCATCGAGGGTCGATTGATGCACAAGGTGGTGGTTATCCTCCGGGTGGCTACGGCCCCCCCGGTGGAGGCGGCTACGGTCCACCAGGTTCGCCACCTGGCGGCTATGGCCCACCAGGTTCGCCACCTGGCGGCTATGGTCCACCGGGTTCACCACCTGGCGGCTATGGTCCACCGGGTTCGCCACCTGGCGGCTATGGTCCACCAGGCGGCGCACCGCCCGGCGGTTACGGTCCTCCCGGAGGCGGCGGCTATGGTCCTCCCGGTGGTTTCAACCCGTATCAACCACCTGGAGGCCCAGGTGGTCCTCCAGGTTCGCCACCGTCACCGCCAGTTGGCAGTGGCTTGGGTTTCGAAGCGACCGAGCCGCTCACCTTCGGCTGGAACGCCGTCACGAAAGACTACGCGGGCGTTGGTTTGCCGCTCGTGGTGGCGTTCATCGTCGCCTCGATTCCACAATTCATCCTCAGCGGCGCGCGGGCTGCCGCTGTCGCCGCGATGACGACCTCCGGATCCATTGATTCGTCAGTGATCAATCTGATCAATATTGGTGGCGGATTCGCCGGCTACTTGATCGGATTGATCGGGCAAGCGTACATCATGGGCGGGGTCATGCTGTTTGCGCTGCGCGTCGCGCGGGGGCAGAAACCCGAATTCGGAGTGGTGTTCAGCGGAGGTCGCTTCTTCGCGCCGATGCTTGGCTCTACGCTGATCTACTCGCTTTGCAGCACGATCGGCATCGTGGCCTGTATCGTGCCGGGTGTCTTCATCAGCGCCGGCTGGATTGTCTATTCCTGCTTCGTGGTGGACCGAGGCATGGGCGCAATCGAGGCGTTGAAGGCGAGCTGGGAAGCGACCTCCGCGCAGCGCACCACCGTCATCGTCTATGTCTTACTCACGGGTGTGGCGATGATTGCCGGTGTATTGGCTTGCTGCGTCGGCATGCTGCTGGTCTCGGTGCCGGTGGTGATGCTCGGCAACGCCTATGTCTATCTGAAGTTGACCGGCGAGCAGCCGGCGCGACTGGGCGCATGACGCGAACGCAGCGCCTATTTCGAAATAGGCGCTGACTCACTCAGCGTCGCGGCAGCAACGGAAGCCGGTCGAGTAGTCGTGATAAACCGCGGCGTGCGCGGTGGTCACGTAGTTGCATCCGGCGCCGTTGATCTCGGCATCACCGTAGAAGCCACCGCGGAAGTAGCCGTGCCCATTGGCGGCAACTTCCGCACCCCACTCGTGCAGGTTGCCGACCAGGTCGAACACGCCATACGGCGATACCGAGTCGGCATACGCGCCCGTCTTGGCCAAACCTCCGGGCCAGCGATTCAAGCGCGCGTCGTTCATCAAGGTGCTGTCGAACGGCGCGCCCATGCCGAACACCGCAGTGACGGCGCTGCCTTTGCCTTCGTTACACTTGCCGCGTTGATGCCGAGTGCCGCCGTAGGGGTAGCTCGCGCTGCGGTTCGGGCCGCGGCAAGCGAGCGAGAACTCGGACGCGCTGCACAGTCGCTTGCCGGCGTTTTGGCAAGCGCTCTGCGCCTGCACTTGCGAGATGTAACCCTGTGGCACCACGCCCTCGGCCACCTTGGCGCGCACGTTCAACCCGTCCACCGCTATGTACGGCGAATGCGGGAGCTCGCGGCCGCGTTCATCGAGTTCGACGACATAGGCCTCGTAGCGGTCCATGCAGAAGCCCTTCACGTGCGCCATTCCCGCGGGGCAGCTGCCCGCAGGCGACGCCGCCGCAGTGTCCGCGTGGATGTCGCCGAGCCCGTGAATCGCGGCGGCAGTCGCGCCGCGCGAGTTCGCGACGTCATCGAGCGCTGCGACCAGCGACTGCGATTCCGCTCGATCGCAACCGAACGCGCACGCGACTAACGCGATACAAGCGGCGGTTCGGAGGGAACGTTGCGGAGCGCTCACGTGCCATCATTCGTACGGGGCACGCGACGAAGCGTCAAGCGGCCTATCCGCCACACACGGACCGCGCCTGTACGCTCTACCTAGTTTTTCGGGAAAAGTTCGTTGTGCGCGGATGTGCTTCTAGCGCGGCCGCGATCTTGCGGCTTCCCTGGCACGGTAGCGGTCGCCGTCAGGCGAGGCCGCTCGCTTCATCGACGCCGAGCATCAGATTCAGATTCTGTACGGCGGCGCCCGACGCGCCTTTTCCGAGATTGTCGAGCCGCGCAACGATCAAGATCTGCTGCTCGTGACCGAACACGAACAGCTCGAGCCGGTTCGTGTCGTTGCAGGCAATCGGATTCAAAAAGCCGTCTTCCAACGAGCTTTCCGCTTCGAGCGGCTGCACGACGACGAAGCGCTCGCCCTGATAGTGCGCAGCCAACACTTCGTGCACGTCTTTCGGCGTCAGCTTCTTCGACAACAGCTGTGGAAACAGCGGCACCGAGACCAACATCCCTTTGTAGAAGTCGCCCACCACCGGCTGAAAGAACGGCGCAGCAGTCAGGCCAACCACTTGCTGCATCTCGGGCAAGTGCTTGTGGCGCAGGCCAAGCGCATAGGGACGCGGTCCTCGCAGGTGCTCCCGTTCGTTCGGCGAAGCAGTCTCGTAGGTCGCGATCAGCTTCTTCCCGCCGCCGCTGTAGCCCGTGAGCGAATGAACCACGACGGGGTAGTCCTTGGGCACGAGACCCCGGGAGACCAACGGCGCGAGCGCCGCGACGAAGCCCGTGGCGTGACAGCCGGGGACGCTGACTCGCGACGCTTTGCGAATGCGGACGCGCTGCTCGGCGTTCAGCTCTGGAAAGCCGTACACGAAGTCTGCGCTGACGCGATGCGCGCTGCTCGGATCGATCAAACGCGTGCGCGGATTGTGCAACAAGCTTGCGGACTCGCGAGCGGCGGCGTCCGGCAAGCAAGTGATGACGAAGTCGACGTCGTTGATGAGCGCTTTGCGAGCTGCCGGATCCTTGCGGAGATCGCTCGGCAGCTCGCACAGCTCGATGTCAGAGCGCGCCGCAAGCCGCTCTTGAATTTGCAGCCCTGTCGTACCCTCGCGCCCGTCGATGAAAATCTTGGCCATGCTCGCTTCCGAGCGCGTGGTGTACGGCAAAGCTTGCGCGCGCGCCAGTGGGACTACTTTTCTGGAGTGACGACGATTTCCACGCGGCGGTTTTCGGCTCGACCGTCGGGGGTGCTGTTCGAAGCAACCGGGTTACTTGCGCCCCTGCCCTCGGCAGTTGCCTTTTCAGAGGGCACGCCTTTGGTCACTAGATAGTCACGCACGGATTGTGCGCGACGCATCGAGAGCGCCTCGTTGTCCGATGCGCTACCGACGGAGTCCGTGTAGCCCTGCACGACGATCGACTTGAAGCCTTGGTCGGTCAGTGCCTTGGCGACCTGGTTCAACTTCTCCTTCGCGATCGGCAACAAGTCGCTCTTGCCCGTCGCAAACAGCACGGAGCCAGAAAGCGTGATCACGACGCCGCGCGACTCTTCTTTGACCTTGGCGATTTCATTCAGGCTCGCCATGGCGGCCGCAGCTTTGCGCTCCGCTTCCATGCGCGCGGCCTTCTCGGTGGCCAGCGCTTCTTTGGTCTTCTGGTAATTCTCTAGGCCCTGGATTTGGGCGTTCTTGAAGTCCTTGTCGGACGCAGCGCGCTTGCGATCCGCCTTTTCGCGGCCACCCTCGGCGGCAGCGATCTCGGCGCGACGCTGGGCAATGTACGCCAGATCCTTCGTTTTCTCGGTCGGGCCGTCTTTCGCGAAGTTGTCGTCCGCGGTAGCCAATGCCACCTTGGCGGTGTCCAGCTGCGCCGGCGATAGATCAGCTGCGGGGCCCTTGGCGGCCTCCGCGTAAGCGGCACGCGCGTCGTTCAGTTCCTGCGGGGGAATCGCAGGGCCTCCGCACGCCGCCAGCACCGCGCTCAGGCTCGCTAGGAGCAGCGGGCCAGCGGAGTAAGAACGAGAAACACGAACACTCGAGAAACGCGTAGACAGTCGCATCACTTGCTCATCTCCTTGCGCAGCTTGCCGACCTGTTCGCTGGCCTCTGCGGCGTCGTTCTGGGCCTTGGCTTCCTTGGCCAATGCCAAAGCCAGGTCTGCATCCGCCTGCGCGCGAATGAGCAGCCGTTCGGCTTCCTCATTGTCGTCGCCCATCAGCTTCTGCGCCTTTTCGATTTGATCTTTAGCGAGCTTCACATGAAGCGCCGCCTTCGGATTCTCGTTCGCGCCACCGACCTCCGCGCCCTTCACTTCGGCTTGCGCCGCGCTGAGCGCGTCATGCGGTTCGGGGTACCCACCGCAGGCCAGCAACATCGTCCCAGAAATGCACCAGTAGACCCAGGTTCGAACGTTCATCACGCCCCAGTATATCGAATTGGCTCTGGCGCGATAGTGCGGCAAAGGCGCGCAATATCAGCGGTTTTTACGTGAGCGGCAACTTTGAACCTGTGCCGTGGTTCAAGCCGCCGCTCTGTGCCGCGAAAGTTTGAAGTCAGGGTTTTTGAAACTTCAGCACGAAGCGATCCGAGGTCCCGCGGCGCTCACCGACCACACGGGGCGAAGTGCTCCAATCGCGAGTGTCGCTCGGATTCTTCAAGAATGACGCTTCAGAGACCAGCTTGAAGCCGGCGTGCTCGATCTCCTCGCGCAGCACCTTCTCTTCGATGCGATGCAAACTCTCGACGTCGTTCAGCCCGCTCGCCGGACGCGCGCTGTGATCGACGATGCCATACACACCGCCCGACTTGAGCGCGGCGAACACGGCGTGATTCATCTTCTCGCGATCGACCTTTTGCCAAACCGTGTCGTGATAGAAGAGCACGTTGAGCACGGCATCCAAGTCTTTGACGTCCGGCGGCAGCGGATCATCGAAGGGGCGATCCGAGCGAACGATGTTGCCGAGCTTCGCAAGCTCGGGCTTGGCGAGTCGTTCGGTCAGCGGGCCATTGGCGAAGCGATCCAGAATGAATTGCGAATTCTGGGCGTACACTTTGCCGGAGCTGCCCACCGTGCGTGCCAAAAGCTCACTCGTGTAACCGCCGCCCGCGCCGAGTTCGGCGACGCGCATGCCGGGTCGAATGCCGAAGAAGGCGAGCATCAGATCCGGCTTGCGTCCCGCATCCAGCGCGCGGTCGGCGGCGACGCGATCGGGCGCATCTTCCGCTGCGCGGATGTAATCGGGCACGGCCTCACTCGCCGCAGCGTTATTCGGAGCACTCGCGAGTGCCGCAGTCGGTGCGGGAGCAGCGCCCGGAGCAGGCTCTGCGGCTGGACTTTGCGGAGGAGGCGGATTGCTGCAAGCGACGAGGCAAGCGAGCGCGGGGACTGCAATGCGACCCAGGAATTTCATGCGCGCCAACATGAGACGCATGCCGCGCTACGTCGAGTCCTCGACACTCATCGTCGCGCAGGAGCATCACCAAAAAAACAAACGCCCCATCGAGGTTTGAATCGATGGGGCGAAACGCAACGGAACGGGTCCGGGAGCCGAAACTCCCGGACTGCGTTCAGCTGATCATCACTTGATGAACAGCATCTCTTGGTACGTGGGCAGCGGCCAGATGTCGCTCGCCACGATGCCTTCGAGCGTGTCAGCCACTTCACGGACCTTGAGCTGCGCGGGCAGGATCGCGTCGCGGAAGTACTTGGCTTCCTCGTACAAGCTCGCCGCACCGTGGTGCGCGGCGGCCTTCTCCAACCCGGCGACAGCCGCGTTGAGATCCGTCAACAGGCCAGAGACCTTCGTGAGCAGCGTGGTGTCGGCAGTCACGCCCGCCGCTTTGAGCGCGCCCACGTTGGTCGCGAGCTCGGTCTGGTAGCGGCTGGCTGCCGGAATGATCTGGGTCTTGGCAATTTGCAGGACCAAGTTCTTCTCGACATTGATGGTCTTGACGTACTGCTCGAGGAAGATCTCGTAGCGAGCGTGCAGCTCGCGAGCCGAGAGCACCTTGTACTTCTCGAACACCGCGACGGCTTCTTTGGTGTCGTATTGCGGCAACGCATCGACGGACGTCTTCAGGTTCAAGAGGCCGCGCTTCTCGGCTTCTTGGTGCCACTCTTCCGAGTAACCGTTGCCGTTGAAGACCACCGCGCCGTGCTCGGTGTACACCTCTTGCAAGACCTGCTGAATCGAGTGATTCAACGTCTTGCCAGCGGCGACGCCAGCTTCCAGCTTGGTCGCGATGTAGTCGATCGAGTCCGCCATGATCGTGTTCAGGACGGAGATCGCGATGCCCGGCGCTTGGCTCGAACCGACCGCGCGGAACTCGAAGCGATTGCCCGTGAAGGCAAACGGGCTGGTGCGGTTGCGGTCGCCCGCGTCACGCGGCAGGTGCGGCAGCGAATCGACGCCGATTTGCAAGCGGCCACCGAGCTTGGACGACTTCGCGCCACCGGCCTTGATCTGCTCCCAAACGTCCGCCAGCTGCTCACCCATGAAGATCGAGATGATCGCGGGGGGCGCTTCGTTGGCACCGAGACGGTGATCGTTGCTGGCGGAGGCGATGGCAGCGCGCAGGAGACCGCCGTACTTGTGCACCGCGCGGACGACCGCGCCGCAGAACACGAGGAACTGCGCGTTGTCGTGCGGCGTGGCGCCCGGATCGAGCATGTTGCCCTGGGTGCTGTTGCCGAACGAGTAGTTCAAGTGCTTGCCGGAACCGTTCACGCCCGCGAACGGCTTCTCGTGGAGGAGGCACACGAGGTCGTGCTTTTCGGCGACCGACTTCAAGGTCGTCATCACGAGCTGCTGATGATCGGCGGCGATGTTGGCGCCTTCGAACACCGGCGCGATTTCGAACTGGCCCGGGGCCACTTCATTGTGGCGCGTTTGAACCGGGATGCCGAGGACGAGCAACTCACGCTCGAGCTCGAACATGAACGCCTGCACGCGGGCGGGGATCACGCCGAAGTAATGATCCTCGAACTCCTGACCCTTCGGCGGCTTGGCACCAAACAGGGTGCGGCCGGCGTTCAGCAAATCCGGGCGCGCGTAGAAGAAGTTCTTGTCGATCAGGAAGTACTCCTGCTCGCAACCGGCGTACGAAGTGACCGCTGCGATGTCCTCGTGGCCGAACAGCTTGAGGATGCGCGTTGCCTGCGTGTTGAGTGCGGCGGTGGCGCGCAAGACCGGCGTCTTCGTGTCGAGCGCTTCGCCCGTCCACGACACGAATGCGGTCGGGATGCAGAGCGTGGTGCCGTTGAGGGTCTCGGCCAGGTAGGCCGGGCTGGTCACGTCCCACGCGGTGTAGCCGCGCGCTTCAGACGTGGCGCGGATGCCGCCGCTCGGGAAGCTCGAAGCGTCCGGCTCGCCCTGGATCAGCTTCTTGCCGGAGAACTCAGCAATCGCGTTGCCTTCACCGTCCGGGTTGTAGAAGCTGTCATGCTTCTCGGCAGTGAGACCGGTGAGCGGGTAGAAGATGTGCGCGTAGTGCGTGGCACCCTTCGACAGCGCCCAGTCCTTGAGCGCCGCTGCCACCACGTCCGCTGTTGCCGGGTCGAGCGGCTGCGCGCCGTCGATCGTCTTCTTGAGCGATTTGTAGACGTCCTTCGGCAAGTGCGACTTCATGGCCCCGAGGCCGAAGACGTTCGCGCCAAACAAGGTGCCCGACGCGGTTTCCTTGTACTTGAGGGGCTCGGCGCTCGATTTGAACGCCGCAATGGTGGAAATCGCCTTCTGTCGGATCGTCGTGCTACCGCTCATTTTTTTTGTCCTCTTAGTGGCTGAACTTCGGCTCGGGAAATCACCGAAAGGGCGTTCCATCTACCGCTAGCAGTCTTTCGGCATGACTGCTGATTTGTTTCCTGAATGTTTCGTGGTGTGTGTCGAAATTCCACGCCGGTCACGGGAGCTAGCGCATTTCTCGGAAGAATTCAGCAGGCGACAATCGCCATGGGCCGAATTTAATAAACTTAACGGCCGTTTATATTCACATGTGACCGAGCGTGTTTCGCGTCGCGCCTCAACCTGCGTCGCTATCGTGGAGCGGTGCGAGCTCGGCCGTGAGCTCGACCATCGTCTCGCGGAAGCCCAGCTTGGCAAAGAATTGCCGAGCGCCCGCGTTCTTGCTCGCCGTGTGGAGGACCAAGCGGGGGGCGCCTTTGTCGCGCAGTCCGTTTCGAACCGCTTCGACCAGCCGTCGCGCAACACCCTGACGCCGCTGTCCTTCACCGACGAAGATGTCGTGCAGCGCGCCGCAGGAGTCAAGCAGCGCGTTCCAGTCCCTGGCTTCCAGCCGCGCGTAGGCATAGCCCACGACCTTGCCCTCATCTTCTGCGGCGAACAGCAGCACGTCCGGGTCCGCCAGCTCACTCGCGAAAAAATGCGCGTAGCCCCGCTCCACGTTCGGGATCAGCATGAAGCGCAGCGCGTCGAAGTCGTGATGTTGTCGCACGAGTTGTCCGGCGAGCGCGGCGATGTCGGGCAGATCGCGCGGCTCGGCGCGGCGGATGATCGCGGTCATGGCGCGCAGCCTAGTGCACGCGGGAGAGCGGTGTAAGACCCACGCCGCTCCGCAAAAAAAGCTTCGGTGGCACAATGCTGGCACATGCCGACGACCGGAATCCTCGTGAAACCGGAAAGCTGCGGCGGCACGTGGTTTGCTGAATGCGTTGCCATGTCGCGCCGCAATTGGCTCTGCACCCTGTCGTTCAATGGAATGAGCGCGAGGACAGTTTCGCTGACAGTGGTCCTCGCGGGCAGCATATTTCGGTTGTGGTGGATGGGCCGCCAGTGTCGAGAGCTGGGCGCCGCTTGATTCTCTCGACGCTGGTGGTGCTGACAATCGAGCCGATGAACGCCGCACTGACCGGCAAAATCGAATTCGCGTGCGGCTTTCGCTCGGCGTCTCAGAGCGAGCACTTCGCATATCGATCGAGCGGGCAAAACTGCGTCACGGCTGGACCGAGCCGGTCCTCGCAGAGGAAAACCTCTGCATGTACGTCGCAAATCGACAACCGGGAGCCTGGGCTTGTCGGTTGGCGCCGCCCGCGGACTATTGCGTCTGTCCGGACGGCGACGCATGGCAAGACTTCATCACTGACGCGCAACTGTCGCTCGTGCCGCTTTGACCTTACCGCTCGCTCTACAAGAACTGAGCTCGTTTTCTTGTTGATGGTCACGCGGCACAACGCGGCCGTCATAGCCTTCGGCGTCGCAGGGCGCGCTTCGCGGGCCGCGTCGGGGGAGGAACACTGCGCGGCTGCGAGGTGCGTTGCTGGATCGCGAGCGCCCCAACTCACATCACGCCGCGCGCCGGATGATCGCTGCTTCGGTCGCAATTAGCGGTTCTCCATCGTTGCTGATCGCAGCGCGCCGCAGGTGAAGCGTGCGATGACTTGAATCGGGCTGAGTTCATTTCGAGAAACCTCGACACCAATTGGTCGGAGTGGCGAATGTGTTGCTGAGCGGACTACGCGAGAGCAATCGCGACTGGTTCCGCAGAGTCTCACGCTGGTTGGCTCCGTAAATGCTTCAGCAATCGCGCCGACCCTTACGATGCCGCATCGTCCATTATTCCATTCAACGACCAATTCTCGCGAATCACCGCCAAGAGCTTGGCAAGCCGCCAGCGCTGCCTTCCACCGCATCACAAGCTCGTTCAGCATGTCGATTCGCTCTGGTTAACCTTCATTTTGAGCTGCACCCGCGCCGTAAGCCGCGACGGCGTGTTCGAGCAGCTCCTCAGCGTCGGCCACCGCCGTTCGGTGCGCTCTGCCCGTGAATTGTCCCAGCCATTGCGCCACGATGCCCTACGGCTTCTGCCAGAAGAACTCGCCAACGGAAGCCGGCGCGCAATGCCACGCCAGCCCCGTCTAGAAGCACAGCCAGCTTGCAACAAGGACTGCCGTGACGAGCGCCGTCTGGCTGACGCCAGATGCAACGACGGTTCCGCGAACGCCGCGTCGCTTCCAGACGAATCGCTGCAAGGCGATGCTGCAGGCCAATAGTGCCAGCGCGCCGTAGACATGCGCCGTTTCCCACCAGGCATAGCCGCCATGCGCAAACGCGCCGCGGAACAGCCCCCATGCCGCGACCCACACGAGTGGAGCGAGCCATGCGGCCGCGCTGAGTCTTCTTGCAGTTCGGTCGCTCATCCCA
>DASQCO010000077.1:0-11765 GCA_035634635.1 Polyangiaceae bacterium
AGCGCCGTTTGCAGCACGGCGGTGCGCTCAGCCGGCATGCCGTAGCCGTACCAAGCGGTGGTCGTGTCTTTGGGCAGATTCGAGAAGGCGCTCGGTGCGCCGTTGATCTTTGCAGCACCCGCGAGAAAGCTGTCCACCAACCAGGGTTCGGGCGAACGCAACGCGAGCGTCAAGCTGCCTTGAAACTCACTGCGTTCGTTCGGGCCGCCCTCGAAGCGCACGGTGTCCGCGCTCGCGACCCATGCATCGACTTCCTTCGCGACCTTCAGCGATAGGTCTTCTGCTTGGTGGCTAGTGGCTCCGCCTTTCGACGCCCAATCGCGTACGGCTTGCAGGCCCTCGTCACGCACGGGCGCCCACAGAAATTTCAACGGTTGCGGGCGGAGCTCGACGAACAGTGGCGCGGGCGATAGCGGTTCGAGTGGCAGGCCGCGCGCCAAGTAGTCGTACAGGTGATGCGTGACGTCTGGATGATCGCCGCAGATCAAGCGAGCCTTCGCGCTGCCGAGCGCGGGCGTGACCAAACACTTGCCTCGCTCGTACGCGTCAGCGGTCCAGCGCTTGAAGCCGAGCTTGACGTACGACTCGGGCGCATAGCGCGTGAGGGGCAACGAGAACGCCGCGAGGAAGTGGTCCTCGTCCTTCTCGCGGGGCGGCTCGGGCGCCGGTTCCGCCGTGTCATCGCCGTCATCCTCACCCTCTTCGGTTTCGGGCTTCGGAGCCGGCGTGGGTTTGTCCGGAGTGCGCTGGAAGTTGACGTCATAGGTCGCGATGAACTCGACTGGCTGAGTCAGATCCCAATCCTCGAGCAGGGCATCACCCTGTTCTTCGATGAGCTTCTTCTTCAAGAACGCAGCCACTGGCGACGCTTGCTCGAGTTTGACCCACTGCCGGTAATCACGCGCACGACCAACCGCGATGATGCCCGCGGGAGCCGGCGCCGGCCGATTCGAGACACCGGAACCGCCCTGCGAGGTGATCACGGCTTCGGCGCTGAGCGGCTTGGGTGAGGGTGAGGCCGCGCAGGCGAGTGCAGAACACGCCAACACCGAAGCCGTCGCGGATTTGACGACACACCGACTCCAAGAACCACTCCTCGCGATCTTCATTTCCCTTCGAGATATCACTCCCACGCTAGGTTTGTCCAACGCGCGCACTCGGGTAGATCAGGGCTGCGATCAAGCAAGCGACGGCTGCGATGCTCGCGATGAGCGTCGCTGCGATCCCGAGAGCAGCGCCGTTCATCGCGTTGGAAATACCTTCTGCCATTGCTCTCGCTTTGTCCGCCGGGTCGATGCTGCTGCCGGGGATTGCGTTGGCTGAGACCAACCCGACCGTCGTCGCGGATGCGGTTACTACGAGTGACGCCAAGGTCGTGCACGCGCTGCCGAGCAGAGCCCAGAGGGCGAGACGGCGCTTGCGACCCGCGACGGCGACGATCGCGCACGTGAGCGCAATGAGATCGAGGGCTGCAAATAGCGCGACCCAACCCCAACCAACTGCCCCCAAGTGGTGCAAAACGCTACTCACGACTTGAACGATGTACGACGCCTGGCCGGTGCAGACAAGTCGGCTCTCCGACCGTCGTAGTCATTTTCCTCGGGGTGTGGAGTTTCCGAGATCCGAAGTGCGCACTGGGTCCATCTTTGCGGGGCGACGCTCGGTGCGGTTCGCGCGGTCTCTCGCTTTGTCAGCGGTTGGATCGCGCACGCCGTTTCGTTGCGTTCGTTACAACGGAAGGGCCAGATGAAAAAAGTACTTCGATCCGTGTTCGTGTGCGCCATTCTCTCGGGCGCATTCAGCTTGGCTGCGTGCGGAGATGCAGGACCGACAACGAGCGAATCCGTCAGTGCACGCGATTCGAACCTGGAAAAGGCGCCGCCACCGCCGAATTCCGGCACCCCCAGCACGGCCAGCGTGGACGTGCGAACGAGCTTGGGTGTTCTGTCATCGATCGCCGTCGGCGTGAACGCGGCGGCTTGGGATAACAACTTGATCGATCGCGGTGTCCCCGATCTGCTCGAAGATGCGGGCATTCAAGTCATGCGCTACCCGGGAGGCTCGACGTCCGACAACTATCATTGGCTCTCGAACACCCCTGACGATCCGAACCAAGGTGGCACGGATCCGACGGCGAACTTCGACGCTTACATGTCGGTCGTGAAACGCGCGGGCGCGCGGCCGATGATCACGGTCAACTACGGCTCTGGCACGCCGGAGGAGGCGGCAGATTGGGTTCGCTACGCCAATCGCGGCTGCCGACACTATGACGGCCCCGTTCCAACGTACCCGGGCGCAAGTCCGAACGGCCACGACTATGACATTCGCTATTGGGAGATCGGCAATGAGCTGTACGGCAACGGGACGTACGGGGCGACCTGGGAGGTCGACCACAAGCCGCACGATCCGACGACCTACGCGAACGGCGTGGTCAGCTACAGCGCGGCCATGAAAGCGGTCGATCCGTCGATTCGCATCGGCGCGGTGCTCACCGCGCCGGGCAATTGGCCCGACGGGCAGACCAACGACGCTTCACCCAAGCCGTGGAACGACACCGTGCTTCCGATCGCCTGCAACGCCATCGATTTCGTGATCATTCATTGGTACGCGCAGGGCCCGACCGGCGAATCGGATGCGGCTCTATTGGCTTCACCGCAGAACGGGCAAGCAACCCCGGTGAGTTATACGCCCAGCATCAAAGACATGATGGCAACGTTGAAGGGCGAGCTCGCGCAGTATTGCGGTGCCCGCGCCAGCGCCATCCAGGTCATGGTCACCGAGACGAACTCGGTTTCGTACAATCCGGGCAAGCAGACGACGAGCCTCACCAACGCGCTCTTTCTCAGCGACCAGGTCATGACCTGGCTCGAAAACGGCGTCAGCAACGTGGATTGGTGGGCGATTCACAACAGCCCATTCGACGGCAACGCCGACCCGAGCCTGTACGGGAACTACGAGTTCGGCGACTACGGCGTCCTCTCGCGCGGCTTGACCACCAGCAACGGCGCAGTCGAGCCCCCGGCCGAAACACCGTTCCCAAGCTACTACGGCCTGCAAATGCTCTCGTACCTCGGGCACGAAGCGCGTAGCCAATCGCTGGCCGCCAGCTCCTCGACTCCGCTGGTTTCGATTCACGCGGTGAAGCAGGCAAACGGCAAGATCCACGTGCTCTTGATCAACAAGAGCCCGAGCGATGCTTACGATGTCTCCGTGTCACTGAATGGAGCGTCGCCCCGCGGCGTGGCAAAGGTATTCAGCTACGGCAAAGACGACACCTCGATTCGGCGCAGCTCGAAGTCCGTGCGAGGCTCGAGCTTTGCAGTCAACTTGGCTCCGTATTCGCTGACGACCGTCCAGCTACCTTAAGGCGGCGCTGGTGAACTCCGTCCAGCGCTGACGGCGTTGGACGGAGTTCTCTCAGGCGACACGAAGTCGTTACTTCCTTCGAGTCGTGCGTAGAGCTAAAGTACGCCGTGCAGAAATTTGGGTGCACTGCGGCGGTCGGAGCATTGTTTTTGCTCGTAGCCTGCGGGCGCACGGGGACCGATGGTGGCTTAGAAGCCGCGGGAGGCGGCGAAGGCGGGAGTAAGCTGACAACCGCGGGCAGCGGTTCGAACAGCCCCACGCACGACGTCAGCGGAGGTAGCGCAGGCGCGCCTGCGCGAGAAAGCTCGGGTGGCGGCGAGACCATCGGTGGAGCGAGCAACGTCGCAGGCGCAGGCGGCACCGGCTCTTCGATCGCAGGCAGCCCCGAAACGGGCGAAGCCGGAGCAGGTGGAATCGCCGAGCGGCTGTGTCGCGCGTCGTGCAACGTCGACGCTGACTGCAATCGTCCGCCACACAGTGCGGATACCTGCGACACGCGGACTAAGACCTGCGTTGGAGCGCCATGCGACGTCGACGCTGATTGCGCGCCTTGGGCCAGCCTCTGGGTCCCTGGATGCACGTCGGACGCCGATTGCGACAGCACGCTCGCTGAAATCTGCGTCGTCTCGCACAGCGATGGGTATTGCGCCGAACTCGCCGATCCGCCGCTCGGCTGCTTTCGCTCAACGAACGTCACTGTCGAATGGCCGCGCTTCGGAATCGACGCGGAGGCCGCTGTCTGCGGAAGCCGACAAGCCATCTGCACCGCCCACCGTTGTGCGTGGCCATGCGACGCGACGAGCGCTTGCCCGGACTCAGGTGTCGCGAGTGAGCTACCAAAGTGCGAGTAATGGACTGGGCCCACTTGTCCGCAGTACTTCGCACTGCGCTCGTACTCACCATCAGCGCCGGATGCACACCGAAGCGCTCGCCACCGGCACCACCGATTCAATCAGCGGCGGCGACGGCCCAAAGCTTGGCAACGGCAACCGCGCCGCAGAATCCGACCGAATTAGACACGACTTCGCGCGCCTTGCGCCCGAGCAACCCACTGACACCGCTCTGCGATCGGCTAATGGGTGGCGTTACCTTCTTTGATTGCACGAATCCGCCGCGAACACGCGACTATCCGGACTGTCGCACCATCGTCGTGTCCACAGAGTCGCCGACGTGCCCTCCCGCCAATGCGACGATCAACATCACCGGCTATCCCGGCATCGCTCGAACGATAAAAGCCGTCGTGCAGGCTGCGCCCAGTCGTCCCGAAGTGTTCCAATTGCTGTCGACCGAGGGCGACAGCGGCGAGAAAGCGACGGCGTTGTTAGGAACGCTCGAATCGACGTCAAAAAAGCCGACACCAGAGACATTGCTCAGATTGGCCGTGGGCGGAGGGCTACGCCAATACACCAAAAGGCCATTCCTTCTAGAACAAGCCGAAGAACCGCAGGGAGCAGTAACGCGCGACGGCGGGCCAATCCCGGCGGGAAACGGGCAATTCGTAAGGGGACTGTAGTGATACGGAACGGCGAACCATCGCGGTGAACGCACGTCTCTCGAGCGCGCTCAATAGTCGCGAATCAGGATCCAAATGTAGTCATCGACAGGGAACCGCTTCTCGAGTGCCGTAACATCAGCCGGCGCTGCGCCATCTGCATAGCCCGCTTGCGCGACAGCGTTCTCCAGATCAAAGTAGCGGGAAAAAAGCCGGTCGCGGTCAACCGGTCAATCGTTCCCCGCGATCAGCTCACGGATCTCGAACGCCTCGAGCGCTTGCTTCGACTTGGTGTTCGCGAGCAGCGGGAAGAAACACGCGACGGCAAGACTCACGAGCGTAGCGACGAACGACGAACTCGAGTCCGGAGCCAATGCGGCGAGCGCGAGGTACTTGCCGATTGCGGCAGCAGGCACCGCGTAAAGTGCCGCGCGACAGAGGCGACGGCGGCGCACGATCGACGTGCTCGTTGTCCGCCATGAGGTGTCGAGCAGGGTGGCGACCGCAAGCACGTTCGCCGCGACGAAGATGATGAGCGCAACTATCGCAATTACGAGGACCATTGCTACGTCGCTCAACGTAATCGCATTCAACGATGAACGCATCAGCTAACGACATTCGCTAACTTGGTCCTCGGAAAAGTCTTTCACGTCCTTGATCCAGCCCACGGAACCGCTCTTGCGGCGGATTCGAACCCAGTGCTCCTGCGGAGAATCCTGCTCGATCCGCAGCCAGCATTCCGGCGTACAGATCGAGCAATGCTCCTCAGCCATCGCCAGGCCGTCCCCCAGGGAGTCCAGGAGATCGTCGCGAATGGCACCGCGATACCAGAGCTGAAAGTAGCCCTCCTCGAGATCTCTCGCCAAAATCCAGATCCGCTCCCCCTGACGAAAAGGAGGATGCGCCTTGAGCACGCGGATCTCCCTCGGGTGCCCCCTCACTTGGCCATCCTGCGCAGTCACCGCCTCGCACGGCTCGATCGCCCCGCTTGGTTTGCGCGAGCCGACTGTCGCGTAGAACGGCGTCGCTCTAAGGGCCGTCCACTTGCCGAACCCGGAGAAGCCGGCCGGAACATAGCCGCGCAAGACATACGGATCCGGTGGGACAGCGGCGCTCGGTTCGCTGACGGCTGGTGCGGTGGCGAGCAGAGCGACTGCGAATGCTGCGCCCCTCCACCGTTTCTCCATGGCTCCTGTTGCAGAAGCTACCATGGCGAGCGCACGTCACGGCCGATCAAACTCTGCATTCTCTCTAAAGCGCTCCGCGACGCCGAAGGCTGTGCCGTTCAGCGACGTGTTCCGTGACCATCAACCCTCCTGTATTCAGGACGACCCTGCGCTACCCTGAGCACGCAATGACGCACACGCTCCTGGTTTTGCACGGCTACACCATGAACGGCGCGGTCATGCGCGAGGCACTCGAGCCACTTGCGACTGCGCTCGAACCCAAGGTGCGCTTGGTGTGCCTCGACGCGCCGCACACCTGTTCCACCGCCATGGTCGAACGCCTGTATCGCGGCATGCGACCTTCACAGTTGCCGCCGCATCTCTATTGGTGGAATGCGAGCGACGATGGCCTCGAATACAACGGCTGGGAAGAGACTCGCGCTCTGGTCAGCGAGGCGCTCGAGCGCCATGCCCCCGCATCCATCTTGGGCTTCAGCCAAGGCGCGATCGTGGCCGCGGCGGTGGCTGCTTTGTGTGCTCGCGGAGAATTGCCCCCCGTAACTGCCGCAGTGCTCGTCGCAGGGCGCAAGCCTCGCGCGGCTGTGTTTCAGGCGGCGTTCGCCGAACCGATCGCTTTGCCCTCGCTGCACGTGTGGGGCGAACGCGATACTTTGACCGGCCAGTATTGTGAAGAGTTAGTCGAGTGCTTCAGCGCGCCTCAACGAGAAGTGGTTCGTTGGCCAGGCGGGCATGTGCTGCCCACGCGCGGGCCGGCTCACGAGGCGATCGTGCGATTCGTCGCCAACCACGCTCAGGGTTGAACGGAATGAAGCAAAGCCCGCATTCGTGACGCTGCCGTGCCACGACGGTACACGAGCGGCTCGTCAAAGTCCCGTCATCTTCAACATCGCTTCCGGCAAACGTTCGCCTTCAACCTTGATCGACTCGAGCGCGGTACCAATCTCGCGCAAGTCGTCGCTGTTTAACTCGACCTCCGCGGCGCGCAGGTTCTCCTCCAATCGATGAAGCTTGGTCGTGCCCGGTATCGGCACGATGAACGGCTCTTGCGTCAACAACCACGCGAGGGCGATCTGAGCGGGCGTGGCCCGCTTGCGCTCGGCGACCCTCTTGAGCAGATCCACCAAGCCCGTGTTCGCCTTCCGCGCTTCTACCGAGAAGCGCGGCACGTGATTGCGAAAATCCGAAGCATCGAACTTAGTATTCTCGTCGATTTTCCCCGTCAAAAAGCCCGCACCCAGCGGACTAAACGGTACGAATCCAATACCCAGCTCTTTCAGCAGAGGCAACGTCTGCGCCTCTGGCCCGCGCCAAAACAACGAGTACTCACTTTGTAGCGCAGTCACCGGCTGCACCGCATGCGCGCGACGAATCGTTTGCGGACCCGCCTCCGACAATCCGAGATGCTTTACCTTACCGGCCACGATCAGATCCTTGACCGTCCCCGCAACATCCTCGATCGGCACATTTGCGTCGACGCGATGCTGATACAAAAGGTCGATGCGATCGGTGCGCAGGCGCCGCAGACTTGCTTCCACGACGGCCTCGATGTGTTCAGGCTGGCTATTCGTGCCGCCGAGACGCAGACCCGTTTCCAGGTTGATATCGAAGCCAAACTTGGTCGCGATCACCACCTGGTCGCGGATCGGTGCGAGCGCCTCCCCCACTAGCTCCTCGTTTGCGAACGGGCCATAAGCTTCCGCAGTGTCGAAAAAGGTCACGCCGCGCTCGAATGCGTCACGAATGAGCTGAATCGCTTGCTGCTTGTCGCTGGCGGGGCCGTACGCTGAGGTCATGCTCATGCAACCGAGACCAATTGCCGAAACTTCGAGTCCGTTCCCCAACGTGCGCTTCTTCATGCTAGCCTCCTTTGGTCGCGGGAGTTTAGCAGTCCGCGCGAAACATTGACATGGGCTGAGCTTACTCAAGTCAGCTCTTGCCGTATCAATGACCATTGCTCGGCGTCGAACACTGCCGTACCCGTAGAAGCCATGACTGATGCGCTCGTTGTCGAGCTACGTCCTGGCGCGGAGATCGATAACCCAACTGGGTTATCGCGACTGACCTCAGCCATCGCACGCGGGGCGCAAGCGCTCAAACGCGAGCAGCGCGCGGATGGCTCGTGGGACGATCACACCGATCTTGGTCCGAGCGCGGCGGCCATGCATTTCATCGTCGAATCCGCGTTCGGGGGTCCGTCTGCTTCGGATCAGACAGCGGGAGCGTCGTACCTGCTCGCCGCGCAGCAGCCCGATGGGTCGTTTCTGCCCTTTCCTTTCGCAACTGCGGGCACCCCTGCAGCGACGGCTTTATGTCGTGCAGGATTGCTGGTGAGTGGTTTGCCCGCGTCGCATCCTGCGCTCGTCAAGGCGCAGTCCTTCATCGACCAGCACGGCGGGCATGCAGCGGTGACCGGCGCCTTGCGCGCGCGTGGCGATCTGACTGGTCTGTTCTTGCTCTCGGCGGGCGTCGTCGACGGCAGCTTCTTGCCGCCGGTCCCCCCTGAGCTCGCGTTGACTCCGTTCGATCGTCTGATCGACCGCAAGCTGCACTACGGCAACATCGTCATGGCCCTGGTGATGTGCGCGTTGGTTGCGAAATACGCTCGCGCAGCGCCCACGGGCTTTTTGGGGCGAACGGCACGCGCAGCGGAAATGCAGCGCATCCAATACACGCTCTTTCAATGGCAAAATGATGCCGGGGATTGGAATGGGCAGTCCAACTACACGTGGTTGATCTTGCTGGGCTTGGCCGCTACAGGCCTGCCCCGGAGCGATCCGCGGATCGCTCGTGCACTGTCGTGGCTCCAGGGCAAGCGGCGCGTCACCCCAGACGGGCTGACCTATGATGCGATGGGGACCGATGTTTGGAGTACTGCTTTTTCCGCGTTGGCTCTCCACGCGGCCGGTGAGTCTCACGACGACGAAACGCTGAGCGCTGCACGCCGCTACTTGCTCGGCGCGCAATGTCGCCGTCCCATGCCAGTCGTAAACCAGCGCAAGCCAGGCGCGGTGCGCACTGGCGGCTGGGGATTCCAGCGCGGCAACGAAACCATGCCCGATTCGGACGATACGGGCATCGTGCTCGCAACGCTATCTGCGCTGAGTGAAGGTCACGGCACGCGTGAAGTCTTTTCCGCCACCGAGGCAGGCATGGCCTGGCTGCGCGACATGCAAAATCCAGGGGGCGGCTTTGCCTCGTACGTGTGGAATTTGCCGTCGAAGCGGCCGGGGCCGATGTATCTCACGGACATCCCGTTCACGCCGGACGATCCGGGTCGTGTGCTGTCCTTTTTTCTCAATCCTCCCGCTGAATTCAGCGACCCCGCGTTGGAAGGCGTGACCGGGCGCGTGCTTTGGGGTCTGGGCGCGTGTGGGGTGCGACGTGACGATCCCTTGGTTTGCCGCGCGATCCAATTCTTGCGCGAGCAACAGTGCGGTAACGGAGCTTGGTGGGGGCGCTGGATGACTTGCTATTTGGTAGAGACGGCGACCACATTGATCGGTCTTGCGGCCGTCGGCGAAGACATGCGCACTGCCTATGTCGAAAATGCGATTCGTTTTCTGTGTCAGAGCCAAAACGCCGATGGTGGCTTCGGTGAAAGCCACCTTGCGTACAGCGATCCGAACCGCGCTGGCCAGGGGCCGAGCACACCACCAGTAACCGGCTTCGTGCTCGCAGGACTGCTCGCGGTGCGAGCGCAAATCGGCGAGCCCGAGCAGCGCGCAGCAAACTATTTACTCGAGAACCAACTGCCTTCCGGCACTTGGTCCAACGCTGGCTGGTTGCACACGATGATCCCGCCCGACTCCTTTTACGTCTACGAGCTTCCGGCCAAAGCGCTGCCGCTATACGCACTCAGTCGCTACCGCGCGCGGCTCTCGAACGGCGCATGAAAGCTGATTTCGAGCTCGACGCCGCACGACTACGCGGAGACCCGATTGCAGACACCGTCATTCGGCAATTGGGGCCGAAGATCTGGGCCGACAATGCGCTCATGCGTGATTGTCGCGGAAATGCTCAAGCATTGCCGAGTCAATTGTCGCCCGTTGCCCGCCGCTTCTTCGAAGAAGAAGCACGGCTGCCCACCTGGTTCGAGCGCACCCGAGTGCTGTCCGCACAGCGCTGGGCAACCGACCACCTGTTGACCATCACCGTCGCGCTGTTCCACGCGTCGCTGCCGTCCGCCTACGCCGCAGAACAGGGCGCGAAAGTGCTCCTCGCCACGGGTCGCATGGCCCAAGACATCGATCGCCGGGTCAACGAAACCGCGCGCTTCGTGATTGACGTACTCACCATCGGCGCGTTCGAACCTTACGGATTGGGCATCCGTGCGACGCAGCAAGTGCGTCTGGTTCACGCCGCAGTGCGCGCGTGGCTCGCCCCGCGCGACGGCGCCGCACAGGAGGTGCCATTGAACCAAGAAGACCTCTTGGGCACTCTGCTGACATTTTCGGTCGTCGTAGTGCGGGCGCTGCGCCGCTTGGACGTAACCGTATCGCCCGCCGACGCGGATGACTTCTTTCACCTGTGGCGCGTCGTGGGTTCACTGTTGGGCGTCGAAGATGCGCTGCTTCCGCTTGACTTCGCCGCGGCCGAAACGCTCGCCGGGCGCATCTCCCAGCGCCACTTTCGTTCGTCCCATGCAGGGCGACTGCTGATGGACGCGTTGGTGACTCGCATCAACGAGCACCTGCTCTACCCAGCGATGACAACGTACCTAATCCGCCGGCTGAACGGCGACTTCGTGGCCGATCTGTTGGGGGTGCCAATGGACGGCCAAGTGCCCAGTCTGTTCAGCCAATTCGCTCGCCTCCCCTTTGCGTCGCGGGTATCCGGACAGCTCTTGTCCGAGGTCGGTCCATTGATCGGCAAGCCGCTGCTCAACAGCATCGTATCGCGCAAGCTCAGCCGCGAGTTTCGCGGCTTCGCCGCACGCAGGTTCGACGAATAGCCACCGGCTCCGCCGCTCCTGCACCCTTGGCGAGCGGAGCGCGCAAAGGTGTTAAGGGCCGCTGGTACTCAGATCCGGGATCGTCCGCTGCGACGACTCAGCGCACGGGCTCAATCGGCGGCACGCTCGCTGGCCCCTCGCCCACTCGGATCGGCCCCGCTTCACGTGCAGCGCACTGCAACAGCAGGTCCATGCTCTGCTGCTTGGGCTCGAATAGGTAGTACGGCATGAGCACGAAAGTCTGTTTGGGCACGGTCGTGAACGACGCCAAAACTGGCTCTTGATCCGTTGTCTTCACGGACAACCGGCGCGTTGCGCCGTCCGCCAAGGTGCGCGCCAAGTGCAACTGCACCGGTTCAGACGCAGCCGTGGGGACACCGGTGACGCTCACCTCCAGGGTGCCGTCCACCGATTTGCCGCAAGCGCGTCCCTGGCAGTCGTTCGAAGAGCCATCAGGCGGTGTCGTCGGCTTCAGCGGCAGAATGAACTTGGCGACGCTGTGAAGTCGAACTGGGTGCACCGCCAACCAATCTTTAATCGGGGTACCGATCGCATCTTCGACGTCCGCCACTTCGAGCACTATCGCGACGGGGACGCCGCGCGAGCCCTGTTCTTTCAAAGGCGCGCAGGGTCCAGCAATATGGCCGCTGTGTTCGTCAGGAGCACGAGCAGGTTCGCTCGGTGCGCTCCCACAGCCGCTCGCCAGTCCGGCTAGCCCAACCACGAACGCGACTGAGCTTCGTCGCCAATTCAACACTTCGTCGGCCCC
>DASQCO010000078.1:0-20484 GCA_035634635.1 Polyangiaceae bacterium
CAATGCCGTTCACTTAAGCGATTCCGCCGTGGGTCGCTTTCGATTGTAGCCGCTCATCTTTATTTTGACGACGCGAGGGTATGAGCGTTTCGGGCGGCGGGGCGGCAAAATGTAGCGCTTGATGTTGGTACGCAATGCGGCGAGGCGTTTGGGGATGGCGCCGGGACTGGTCACCGCGAGCCACATCCATTCATCACGAATCAGCCTGAGCGATTCGACGAAGCTGATGCGGACGGGCTCTACGTTCGCTTCCTTCGCGACGGCGGCCATCTCCAAGCGGATTAGGTTGTAGACCAGCAGGACGCCCCAAAGCTCTTGCTCGACACCTTTTTGCGTTTTGCTCCGGATGGCTTCTTCTCGGTCGAGAAGTTCCGTCTTCATTTCGTCGTACCCGAGCTCCAGCTCCCAGCGTTCGTGATAGAGCGCGATGATCTCTTCGCTGGGATACGTCTTGGGATCGAGTAATGACGTGAGCAGTGTCTGTGGTCGAAACCCCTTCCGGCGGTATCGAATAGCCCGCATCAACCATGTCTTCGGCAGCGAGGAATCCTTTGCTCGAGCCTTCTTTGTGACGGTCATCTCGACGAGGTCGTCGCCCTTGCCGAGTCGTTTAGCTACGCTCCACTTGCTGTTCGATTTGGCGCGAGTCAGCCAATGCCGGTTCTTCCCATGTGTTTCATCACAGATGCCCAAGAGCATCGAGGCGCCGAGGAATCCTCGGTCAACCACAGTCAGCGAGTTGGCTGGGATCAACGCGCTGAGCTCCTTCGCCGGCTCCAGTTCGTGGGTGCCGGCGTACGGCCCTAGATGTGCGCTCGCCAGGAGATGAGACCGCAGCACCATCAACGTCACGAGGCGCGCCATCGGATAGCTGCTCATTGTTTCGGCGCGACCTGATTGCCCGCCGAAGTGACCACGATTTTCTTCCGTATCGGGCACTCGCACGCTGCTGCCGTCGATCCCATAAAGAGCTAAACCACGCCAGCGATTGGCATCGGCACTCGCGTGTGCCCAGGCACTCGCCGTGTGCTCAAAAAGCCACTTCATCGGCTCACTCCCCAGCCGTGCTCGCGCTTGAGAAATCGAGCTGCGTGCAATGGTGCCGCCACCTCCGGGCAACGCCAAGTCCAGCTTGCTCACCACGTCCTCGATTGAGCGGTCACGAAATAGCGCAATGCCCAAAACAACCCACACAACCGTTTCAACCGGCAGTCGTCGCTTCCGAAGAGTCGCCGTGCCTGTCGCGGCGAGTGCTTGCTCGATCCAATTCGGCTCCAGATGGCGTCGAAATGTCTCAATTGGTTCCGGATTTCCATACGCGGCCGTAGCCGCAAGCACGCGCTCCAATCCCATTTCGTCTGCTCCTGACAGACGCGATGAAGCAGATCCTGAAACTGATGGAAAGCGTCCGCCTTCAATCCCAACGATTTCGATCGCTTAGGCCGCTAACCGATCGGCATTGGGGTTAACGCCAATGCGGATCGTTAGCGCCTAGACGATCGGCATTGGGACTAACCGCCGAGCCGCAGCTTATGATTCCACAAAGACGACGTTTCGGGATCTGAGGGGCCGGCGAGGGTGAGGCTCGCGGCGTGACTCCACCGGTGGAGTCGGAGTGCGTGCTTCCCGTACGGACATCGCGACTCTCGCGGGCCCGTCGTGGAGCGTGGGTTGTTTCGGCGCGCCGCTGCGGGAGCGTTGGCTCGACGGGAATGTCTCGGGCAGCGTCGTGCGGCCTCGCAAGTGGTGCGCGCATGCGTGTGATGCTTGGTGAGCGCGCGGAGGGTAGAGCGCGCGCCACTTGTTCGGTCCGCCCTTGCGGATGGGTGGCTGGAGTGTTGATTGTAGTTGACGGGTTTTGGGCGCGCGGTGACGTCGACGAAGGATGTTTGTTAGATTTGGGGTGTTGTTGGCGTGAGGGTTCACGCTGGCGTGCGTTCGTGAAGACGATCGAGTTTGAAGCCATTTTGCCGGGCGAACGACTTGTCTGGGGGACAATGCGAGGCTCGAAATTTCGCGTGTTAGACAGGCGCGATGGGTGACCAATATCGGTTGGGGCGATTGGGAAATTCGGAGCTTTTGGCGGGGTTGTCGGCGTTGGTCCGGCAGAGCAACGAGTTGACGGCGCAGGTGTTGGCGCACTTGGTGGAGCTCGAGGAGCGCATGTTGCACCTCGAGCTCGGATTTGCGTCGTTGTTCTCGTATTGTGTCGAGGCGCTCGGAATGAGCGAAGGCGCGGCTGGGCGGCGAGTCGCGGCGGCCCGCGTGTGCCAGCGATTTTCGGGTGCGTTTGAGCGCGTTGCTCGGGGACAATTGCATCTGTGCGCGCTGTGCGCGCTGGCGCCGCATCTGACCGCGGACAATGCGACCGAGCTGATGGACGCTTGTTGCGGGAAGACTCGACGACAGGTCGAGGAGTTGCTCGCTGTGCGGTTTCCGCGCCCGGATGTGCGAGAGCAGATTCGTCGGCTACCAGCGCGAACGGTGGCAGCAGTAACAGAACAGGCATCACCGGTGGCTCAGGCGGTCGAGTCGTGTGCGCCACCGCCCGAGAGTGTCGAAATGTCGTCCGGGAAGACTCTGGGGCAATCGCCCGCAATCTCAGCGAATCTGCCTTCACCACCAACGGGTGCCGTTGCGACTCCCACGAGCGCAGCGAGCCCCGACTCGCGACGGCGTGCGCGAGGGCTTGAGCCGCTTGCAGCCGACCGTTTTGGAGTGCACGTGTCGGGCAAAGAACCGTTGTCCGTTCGCGCCTGCTTGCGCCGGACAAGGCCCAATTCCGGACAAGGTTTGCTCCGCGAGGCGACGTTTCCTCTGCGCGTTCGGCCGGCAACGAGCGAAGGGAGCGCCGAGCTCTTTCTGCTTCACGCCGGCGACACACCAAAAAGGAGGGTGAGCGCTCACACTCCGGGAGCACACCGCAAACTCGGGTTGCAGCAGTTCACAGTTCAAATGAAGCTGGGAAAGGTGCGCTCACGCGCCCCTCTCCCTCGTCCGCGCCGCCGAAGGTTACGCCGCTATCCACCGTAGCGCGTGACCATCAACAAAATCCCATCCCTCAATGTGCTCGCGCGTACTGCGCCGGTACCACTGGCTTGTGCCCCAATTCACGCGCGGCGTTGATTGCAAAGTATGGGTCGCGCAAGAACTGGCGCGCGAGAAATACGAAGTCGGCTTTGCTCTCAGCGATGATGGCGTTGGCTTGCTTCGCCTCCGTGATTAGGCCGACGGCGGCGACGTGCAGCTTGGTCGCGCGTTTTACGGCTTCGGCGAAGCCCACTTGGTAACCGGGGGCGGTCGGGATGATCGCGTGGGCGGCGCTGCCGCCCGCGCTGCAGTCGATCAGATCGATGTCTTCACGTTCGAGTAGCGGCGCGAGCTGCAGTGTATCTTCGATGGTCCAGCCTCCTGGCACCCAATCCGTGCACGAGAGACGTACGCCGAGCACGCGATCTTGCGGCCACACTGCGCGTACCTCACGCACGGTTTCAATTAGAAACCGTGCCCGGCCCTCGAAGCTCCCACCGTATTCATCGCTGCGCTGATTCGACAACGGCGAAAGAAAACTATGTAGCAAATAGCCATGAGCCGCGTGGATTTCCAAATACCGAAATCCCGCCTCCAACGCGCGTTTCGCGGTCGCGACGAATCGCGCTCGCACTTCGCCGATCTCCGCAACCGACAGCTCGTGCGGTACGCGATACGGTGCGTCGAACGCAATCGGACTGGCACCGACGATGGCCCAACCTCCCGCCTCATCCGACAATGGCTTGCCGCCCTCCCAGGGCCGGCCTGTGGCAGCTTTGCGACCCGCGTGTGCAATCTGAATCCCGGCCACTGCGCCGTGTTCCTCGACAAAGCGCACGATGCGCGCGAGCGGTTCGATGTGCGCGTCTTGCCACAATCCGAGGTCGCTCGGCGAAATGCGTCCGCGCGCTTCGACCGCACTAGCTTCGGCGACAACCAACGCGGCCCCGCCGATCGCGCGCGAGCCAAGGTGCACCAAGTGCCAGTCGTTCGCGAAGCCATCTCGCGCGCTGTATTGGCACATCGGCGAGACGGCGATGCGGTTTCTGAAGTTGACACCACGGATCGAAAGGGGGTCGAAAAGCTGCGCCATGAGCTATGCTCCTAGGGCCATTCTGCCCTGCGACAAGCGGCATTTCAGCGCTTGTTTTGTTGTGTCTACTAAAGTAGAAAGGTCGCCAGTGATGACTCAGGTCCTTCCTCCGTCTGGTACGTCACGCCGCCTCGTGCTCGTCCACACCCTGAGCACGGGTTTCGCGCTCGCGGTCACACCCATCGCCGCGTCCGCGCTCACCACGGACAGCGACGACCTCGAAGCCGGTGAGGTGAAGGTCGCGACCAGCAGCGGAGACATTCCCGCGTATCGCGCGCTCCCGCTCAAGCCCAAGGGGAAAGTGCCCGTGGTTTTGGTGGTGCACGAGATCTTCGGCGTGCACGAGCACATCAAGGACGTTTGTCGTCGCTTTGCCAAAGCAGGCTACTACGCGATCGCTCCCGAGCTGTTCGCGCGCCAAGGTGATGTTTCCAAGCTTACGGACTTCAAAGAGATCCACAGCAAAGTCGTGTCCAAAGTGCCAGACGCGCAAGTGCTTTCGGATTTGGACGCAGCCGTTGCCTTCGCCAAGAAAGATCCCCACGCGGATGTTGCGAAGCTCGCGGTTACCGGCTTCTGTTGGGGTGGGCGCATTGTCTGGCTATACGCGGCGCAGCAACCCGCGCTCAAGGCCGCGGTCGCCTGGTACGGCAAGATCATCGGCGAGAAGGACGACCTGCACCCGCGTTTTCCGACCGATGTAGTGGGCCAATTGAAAGCTCCGGTATTGGGCCTGTACGGCGCAAAAGATCAGGGGATTCCGGTCGAAACCGTGCGGCAACAAGCTCAAGCGCTGGCCGCATCGTCGAACGCGGCAGCAAGGCCTCGAGCATCCATATTTACCCTGAAGCAGGCCACGCGTTCTTCGCAGACTACCGTCCAAGTTTCCACAAAGAGTCGGCTGAGGACGGTTGGAAGCGCACACTGGAGTGGTTCAAGACACACCACGCGAAGTGAGGTGAGGGCCAGATCATGAAAATCAAACGCTTGGGTCGCACGGGCCTGAAGGTGAGCGAAATTTGCCTAGGCACCATGACCTTCGGCAACCAATGCGACGAAGCCGCATCGTTCGCGATCATGGACAAGGCCTATGAAGCGGGCGTGTTCTTCTTCGACACGGCTGACGTGTATCCGCTGGGTGCCACGCCCGAATTGCGCGGCAGGACCGAGACGATAGTCGGCAAGTGGATCGCCGAGCGCAAGCTGCGCGACAAGATCGTCCTCGCCAGCAAGTGTCGCGGTCAGATGGGGGAGGGCCCGAATGAAGTCGGGCTATCACGAAAGCACATCATCTCCGCTATCGATGCCAGCTTGCGCCGGTTGAATACGGATTATCTCGATCTGTATCAAACGCACCAACCCGACCTCGAAACCCCGATCGAAGAAACGCTCGGCGCGCTCGATGATCTGGTGCATCAAGGCAAGGTTCGCTACCTCGGTTCCAGCAATTATCCGGCGCATTTGCTGGGCAAAGCGCTGTGGACGAGCGACAAATACGGCTACGCGCGCTACGAGACCAATCAGCCCCGTTACAACATCTTGTATCGCGAAATCGAGAACGAGATTGTACCGCTGTGTCGAGCCGAGGGGCTCGGACTCATCGTTTACAATCCGCTCGCGGGCGGCTTTCTGACCGGGCGATATCAGCCGGGGCAAGACGTGAGCGCGGGCACGCGCTTCTCGCTGCACCAAGCGGGCAAGTTCTATCAACAGCGCTATTGGCAGAGCGCCCAGTTCGAAGCCGTCGAGACCCTGAAACGTTTCTTCGGACAGCGTAACAAGTCGTTAACGCAAGTCGCATTGGCTTGGGTTTTGGCTCAACCGGGCGTCACTTGCGCGATCCTCGGTGCGAGTCGCGCAGAGCAACTCGATCAAAGCCTGCCGGGAATCGCCATCGACCTGACACCGGAAGAACTCGCGTTCTGCGATCAGATTTGGTTCGACTTGCCGAGGCTCAAAGATCCTACTGTGGCTTTGCGCTGAACATCCGTTAGCGACCACCGTGCATCTCACTTAGCGGAGAAAAGCGTCACGGGTCCGCGTTAACCAATTGCGTCACTCCCCGCGCGCAGGCATGAATCTGCTGCGCGCGGGGGTCAGTCGCCGCGCAATTGGAGATTTCAACAGATGTCCGGACCCAGCCCGACGCTTGGCGCGCAAGCCGCTCGCCAGTTAGCAAATACCACTAAAACACCGCCGCAATGGATCGGCACGACACCTCGCTGGCTCGTCAGTCTATTGCCGTGGACACCGGTTGAAGCCGGTACCTACCGCGTCAATAAGGTGAAAGAAGGCGGCGAGGACAACATCGGCATCGAGTGCAGCCCGAGCGACGGCGACGAGCTGCCCAAGGCTTTCGTCGACTACGAAGAGCAGCCGCGTGAATACACCCTGAGCACCGTCACCACCACGCTCGAAGTGCAGACCCGCATCTCGGATCTGTACCGCAGCCCGATGGACCAGGTGCGCGAGCAACTCGCCGTTTTGGTCGAAATGGTGAAGGAGCGCCAAGAGCGCGAACTCATCAACAATCCGAACTACGGCCTCTTGAGCCACGTCATCCCTTCGCAAAAGATTTCGACGCGTGTTGGCCCACCCACGCCGGACGACTTGGATGAGCTGATCAGTAAGGTCTGGAAGGAGCCCGCGTTCTTCCTCGCTCACCCGAAGGCAATTGCCGCGTTCGGTCGCGAATGCACGCGCCGCGGTGTTCCGCCACCAACCACCACGTTGTTCGGCTCGCCGTTCCTCACCTGGCGCGGTTTGCCGCTGATTCCGAGCGACAAGCTCGACGTCTATCAAAACGACCAGGGTAAGAACGTGAGCAACATCTTGCTCGTTCGCACGGGCGAGAAGAAGCGCGGTGTAGTCGGCCTATTTCAACCGGGTGTTCCGGGGGAGGTGAGCCCAAGCTTGTCCGTGCGCTGGATGGGCATCAACGATCGCGGCGCCGCGTCGTACTTGGTTTCGTTGTATTGCTCGGCTGCGGTGCTCTCGCACGACGCCATCGCGGTGCTGCAGAACGTCGATATCGGTAACTACCACGAGTACAAGTGATTCTGCGCGGCCGAGCCGCACCACGTCGATACCGGTAATTACTATGAGTACAAGTGATTTGCGCGGCGGAGCTCCTTCGGTGGAATCGAATCCAACCGGAACCTCTGCTTTGGATTTTGCGGCGATGGTCGGTGAAGTGTCACGCATTGCCAACGAGTTCTTTGCGGGCTTGTCTGTCTCGCCTGACGGATCGCCGTCGGGCGAGGTTCCGCCGGCATCGCTTGCGACGCCCGGCGTGGGCGCGCAGAGCGCGGGGGTGATCGCGCCGCCTGTGTCTGGGCCAACGCCGGTGCTCGGTCCTTTGCCGCCGCCGCGCGTCGGCCCGAGCGCCGCCAACGTGGGTGGAGGCGGGCTCTCCGGCGCTGCCACGCAACCGCCCACGCCCGGCGTGTTCCACACGCCGCCCTTGGCCGCGAGCCCGTTCCCGAAAGAGGCGGACGTGCGCCCCGCGCCTACGCTCTTGGCCGAGTTGTTCGGTGGGCCCACACCGCTCGAATTGATGCTGAGCGCTGATTCACGCACGCCCAGCTCGACGCCGTACTTCTTGGAGCACGCCGGACTTCCGAACGCGCCGAGCGCCGCGCCGTTGACGCCGAGCGCAGCTGCGCCGCAGGTCGCGCAAGTTCCGTCCACGTCGTTGCCTTTGGCTCCGTCTTCCGCGCCGCTGCCGGGCTCGTTTCCAGCTGAAGCCTCGCCGGCGATCCCGGCGGGCGCGCTGCCGTCTTCATCGGCTCTCTCTGCACCATCGGTTCCGTCGCCGGCTGCGCCGATCGGTTTACCTCCGCAACCGGGGTTTGGTGCGGCGCCGTCGGGTTTGCCGTACGCGCCCAGTTCAACGCCGCCCGTTCCTGCATTTCCTGGCGGTGCTCTGCCGCCAGCGCCGAATTTCGGCAATGTCGTCAGCGGTCCCGTCAGCGCGCTGCCCGGCGGGGCTCCGCCGTCGCCCGTCGCGATCCCCGAGCGCACAACGCCGGAAGCTCTCGCACGCCCCGCGCTCTCTAGTGCAATCGCACCCAGCGACGGTTACAGCCCGGAGCTCGTGCCCGATCTCGGCGCATCGCGCGGCATCTTCGACGCTCACGCCATCAAACAAGATTTCCCGATCTTGGAAGAGCGCGTTCACGGCACGAAGCGTCTGATCTGGCTCGACAACGCCGCGACCACGCAAAAGCCGCGCGCCGTGATCGAGCGCCTCAGCTACTTCTACGAGCACGAAAATTCCAACATCCACCGCGCCGCGCACACGCTCGCTGCGCGCGCGACCGACGCTTACGAAGGCGCGCGCGAACGTGTTCGCCGCTTCCTGAATGCGTCCACCGCAAAAGAGATCGTCTTCACTCGCGGAGCGACGGAAGCCATCAACTTGGTGGCGAAGAGCTGGGGCGCGCGCAACGTCAAAGCCGGCGACGAAATCGTGCTGACGGTGCTCGAGCACCACGCCAACATCGTGCCCTGGCAACAATTGGCCGCAGAAAAAGGCGCCAAGATCCGCGTCGCGCCCGTCGACTCGAACGGCCAAATCATCCTCGAAGAGTACGAGAAGCTGTTCAATCCGCGCACGCGCATCGCGTCGTTCACGCAAGTCTCCAACGCGCTCGGCACGATCACGCCCGCGCGTGACATGGTCGAAATCGCGCACCGCCACGGCGCGCTCGCCTTGGTTGATGGCGCGCAAACCGTCTCCCATCAGCGCGTGGACGTGCAAGATCTCGACGCCGACTTCTACGTCTTCTCCGGTCACAAGGTTTTCGGCCCAACTGGCATCGGCGCGCTCTTCGGCAAGGCAGCGGTGCTCGAGCACATGCCGCCCTGGCAGGGGGGCGGCAACATGATCGCAGATGTGACGTTCGAGAAGACCGTCTATCAGCCGCCACCCTTCCGCTTCGAAGCCGGCACCGGCAACATCGCAGACGCGGTAGGCCTGGGCGCTGCCATCGATTACGTGATGGGCATCGGCCTCGAGAACATCGCGCGCTACGAGCACGAGCTCCTGGTCTACGCGACTGAAGGCCTCTGCCGTGTCCCGGGCCTCACCCTGATCGGCACTGCGCCGGACAAAGCGGGCGTCTTGTCCTTCGTTCTAGACGGCCGCCGCACTGAGGACGTCGGCGCCGCCCTGGACAAGGAAGGCATCGCCGTCCGCTCTGGCCACCACTGCGCTCAGCCCATTTTGCGACGTTTTGGGTTGGAAGCCACGGTCCGCGCCTCCCTCGCGCCCTACAACACCAAAGAAGACATCGACGATTTGGTGGCCGCCGTCACCCGCCTGCAGTCCAGATAATCCGAGTAATTATCGCCAGTTGCCTTCAATGGGCCGTGTGTCGCCCGGTCCATTGAAAGAGCGACCTGTCTTTCTGCGCTTGCATCGCTCGCGAAGTCTCTTATATTGGACTTCGTGATCAAGACATTGTCGCCCGAACAGGCTCAGGAACTGATTGCAAGCGGTGAATGTGACGTCGTGGACGTGCGCGAACAGCGCGAGTGGTCGCGCGGCCACCTCCCCGGCGCGCGACTGGTCCCCTTCGACCGCCTCCGCCAAAGCCCCAAGTCGACCCTGACTCGTGACAATGTGATCTTCGTCTGCGCCGCTGGCGTCCGCAGCCAAGCTGCCGCCAAAGTGGCCGAAGAATCTGGTCTCTCCAACGTCTACAACCTCAGCGGCGGCACCCGCAACTGGGTCAACTCCGGCTACCAACTCGTCGTCGGCGAATAGCTCGCCGAGATTGTTTGGCTAGCGGGCGCGGCAAACACTCCCCGTCGCGTAGCCCACTCGCCGTCGTAGACGCGGAAGAGGGGAGAACCGCCGAGCCGCAGAGGCCGCAGAGATCAGAAGGGAGTTGGGGGGCGTGCTGTGCGTCGCAAATTCGCACTGTTCTCGAGCTAGACGCGCGCGCCGATCTGATACGGACGAGCTACGTGCTGCATACGACGCGATTTGACGAAGAACGCAAACCCCAATCTTTACTCTCTCAGATCTCTGTGGCCTCTGCGGCTCGGCGGTTCAATCTCAGGGAGCCGTTCTCGCGCCGGGAACAATGCGTGTTTCGGAGGTGCGTGGCTGGGCTGCGAGCGCCCACTCTCGAGAAACGGCTACGCGCCGATGACGCGGTTGGCGTAGCTCATTACGAGGTACATCGTGAGCGGGGCGCTGCCTGGGTTGCGGTAGACGTGTGGTACGTCGGCTTCGAAGAAGATGGCGTCGCCGGTTTGGAGTCGGTGACTTGCTTTGCCCACCAGGAGCTCCAATTCGCCGCTGGTGACGACCAGGTTCTCGGTGGTGCCGACCGGGTGTGCGTCGGCTTCTTCGATTGAATTTGGAGCCAGATGCAACTCGTAAAATTCGACGTTGCGGGGCTCGTCGAAGGGAAAGAGCGCGCGCGACGTGAAGCTGCCGTCGTGTGAAGTGAGCAGCTTGGCGCGATCGCGGAGCACGATCGCGGTGCTCGTTGCGGCGTGCTCGGTGATCAACGTGGCGAATGAGACGTCGAGCGCGCGCGCGATCTTCCAGACGACGTTGATCGTGGGCGTGCTGTGTCCGAGTTCGATTTGGCCGAGCATGGCTCGACTGACTCCGGAAGCCTTGGCCATGCGCTCGAGCGACAAGCCGCGCTTGACTCTGAGGCGACGCAAGTTTGCTCCGACGATCGGCGTCAGATCAGCGTGTGAGTCCGCGCCGTCATCGCTCGAGCGTTCGTCCAAGGCCTTTGCCTCGGGCAACGGGGATGAAGCGGGTGGTGGTTCCGATCCCGTCGCGGAGGCTTTCACCGTCCGTCGGCGTGAGGAGCCAATCTCGCCCTGCCTGCTCAATACCATTCGCAAAACGCCGCTCCTGCCGGGGGCACACCTGCGGCCCCAGCCTTGCTTGACGAGTAGCGAAGTGTCTACTATATTGGATGCCGCGCTGCAAGCGGAAAGCGTTCGCATAAGAACATATAATCTATCCGAATGGTAGAGTAGATCGCCTGGCGCGAGATGACTGAACGCTAACTAACAGATTGTATTGGAGTTTATCATGGGTCTACACATCGGCAGCATCGCTCCTGACTTCAACCAAGAATCGACCGCAGGGCCGATCTCCTTTCATCAGTGGCTCGGCAACAGCTGGGGGATTCTGTTCTCGCATCCCAAAGATTTCACTCCGGTGTGCACGACCGAGCTCGGGCGCGCCTCGAAGCTGAAGGAGGAGTTCGGCAAGCGCGGCGTGAAGCTGATCGCCGTCAGTGTCGACGACGTGGCCTCGCATCACAAGTGGGCGGGAGACATCGAAGCCACGCAAGGCACGGCGCTCAATTTCCCGATTTTGGGCGACGCGGATCGCAAGGTCGCCAAGCTGTACGACATGATTCATCCCGAGGCGAACGACACGCTCACCGTACGCTCGGTTTTCATCATCGATCCGAACAAGAAGATTCGGACCATCATCACTTATCCCGCCAGCACCGGCCGTAACTTCTCCGAGATTTTGCGGGTGGTGGATTCGTTGCAGCTCACGGACAGCCACAAGGTGGCCACTCCCGCTGACTGGCAGGACGGGGATGACGTCGTGATCGTTCCGGCTCTGCAGGACCCGAAAGAGCTGGCTGAGCGCTTCCCGAAAGGCTTCAATGCGGTGCGTCCGTACCTGCGCTTGACCCCGCAACCGAATAAGTGACGGGTCTCACTTGCTAGCGCAAACCGGAGGGTGCTGGACGAGCCGTGCGCCGTCGCCACCCTCCGGAGTGATTGTATCGGTCGATTTACTGAACATACGAGTCAGTGAATCGCCAATCGATACGTGATGTTCCGTTCAGTATCTAGAATAGTCTTGTCTTTTATTGAAGACTGTCTGGCCGCTCGAATCCATTAAGAAAACAATGATTTAGAGAGGTTTTTCGCCGTTCTCGCTGTGGCGAGATGGTGTTTTCAGTGCACATCGCGCTTGACGCGCCACGCGCACAAAGTATATCAAACAGATAGGTTAAATACAGTGACGCGTTCGTCGGTTTAATAGACGTTTGGAGCAGCAGTTCCTTGGAGCCACCATGCACATCGGTATCGTCGGCGGCCTCGATCGCAATGAGGGGTTTTATCAAGACCTCGCGCAGCGGGCGGGGCACCACTTCGAGCACCACAACGGGCACCTCGCCGGTCGCGGCGCAGCGTCCTTGGGAACGCTCGTCGAACGTTGCGATGTCATCATCGTCGTGACCGACGTGAATAGCCACGCCGCGGTTTGGCGGGTGCGTCGGCTCGCCAAACAACGCGGCAGCCGCGTGATCCTGACCAGCCGCTGCGGGCCGTCGAAGTTCACGGCACTACTCGCCGAACTCAGCGCCGCCGCGCCTATCACCCCACCGCTTAGAGCGGTCCGCTGACAAAGCGCGGACACGCAAACACATCACTCAACGAAACACACAGACAGAGGAAACCGAGTATGGCTTTGAATACTAGAATTGGCCCCACGGCAATCGCTGCCGCATTGGGCCTCTCCGCGCTTGCGAGCGCGGGTTCGGCGCAAGCGATCACTTGCTCGTCCGTGATCCAGGACAAGGGGCTCACCCACGTGATCTACGGCTCGGGAGGCAGCGCGATCACGGCCACGCTCGCCAAAGTCGCGTACGTGCTGAGCAAGGCGAACCCGCCGATCACCGTGTTTTATCAAGACGCTGGCGGCGCGCAGGTTGGCTATCAGACGTTGAAGAATGGCAATGGCGGAACGACCGCGCGTCCATTCAAGTACTGGCTTGCACTCAGCGACGTCACGGGAACTGCGCCGCAGTGCACCGCAGACGACGTGACCGCGGGGCGCCCCGTCGACTTTGCAACGACCGGCGGTACCTTGGCCTTGTTTGGCGAGACACTACCTGCGGACCTGGGCACGTTCATCGGCCCGACCCAGGGCGTGAACGTGATCGTTCCGAAGGACTCGACCGAGAGCGCCATCAGCACCGAGGCCCTCTACACGGTTTATGGTTTCGGCCCTGCCGCCAACCTCGCGGACGCGACGAATCCGATCCCGTGGACGAAGAAGGAGTACATCATCCAGCGCGCGAGCACCTCCTTCGTGCAGCAGCTCGTGCGTGGTGCCATTCAAAGCCTGGGCGGCAACGCGACGAACTTCCCGCCGGACTTCGGCAACGCTGCCACTCCAACCCTGACTCATTCCGCGAGCGGCAAAGACGACAATCAAGGCACGGTCGATTCACTCGTCTGGGCTGCAGGACAGAATCACGCACAGGACGCGATCGGGTTCACCTCCGGTCCCACGGCGGACAAAAACCGCGCGGTCGTACACACCTTGGCTTATCAACACGCGGGTCAAACCGCCGCGTATTGGCCGGATTCGTCGCCTGAATCGTTCGACAAGATCAACATCCGCAACGGCCAGTACTACCTCTGGGACACGAACCAGTTCTTCACCAAGATCACCGGTTCGAATGCGAAGCCGAAGCTCAGTCAAATCGTCAATGAGGACGTGCGGAACTTCATCGGCTACTTCAGTGGTGAGCTGACCCTGCCTGATGGCTCCGACGACGTCACCAAAGCCGTCGTCGACACCGGCAGCATCCCGCTGTGCGCGATGAAAGTGCAACGCGAGACCGACTTTACCGGCCTGAGTTGCTACGCGCCCGCGGAACCCTGCGGCTGCTTCTTCGAATCGATCGCGACCAAGACCACGACTTGCGACGCGTGCACCAAAGACTCCGAGTGCAGCGGTTCCACGCCCAAGTGCCACTCGTACGAGTACCACGATGATCAAGGCGCTGTGAAAAACGCTGGATTTTGCGAGGCTTACTGATGAACTCCACGACTTATCGACTCTCGAATCGGTCGCGCTTGGCGACCTCGTTTCTGATCGGCGCCGCTGCCGTGCTCGGCTCGTTGGCTGCGTGCTCTTCTGATGGCGGGAACCCGTCGCCCAGCAAGCCGCCCGTGATCACCACCGGCGGTGGTGGTCACGGTGGTGGCACCATCGACGGCGAGGCCGGCGAGAACTCCGAGGGCGGCTCGGCGCCGAAGGGCGGTGCTGGTAACGGCAAGGCAGGCGGCTCGAACGGCGGCGCTGGCGGACGTGTCGTCGAAGACGGCGGCGCCGGTGAAGGCGGTCAAGCGGGTGAGGGCCCGCTCGGTCCGACTTGCCCGACCACGGACTTGGAGTTCCTCAATCAGCCGTCGAGCTCGCAGAAGACACCTTTCGATAACACAAAGCGTCTTGGCGCTGCGGCAGCACTGCCCCCGTTGCCAGGCGGCTGAGCCTTCGACCGCGTGGGGGCAATCGCATGATTGCCCCTCGCGTCTCTTCTCATTCGTTCTTCGATTCGTCGCACGCATTCAACCTTCGATCTCCCATGTCTTCCAAAGAGCCCGCTTGTTCTCGCTCGCCCATCGAGCTGCCCAGTCGTGCTTTTTTCGCCTTGGAATTCGCTAGTGTTCAAGTCCATTCGCTTTCTCTCGCTCACGGTGTTCGCCACACTCGCGTGGTCGCCGCACGTCCTCGCGCAAGGCGCGCCACCCCCCGCCGGTTCCGACAGCGACGACCTGGAAGTTCCCTCGAACCCCACTGTACCGGCGGCAGCGGCGCCAAAGCCGTTGCCCGAAAGCAAGCCCGAGTCGAAACCCGCCGCGGCACCGGCACAGCCGAAATCTGCGCCCGCCGATGACAGCGCGTTGCAGCGTGAGCTTGCTGAGCTACGTGGCCGACTCGAGGCTCTGGAGCACGCGCGCGCGACCGCGCCGACCACGGAGAAGCCGGCGGCTCCGCGGGAGACTCCGCCCGATGAGACGAAGGGCAGCGCGTACCTGGAAAAGAACGCGACCTCGCGTCCCGTGCCGACCGGTCTCCGCATCGGCGGCTATCTCCAAACGCAGTACGAGTCGAATCAGATCTCTGCGGATCAGCTTCAACAGGGCGGCGCGCCGATCAATCAAGATCGCTTCACGTTGCGTCGCGGTCGACTGCGTCTCGATCACGGTTGGGAATACGCGAATGCGACGTTGGAACTCGACGCCAACACGACGCGTGGTGTGAACGTGGGAATTCGCCGGGCGGAAGCCTCGGTCTTGTACCGTGGAGACAATGCCAAGGACCTGCCGCCGCTGGTCATGTTCTCGCTCGGCGTGACCGATCTGCCCTTTGGCTTCGAGTTGCTCGAGTCGTCGCGCGTACGGCCGTTCATGGAGCGTTCGCTTGGTTCGTCGGCGCTCTTCCCGACCGAAATGGACGTCGGCCTGAAGCTTTCTGGAGCGGTGTCTTTCGTCCGTTATGCGTTCGCCGTCACCAATGGTGAGCCGGTGGACACGCTCAATCGCTATCCTCGTGACCCGAACGCCGCCAAGGACTATTCGGGACGAGTGGGGGTGGAGACTCAGCCGCTCACCGCGCTGTCGATCGCGGGTGGCACTTCTTTCTATCAAGGCAAAGGGTTCCACGCCGGTACCGATGCCACCAAGCCATCGTTCACGTGGCTCGACATCAACGAAGACCGCGCCATCCAAGCGAATGAGCTGCAACCAATTCCTGGCGCGTCCGCCCAGCCTTCGTCGAACTTCAATCGTTGGGCATATGGCTTGGACCTCGAGCTCACGCTGCGCACCAAGTTCGGTGCCACGCGCTTGGTCGCTGAGGGGTTTTTGGCCTCGAATTTGGATCGCGGGTACCTGATTGCCGATCCGTCGATCGGCCAGAACGACGTTCGCGAAGCAGGTGGCTACCTCGCGCTCGTCCAGGACGTCACGAAGTGGGGCCAAGTCGGTTTTCGGGCTTCTTACTACGATCCGAATTCGGACTTCTTCGACAGCTTACGTGGTCGACAAGTGCCAACTTCGCTCTCGGTCACCACGCTTTCGCCCATGGTCGCGCTACGCTGGCAGGACACCGCGCGGCTCTCGTTTCAATACGACTTCGTGCGTGACTCGCTGGCAAAGGACGCAGCCGGCGTGCCCACCGACGCCAAGAACAATCAGTTGACGCTGCGCCTGCAGGTGGAGCTATGAACAAGGCGTGGCTCTCCATCGCGTTCGCCGCGCTCGGTCTGTTCGGTTGCTCGAGTGAATCGCTGACTGCGGGCGTCACCGAACCGATTCGGGTTTCGTATGGCAATGGCCGAAACGCACAGTTCCTGAGTGGCGAGCTACCAGGGAGCCCGGCGCTGAGCGACCAGGACATCTTGAATGGGGTGACGCCGCAGGTGCCCACCGCTTCCCTCAACGTGAGTTTGGGCACCGTGCGTCAGGCAGAAACGGGCTTCGTGGCCAGCGGCTCGACCTCGAGCGAGGCCGTCGCGATTGGTATTCGGCTCATGGATCTCGGTACTGGCTACTGGGTGTTCCCGGTGACCGGTCTCGATCCGACCAAGCCCGGTACGTACAATTGGAACGCGACGCTGGAATTTGGCGGAAATATCGACCCGGGCAAGCATCCGCTCGGCGTGGTCGCGATCGACGCGGCCGGGCACGCGGGCTCGCAATTCGAAATTCCACTGTGCGTGCTGTCGGACATTCCCGACAATTCCAGCGCGTGCTCGGCGAGCGCAAAGCCGCCGTTTTCAGTGCTCAGTTTGAACTGGGATACCGCGGTCGATTTGGACCTCCGGGTCATTACTCCGCAAGGCAAAGTCGTCGATCCGAAGCACCCCAGCACGGCGCTCGCGGTCGACGGCAAGTACGACCCTACCGCGCCCAACACCGGTGTGTTCGACACTGACGCAGAACGCAACTGCGTGCACACCGGCTACCGGCGAGAGAACTTGGTTTGGCAAGACGCGCCGCTCCCCGGCACCTACTTCGTGTACGTGAGTTTGTTCGACGCCTGCGGCCAATCTGCAGTGCGCTTCAATCTCTCGCTCAATCGTCCAGGACCGGCCGGCGATGGCGGCACGCAACCATTGGAAGCCAGCTATTCGCAAGCCGGTGAGCTCTTGGCCGTGGACGCTGATGCCGGAGCGAAGCTCGGGCTCTTCGTGACCGAATTTTCAGTGCAATGAAAGTGCACGCAACAAAGGCAAAGCCATGATCGTCGAACGTTTATTGAAGGTCGCTCTGCTCGGTTCGAGCTGGGTTTTGTATCTGCTGCTATTTTTGTCCGTCGTCTCGTTCTCCGCGATGTTCGAGCGCTACCTGTTTTTCAGACGCCATCGTGTCGACTTCGAGGGACTGCGCAAAGACGTGCGCAAGCGGCTGCAGGAGGACGACTTGAGCGGTTTGGACAAGCTGCTCAGTAACAGCAACGCGCTCGAAGCCCGGATCGCTCTCGAAGGCTTGCGCTGGGCGAATGGTGGTCCGGGTGCGATTGGCGACGCCGTAGAGTCGGAGCTCGCCCGAGTGAAGCTCGAGCTCGAGCGCGGCCTGAACCTGCTCGGTACGCTCGGGAACAATGCGCCGTTCGTCGGCCTGCTCGGCACGGTGCTCGGCGTGATCATCTCCTTTCACGCGCTCGGTGACGCGGGTCAAAACACCCAGGCCATGGGCGGTGTGATGTCCGGCATCTCGGAAGCCTTGGTCGCTACCGGCGTGGGCTTGTTCGTCGCGCTGCCCGCAGTCGTCGCGTACAACGCGATTCAGAAGCGGATCGGCGAGGTCGAGTCGCAAAGCTTGTCGCTGACCAAGCTGATCACCGCCTACGTGCGCACCGCTGATCGCGCCCAGGGCATTCTCCCCGAGCCGGAACACGAGGAAAAGCGCGACGAATTGCTGGCCATCGCCGATGAGCGTCAGAGCGCGGGCGGCGTGAAGCTCGCCGGAGCGACGGAGTAAGCCGATGGCTGGCGTCGCTCAGGGCCGCGGCGGCCGCGGTGGGATCGTTGGCATCAACGTCACGCCCATGGTGGACGTGGTGCTCGTGCTGCTGATCATCATGATGGTCTCCGCGACGTACATCGTTTCGCAGAGCCTCAAGGTCGAGCTGCCCAAGACAGCCTCGTCGGATGAAACCGTGTCCAAGACGTACGTTGTCACGGTCACCAAAGAAGGCAGCTACTACTACAACGACAAGCCGATCACTCGTGACGGTCTGGTCAAGGAATTCCGAGGCGCTCTTGCGGCCACCAAAGACGTCAACCTCGTGATCACCGCGGACGAGGACGCTCACCACGGCAAAGTGGTGGGCGTGATCGACTTGGCCAAGGTCGAAGGCATCACGAAGTTCGCGATCAACGTCGAGAAGAAGTAGCCGTGGCGCGTCGATCTGGACTCCTCGTTCTGAGCCTTCTGGTGCATGGCGCATTGGGCGCCGGTGTGGCCAGCATCGAGATCAAGAAATCTCGCGCTAGCACGGCCATTTCTTACGCCGAAACGCAGAAAAAGAAGAAGCCGCCCGAGCCGACCAAAGTCGATCCGACACCGCTCGAGAAGACGCCACCCACGCGAGCGCTGGCTCGTCGAGCCGCGCCTGCACCCGCGCCCGCGGAGGCGCCGCCTCCACCCAAAGCGGCGGACACCCCGGCCGCGTTCGAGGGCTTGCCCGACTTCGGTGTGTCGCTCACCGGTGGCGTGAATGGCACTGGCATCGCGCTGCCCGTTGGTGGTGGCGGACCGGCACGTGAACGCACGGTCGAGAAAGTGGTGCGCAAGGCGGCAGCGCCGGTCGCTGCTGCACTGCCGAGCGACGGCTGCGATGAACCGCCGGCCAAACCCAAATCCATTTCGGCACAGCAGCCAGCCTATACGGACGACGCGATCGCCGCGGGTATCGAAGGCAAAGTGCGCGTACAGATCACCGTCGACGAGACTGGCCAAGTGATCGACGCAAAGGTGATTGCTGGGCTCGGTCACGGTCTCGACGAGGTGTCGCTTGCCGCTGCGCGACGCTCCACATTCGCGGCCGCGGTGCGCTGCGGAAAACCCACTCGAGCCACCTTCACGATCGCGATGCGCTTCAAACTACCGACCTGAGCTTGGCTCCTGTCGTCACTCTCGTACTTTCGGATATCCCGTTGCGACGAATTGCTCTTACTTCTTGTTTGGCCCTCGCCTTGTTGGGAGTTGCCCGACCCGGCCTCGCGCAGACTGCCCCGCAATCGGGCGAAGACGTGGCTCGCCCGCGCTTGACTCGCCCGCCCAAGCTCGCGAAATTCGTGGAGGCGCCTTACCCCGAGAGCGAGAAAGCCTCGGGGCGGACCGCATCGGTGGTCGTGCAAATCGCGATTTCCGCGACCGGTAGCGTCGATGCGGTGAAGGTGATCGAATCCGCGGGACCTGCGTTCGATGCTGCAGCCGTTGCTGCGATTCAGCAATTCTCGTTCGAGCCGGCAGAGGTCAACAATCGACCGGCGCCGATTCGTATCAATTATCGTTATGACTTCGTGATCAAGGAGGAGGCGCCGACCACCGCGCAATTCGCCGGTCTGGTGAAGAATCATCAAACGGGTGAAGCGCTGGCCGGGGTGACTATCGCACTCGACACCGGTGTCACCGTTCAGACCGACGAATCCGGTCATTTTTCCCTCGATGCGATCGAGCCCGGAAAGCACCGCGTGACTTTGTCGCGCACCGACCTGAAGGCGCTGCAAAGCGAAGAGACGTTCGAAGCCGGCAAGAAGGTCGACGCCACGTACGAGGTCGAATTCAATACGCCGGAAAAGGAAGACGACGCCGACAGCGACGATCTCGAGATCGTGATCATTGCGCCCACGCTCACGAAGCAAGTGGTGTCGACCAAAGTCGAAGCCGATCAGGCGCGCCGTGTCGCCGGCACGTCAGGCGACGTGCTCAAGATCGTCGAGAATTTGCCAGGTGTTGCTCGTGCAACGGCGGGCTCCGGCGCAGTCGTGGTGTGGGGCGCGGCTCCTGAGGACACGCGCGTGTACGTGGACGGCATGCGTGTTCCGTTGCTGTATCACTTCGGCGGCTTCCGCTCGGTGATTCACTCGGATTTCGTGCGCTCGGTCGAGCTCATCCCCGGCGGTTACGGTGCCCAATACGGTCGCGGTCTCGGCGGCCTCGTCAAAGTCGATACTCGCGATCCGGCGAGCGATCGCTTGCACGGCAGCGCGGGCGTAGACTTGATCGACGCTTCTGCAGCGCTGAGCGCTCCGATCGCCAATAAATTTTCTGCCGCCATTGCCGCGCGTCGCAGTCACCTCGATGCGGTGTTGAACGAGGTTACCTCGCGCGACACCTCGGCATTCTTCCCCATTCCCAAATATTACGACGGCCAAGCGCGCGTGCGCTATCAGCCCGAAAAGCATACCTTCGTCGAGCTGGGCGGGATGATTTCCTCCGATGACGTCTCGCGCACCGTGGGTAACGCGGATCCGGCGTATCGCAAGGAAGAGAACCGGCACTTGAGCTTTCAGCGCATTTACCTGCGCTACGAAACCGAGACCGCG
>DASQCO010000079.1:0-13536 GCA_035634635.1 Polyangiaceae bacterium
CCCACCGCTCCCACCGCTCCCACCGCTCCCACCGCTCCCACCGCTTCCACCGCTTCCACCGCTTCCACCGCTTCCACCGCTTCCACCGCTTCCACCGCTTCCCGCATTTTCGCTTCCCGCGCCTCCGCTGTCACCGCCCTCACCGGCTTGGGCAGAGCCACTCGCTCCTGCCTCAGGAGCTCCGCCTTCGCCGGCATCGCTTGCGCCGCCTTCAGCCGTACCGCCCGCCCCTGCCTCGGGAGTGAAGCGTCCCGCGGTCGCCGCTGCGCCGCTGGCTCCTGCTGCGCCAGGGTTGCTCCCGCCGTGACCGGTGGCGGGGGTGTCGTTGTCCGAATTCGTTCCGCATGCAGTGAGTGCCAAGCCAACCGAAGTGAGTGCCAAGCCAACCGAGAAGAGCATTTTGCGCATCGTGCCTAACGTTAGCCGAGCGCGCTCCAGAGCGAAATCCGTCCGCGACCAGGGCGCGGTTTCAAAATTCGAGTTCATAGTGAGCCGCGCCCGACCAAAACCTATCGTGCACGCTCGGGTAGTAATCGTAGAGCGAGCGGCGGGCGTAGTGGATCGCGTTGAAGCCGAGCCCGTGCCCGTGCGACAGGTTCACGTAGGCGCCAAGCTCGACGTCGCCAACGGAGTCCGTGCCCCGGGCGCCGTCCACGACGGAGTACAGGTGGCTGTTCACTCGCGTGTACAGGCGGCCAAGGCGTTCCTGGCGCAGACTCAGCTCGAGCTTCAGCGCACCACCGACCCCATAGTTGTAGCTGCGGTTGGCTTCGAATTTTGCGTAAGGAGACGTCACGGCGCCGCTCGGCACCGCCAAGACATCGAGCTCGGAGTGGACGGAAAACCCGGCGCGCAGCCTCCAGCGCGCAAACCACCCGAGGCCGGTGCCCAGCTCACCCAACTGATAGATGCCGGCGCTCTCACGAGTGAGCAGCTGCGCCGTCCCGTTGGTGAAATACTGGTACGACATGACCCACGCGAGCAGGCTCGTTTGGCTGGGACCCGCCGAGTAACGACGCCCCAGGAGCACTCCAGTTCCATCGAGCCCCTGACCGAAGATGGTGTCGGACACGCTGAGCTGCAGCGCGAGGTGGAACACCTCGAAGGGCGTGGTCACCCGCGATTTCGCGTACGGATCGCCGTAGTCGAAGCGGATCCGCGTTCGAAAGGTGGTCCCCCAGCCGGTGCCTTTGGGTTGACCAAAGCCGTCGACGCCCACCCGCAGATTCATGCTCAAGGGAACCGGTGTACCAGCTGGGCCATCTGCCCAAGCCTTTCCGGTGAAGAGCCGATCCACGCCGCTCACCGGATTGACGGCGAAGGCCGCGATCTCCCGAAACAGGCGCGTCGGGCCCGAGGTCGAATCGTCTCGGATGGCGTTCGAGAGCCGATAGAAGGACTCACCGAGAAACGTGCCGCCGAGCGTCGTTGTCAGGAAATCGTTCGTGGATGGCTGCTCGTGCTCCATGAAGTATTCCCACATCCAGGAGCCGGCGAGCGTGTAAGGCGCAGCCTCCCAGAAGCTGAGTCCGTTCACGCGCGCAGCAGAGAAATAAAGGCTGCCCTGGTACGGGTGACCCAGGTTATTGATCTCGAACTCGCCGTCGTCCCATTGCGGCCCGGAACGAAAGTGTTCCGCCCAAATCGAAGGGTTGACTCTGACGAACGGCGAGCCGCTCGCGTAGGGCACCGCCCACAGGCTCAGATTGATGCCGATGACATCGGCCAGCGGCCACAGATAGTTGCCCGCGTTACGCGTGCTGGAGCTCGCGTTGTAGTCGACTGGCGGCGGGAGCGGCTTGCGGCTGGAACGGGGGCCAAGGGGCGGCGCCGCGGCCGGCGCTGAAGTCGCCTGGACAACTGACTCCTGCGCAGCAGCTAAGTGCACGCCGCAAAAGAGCGCCAGGCCGACGCCCCACGCCACTCGAGAACGCGCGAGCTGTAGTCTGCGGCGCACGGGCGCACTTTCATTCGGAGCGCCTCGAACCGCAAGCTGAACTTGTAGCTTGCACTGGCCAGCACTGCCGCTGATACTCCGCACCTGGTGGCGCGAAAACACAGCAAAATCACGGCATATTCTGCGCATTGCACGGGCTGGCTTGGCGGATGCCTGGTTGTTGCAAGTCTGGTGCTGCTAGCAGGCTGCCAGGCGGATCGTCGCTACGAGGACGTGCCGCAGTCCGTGTGCTCGTCGGGAGAGATTTGGACCTACGCGGACAAGGACAGCCCGCTGATGAACCCGGGCCGGAGCTGCGTCCAGTGCCACGCCGAAACCAATGACGAAGAGCACGCGCCGTTCTACAAGTTTGCCGGCACCGTGATGCAGGCGCTGCACGAGGCCGACGACTGCCGTGGCGCTCCTCAAATGACGATTGAGCTGACGGACGCCAACGCGGCCAAGTGGGTCATGGTGGGCAACAGCGCGGGCAACTTCTGGCTCGATCCGAGCGCCGCGGTCGCAATGCCGTACACGGCGCGCATCATTGACGAACACGGCAATGAGCGAGTCAAACAGGTGCCCGTGTCCGACGGCGATTGCGCCAGCTGCCACACGCGGGACGGCGCCAATGGCGCCCCCGGGCGACTCCTCCCTCCCGAGGTTCCGTGATTCGCGGCGGGCGAGTGAAACCGAGTTTCGGAATCTTGTTGGGCGCGCTGGGATTCCTAGGCGATCCGGCACACGCGCTCGCGCAGGGCGCGCCAACGCCAGCGGCGCCTCCGCCGGCGGCAGAGTCACCTGCAGCGCCCGCAGCGCTACCAGAGCTTCCCGCGCCAGCTGCAACGACAACGGACGCATCAGCTCCACCACCCGAGCCAAAACAAGCAGCGCCGTCTCCAGTGGCAAGTGCACCGACTGAGGTGCCGCCCGCCCCGAAACACCTGACTCTCGAACAGCTTGGCTACGCGAAGCCGGGCGAGACCTTCGGCAGCGCGGTTGATTTCAACGTATCGACCGCGCCGCGCCATGCCGGCAGCTACCTCTGGCCGCTAGTCGATATCGCCGGAATCAACCTCACGCTGTGGGGCTTTTCGTATGCCTCCGGCGCGCCGTGGGCTCGCGTGAGCCCCAAAACTTGGAAAGCCAATCTGCAGGCTGGCCTGCAGTGGGACGACAACGAGTTCGAGGTCAATCAGTTCTTCCACCCCTACCAGGGGAGTATGTACTTCACCGCCGCGCGCGTGCACGGCTTGAACTTCTGGGAAGCGGTGCCCTACACCATGGCCGGCTCCCTGATGTGGGAGTACTTCATGGAGACCGAGCAGGCGTCGACCAACGACTGGATGACCACGACCTGGGGCGGCTTCTTCTTCGGTGAAGCCCTGTACCGTCTCTCGAACCGCCTGCTCGACGAGTCAGCGTCCGGGTCCGGGCGCTTCTGGAAAGAGTTTGCCGCGCTCGCCGTCAACCCCGTCAACGGCCTCGATCGCCTGAGCAGCGGGCGAGCTTGGGCCGACGGCCCTCGTCAAAAGCAATTTCCTCTGCTCGTGAACTTGCGCGTGGGCGTCGACGGCATCGGCTTGTCCGAGGGCACCGGTTGGGGAAAGACCTATCGCGCGAGGATCCGCTTCGACTACGGCGATCTCTACGCCAAGCCCAACATCACGACGCCCTTCGAATACTTTAATCTGGCGGCCCAGCTCCACATCTCGGGCGATACCTTGGGCGAAGGCTTCGATGGCACCGGCGTCTTGCTCGGTCATCGCTTCGCCAGCGGTCCGACTTACGCCAACCTGATCGCCTGGGTCTTGGACTACGAGTACTTCACGAATGGTACGACGCAGATGCTCACGCGAAACAGCGACGGCATCTACTCACTCGCAGAGATGGGCACTGGCCCCTCGTGGTTCGGACATTGGGGTCTCGGCTACGGCTTCAGCATCGATTCGGAAGTCGACGTACTCGGCGTGCCGACCGGGTCCATCACGTCGCCCTACGCCAAGTACGAATCCAATCGCTCCTACAACTATGGGATTGGCGGCGCGCTGAAAGCCGAGGTCAACCTGCGTCAAGCGCGGCTCGGGCGCCTCTACGCAAACATGAGTCGTTACCTCTACTCCGTCGTCGATGGGGCGAAGGGCATCGAGCACCTGGGCGTCCTCCAGCTCGGCGCGTGGGCGAACATCTACAACGGGCACGGCCTCGGTTTCGCGGCCATTCGTTACGATCGCAACTCGAACTACGAGCACTACCCCGACGTCACCGACTACTTCTGGTCGGGACAAGCGCAGTACGAAGTCGAGTGGTGAGCTGACGTGTAATGCGGGACAGGGCTCTGGGTTTGGGGCAAGCGGGCCGTGTGCTCGCAAGACGTCGCGTAGCTCGCTTCACGGTGCGGTTCGCGCGTTGAGCGACGTTGGTTGATCCCTTCGCGGTGTGAACGCGCGTCGGGCCGTCGTCACAGTCAAATCACGAGATTGCAACCGAGGAAGAGCGGGCATGGTGTTAAGGCACCGGTCGGGCGCTTTGTGCGCCGCGCTTTCACTTCCTCGATCAGAAAGAGATCCATGACCCACTTCGAAGGCCAAACCTCGTCGACCGCCGTCCGGCGGAGCGCCTCCCATTTCGTCGCGATTGCCGGAGTTATTGGCGCTCTGGTCGGGGTTTGCGCAGTCGGCTGTAGTAGCGACGATCCCGCAGGCAGTGCGGGCGCGGGCGGGGTTTCGCACGGCGGAGCCAACGCGGGCGGGAGCCACGCGGGCGCCAGTCTGGGCGGTAGCCACGCAGGCGGTGTTCACGGCGAGGCCGGCGAGGCAGGCTCTTCCGAGGGTGGCGAGTCGAGCGCGGGCGCCGGTGGCGACACGGCTGCGGGCGGGGCGAACGGCAGCGCGGGCGACGGCGGAGAAGGCGGCGCCACTCCTGCGACTCAGCGCTCGATCAAGCACGTGTTCGTGCTCACGATGGAGAACAAGAACTTCACCGATACATTCGGGACCAGCACGCAGGACCCATACTTCAAGCAGCTGGCGACCCAGGGTGCACTCTTGACCGAGTACTACGGGACCGGGCACGTCAGCCTGGACAACTACATCTCGATGATGAGTGGTCAGCCCTCCACGCTCGAAACGCAAGCTGACTGTTTTCAGGGCTTCAACGACGTGATTGCCGACGGCGCCGACACCGCCAACCCCAAGGTGCTCAAGGCCAAGGACGGCAAGGGTTGCGTGTACCCGACGCAGGTCAAGACCTTCGTCAATCAGCTCGACGATCTGCACTTGTCCTGGAAGGGCTACATGGGCGACATGGGGAACGACCCGACTCGAGAGTCGGCGACCTGCGGTCACCCGGCGATTGGTGCGATCGACCACACCCAGTCTGCACAAGCGCCCACCGTGGACGTGCCCGAGGGCGATCAGTACGCCACGCGTCACAATCCCTTCGTCTACTTCCACTCGATCATCGACAATCAGGCTTACTGCGACGCGCATGTGGTAAACCTGAACGCGCATCTCGAAAACGACCTGAAGTCAATCGAGACCACCCCGAACTTCGTGTTCGTCACGCCGAACCTTTGCGATGACGGCCACGACGGTGACGGCACCGGCGCCGACAAGAAGGGCTGCGTAAACGGCAACGCGGGCGGGCTCACGTCGATCGACGCTTTCTTGAAGAAGTGGATCCCGCTGATTCAGGCTTCGCCGGCGTATCAGAAGGACGGCTTGATCATCATCAACTTCGACGAGTCGGCCGACACCTCACTGTCGGGTTCGAGCACTGACCCCGACAGTGGCAAGACCACGGTCACCGTCAATCTCCCGGGACAAGCCTGCTGCGCTCAGAAGACGGGCCCGAACGTCAGCCGTCCCAGTGACTCGATCATCCCTGCCTCGGCCACCCTCGAGTACAAGCTGCACTTCGTCGGCGTGGGCGGCGATCGCACCGGCGCTGTGCTGCTCTCCAAGTGGATCAAGCCCGGTACCGTCAGCTACACGCAGTACAATCACTACTCGTTGCTGCGCAGTTTAGAGAACATCTTCGAGACGGACGGGTACTTGGGCTACGCGGACGACGCGAGCCTCAAGACTTTTGGCGACGACATCTTCACCAACCTGAAGTGAAGAGCGGGAGCGTCCCTCGGATCGGCGGGGTCGCCTGGGTGGCCCTGCTGATCGGTCTCGGTGCATGCCAGCGCGAGCCGCGCGCGGAGCGCGGATCGACCGCCGTCGAGCTAGCGGAGTCAGCGCGCCCCGCGTCTTCAACGGGTGAACGCTTGGCCTCGCGCGATCCCCAACCGGCGCTTGCAGAGCTTGGCCGGCTCGCTTTCTTCGACCCAACGCTCTCGGCGTCGGGCCGCGTTTCGTGCGCCACTTGTCACAGCCCTGCGCACGCTTATGGGCCGCCCAACGCCTTGGCCGTGCAAGTGGCTGGCCCCGAGCTGAAAGACGCGGGACTGCGCGCCGCGCCTTCTTTGCGCTATCTGCGTCGGACGCCGCTCTGGTCCCACACCTTCATTGGCAACCCGCGCGAGCGCCTGACCGAGACGGATCACGTGCCGGTGGGCGGCTTAACCTGGGACGGCCGCTTCGACTCCTTGGCGAAACAAGCGGTCTTCCCGTTGCTCGCGCACAACGAGATGGCTAACGCGGACGCCGCCGCCGTGGCTGCGCGCGTGGCGAAGAGTAGCTACGCAGCGCGCTTCCGCGAGCAGTTCGGCGAGAGTGTGCTCTCGAACGCCGCGCAGACTCTGGTCGCACTTTCGCGCGCGCTCGAGCGGTTCCAGCTCGACGACCCGAGCTTTCAGCCTTACGACAGCAAGTTCGACCGCTACTTGGACGGCCAAGCCCAGCTCAGCGCTGGTGAGCAACGCGGCTTCGAGCTGTTCAAGGATCCAAAAGGCGGCAATTGCGCCGCCTGCCACACGACAGAGCGAGGCGCCAACGGCGCGCACCCGCTGTTTACGGACTTCAGCTTCGAAGCCCTGGGCGTGCCGCGCAATCTCGAGATCCCTGCCAACGCCGATCCCAAACACTTCGATCTCGGCCTGTGCGGCCCCGTGCGCGTCGACCAGCTGCGCGAAAAGAAATACTGCGGCATGTTCAAAACGCCCAGCCTGCGCAACGTCGCCATCCGCGGCGCCTTCTTCCACAATGGCCGCTTCCACACATTGGAGGAGGCGCTCCACTTCTACGTCGAGCGCGACTCGTTGCCGAGCAAGTGGTACCCGCACCCCGGCAAAGCACAGTTCGACGATCTGCCGCCCGAGCACCAGGACAACGTCGACCACATCACGCCACCGTTCACGCAGCAGCGCGGCGACAGACCCGTGTGGTCCGACGCCGACATCCAGGATGTTGCGGCGTTTCTCGCGACACTGACCGACGCGGATGCGGTGCCGCTGTTGACGAATGGAAACGCCGGGCGCTAATCAACCGATGGGCTTGCCGCGTCGCGCTGGCTCGGGATTAGGATGAAGCAACCAGCCCGATGAACGAAATCCGGGTCGCACGCTGGTGGCGTTCACGCAACCAGATCAACCTCGAGCTCGCCCGCAAGTGGGCGCCCGATATTCAGCCCGGCGAAATGCTCGGCATCCGCTTCGGCTATCGCGAAGCCGATCGATGAGCTGGTCGCGGAAGAACCAAACTGAGGGCCCGCCAAGATCCTTCGGTTGAGCGTCGCCGCCGAAACGCCGTTCGCGCGGAAATTCAGTCCGATACCTTGAATTGCGCGCTGGAGAGCGGCTTCGGATAGTCGTGGAACGCAGCCGTGCACAGGGCGCGGAAACTCTTTTCGGAAAATGAGCCGTGGTCACTGGCAATCGTGGCTGAGTTCTCCGCTACGACCTTACCCGTCGTCGATTGGGTCAATACCATCTTTACGGATTTCGCGTGGATGGCCGAGGCGGTGCATTCGGAGCCGATGAACGAGCGTGAGCAGTCAGCACTCCAATCACCCGTGTTTCGGCTCGACCAGACCATCGTTGCGGCGAGGCACGGAGCGTTGCCCAATGGCACGACCTGGAGGCCTTCCTTTCGTGCCACGTCTTCGCAAATCTCCAGAATGCTCGTCTGCTCGGCGCGCTGGCTGAGGTTCAGCTCAGGGCTCGGCCGAACGAAACAAATGGGTGTGCTCGAAAGGAGCGCAGCGTCAGCATCCAAGACTCGAGTGGCCGCCGCGTGAACGCCCCCGCAACCACTCAATGGAACGAGTACTGCCACAGAAGCCCAAAAGCGAAAGTAGCTCATCGAGAAGGTCGCGGTTCTAACATGCTTGCCGCATTCTCGGGCCGGAAAGCGCTGCTTTCCGAGCGGTCGTGAGCACGGACGGCCTTCGGTGCGCTAGGGTGAGGCCATGCTCAGGGGGTTACACAAGTTCGAGAAATGGCCGGCAGTGCTCGCAGTGTTCGCGCTGCTCGGCAGCGCCTGCGACGCGAACACCACGTCCGGCGGAAACGGCGGCACAGGAGGCGCAAGCGGAGGTCCTAACGCCGCGGGCGGCATGACCGCGACGGACGCACCGTGGTGGACGCTGCCGTCGCGGAGCCATTACTTCGAGCGCGGCGGCCGCCGAGCGCCGCTGTTCTTGCGCAACGCCACGGCGGGGAGCGCCGCGGATTTCGCGCCGTTGCTCAGCGCGGCGCACGAGGCAGGAGCAGACGCGATTCGCATTCAGCTGACCCAAGGCTTTGGCTACAACACCCTCGGCATTGACTCACAAGGCAACGTCCTCAGCGCGTGGGCGGCTGAATGGGATCGCGTGCTCGACCAAGCCGCAGCGCAAGGGCTCTCGGTCATCCCCGTCTTCGCCATCTGGGGCGATTGGAACGACGGTACGCCCGCCGCTGGCTGGATCCACTTCGATGCCAATCCGCTCAATAGCAAGAACGGCGGCCCCGCAAGCTCACCCGCCGAACTCTTCGACGACACGGCGACTCAACGCGCGTGGCTCGGTTGGCTCGGCACCCTCATCGATCGCTGGCAAAGCCGCCCCAACATCATCGCTTGGGAAGTCTTCTCCGAGCTCGATCTCGCCACCGGCGCGAACGAAACGAACGCTACCGCATTCGCCGAGCGCGCGAGCGACCTGATTCGCGCACACGACCCGAGCAATCGCCCCATCCTCGCTTCGACCTCGGATCTGCCACTGCTCAACGAGGCACCCTGGACCAAGCTCTGGGCCAGCCGCGCCAACGACGTGGTCTCGTTGCACCCGTACGACGCCAATCTCGACGCAGCCCTCTCGATGCGCGTGGCTCAGGTGCGAGCCCAAACCGACAAGCCGATCCTGATCGGTGAATCAGGCCTCGATGCGGGCGCACCCGACGGCACCACCCTCACCACCACCGCGAGCGCGAAGCTTGGCCTAGGACAAGCGATTGCGGCCGAGCTGGTCTCCGGCAGCGCGAGCGCGCGAGCCTTCTACTGGGAGGACGGTTACGCGACGTATTACCCGCAGAGCGGTCCGGCCTTCGTCGAGTCGATGGGCGATCTCGAAGCACCGGCGGCCGCGTGGATTCACGACCTGAACTTCGCAGGGCTCGAGCCCGCCAACATCACCACGACACCGCCCATTTTTGGCGCCGCCCTCGCGAGCAGCAGCGAAATTCTCGGCTTCATTCGAGCTTCCGAGCTCACAGCACCTGAATGGACTGCGACGCCGGTCGTGAACGAATTCGTTCAGATCACGCTCCCTGCCGGCACTCGCGCGAATGGCAATTGGTGGGTCGAGCTGCAAACGCTCGACGGAATTCTGGTTCACGGCCTGGCCGTAACGTCGACCGGCGATGCGCTCGGCTTTGGCCTCCAGCACCCATTCACGAGCCTCGTGTTCAGGGCTCGAGCAATGCCGTGAAGGGTCCTCGTTAGCGCGAGCGGAAGGGTTTTGAGCCCTTCCGCCAAGTCGTCCTACTGCGGCGGCTTGGGGCAACCTGTGGGGTCGCCGACCATTCCTGCTGGAGGCGACCGCTTGTCTGCCAAGTAGTGACAGGTCCCGCTCGTCGGGTCATCGCTCTGCGTCTGTGTCCAGCCGCAGAATTCCAAGCCCGCGCAAGCACCGCAGCCGACTGATTGGTCCTTGCTCACCGCTTCGCATTTGGCCTTCTTTTCTGAATCGGCAGTGTTGGGTCCGGGAATGCTTCCACCGCCACCACCACCTCCTCCGCACGAGGTCGCACACAGAAGGGCAATGAGCGTCAGCTGATAGATCGATTTTTTCATGGACGTTCCTGAAGGGCACGGACTCAAGCGTGCGGGACGGTGAGGCTGCGCAGCGCAACGATCGCTGCTGCTCGAACGATCAAGAAACCTGGCCAAATGTTTTGCGGCGTCGTCGTTTCAGTGAACTTGGCCGTGATGGTGATGTACGGGCTATGCGCAGTCGCCTCGGAGGTAATGCTCAAGACGTCTGGCTTGTCGCCCACGACGTGCAGCGAACCGCGATACACATGGCTCTTCTTCGCAAAGGGCGTGGGCTGATAGCCCGAAAAGGCGACGATGCTGCCGTCAAGCGTTGCGCAGACAAACGGCACCTTCGCGTCACCGGTCGCGGTTCCGGCCTCGAGCACGTAAAAAGAGGGCGTAGCGCTGCCGTTCGTGTAGCCCAAATACGCGGACACCGCGCCAAAACGGACGCCGAGCTCACGCGGCGGCGTCACTAGGTCGAGTCGCGTCGTCTGACTGTACGGCGCGTCCAAGTACGTTTGCTTGAACTCCTGCACCGAACGGTACATGTGGTCGCCGATGGCCACCGTGCCAATCCCAGTCTGGATGTCACGCACATCGGCGTTCGTGAGCGGTAGCGTGACGCGCACCATGCTGAGGTGACCCACGAATGGCTCTTCGTTGGGGATCCATCGAGCGTGCGTGGAGGCAATGTCGTAGTAGCGAAAGCCGTCATTCGGCATGGCCTTGGCTACGGAATCCTTGCCTTGGTTGATGCCGAGCTTCGCTGCCAACTCGGAAAGTTGCGTCTGATACGCGTCCAGGTTGACCCCGGTCTTGCTGTCCGCCCAGAGCGCCAGCGCCACGCCCGTACGCGTGTCCGCGTTCGTCGATGCATCCGGAAAGTGGCTCGCGATGTACGCGTCCAGTGCCGCGGATGTGCCTGCGTCGAAGTCGATAGTTGCCAATCTTCCTCCAGCCCCGCGCGCTGCGACCATGCGGCGCGACGTTCAGCACAAGAAGAACACTACAACGCCATTTTCGCGATGGATTCGACCGCGTTCGAAAAAATGACCAGGGAGTGGCGAAACTGGCCAGTCGATAGTAACTTAACGACAGACTACTCCCGTGTTCGGCGCCGCGCGCGTCGACGGCTCAACAGACCGACACCGCCCAAGAGCGCCAGTGACTTCCACGGTGCGGGCGCTGGCGCGAATCGACAACCGCAACCGCCGGCATCAGCACCGGCGTTGGCATCCGCGGCGCCCGACGCACCGCCGACTGCTCGCAGACCGCCAGCCGCTAGATGCCCTCCGGCACCGTTACTCGGTGCACCGCCCAGCGCGGAGCTGCCACCAGTGGCCGAAACGCCGCCCGTGGTCGCTGTGCCGCCCGCAGCTGCGCTTGCCGTCATGCCGCCACTCGAAACGCTCGACGAGCCGCCCACAGCGTTGCTCCCACCCGCGGAGGTGACGCCACCCGTGCTCCCGCCCGAGCCCACTGATCCGCCGCGTCCGCCGGCACCTCCGGCGCTCGATGCGCCACCCGCGCCGCCCGCGCCGCCGGCACCACCGCCGCCGCCGACACCAAAGTCCTTGTCGAAAGCGACGCCATCAAAAGGCACCACGACGATCTTGGTGCCGTGATTGGTGCCCGGGAGAACTTGGTTGTCCTTGTCGACGTCAGCCACGGCCCAAGTGATGTGGGTCGGGTGCCCATCTTGCAAAACCACGCCCGGGCGCTCCATCTTGTACCATTGCGTGCAAGTGGTGCTGCCCTCGTAGCAGAAGATCTTCTGGTAATCCCGCGGAGACCAGGCGTACCCGTTGTCCTTCCAATTCGTAATGCCGTCGACCGAGTACACGTGCCAGCCCACGCGATCACCGGAACCCGAATAGATGATGTGGTAAACGCCCCCGCTGCGCCAGATGTGCGGATCTTCCTGCCAAGTGTAGGCCGGATTGGACACGCCAGGGATCGAGGTCCGCTTCGGGTAAATGCTATCGGTGGCGTTCTGCGTATAAGAGCACGTGGGCTTTTGCTTCACGTAGGTGCCGCACAGCGTATCCGAGATCGCGATGGTCCCGTTGCGCTCCACGATCTCGAACTTGCCGTCGTGGCGAGGAAAGAGGCTGATATTCGAAGCGCCGATTTGAGTCGTCGGTTGGCAACCCGTCCATGGACCGTCGAGAGAGCTCGACTTGTAGATCGTGAAGGGGACGATCTCGCTGACGACCACCGCGTAGCTGCCATCCGGCAACTCGACCGCGGACACGTTGTGCCCTTTGTGTGACCCGCCGTTGCTGTAGATGTAGTCCTGTCGCAGGTAGGGGCCGAGCACGTTAGTTTGGCTGATGGCGTGGTAGGCGTCGGAGCTCTGCCAACTCGTGCCAAAATTCGTGTTCCCGGAGAACGTGCTCATGAACAGGTGGAACTTGCCGTCCTTGGCCCTAATGATCTGCCCGTCCCAGTAGTAATAGTCTGGGTGAACGCCAGCGCCCGGAGCGCTCTCGATGCCGTTCGATAGGTCCCGCGGCAACACTCCCGCCACGCCCCAGCTCGCCGAGCTGAGAGCCGCAACCGTGGGCGTCGCCTTGATGTACTCCATGAAGGGCTTGGCGCTGGCGGTTCCGCTGAGGCCTTGGCTCGCAACCAACACGGCGGCGCCGAGGCGTACGCAGGCGGCTGATCGGAACGCGCGAAATGTCGAATGCTTTTTGAGTACACGCACGGTAAGGCTCGCTTGGTATTGCCGCTGCGAGCCTTTTCTTGTTCATATTTTCTTTGTTTGGTTAGCGGGCGCGGCGCGCGCGGCACGTCGCGTAGCTCGGTGAACGTTTGCGCGATAAAGCCGCGGGCTATTGAGCCATGTTCTTCTGCTGAATCGACCAACCGCTGTCCGTGCACAGCTTGCACGACGCGCCGTAGAACCAAGGCTTGAGCGAATCGTCGGCCATGAGCTGCACACGCATCCAGGCGGTGACGACGCTCTCGACAACGCTCGGCTTATTGCCACGGCCGAGCCAGCTGCCGTGATCGACGCTCAGGTACTCGGCGTACATGGCAGGCAAGGTCGTGACGGCGTTGAAGGCGCTCTGTGCGCCATCACAGCCGACGACGTCGTCCATTCCTCCGCAGAAGAACAGCGCAGGACCGTGCAGGTTTCGTTGAACCTGAGAGCCTTCGATGGGCACGTTGGTCGTGATGCGACTATCGCCCGCGGCTGAGCTCGTGGCGAAGGCACCCTGTGAGTGGCCCGTCGCTCCGATGTGGGTCACGTCGAGGTGATGATAGAGCACGCTCGCGGGATCCTCATTCTGAGCGAGTACCCAGGTCACGCCCACCAACATCGGTTTCGGGTCGCCCTGTCCGACGTTCTTGTTGTTCGAGCCGATCACGACGAACCCGTGTGAAGCCAAGTTGCCGAGCAACGAGCGA
>DASQCO010000080.1:0-9807 GCA_035634635.1 Polyangiaceae bacterium
GGCAAGGCGCGTGAGCTCGAAGGCAAGGCCAAGCAGGACGCAGCGAAGGCGGCCGAGCGCGCGAAAGGTGGCGTCGAGAAAGCGGTCGGCGCAGTGAAGAATCGCGTGGGCGCGGCGATCGACAATGAGCGACTGGAAGTCGAGGGCCGCGCGCAGGAGTTGCGCGGAGAGGATCGCCAGAACGCGAATCGCAAGAGCACGCACTGAGTGCGTCGCTGATCGCTTGCTTATCGAATGAAAAAAGGCGCACCGAGCAACCTCGATGCGCCTTCTTATTTTTTGCGCGATTTCGCGCTGCTTTGAGCTCAGCCGAGAAGCTTTGCGGCTTCGACCACGTGCTCGGCGGTCATGCCGAGCGCTTTCATGATTTCGCCACCCGGTGCCGACATGCCGAAGCGATCGATGCCGAGCGTGATGCCGTCGAGACCGACGTAGCCGTCCCAAGTCGAGGTCACGGTGGCTTCGATCGAGATGCGCTTGCGGCAGGCCTTGGGTAGCACCTGCTCGCGGTACTCCGCGGGCTGGCGATCGAAGCGCGAGAAGCAGGGGATGCTGACGACGCGCGTGCCGCTGCCGAGCGATTCGGCCGCCTTCAACGCGTGTTGCAGCTCGCTGCCCGCGGCGAGCAAGATCAGCTTCAACTCGCTGGTCTCTTTGCGCGCGATGTAACCGCCCTTGAGCGCTCCTTCACGGCGCGCGGCGACCGGGATTTCGCTGAGCAACGGCACGGCTTGGCGCGAGAGCGCGAGCAGGGTCGGGCCGTCCGTGCGATCGAGCGCGGCGGCGTAAGCGCCCGCGGTCTCTTCCGGATCTGCGGGGCGAATCACGTCCAAATTCGGGATGACGCGCAGGCCGGGAATGGTCTCCACGGGCTCGTGCGTTGGGCCGTCTTCACCCACGCCGACGCTGTCGTGCGTGAAGATGTAGATCACGGGCAGGTGGCTGAGCGCCGCCAGGCGAATCGCGGGGCGGCAATAGTCGGCGAACACCAGGAACGTCGCGCCGCTCGGACGGAAGATGCCGTGGCAGGCGATGCCGTTGAGGATGCCGCACATGCCGTGTTCGCGAATGCCGAAGCGGATGTTGCGACCGGTGCGGTGTCCCGCCGTGAAGTCGTCATCGCCGGTCTTGAGATCGCCGATGTAGTTGAGCGTGGAGCCGTACAGATCCGCGCTGCCGCCGATCAAGAGCGGTAACTTGGCGGCGAGCGGCTGCAAGACGTCTTGACCAGCCTTACGCGTCGCGACCTTGATCGACTCCGGAAACTCCGGGATAGCGGCCAAGAGCTCCGCGACCGGCGGCGTCTTCTTGGCGGTATCTTTGGCCAGCGTGTGCAGCGAGGCGCTCGAAGTGCCGAGCAGATCGGCGAGCTGGGGGTTCTTTGCTTGCCAAGCCTTGAAGGTGTTGAGCCAGGCTTCGTAACCCGCGCTCTGGGTCTTGCGATGTTCTGCGAAGTAGCCCGCCACTTCGGGCGCGACGTAGTAATGCTCTTCGGGCAGCCCGAGCGCTTTGCGCGCGGCGTCTGCGAATTTGGCGCCGCCTTCGCCGTGGGCTTTCTGCGTGCCGGCGACTTCGGGGATGCCCTTGCCGATCAGGGTCTTGGCGATGATCAGTTGTGGCTTACCGCTGCCCGCCGCTTTGGCGCGCTCGTACGCGGCGTAGAAGGCGTCGAGCTCGTGTCCGTCCACGGTCTGCACGTCGAAGCCGATGGCTTCGAAGCGCTTCGCGGCGTCCTCGTTCTGCGAGGCGCTGGCCATGGCGTCGAGCGTGACCGCGTTCGAATCGTAGATCAGGATCAGGTTGTCGAGCTGCTGATGACCTGCGACGGCGATTGCCTCCATCGCCACGCCTTCTTGCATGCAGCCATCGCCCGCGAGGCACACGATGTGATGATCGAAGATGGTGTGTTCTTTGGTGTTGAAACGCGCGGCCGCCATCTTCGCGGAGATCGCCATACCGACGGCGTTCGAGATCCCCTGTCCGAGCGGGCCAGTTGTGGTTTCGATACCACTTGGCGCGTGCGTCAACTCGGGGTGCCCCGGTGTCTTCGAGTTCATTTGGCGGAAGCGCTTGATCTCGGCGATTGGCACCTCGGCGTAGCCGGCCAGGCACAACCATGCGTACAAGAACATCGAGCCGTGGCCCGCAGACAGCACGAAGCGATCTCGGTTCAGCCATTCAGGATGATCGGGGCATTGCACGAGCGCCTGGCCGAACAGCACGGCGCCGATCTCGGCACAGCCGAGGGGCAAGCCCAAGTGCCCACTTTGGCTGGCGTGCACCGCGTCGATGGCGAGGCCTCGAGCGATGGTGGCGGCCTGGGCGAGTACGTCTTTTCGAAGCGTCATGGGCCCGAGGCCTAACCCGAAGCCGCGCGCGCATCACCCATTTTTGACGATTTAGCCGTCCCAAAGTGGTTTCCGCCACGCCTCGCCGCGCGCAGATGACGATTATGGCGCGCACATTTCGCGATCGTACGTGCGGAGTAACGCGAGTGCGACCGCGGCGATCACCGGCCCGATGATCAGCCCCAGCAAGCCGAAGACCTCTACGCCGCCGAACAGCGAGATGAAGGTCAGCAGCGTTGGCACATGGCCGTGACCGCCGACGAGCATTGGCCGGATCACGTAGTCCGAGAGGCCGACGACGACTAGGCTGCCCCAAAGCAATACAAAAACCCCGGCGCCCGCGTGCCCGGTGACGATCAACGCGATACCGAGCGGGACCCAAACCAAGAGTGTACCGACCGCCGGAACCACCGAGCAGATCGTCGTCAGGGTGGCCAAGAGGATCGCCTCGGCGACGCCGGCGATGCCGTAACCGATACCTGCCAGCACACCTTGCGCGAGGCCGGTCAGCATGGTGCCCATGAAGACTTCCTTGCCAACCTTTTGAAATTCCCACAACACGACCCGAGTGTGCTTTGGATGAAGCGGCAACATGCGCTCGGCTCGGGACAGGATCTCGGGCCAGTGACGCAGTACGAAGAACGCGGTCATTACCGTGAAGAACAGCGTCAGCGCGCCGCCCATCGTCGCGCCTGCTACCACGCCGATGTACTGCGCCAAGCGGGTGGCGGCTTCTTCTGCGTAAGCCTGCACGCTTTCGGTCAAATTGAGCGGACCAAAAGGCAACGAAGACGCCAGGCTCTCGATCCACTGCGTGAGTTTGAGGAACGTCCCTTTGGGCTGGAAGCCTGCTGCTAGCTGCTGCGCCAGCGTCGCGCCGCGCACGACGATGAAGTACGCAAGCCCAAATAGTCCGCCTAGCATGGCCAAACCCGAGGCTGACGCGAGCGCGACCGCCAGCAGCGTCGGGCGTGGCCAACGATGCGACAACCGGTCGTACGTACCGAGCAACGTGAACGCCAGCAGCGTGCCCAAGAACAGGCCGGACGACACCGGCGCAGCCAACGCAACGAGCGCGGCAACCGCCACGATTGCCGAAATGCCGAGCGCGCGTCGCTGTGCCGGCGACGAAGGCGAACTGCGCGGCGGGTCCGGCAGAAGGCTCGAAATGCGTGGCGGCTCGGGCGGGATCGAGGTGCGCGGCGGCTCGGGCGTGAGGCTCATTCGGCGCGTCCCTCCTTCAGTGTTGCGACTGGCAGGTAAAGCACTCACTGCTTGAACCCGTACAGCCGTCGCGCATCACGCAGCTGCCGAGCTTGCCGGGTGCGAACTCGCAGCGGTCGCCGAACTTGCTGCACGCAGGCAGGCTCGATGCGCGTTTTTCGTGGGTTCGGTCGGGGCAGCCCGTGACCGACACGAGCAGCAACAGCCAGGCCAGCGATGAGCGCATCGCCGCCAGCGTATCACTTCGAGCGCGCGACCGCTCGGGGGATGCCACGCCAGCGCGGGCGAGGCGATTTGGCACAATGGCTCAGCTGAACAGTTCTGAGACCGAGCGCCCGTCGTGGATGTGAGTAATGGCCGTCGCAATTTGCGGCGCGAGGGAGAGCACCTCGATCTTCGGCGAACGCTTTGCCGGCGGGATCGGGATGGTGTTCGTCACCAACAGCCGAGTCAGGCGTGACGCGGCCAAGCGCTCCACGGCTTTGCCCGACAGCACCGGGTGAATGATCGCCGCCGAAACCGAACGCGCGCCGCGCTCGAGCAAAAACTCGGTTGCGCTGAAGATGGTACCACCGGTGGCGATCTCATCGTCCACCAGCAAGCAATCCTTGCCGACGATGTCGCCGATGATGTGCGCGGCCTTCGCGTTCTCGTCGTCGCCCGAACGGCGCTTGTCGATGAAGGCGAGTGGTAAATGCAGGCGTTGTGCGAAGCGACCCGCGTCCTTCGCCTCGCCGACGTCCGCTGCGACGACGACCGTGTTCGAAATGTCGTTTTGCGCGAGGCGATCGCAAATGGCCGGAACGGCCGTGAGTTGATCGGCGGGGTTCGAAAAGAAGCCTTGGATCTGCGGCGAGTGCAGATCGATGGTGAGCACGCGATTGGCGCCAGAGGTGAGCAGCAGATCGGCCATCAAGCGCGCCGTGATCGAAATGCGCGGCTCATCTTTCTTGTCACTACGGGCGTACGGAAAATAGGGGATGACCGCGGTGACGCGCTGCGCAGACGCGTGGCGCAGCGCATCCAGCATAATCAAGAGCTCGATGATGTGCTCGGAGAGCGGGGAGCACGCGGTCTGGACCACGAACACGTCCTGCTCGCGCACATTCTCATCGATTTTAATCTTCAAGTTTTCGTTCGAAAACCGCACAGTGTGCGAGCGACCGAGCGGAATCGCAAGATGTTGGCAAATTTCGGCGGCCAGCTCGGGGTGTGAGGCGCCAGCAAAAACTTTGAGATTGCTTGGGGTTCCGCTCATGCGAGGTTTCTACCGTACGCGCCGCGGGTTCGGGAACAAATCGCTAAATACGCCTGATCTCTGGGCGTTTCCCGCTGCGTGCGCTAAGTTTGGAGCGGAAGGAAACCGTCATGAGCAGCCCGATCAGCCGCTGGTACACGCTGCCGCTGGTTTGCGCCCTCGCAACCAGCGCACTTCCGCGCAGCGCATTGGCCCAACACAGCTTTAGCGGTGGCCGCGGTGGCGCCCACTTCTCGGGTGGCGGCGCGCACTACGGTGGTGGGCATTACGGCGGCGGGCACTATGGCGGCGGCTACTACGGCGGTTCGCACTATCACGGTGGCCACGTGTCCGTGGGCGTTGGCGTTGGCGTTGGCGTTGGCGGCTACTATGGCCACCGCGGCTACTACCCGTACAGCACGAGTCACTATTACGGGGGGTATTACGGAGGTCGCTACTACTACGGCGCTCCGGTTCATGTGTCGCACGTGCACGTGTACTACCCGCCCGGGCCGTATTACGGGCACCCTTACTGGGGCCGCGGCTTCTGGGGTTGGTATGGCAGCTCCTGGGTTTGGTACGCTGGACCGTGGTGGAGCACGCCTGCCTACCCGGGGTGGGTTTGGATTGCACCACAATGGGTTTGGAACGGCTCACAATGGGCGTGGAAGGAAGGCTATTGGACTCCAGTCGGTTGATGTTGTTGTGCGCGGCGGGTCTCGCGTTCGCGAGCACAGCTGCGGCTGATTCGCCTCAACCGGTGGGGGACTGCGCGTCGGTCGTGGCCAGCGCGCGCTTCAAAGGCGACGGCTATCGGCACGTGGTCACTCTGACCAACAACTGCCAGCAACCCGTAACGTGTGAGGTGTGGACGGACGTGGATCCGTCGCCGCACTACACATTGCAAGCGAACCCGGGGAAGAGCGCAGAAGTGATCGTGCGCAACGGCTCTCCCGCGACGGGCGTGCGCGCGGGCAAGGCGTGCCGCTTTACGCGCTGAAGGACGCGGCGTTCGCTCATTGAGCGATATTTTAGCGGATTTTCGAGCTAGCTTCGATCAGCAAGCGCGCGCATCTGCTCGCCAACGACACGGCAGATCCGCCAGTCCGGCAAGACGCTGGCGCCCAAACTCCGATAAAAGCCAATCGCGCTCTCGTTCCAATCGAGCACGCTCCACTCCAAGCGCCCGCAGCCGCGCTCGGTAGCAACCTTTGCGACTGCGCTCAGCAGCGCCTTGCCGATCCCCCCTTGCCGATACTCGGGCAGCACGAAAATGTCCTCGAGATACAAGCCGCGCTTGGTCAGGAACGAGGAGTAGTTGTGAAAGTAGAGTGCGAACGCCACCACGCGCCCGTCTGCCTCGACCAGCAGTGCTTCAATCGCGGGTCGAGGTCCGAACAAATCTCGCGCCAACTGCTCCGCGCTGCCAGTCACCGCGTGCGTCAGGTTTTCGTACTCGGCGAGCGCCTGGATCAGGGCGAAGAGCGCGTGTTCGTCGCCGGGCGCGACGGGGCGGATCGAAAATGACTGCGGAGACGCGGGCTGCATGCTCATCGCATAGCACTTCGGGTCGCTGCGCGATGCTGCTCTAGAAATGCACGTACTGCCGTCGTAACTTCTGGCCGTGATTCGGCAACTGGCACATGGCCGCCTCCCTCGACCAGCACGAACTCGGAATTGGGCAACCCATCATGCAGGGCGTGCGCATGGCGTACCGGAAGCACGGGGTCAGCGCTGCCGCAGATCACCAGCGCGGGGACAGTGAGCGAATTGAGCCACGCGCGCGTGTCCAGCTCGAACAGGAGCGGCAACATTCGCCGCATGGTTGCCGAGGCGGGGATCGGCGAGACCAACACTGCTGGGCCTGCCTTGCGACGCAAGGTGGCTCCCGCTCCTGGGCCGTCCGTCCACTCGAGTTGGTCACGCAGGTAAGATGCGGCCGGAGAGGGCAGGGGTTCGAGCAGCGCGCTTGCCGCGAGCGCCTCGCGCCACGCCGGGAACAGCGGACTGAGCACGCACTCGGGGTCAGAGGCTCGCTCGCGCAGACACGCACAAACGCTTTCGAGAATGACTCCGCCGAGGCTTAGCGGGTAGCGCCGCGCATAGAGCAGCCCCAACCAACCTCCGCCCGACATGCCCCAGAACACCCAGCGTTTCACCCCCAAGCGCCGCCGCACAGCTTCCAAATCGTCGATGATTTGCACGAGCTCATAGCTCTGTCCCTGGCTGCTGGATGAGCGGCCGACCCCGCGCGGGTTGACGCAAATCACCGCTGCTCCAGACGCATTTGCCAACAGAGTCGTCGTCTGTCGAGCAAACGCATCAATCGGGTGACTCGCGCAGATCAGCGTATCCGCGGTTGCAATGGATTCGCCGTAGCTCGTGACCTCGAGCTGTCCCCCCGTTACCGGGATGAGCTCCTGCCTCATCTCCCAACTCATTGTCGCCCCCCGGTTGTTCGATTCAATGCGCGGTGAGGCCGGGCGGAATCGAACCGCCCGGCGTGTCGCACACGAAGTGCTTGATCACGTGTAGGATCCTGGCATCGACCGCGGGTTGGTCTTCGTCCACTTGCTTGAGCTGGGCTTTGGTCACCTGCAGTGAGTGGTCGCCCGCGTCGACCACGAACAGCTTACTCGGTGCGCGCATCTTCTTGCGCACGTCACTCAGCCGTTCCAGCGGACAGAGCGGATCGCGCGTGCCCTGCACGAACAAGATCGGCGTTTCGAGCTCCAAGAGCACTTGGTCACGCACTTTGCCGGAGTTGCCCGCGGCGACGAGCGGATAGCCCAGGCAAACCAGCTTGGTCACGGGGCGTTCGAGCGCGACGTGGCAGCCGATGCGCGAGCCCATGCTCTTGCCGATCAGGATCAAATCATGGTCGGGGTGACGCGCACGGGCTTGGTCGATGGCAGCCAAATGCGCGCGGATCAGCACCGGTTGCGGATCGGGCGCGCGTTTCTTGCTCTGCATGTACGGGTAGTCGAAGGTCTCGACCGTGCCCAATCCCCCGAGCAGACCGGCCCAAGCCTGCATCCACGGGTGCGAGGAGGGCGCCCCCGCGCCATGCGCAAACACGAATAACAGCGGCGCCACGACCCCATTCTCGCTACCTTGAGCGCGTGGTCAAGACACGCAGCAATTCCGACGATGGCCGGCGGTCCGCCCGCGTCGGACTGGTGGCGGATCTCGAACACCACGATTCAGTGATGTTGCGTGCATTGTCCGAGGCACGTGTGTCGGTTTGGATCGGCACGGCGAACGTGAAGGACATCCGGCTGGAGGCGCCGATCGGCACGCGCGCCCGGGCGCGCGGCCAATATGTGTCGATCACCGAGCGGCTCACGGAGCTCGTCCGCCGTAAAGTCGAGGTGCGCATTCTGCACGGCGCGCTGCCCTCGCGACCGTTTCGTGAGTCATTGGCCAAGAGCAAGGAACTTTGCGCACCGCGTTTCCAGATGCGCCATTGCCCGCGCGTGCACTTGAAGATGATCGCCGTCGACGGCTCGTACCTGTACTTGGGCAGCGCCAACTTCACTGGCGCGGGCTTGGGCGCCAAGGCCGAGGGCCGGCGCAATTTCGAACTCGGCATCAGCACCGACGACGACGTGCTGCTCGACGCCGCGCAAGCGCGCTTCGATCGCATTTGGCGCGGCCGCGAGTGCGGGAACTGCCGCTTGCGCGCAGAATGCCCAGCGCCGTTGGATATGCCGCGCTAACGTCACGTGTTCTGCTAAGACTGCGCAACCATGCCGATGCGCCGCTCGTTTCTCAGCCTGGCTTTAGTCTTGGGGCTATCCCTCGTGGGTTGTCACAAGAAACCCGATCCCAAGCTGCTTTACGTCAGCGCAGAGGGCAGCGGGGAAGTGATCGTGGTCGACCCCGAGTTCGCCTCGGTGCTCGCGCGCATTCCGGTCGGAAAACGCCCACGTGGACTCAAAGTGTCACGCGACGGCCGCTACTTGTACGTGGCCTTGTCCGGCTCACCGCGCAGCGGCCCCAACGTCGACGAATCGACGCTGCCACCGGCAGATCGCTCGGCCGACGGCATTGGCGTCGTCGACCTGGTTGAACGAAAGCTCATCCGCACGCTGCCGAGCGGACAAGATCCGGAATCATTCGATCTCTCGAAGGACGGCAAAACGCTGTTCGTTTCCAACGAAGAAACCGCGGAGCTGACCGTGCTGGACCTCGAGAGCGGCAACATCGCGCGCCGGGTGCCCGTGGGCAAAGAGCCCGAAGGAGTCAGTGTGCGCCCCGACGGCAAGGTCGTGTACGTGACTTCGGAGCAAGACAGCAAAGTGACGGCCATCGACACGACGACCTTCGCCGTCGTCGGCGAAATCGAGGCCGGCAAACGCCCGCGCGCGCTCGCATTTACAAAAGACGGCACTCTCGCCTTCGTGAGCAACGAATTCGGAGGCACGCTCACCGCGTTCGATCCGCGCACCAACAAGGTACTCGGAACGATCACGATCGACAGCAAGACGCCGCTCAATCACCGCCCGATGGGCCTCGTGCTCTCCCCCGACGACAAGCAGCTATTCGTCTCGACGGGGCGCGGCGGCGCGATCGCCGTCGTCGATGTCGGCAAGCGCGAAGTCACGCGGACGAGCGATGCGGTCGGTGCGCGGCCGTGGGGTATCGCCATGGCCGCTGACGGCAAGCACGTGTTCACCGCTAACGGCCCATCGGATGATGTGTCGATCGTGGACGTGGCGAGCGGCAGAGCCGAAAAGAAGGCACAACTCGGCGGGCTTCCGTGGGGCGTGGTGACCGGCGGAGGTTGAGCGGCTCACGCGCCCGTCACCCCTCGAAGAAAAGCTGGTAAGCCCCGCGCCCCGCCTTCTTTTTTTGATGGTCACGCGCCACAGCCAATCCGTCAAAGCCTTCGGCGTCGCGGACGAGGGAGAGGGAGAGCTAACCGCCGAGCCGCAGCTTATGATTGGTCACATCTCTGACGGCCGCGCGAGGACACGGGCGAGTATGCGGTGTGCT
>DASQCO010000081.1:0-72857 GCA_035634635.1 Polyangiaceae bacterium
AGATCTTCGCTGCGACCGTAGCCCCACTCTTCACGCACCCGTTGGTGCAAGCATTCGGCGAACGCTTCAGCGAGGCGATCGGCGATTGCCTCGGCCATGATCGCGTTGTAGTCGTCCTGCTTGGCGCGGAAGCTGTCGCACAGCTCCTTGAGGCCGATACCCGAAGTGACCGCGAAGGCGCCGATGTGATCGGGCAATCCGCTCGAAAGCGGCGCGACGAAGTCAGACAGCGAGCGACACGGATCAGTCGGGCTCTTTTGCACCTGTTGACGGAGGAAGTGAAAGCGATCGAGCACTTTGGTGCGCGCCGCATCGGCGTACAGCTCGACGTCATCACCGACCGCGTTGGCCGGGAACAGGGCGTAGACGCCGCGCGCCGTGAGCTGCTTCTTTTCGATGATCACGTCCAAGAGCGCATTGGCTTCGGCAAACAGCTGGCGCGCTTGCTCACCGTATTTCTCGTGGTCAAAGATACGCGGATAAACGCCCTTCAGCTCCCAGGTGTGGAAGAACGGCGTCCAGTCGATGTAATCGCGCAGGGTTTCTAGGGGGAAATCATTGAGCACGCGCACGCCGGTGAACTCGGGAGTGGACACGTCTTCCGGCTTCCACTCGATGGGCAAGCGGTTGGCGCGCGCCGTTTCGATCGGCAAGAGCTTCTGCTTGGGCGAGGCGTGCGTGCGGCGTAGCTTTTCGTACTCGGTGCGGTGAGCCGCGACGAAGGCCTCTTTGCCTTCGGTACTGAGCAAACTCGTGGTGACCGGCACAGCGCGGCTGGCGTCCAGCACGTGCACCACGGGTTCGCTGTAGTGCGGCGCGATCTTGATTGCGGTGTGCGCTTTGCTGGTCGTCGCTCCGCCGATCAACAGCGGCAACTTGAACCCTTGGCGCTCCATCTCGCGAGCCACGTGCGTCATCTCGTCGAGCGAGGGCGTGATCAGACCGCTCAGGCCGATCATGTCCGCGTTCTCGGCCTTGGCCCGCTCCAAGATCTTTTCACACGGGACCATCACGCCCATGTCGATCACTTCGTAATTGTTGCAGGCGAGCACCACACCGACGATGTTCTTGCCGATGTCGTGCACATCGCCCTTGACCGTGGCCAGCACGATTTTACCCTGCGTTTTCACGGTTTGGCCCGCGGCGGCCATTGCGGCCTTCTCGGCTTCCATGAACGGGAACAAGTAGGCGACGGCCTTCTTCATCACGCGCGCGGACTTGACCACTTGCGGCAGGAACATCTTGCCCGCGCCGAACAGGTCACCGACCACGCTCATGCCGTCCATCAGCGGGCCTTCGATCACGAGCAGTGGGCGACCGAGCTTGGCGCGCGCTTCTTCGGTATCCGCGTCGATGTAGCTGTCGATGCCCTTGACTAGCGCGTGCGACAGGCGCTCTTCCACCGTGCCGTTACGCCATTCCTCGGCTTCTTTCTTGGTGGTGGTGGTGCCGGCGCTCTCCGCCTTCAGCTTGTCGCCGAGCTCGACCAAGCGCTCGGTCGCATCCGGGCGGCGATTGAGCAGCACGTCTTCGACCAAGACTTTGAGCTCTGGTTCGATCTCTTCGTACACCTCGAGCATGCCGGCATTCACGATGCCCATGTCCATGCCAGCGGCGATGGCGTGAAACAGGAACGCCGAGTGCATCGCTTCACGCACCTTGTTGTTGCCGCGGAAGCTGAACGAGATGTTCGAGACACCGCCGCTCACCTTGGCGTGCGGCAAATTCTGCTTGATCCAGCGGGTCGCGTTGATGAAATCGACCGCGTAGTTGTTATGCTCCTCCATGCCCGTGGCAACGGTGAGGATGTTGGGGTCGAAGATCACGTCTTCCGGCGGGAAGCCAAGCTCGTCCACCAGGATGTGATACGCGCGCGCGCAGATGCGGATCTTGTCTTCATAGCTCGCCGCTTGGCCTTGCTCGTCGAAGGCCATCACGACCACGGCGGCGCCGTACTTGAGCACCGTGCGTGCGTTCTGACGGAACTTGTCCTCGCCCTCTTTGAGCGAGATCGAGTTCACGATGCCCTTGCCCTGCAAGCACTTGAGCCCGGCTTCGATCACCTCCCACTTGGAGGAGTCGACCATGAACGGCACCTTCGCCACCTCGGGCTCGCTCGCGAGCAGCTGCAGGTAGCGCGTCATCGCGGCAACGCCGTCGATCATGCCTTCATCCATGCAGATATCGATCACGTTGGCGCCGTTCTCGACCTGCTGGCGCGCGACGCTCACCGCTTCTTCGTACTTACCCTCTTTGATCAGCTTGGCGAACTTGGGCGAGCCAGCCACGTTGGTGCGCTCACCGAGCATCATGTACACGCCGATTTGCTGGGTAAACGGCTGCGATCCGGAGAGGCGCAGCGGGCGCTCGGTCTCGCGTGACGGGGCTTCGGTCGCAGTGAGCGCCTCCGGAACACCCACGCTCACCGCGTTCGCGTCGCGCTTGGCGTCGGCGTAGCCGCGCGGTTCTCGCCCTTCCAAAGCCTTGGCGATGGCCGCGATGTGCTCCGGTGTATTGCCACAGCAACCGCCCGCGATGTTGATCAAACCGTTCTTGGCAAAGTCCCCCAAGAAGCGCGCCATGTCCGGCGGCTCCAAATCGAAGCCGGTGATCGAGAGCGGGTTCGGCAAACCCGCGTTCGGGTAACAAGAGATGGCCGTGCTCGACTTCTCGGATAGCTCCGCCAAGAACGGATACATCAAGTCCGGACCGAGCGAGCAGTTCAAGCCGATCGAGAGCGGTTTGACGTGCTTGACCGCGTTCCAATACGCCTCGATGGTCTGCGCCGAAATCATCGTTTCACCACCGCGACCGACTGCGGCAGAGATCATGATCGGCAGCTCTTTGCCATCGGCATCGAAGACTTCGCGGATGGCGACCAGCGCGGCTTTGGCGTTCAGCGAGTCGAAAATAGTCTCGACCAAGAGCACGTCCGAGCCGCCCGCGATCAGCGCGCGGATCTGCTGAATATAGGCCGTTTTTACCTGATCGAACGTGCACACGCGGAAGCCTGCATCGTCCGCGTCCGGGGAGTTCGAGAGCGACACGGTGAGCGGTCCCACGGCGCCCGCGACGAAGCGCTGCTTGCCGTCCACATTGGCGACGCGGTCGGCCCACTCGCGACACTGTCGGGCGGACTGCTCGTTGATCTCCCACGCGAGATCGCCAAGGAATTTGTCCTCGATGATCTTCTGATAAAATTCCGGATCCTTCCGACCACCGTGCTCGCGCGGATCGTCGACGAAGAACTCACTCTGCGTAATGCTCGTCGCGCCGAAGGTGTTGGTCTCGATGATGTCCGCGCCGGCTTCCAAGAAGCGCCGGTGGATGTCGCAGATCATCTTCGGCTGCGTGAGCGAAAACAGATCGCCGTTGTTCAGCAAATCCTTGCCCGAGTCTTTGAAGCGCTCGGCACGAATGTCCGCCTCCTTCATGCCGTAGGTGCGAATGGTCGTGCCCATCGCGCCGTCGATGATGGCGATCCGGTTTTGGAGCAGCTTTTGAAGGGGATGCAGATTCGACATGATTCGGGCAGCTCAGCTAAGCTTTTGAGAGTTGCGTTTGGCTGGAGAAGGAGGGACTTTTTCGGCGATCGCGAGCACGACTTCCAGGTGCGGCTTTTTGGCTTCGCGAGCGGCAATTTCGGCAGATCGAACGTCGAGACCCGCGGCGGAGAGCAGACTGCGAACCGCGCGCGGTGAGAACCCGGGATGACGCTCGCCGTAACGCGCAGTCACCTCGTGTTGTTGATGCTGATTGAGGCACAACAGTACCAAACGTCCGCCGGGACGCAGCACGCGCGAGCACTCTGCGAGCGCGCGCGCCGGACGCTCGGCATAGGTCAGCGTGTGGAACATCATCACCTCATCGAATGAGGCGTCCTTGAACGGCAGCGCGTGCACGTCGGCAACTTGTGCGGTGACTCGCGGAAACCGGGCCAAGCGCTCTTTCGCAACGTCGATCAACCGCGCGTTCGTATCGATACAAGTGAGCGAGCGCGCATGTGGCGCCAGCGACGCCGCAGCCGCGCCGTCCCCTGAGCCCACGTCCAGTACGTCACCGAGTTGGAGCAGCGCGGCGATGCCGAGTGCCAGCGATTGCCAGGTGCGCCCCGGCGAATAGTAACGCTCGAGCTCATCCGCAACGGACTCCGGCAAACCGCCGCGACGCTCGGCCTCCAACTCTTGCAGGCGCTTTTGGTCGCCGATCAACGTCGGATCTTCCGACGCTTCGGCTTCATCCAGCACGGCCTTGGCGGTGCCGGGCAGCGCGTCGAGCGCCAACCCATAAAAACACTGTGTCCCCTGCCGCCGATCCCAGACGAAACCCGCTTCGCGCAAGCGCCCGAGGTGCGTCGAGACGCGCGATTGCGCCATTCCGGTTACCCGCACCAAGTCCGAAACGCATAGCTCCCGCTCGCGCAACAACGCACAAAGCCGAATTCGGCTTTCGTCGCCCAACAGATTGAGCGTTTCGACGTACTGCGAGAGGGTCATCTATCCTGATATCTCGATGTGCGGATGTATTGGTCCCTTCTGCTTGAACTGTCAAGCACACGCATAAAACTAAACAATTTCAAATAATTACCGTCTCACCATCGGCGCCAAGAGATTGAACCGCCGAGCCGCCGAGGCCACAGAGACCAGAGAGAGGAGGAGAGGATCTGGGGTTTGCCGATGTGCGGCTCATGTCGTCGCTGAGACGACGCTTCGACGCGCGCACGGGACCCCCAAAATCTTCTTTCTGATCTCTGTGGCCTCTGCGTCTCTGCGGTTAGTCCCTCTCTCGGTTCGACGTCGCCTCCGAAGAGAACGAACCACCGAGCCGGAGATCAGAGAGGGGAGGAGAGGATCTGGGGTTTTGCCCATGTGCGGCCCATGTCGTCGCTGAGATGACGCTTCGACGCGCGCACGGGACCCCCAAAATCTTCTTTCTGATCTCTGTGGCCTCTGCGTCTCTGCGGTTAGTCCCTCTCTCTCGCCGAGCAGAGAACGCTCAGCCGTTCTTGATCAGGCGGATGTCGACTTCCCAATCGACGTATTGCCACTCTTCGGTCGCTCGCAGCAGTTGCACGAGCTCTTCGAAGACTTCCGCATCTTCGGGCGCGTACTCGAACCAGGTCAGAAAATCGAAGGGCTCTCCCAACTCACGACTGTGGTGCAAGCGGCGAGCGATCGCGGGCAAGTACTTCAAACAAGACGCGATGTGACTCGAGCGAGTCTCGAAGATCGCGCGCCGCTCGTCCTGCGGCAGGTTCCACCAAGCGTCGGATTTGCGAATGGGGATCAGCGCGGCGTGCGAACAGTGCGCTCGCCCAATGGGCGGCTGGATTTGTTTCAGTGCTTCGATTTCAGGGCGCTCGGTGTAGCGGACCGCGGAGTTGGTTCCTCGTAAGACCCACGTGGCTTCCGGAACGACGGACGCGGGCAAATGCACGGGGTGTGGCGTCACGGCCGCCACTTGCGCGAGCGGCTCGCCAACCACCGCGCTCATACGGAGCACGCGGTAATTACCCGTTTCGGCGCCCACGAAGCTGACTGGAATAATCGCTGCCATGTTCGAATGAGTGCGCCCGAAGGATGCGGCGCAAATGCGAGGCTACCCTGCCCAATGTTTCGCGAATGAGATCGGCGCTGCCGATTTCGGCGCTCAAGGTGCTAGGTTGTCGCGGCCCGTGACCCCAATCCAAGATGAATGGCTGTGGGGTTGGGACCAAACACCGGGGATTGTGTCCGTTTGGGCGACCACCGACGGCCGCGCGACCGTTTGGCGCCGCGATCCGGCTTCGCTCGCACTGCTCTGCGAGGAAGAAGTGTTTCGACCCTGGCTGCTGCTCGCGTCGCTCGTCGACCTGCAGCATCTCGGGCCACGCTTGCAACCGGAGAACGCGCGGCAACGCCCCGATGGGGTGAGTTTTCAAGAATTGGAAGGGTCGAGCGGTCTACGCTATCTGGTCCGCGCGCAGGACTTCCGAATGCTGACGCGCGCGGTGCTGCAAGGCGCACGACAGCGGCTTTCACGCCCGATCGCGCATTTGCGCGAGTTGGGCGCCGAGGCGGTGTTGGCGTTGCCACCCGAAGAACAGTACCTGGTCGCAACCGGGCGCACGTACTTCAAGGATCTGCCCTTCGACGCCCTGCGTCGCTTGCAGTTCGATCTGGAAACCACAGGCTTGGACCCAGAGGTCTCCAAGATCTTTTTGGTCGCGCTGCGCGGCCCGGACGGCAAAGAGGAGACACTCGAGGCCGCGAACGAAAGCGACAACGCGGAAGCAGAGCTGCTACAGCAACTCTGCGAACGGATCCGCGTGCTCGATCCGGACGTGATCGAAAATCACAATTTGCACGGTTTCGATGTGCCGTTTCTGGTGGAGCGCGCGCGCCGACTGGGGGTCACGTTGCTGCTCGGGCGCAATGGAGAGCCCGGACTCGAGCGGCGCCCTGCCGCGCGTGGCGCGACCCTTTCGCAAGGCGCCGAGCGCCAACGCACGGATGCCATGCGTCGCTCGCGCTACACGATGGCCGGCCGCGAATTGATCGACTCGCTCGATGCGGTGCGAAGGCACGACTTTTCCGCGCGAGATCTGCCTGGTCATGGCTTGAAAGCGGTAGCGCGACACTTGGGGCTCGCGAGCGTTGAGCGCGAATACGTGCCGGGCGCGCTCGTGCATCGGGTCTTTCTCGACGACCCGGAGCGCGTGCGGCGCTATGCGAAAGACGATGTGCGCGAGGCCGCGGGCGTCGCGCGCCTGTTGGGCGGCGCGGCGTTCGCGCTCGCGCGCATGGTGCCTCGCCGGTACGAGCGATTGGCAGACGCGGGCGCGGCGACGGGGGTGCTCGATCCGCTGCTGGTCCGCGCTTACTTGCGCTCGGGCGCGGCGTTGCCCGTGCATCAACCCGGCGATGGCACCGAACACCAAGGCGCGGCGTTGCATCTGTTTGCCTGTGGCGTCGCTCAGCGGATCGTGAAGGCGGACGTCGCCAGCTTGTACCCGTCCTTGATGCGACAGTACGGGATTGGCCCCAAGCGCGATCGCTTGGGCGCGCTGCTCGCGCTCGTGGATCGCCTCGTCGAACAGCGCCTGACGGCGAAGGCGCGAGCGCGCGTCGCCGAGCCGGGGTCCGACGAGCGCTTTACGCAAGAGGCGATTTCGGCCGCCATGAAGCTGGTAGTCAATTCGGCGTACGGCTACTTGGGCGCGGTAGGGCTGACCCGCTTTGCCGATGTGCACGCTGCAAACGAAGTCACTCGGCGTGGGCGCGAAGTGCTCGGCTTGTTGTGTCGCGAACTCGCCGCGCGCGGCGTGCAATTGCTCGAGGCGGACACGGATGGCGTCTATTTCGCCGTGGACGACGAAGCGACGGAAGCCGACGAGCGCCGCATCGTCGCCGAAGTTGCGGCGCTGTTGCCGCCGCTCGTCAAACTCGAGTTCGAAGGGCGCTACGCCGCGATGCTCTCGCATGAACCGAAGAACTACGCGCTCAAGGCGTATTCGGGCTCACTCGTGTTACGCGGCGTTGCTTTTCGTTCCAGCCGCGCGGAACCGTTTGGTGAAGCGTTCCTGCGACGAGCCATCGATTGCTTGTTGGCAGGCGACTTGCTCGGTGTGCGCGAAGCCTACGTCAGCACTGCGACGGCGATCCGACAGCGAACGCTGAGCACCTTTGCCATGTCGGCCCGCGTGCGGCTGAGCAAAACCCCCAATCAATACCTGGCAACGCGCAGTCAACGTCGCGAACTCAGCTACGAAGCGCTGCTCGAAAACGGCCATTATGATTGGACGCCGGGCGAACGGATCCGCGTTTACCGCGCGACTCGCGGACGAGCAGGGCTCTTGCCCGATCAAGAGCCAGCCGAAACCGACGCCAATCGCGATGCGCGCGACTACGACGTCGACTACTACTCGCGCCTCCTCCGCGACACGTTCGCGGCGCGCCTCGCCCGCGGGCTTTCCCCCGACGACTTTGCGGCGATTTGCGCTGCGCCCGAGCAACCGTCTCTGTTTGAGCGCTCGCTCACCGAGGCGCGCCCAGTGCTCACCATCCTCAGCAATCCGCAGGGGTAGCGCAGACTTACGCGGCCCGGCCCGGCGTTCGCCACAATTGCTCCTCATTTTCTCCGCGGAACTTCCCGGAGTCCTGCGCGGATTGGTCGCATCCGCCAGGCACAACCATCGTCAATAGGAGGCTTCTCGTGAAGCGATTTTTGGCGATAGCGGTGATTTGGCTGGGCTGCACGGTCGCGTGGATGATCCTCGGTGGCACCCTGAATCTGCGCACGAATTCATTGTCGGGCAGCTTGAACAACGAGGTCAACGCGCTGTGGGGTCCGCCAGGACAGCAGGCGCCACCGCTCGCCAAGTACCAGAAGACCGAACTGACCGAAGAAGTAACGGTCGAGCAAAAGCCCGAAGGCAACAGCAAGAAGATCGTTCAGCACGAAACCAAAGTCGACGTGCCACTCACGCTCGACTCGTCGAACGTGAGCGCCAAGCTCACCCTCGAACAGCAGCGCAAAGGACTGCTCTGGTTTCCCACCTACGGCATCGACTTTCACGCCGACTACACCTTCTTGAACGATCAGCTCGGAGCGCACGATGTGACGGTGCAGTTTCCGCTCCAAACCACCGGCAGCAGCGAAAACGGCAGCGTGCGCGGCTCACTGACCAACAGCGCGAGCTTCGACGGCTTCACCGTTCAGGACGATCAAGGACAGGCGGTGGACTATCGAATCGTCGCTGGACAAGCCCAATTTTCGCGGCACTTCGCCGCGGGCGAACGACAGAAGTTTCGCATCGCCTATCGCACCCGCGGCACGAGCAGCTTCCGCTACCTAATGGCGGAAGGAACCGGCCGCGTGCACGACCTCACCCTTCGCATCGACACCAACTTCGCGAACGTGGATTTTCCGACCGACACGCTGAGCCCCACTTCGCGCACGGTCACGGCGAGCAGCTTCAGCGGGCTGTGGCATTTCGACAGTTTGATCTCCACGAGCTCGATCGGCATCGAGTTACCGCAACTGCTGAACCCCGGGCCACTCGCCACCAAAGTGACGTTTTTCGCGCCGGTCTCGCTGTTGTTCTTCTTCTTCGTCGTGGCCGTGCTCGGCCAGGTGCGCGGGCGCGAACTTCACCCGATGCATTACTTTCTGCTCAGCTGCGCGTTCTTCGCTTTTCATCTGCTGTTCGCATACCTGGTCGACCGCTTGTCGATCGGCACTTCGTTCGCGATCGCGTCGGCTGTGTCGGTGTTTCTGGTCGTCAGCTACGCGCGACTCTTCGTCGGCTGGACGTTTGCGCTGCGCGAAATCGGCATCGCCCAGCTGCTCTACTTGGTGCTCTTCTCGTACAGCTTCTTTTGGGACGGCTTCACGGGCCTCGCCATCACCATCGGAGCAATCGCCACGCTGTTCTTCGTCATGCAAACCACTGGGCGTTCCGACTGGCGCCTAGCCGGCCAAAGCCGCCGGCCAATTCCCGCAGAATAGTCAGGCTGGGAAGCGGCGCCAGCTGAGCCGGCGCCGCTCGTTTTTGGCAGACGCTAAAGTCCCTTGCCGCCGCTAGCATTGCTTTCAGCTGGCGGATCGCTGGGCAGGAGGCAATGCTCATTCTCCAAGTTCGGGAAAGTCACGAATAGGTCCTGCTGCCAAAACTCGAACCGATACTCGCCGGCACTTCCTTGGACCCGAGCGTCCACCGACGCGCTGTTGCACAGGTGATCCACCGTCAGCGTGGTGGGGCCGTCGTAGGCAACACCATCATCGCTTGCTTCGATCGCGACCGAGGAGTCGAGCGACATGGCGTAACAGTCCGTTGGAGGCGCGCTCGGGTCGGTGTCGCTAGACAGACGCCCGGTGAGGCGCCGCGCGCTGAGCCCCCGTGCCACGTTCACGGTGAAACTGACGTCGTGCTCGGAGCATCGAAACGTGCGACTGCCCTCGAGCTGCGCCCACTCCGAATTGGGTGAGCAGCTCACGCCGGACGGCGGCGTATCGACTGGGATACTTTCGACCGTCGGGCTATCGAGCTGGCAGGTGTAAGCACCTTGGCTATCCGTACCAGATTGTCCACCCCCAACCTGCTTGGGCCCGCCTTCACTCGAGCTGCAAGCCGTAAACAAGACGAGCCACAACCACCCACCGCTAAGTTTTTTGATTTGCATCACCGCCTCCACATCACGGCAGCATTCGTCATCAACGGTAGCCGAGCAATGGCCAACTTGCTCAGAAACGCACAATCCATGCCTCAGAATCGCCATGCCACGTGCTAATCTGGGACAATGGACGCGACGGCCAGCGAGTTTTTAAGGGGATTGCGCGGCAGCCGTTCTCAGGTTCAGTTGGCGCGTCGGCTGGGGTACCGAGGCAACCCCATCACGGATTGGGAACGTGGCGAGCGCTTCCCCACCGCTGAAGAAGCCCTGCGCGTCGCGTCCACCGTCGGGGTAAACGTGCCGGCAGCCTTCCGGCGCTTCGCCAGCAGTACCGGTACGCTCGCGCAACGCGGACGCGGGTTCGAGCTCGCGCGGTGGCTCGACGCGCTGCGTGGCGCCACGACCGTGACCGAACTCTCTCAGCGCTTGGGCGGCTCGCGCTTCAGCGTCGCTCGTTGGCTCAGCGGTGCCGCCAAGCCGAGGCTGCCAGACTTTTTCCGATTGCTCGACGCGATCAGCGGTCGCTTACCCGAGTGGGTTGCAGAATTGGTCGCCATCGAGCAAGTCCCGTCGCTCGTGGCACGCTTTCGCGCGGCGTCCGCCGCCAAACGCCTCGCCTTCGAGCTCCCGTGGACAGAGGCCGTACTTCGCATCTTGGAGACGTCCGACTACCGCAAGCAACGGGCCAATCGCAGCGCATTCATCGCGGGCTGCCTCGGCGTATCCGCGCCGGAGGTCGAGCGCTGCATCGAACAACTGCAGCTCGCCGGGGTGGTCGAAAAGCGCGGCGCAAAGTACGTCGTCAAAGGCCAAATGGTCGTCGACACCCAAGGCGGCAAACAAGCACTCCACGGTCTCAAGCGTCATTGGAGCCATGTCGCCACAGAACGACTCCAAACCCCTCGCGAAGCGGACTTCTTCGCCTACAACCTGATCTCCGTCTCGCGCGCCGATCTCGAGCGCATTCGGGAAAAACTGAGCTCCACGTTCCGAGAAATTCGCTCCCTCGTCGCCGCCTCTCAACCCGAAGAAGCCGCGGCGCTGATCAACCTGCAAGTCGTCAGTTTCCTCCCGCAGGCGCCGGAACCCTTACGCGAACCATCGAGCGTGGCTACTTGACCACCGGCTCACCACAGTTGGTGACTTCCAGGCTGGTCTCGATGCGAAGATTCGAGCCCGTGACGTGCCGCTCACACCAGAAGAAGTCCAGCGGGTAAGTCTGCCCGTCAACGAGGCCCAGCGTGTCGAGCATGACCTGACCGGTGACTTCGTTATGGGTGCCGCCCAAATCGAGCCCGAGCTTGTTGTCGACGAATACCCAAATGTCGTCGTCGCCGATGAAGGTGAAGACGTCACCCGGATGGTATTTGAACTGCAAATGCAGCTCGAAGGTCATGTGAAAGTTGTGCGGGTTGCCCTCGTTCATCAACAGCTGACCGTCGATCGGAAAGAACCCGGGGCACCTCGCGGCTCCGCAGCCCATCGTGCTGCTGTCGTAGTAGTAAGCGTTCGGATCGCTGGTTTTCGCGGGGTCCGGCAAAAACTGCAGCGTGAGATTTTGCGCCATGTTCACACCGGCCGTGTCGTGAAACCAAGTGGCGAAATTCTCAGGGCCAGTGGTCGTGACCGTGCCCGTCGCGGGGCCCGCGTAAACGGGCGTCTTATCCGCGCCGAGTGTCGCGGCCACCAAGCCAGGGTCTGGCCCAAAGCGCTTACCCATCGCAGTGTTCGGATTCAGCATCGCGCTGGCGAATTCGAAGTCCGGACTCACCCGATACGTCACGCCGCCAATCGAGTCGGCAATTGGCGGAACTGCAGTTGCGTCCAGCGCTCGTCCGGTCGAATCTTGGGCAACCGTGAAGTCGCGCAGCCGCCCGGTAAACCTGCCATTGCATTGCACGGCGCCATTGGCGCCGCCGCTAGCCACGTCACTCCCTCCGCTGCCACCACTTACGGTCGGTGAGACGTTCAATTGAGTCGAGCCGCCGTTGCCGGTCACGATGCCCGAGCTCGAGCCACCGCTCGCAGCCCCTGGGTCAACGGCCTCAGGGGTGCCGTCGATCGAACTCCGGCCAGAAGGCGGCGACGAGCTGCACGCGAGCAGGCACGACGCTGCAACCAAATGGCCTAAAACGAGTGTGCGAGTGGGGAAAGTCATTGGGGCTTTGAAGCAGCTTGGGCTCAGCGCGCGCAGACAATTCTGCTCTTTGTCTAGAGTCTCCGCTCGGTGCTGTGAGCAGGCACCAATAGGCGACCTCTTGCGTTTCCGACGACAAGGAAGATTCCGCTCTCGGTCACCTTCAGATCGAAAGCCGCTCATGAGTTCGGTGGACGAACAATTTAGAGACAAATAGGGCTTGGTTCCGACAACGCACTTAGAGGCAGGAGATGCGCTCAGTCATCGAGTTGCTTGAGCATGACCACCGAATACCCGACCGCGATCTTGCGGCCAACGTTCACATAGGAGTGGCGTTGGTCGCCGCGGAACACGACCACGTCGCCTTCCGCGACGCGAAACGCTTCGCCCGAGGCGACCAGCTCGATTTCGCCGCTTTCGCAGGTCAAGTACTCGCGGGTGCCCGGTGTGTGCGGCACGCCGATCATGCGGCTGCCGACGGGCAGCTCGAGGCGCTCGATTTGCATCCCGGGGATCTTGTCCGGCAGCAGTGAGCTGACCTGGACCTCACCCCGGGTGCGGACGGGGAGCGTGCCCTTGGGGTACAGGCGCGCGTTGGCGCGCGGCTTGGCCACGATTTCCTCGAGCGAGACCTGAAACGCGTTGCACACCGCGTGCAGGACCGCGAGCGTTGGGTTGCCGCTGCCTGACTCGAGGTTGGACCAGGTAGCGCGCGGAACTCCCGCGAGTTTGGCCATTTGTTCTTGGGAAAAGCCTCGCGCCAGGCGCAGCTCCCGAACGTTCCGAGCCAGCCGGGTTCCGAGGTCATCGCTCATGGAGTGGTAGTTTGCCAATATACCGGCAGCATTGCCAACACAGCGGCAGGGCGGACCAAGCTTCTCCAGCGAAAGGCAGGAAAGCATGGAAATTTCAAGAACCGCCACGTTGATCACCGGTGCCAGCCGAGGCTTGGGCGAGGCACTGGCTCTAGAACTGGGGCGACAGGGGGCGCGCTTGGTGCTGGTTTCGCGCCATGGTGCTGCCCTCGAGCCGGTGGTGCATCGGATCCGCGATGCCGGCGGCGAAGCGCACGCTTTGGAAGCCGACATCGGCTCCAAAGACGCCATCTATCCGCTTGCCGGAGCGGCTACGGCTTTGGTCGGTCCAATCGATCTGCTGATCCACAATGCGAGTGAGCTCGGGCCGACTCCCTTGCGCTTGTTGCTCGACACCGAGTGTGAAGATTTGGAGCGCGTGCTCGCGGTCAATCTGCTCGGCCCGTTTCGCCTGAGCCGAGTGATTGCCGGCTCGATGGCCCTGCGCGAGCGCGGGACGATCGTGCACGTGAGCTCGGATGCGAGCGTCAATGCCTACTCGCACTGGGGCGCGTACTCGGTCTCGAAGGCGGCGCTCGATCACCTTTCACGAGTCTGGGCGGTGGAGTTGGGCGAACGCGGAGTTCGCTCTTTCAGCGTCGATCCAGGGGAGATGGATACCGCAATGCATGCTGCCGCCCTTCCCGACGCTGACCGTTCGACGCTGGCTCAGCCATCCGTCATCGCGGCGCGGCTGGCGAATGTCATTCGTTCGACCTCGATCGCAAACGGTGCTCGCATCGAGCTGAGCTCGACAGGAGCTCAGTCGTGAAGCCCGCAACACGACCGCGCGCGCGTGGCGAGCGAGAACGGCTGCTCGTGATCGATCCCACTGCCGACGGCTTCGGCGAGTACTCGATCGACGATCTGCCGCAATTTCTAGCCAAAGGCGACGCGCTCGTGCTCAACGACGCTGCTACCTTGCCGGCGTCGCTGCGCGCGGGGCCCGAGCTCGAGGTGCGCCTGATGTCGCAGCTCGAGGGCAATATCTGGCTCGCGCTGTGTTTGGGCCGCGGTGATCACCGCATGCCGACCGAGGAACGCGGTACTCCGCCGTCGCTCGTGGTGGGCAGCGAGCTATCGTTCGGCTACGGGCTGAGTGCGCGCGTGTGTCGCGTGGACCCCGACTCGCCGCGCCTGTTGGAGATCGAATTTCAACAGCAAGGCGCGCCGCTTTGGCAGGCGCTGTACCGCGCGGCTGCGCCGATCCAGTACGCGTACCTGAGTGAGCCGCTCGCGCTCTGGGACGTGCAGAATGCGTACGCGGCCCGCCCCTGGGCGGTCGAGCCACCCTCCGCGGGAAAGCCGCTCCGCTTCGAAACGCTATTTCGGATCGCGGCGCGGGGGATAGCCCTCGCGCACGTGACGCATGCCGCCGGACTCTCCTCGACTGGCGATCCGGCGCTGGATGCGCGTTTGCCGGTCGCAGAACGCTACGAAGTGAGCGAAGAATCCGCCGCGCGCTTGCGCGCCATCCGTGACAACGGTGGACGCATCGTTGCGGTCGGTACGAGCGTGACCCGCGCTCTGGAATCCGCTTCCGCATCAGGAACGTTGCGCGCGGGCTCGCGCCACACCGACTTGCGGCTCGGACCCGGATCGAAGCTGCGCTTCTGCGACGGGTTGCTCACCGGGTTGCATGAACCGACCACCAGTCATTTCTCACTGCTGGAGGCTTACGCGCCGCGAGCATTGCTCGATCGATCGTTTCGCCATGCCGAGCGAGCTGGATATTTGCAGCATGAGTTCGGGGACTCGTGCCTGATCCTGAAAGGAGCGCTCACTCAAGAGGTCGACTCGATTCGCACCCACGCGGCCTAAGGGCGCACGAGAGCTCACAATGGCGCACACCCTGCAACTGCTCGCACACTCACGAGGGTGGCACTTTAATTTTGCGTGACCCGCAGACGTTAGTCACCGAACAGACAAGCGTGGCTGTGATGCTAGCTTGTGAGGTTCTACGTTGCCTGGGTCTGCATTGCTGTCGCGTTGTGTCTTGCTTCTCGCTGTGTCGGGCTGTGCGGTCGCGCCACGCGAGGCGGCTTGGCCGACGCCGGCGTCGAGCGAGCAACGTTCCGGTGACGACGCGCGTGTCGTCGAACAACCGGTGTGCGTAGGCGCTCGCTCTTGGTCCGCGGGGTCACTCGGTGAGACCGTGCTGTTCCGCACGCGCCGACAGGGCAACCGAATCACCGTTGGCTATTTCGTGTATTGGTCCGAAGAGAGACCGTGGGGTGACAATTCGCTCTCGTACACGGTGGTGCCGGCCCTCGCCGTAGACGCGGTTTATAGCCATTTCTTGTATGTTTTTCCGGGCATCAAGGATGCGCTGTACGGAGCCGGCGACATCGAAGGAGCGCAGGTTACCTACGAACCGCGCGCCGATGGCACCTTCGAGGTGGTGAGCGGGCGCGCTGACGACGGCAATCACAGTCCCGTTTCGCTGACGCGCGCTGACTTGCTCGACGCCAAAGGGCGCGTGGTGTTCCTGACCGACGTTTGGAGTCATCAACTCGGCGCGCACGGCGCAGCTAGCCTCGCGGACAGCTCGCGGTTGACGCTCAAGTGTTACGAGAAGTCATCGCTTCGCCCCATGACCGAGGCTGTCGCGAGGGCGTTTCGCTTGGGTAATGAGCGGCGCCCCTTGCGCGGCAACCCTGCGTGGCTCGAACCCGTAGTTCCAGAAGCGGCGCCGACCGCCGAGCAATTGGCTGGCGCGAATGCCCGCGCGTTGCGGCATTGACGCGCTGCGCTGACCGCGCTTGCTCTTCGGCGCGCGGTCGATCTGCGAGTACCCAGTCTCAGGCAGAATTTTGCGCGTGAGCGTCGCGTCCCGAGCAGCGCGGGCAGCGCCATTCCAATACCTGTCGTCCGTCGCGCGTGGGGCGACGATCGAGTCGCCAGGTTGCGCTCTGGAAGCCCTCGGTTTCGTTCGAACGCGGGGAAAGTGCCGCACATTCGACGCAATGGTGAATGATGCCGGGCGGAGAGGCGACTGAGTTGGACACGGGAACTGCGCGGTCTGAACGGTTCTTCGCGGCGGAACTTAAGTGTGAGTGGTTGCGACCGTGCGCCTGAAATATTTGGTCTCAAAGACCAAAGAATCCCGGTCGGCGGCCGTTCATCGCCAATAGGGACAACCATGCATCACCAGGCTCAGCCGTGAATCGCCGCGATTCGGCGCGCCCGCCACAACGATCGACGGCCCTGTCGGAGCTCGAACGGTTGGTCCGACAGCTCGGTCAGCCCGATCAGGGTCTGCTCGACGCGGCCAGCGAGACGATGCACGGGACGCTCGCGACCCTCGATTTGTCGGCAATTCCCAAGTTTCTCGAAGAAGCCGCGGAAGTTTGTGTCGGTGCGCACACGCGCTGGCGAGAGACGACACCCGAACAGCGCGCGCTGCTTCGCGGCTGCTCGCTCGACCTGATCGGTTTGACGGCAGATCAGTGTCTGCGCCTGGACCGAAGCTACTCTGAGTACCGACAGTGCGAGGTCAACCTCAAAGGCGCGGGAGAACAGCTGGCGCTGGCATTGGAGCGAGCGGAAGCTTTGGCCGAGCAAGCGCGGTCGGTGGTCGAAACCGTGTCGGGCGTGCCGCAGCAGGGCGTCCCGGCCGACGTCGAGGACCCCGCTGCGGCCTATGCCAGCGCGCTCTCGAATCTGCGAGACACCGCGCGTGAATTGCTGGACCGCGGATCACCGGGCGTGCGCAAGCGCTGCAATCTGTACGCGCTGGATCAGGCCTACGTACAGATGTTGGAAGTCGCGCTCGACGATCTGGCAGACCTTTCTCGGCGCGCCTCGGACGCAGCCGCAGTGGCGCGAAAGAAGGCGCAAGTCGAACGAACTCTGGCGTGCGTGCGCCCCCTCGTCGACCAAGTGGCACAAGCCTTTGCTCACGCGAGCCGCCTCGATCGCAAGATCACACCGCTTCGTCACGCTCCTGAGCCAGCCCAGGCCAAGCGCGCAGCGGACCAAAAGGGCCGCGGCACGGTAGTGATGCAGCAGAAAACCGCCGTCATCCGTCAAGCTCCCCCCGTGACTCCTAAGCACGTCGAAAAACTCGTGATCGGTGGCAACGCAGCCGACCGCTACAAGCGCTGACCAGCGCTAGTGGTTGAGGTGCTGGCTGCGCACGGCGATGAGAGAGGACGCGCGGCGCCTTCGGCGCGCGACGGGAGACTCTCGTTTGGCGCACGCTCGGACGGTGGCGCTGGGCCGCCCGCGCTGAAGCTGAGGGAAAGCACGTGCCTGTTCGGTCAGTTCTCGTGGGCCTAGCCTCATTCGCAGATCGCGATCTGGTCTTCCAAGACTTCCCGCTCGTTTTAGTTCCGGGAATGCGGCTGTGATGCTTCCCGCGCGCCCGGCGCGAGCGTGCGGCGCTTCGCGCGCACCAGAGTTTGTGGGCAGCGTCGCGTTACTCCGCTCAGGGCAGGCGAACAGGGAAGCCTTGTTGCTGGCGTGTGGCTACGCGGGCCCAGGGTTTCACATGTTGAAGGCCACCGGTTGACCAGTGGACTCAATCACGCTCGTCCACAGGTCCCCCGCAGTGTCTACTTGTTTGCGGTAGCGCGTGGCGAGCGGCATCGGGACGTGCACGAAGCGACCGTGCCAGCGCCCAATCAGCATCTCGGTATTTCCGGCGAGCGCGGCATGTACCGCGTTGCGAGCCATGTTCCAGCAATACACGCTGTCCGCGGGCGACGCGGGCACGCTGCGAATGTGATAGCTCGGGTCCAGATACTTCAGCGTGATGTCGAGCCCGCGAGACTTGCAGTAGGCGCTGATCTTGTCGCGTAGCACGACGCCAATGTCGTTCAGCTTGGCGTTGCCGCTGGCGTCCGTCGAAGCGGGACCATTGGTCTCGCACAAGTCCTGGCCAGCGCCTTCGGCAACCACGATTACCGCATGCGAGTCGCGAACCAGGCGTCGCTCCAGCAAGCGCAGCAAGCCCGTTTCGCCCTCGAGCGCGACCGGCAGCTCCGGAATGAGCACGAAGTCCACGTCCGTGGAGGCGAGCGCGGCGTGACAGGCGATGAAGCCCGAGTGCCGCCCCATGCACTTGACCAAGCCGACGCCGTTCTTGGCCCCTTTGGCTTCGACGTGGGCGCTCTTGATCACGTCGACCGCGGCGGAGAACGAAGTTTCGAAACCAAAGCTGCGGTCGATGAAATGGATGTCGTTGTCGATCGTCTTGGGGATGCCGATCACGCCGATCGACAAACCGCGACGCTTGATCTCGGAGACGAGCGTCATGGCGCCGCGACACGTGCCGTCGCCACCCACGACAAACAACACGCCGATACCGAGCTCGACCAAGCGATCGACCATCTCCTTTGGATCTTGGTTGCCGCGCGACGTGCCGAGGACTGTGCCGCCTTCGTGATGGATCTCCGCGACCGACTCTGGGGTCAGGTTCAGCGGCTGGTGTCCGAAGTGGGGGATCATGCCCTCGTAGCCGTAGCGAAAGCCGATGATCTGGCGCACGCCGTAGCCATGATTGAGCTCCAACACCAAGCCACGCACCACGTTGTTCAACCCTGGGCACAAGCCGCCGCAAGTGACGATTCCGCACTTGAGCTTGGCGGGGTCGAAGAAAATCCGGTGACGCGGCCCTGCGAGCTCGAACGCGGGGGCGCGCGACAAGTCCTCCTTGAACTCGGTCAAGCGCGACAAGCGATCGTCGAGCAGCACGCGATCGGCCTGACCGACGTAGTGAACCGCCGCCTGGCTCAGGCGATCGGCGAGCGGTGACGGGAACTCACACGGTCCAAGGATGCTGATTTCCAGGTCGGAAGCGACCACCCGCTGAGCTCGCTCGGGAACGGTGAGCGCGATCGACATCCTGATGGAGTGTGACGGCCTCAGGTTTCCGGGTGCTTTCGTCGCGGTTACAGTCCAAGGATTGGTCCCGGTGTTGTGTCGGAGTGCAACATGGCAACCATCGATTCAGACTCGGGTACTGGTCGTGCGCGCAGAACCGTCAACCACCAATTGCCGCTCGTGCCATTCATCGATTTTTTGATCTGCCTGGTCGTCTTCCTGCTTGCCAACTTGGGCTTTGCGAACTTAGCGCGTTTGCAAAGCAGCGCGCTCGTTCCGGGTAAGCCGTCGGACGAGCCTGCTCCGGAGCGGAAGCGCTTGCACGTCGAGCTCAAGGACCAACGCTTTCACGTCACCTGGCGAACCGGCGCGACGGTCGTGGCCAGCGACGACGTGCCTTCGCAAGTCGTGATCGAGGGCCGCGGTGATCGGCACTACCCAGAGCTCGCGCGCTTTTTGGATCACTCCTTCCGCGCGAACGGGATGCACCAGGACCCGAGTGACCCCGAGCTGGACGAAGCCGTGCTGCATGTTCAAAATTCTGCAGCCTACGAGGACGTGATCGCCATGTTGGATGCGCTCCGTGCCCCACAGCGAGCCGTGCCATGGTCGAAGCAAGCCTCCGTTTTTGCGGTCAGTTTCGCCGCTGATTGAGCCGGTTTTCGAGTCGGTTCACATCTTTCCCCGGCGGTGCTAGCTACGGCGCATGAGTGGCCATTCCAAGTGGGCAACAATCAAGCGTGCGAAGGGCAAGACCGACGCAGCGCGCGGCAGAATCTTCACCAAGCTGATCCGTGAAGTCGTCACGGCAGCGCGCATTGGCGGCGGCGATGTCGACGCCAACCCGCGTTTGCGCAAGGCGGTGGCTGATTGCCGTGCTCAACAGATGCCCGCGGACAACATCAAGCGTGCCGTCCAGCGCGGAACCGGCGAGATCGCCGGCGCGGCCTACGAGGACGTGTTGTACGAAGGCACGGGCGCTGGCGGGACGCTATTTTTGGTCGAAGGCACGACCGACAACCGGAACCGCAGTGCCGCCGAGTTGCGCAAAATCTTCGAACGTCACAGCGGCGCCATGGGCGGCGCGGGCGGCGCGCAGTGGGCGTTCGACCGCCTCGGCACGATCACGCTGGACAAGAGCGCAGTGACCGAAGACCAACTGATGGAAGCCGCACTGAGCGCTGGCGCAGAGGACTACCGTGACGAAGGTGACGTGTGGGTCGTGTACACGCCGCCCAATGATTGCGACACGGTGACCGCTGCGCTCGAGGCCGCCAAGTTGCCGATCCAAGCCAGCAAGGTGGCGTGGATCCCGAAGAACAAGAAGCCGGTGTCTGGGCGCGAAGCCGAAGTTTGTTTGAACCTGGTCGACGCGCTCGACGAACACGACGACGTTGCCAACGTCTACGCGGACTTCGACATCTCCGAAGAAGACCTGGCGAAGCTGAGCGCCGGCTGACCTGGACGCAGCGAGTTCATGGCTCAGAGCATCTGGGCCATGAACGAAACCAGCGCCAGCTGATCGCCCAGATCGGCGCTCTTGCTCACCTCGACGTGTTCGATCAACGGTGAAACGAGCGCCAAGTGTTGTGCTGCGCCGAGTTCGAGGGCTGCCGCATCGGTCTCGGAAGGCGGGATCACGTTGTCGTGCGCGCCGTGGAGCAGATAAACCGGCACCGGAATATTGGCGAGTTTGCCCGCCGCGGATAGCGCTGCGAGCCGCGCTTGCTGCGCTTCGAGCAGCGCGTCGAAGCGCGGCGCTAGCGACTGCAGCTTGCCGGCTTCGAGCAGCTCCCAGAGCTCGTTTGCCTCCGGCGTGGTGCGCGCCTTGGCGAACTCTCGCGCGGCTTTGCGATCCTCGTGCAACCAGGCTTTGAGACCGGCGCGCATCGGCTCGAGATCGGCTTTCGGCACGAACTGCTCGAGGTTCCCGTACAGCAGCACCACGAGCCCGTATTCATGGGCTTTGAGCGGCATGATGCCGTTCGGCGTTTCGATTTCGTTGTGGACCAAGAAGCGCAGCACGTGGCGCAAATCGTGATGACCGCCGACGCTCGTGACGTACGACAAGTACTCGGCAGTCGTCGGATCCTCCGCTGCGACCAACGATAGTCCGCCCGCAAAGCTGAAGCCGAGCAAGCCCACGCTTTCATGGAGGACATGTTCGCGATCTTCCGCGAGCCAGCGCACTGAGTCGCGGATCACTCCTACGCCGCTGTCCGTGATGCGATAGTCCGCAAGCTCAGTCAGTTCTGGGGTGAGCACGGTAAGGCCGCTTTCCGCGAGCCCGCGAGCGAATGGCACCAAACGCCCTTCGTCGATGCCCTGGTAATGCACGCCGTGAGCGACGACGATGCCCTCGCCGCACGGACGGTCTCCACGGAAGTACAAGCGCGCCCGAATTGGCCCGCGTTCGCCTGGAATGCTGAGCTCGCGCGTGAGCACCGCGGGCGCCGGCGCCGCGGCGCTGGCTTTGGGCTCACGCAGATGTCGCAGGAATTCCGCCGCGCGCAGATACCGCGCGGCGGGTCGCCATGCCAAGAGCGTAACCAGAATCAACCCCGCGACAACCACCCACTGCAGCCGAAGTCTGCGCATGACACAGAGCCTGACACGCGACTTTCATGCGTGGAGTGCCGTCCGACAATCTCTTACAACGAATTACCAGTCGGCGCCGAACGTATCCAAACCGTCGGGCCTGTGGTGCTCCGCTCTCGTGTCACTGTTCCGGATCGAGCAAACCGATCTTCGCGTCGTACATCATCGGTCCGTACTCCGGATCTTTGATCACGATGCTGTAGTCGTTCGGCAGCTCGACGTTGAGCGCGGCAGGAACGTGGGCCATCGGAGCGATGCCCTTGTCCTTGCCGGTCAAGCTCAGGCTCACCGTGTCGGCGTCTTGCTTACCCGGCACGAATTGAATCTTGTGCCACTTGAGCAGGTTGCCCTTGTAGCGGTTGAGCGTGACCCACCAATACTGACCCGCGCCGTCCTTGACGAAGCGCACGGATTCCACCGGGATTTTGCCGCGTTCTTTGGCTAGGCAATCGCGCGCCTGAGCAGGGTTCTCGTTCTTGCTCTCACATTGCTCCTTGGCCGATGTCCCGACCTTGGAACCCGCGAAGTTGAACACGTACACCACGTTGTTTCCGGTCAGCATGTCGAGCGGAGGACGGCTGGCTTTGCGCAATCCGTCGCGCTCTTCGTCTTCGCGCTTGGGCAACTTGGGGCTGTCCTCTTCGCTGGCCTCACTCGGCGCAGCGGCCTCGGCTTGTTCGGGTGCAGCAGCGGGTCGGGTCGGCTTCTTTTCGGCCTTCGCGACGTTGCTGGGGTTTTCTGCCGGCGCGGCCGCAGGGGCGGCACAGCCAGCAAGACACAGGCCAATGGTCGAAATCAGGGTGAGCGCACTTGCGCGGGTGATTCGGAGAACGCTTGCCATGCTGAGTTTGATGTCCTTTGGTCGCAGCACTCGATGTGGCGACACACCCCGCAAAAACGGCACGCACGAGTTCACAGAATAGAGGTCACGCGCGAAGTTTTTTTCGCCGGGTTCGTCTCTCTCCGCACAAGCGGTACCGAGCGCACACCGATCACGACAGACACCAGACAATCACTTACAAGGATTGCCCACGCCAACGATCGGCGGCGCGCCTCACTCCTTGACGAACGTGGCCACGCAATTCGACCCGCCGGGCTTTACTATGAGCTTGTCGCCTTGGCGCTCGTACGTGAATGGAGGGGGCGTGTCCGGCACTCCTTTGGGATCGCAAGCGAAACCAGCCTCGGTCTGATGCCCTTCGTAGAGGACGGACACCGTGGCGCTACATGGCGAGGGATCGCAAGAGACGATAATCGTCGACGGATCGATCGTAACCGTGGAGGCGTTCACCGTTACTGTGGAGTGGGTTCGAGCTTTGCAGCCCGGCGCGCTCAATTCGCTGGTCAGCGAATCGACTCCGAATTCGAACGATTGGGCGAAGGCTAATTGCAGGGGACCACTGCAAGTGGCTTCTATGACTCTCCACTTTCCGACATAGCTCGGTGTTTCCGATGTCTCGCCCAGATCGGCGCGTCCTCCACACGCGCTCAGCGCGAGTGCCGCCAAGAGACACCTCACAAAACCCCATCTGCCACCCAACAAAAATTCGTTCAAGGGACCCCCAGCGTAGCGCAGGCGGGCTCATGGATCTCGGTGAATTTTTTGATGGTCACGCGCGGCGTCGCAACCGTCGCAGCCTTCGGCGTCGCGGACGAAGAGACGCTGTGAAGGCACTCGACCTCGATGGCGCGACTCCACCGGTGGAGTCGGAGCGCGCGTGCGTTGCGGCGCGCGGGATTGTCGTGGTGCTCGGGTTGTTTCGGGCGTCGCTGCCGGGCTCCACGGGCAGGTTTCGAGATCTGAGGGGCCGGCGAGGGTGGGATGCGCGGCGGGACTTCACCGGTGGAGTCGGAATCGGAGTGCGTGCTAGTCACGGTGTGCGCGGGATCGTCGTGGCGCGTGGGTTGTGGCGGGGCGCCGCTGCGGGGCGTTGGCTCGACGGGGAGGTTTCGGGCAGCGTCGTGCGGTCTCGCAAGTGGTGCGCGCACGCTTCGATCGCTTGGGTGACCGCGCAGAGAGTGGAGCGCGCGCCACTTGTTCGGTCCGCCCTTGCTGCGGATTCGGTGGTTGGAGTGTTGATTGTTGTTGACGGGTCTTGGGCGTGCGGTGACGTCGACGAGGGATTGTTGTTAGATTTGGGGTGTTGTTGGCGTGAGGGTTCGCGCTGTCGCGTCTTCGTGAAGGCGACGCGTTTAAAGGCATTTTGCCGAGCGAACGACTGTCTGAGTGGCAATGCGAGGCTCGAAATTTCGCATGTTAAACAGGAGTCATGAATGACCAATATCGGTTGGGGCGATTGGGGAATTCGGAGCTGTTAGCGGCGTTGTCGTCGTTGGTTCGGCAGAGCAACGAATTGACGGCACAGGTGCTGGCACACTTGGTGGAGCTCGAGGAGCGCATGTTGCATCTCGAGCTGGGGTTCGCGTCGTTGTTCTCGTATTGTGTCGAGGCGCTCGGCATGAGTGAAGGCGCGGCTGGGCGGCGGGTCGCGGCGGCTCGTGTGTGTCGGCGATTTCCGGGTGCGTTTGAGCAGATAGCTCGGGGACAATTACATTTGTGCGTGTTGTGCGCACTGGCGCCGCATTTGACGGCGGACAATGCGACCGAGCTGATGGACGCTTGTCGCGGGAAGACTCGACGACAGGTCGAGGAGTTGCTTGCGCTGCGGTTTCCGCGTCCGGATGTGCGGGAGCAAATTCGTCGGCTTCCAACGCGAACGGCAGCCGTGGCGGTTGCAGAACAGGCGCCACCAGTGGCTCAGGCGGTCGAGTCGTTGGCGCCGCTGGCCGGGGGTGTCGAAACATCGTCCGGGCAGATTTTCGGGCAATCGTCTGCAATTTCTGCGAATCCGCCTTCGCCACCAATGGGTCCAGTTGCGGCACCTGCGGCACAATCAGGCGCCACCGCGAGCTCCGACTCGCGGCGGCGTGCACGAGAGCTCGAGCCGCTTTCAGTCGACCGCTTCGGCGTGCACTTCACAGCGGATGCAGAACTTCGCGACCTAATCGAGCGAGCGCGGGCGCTCGCCAGTCATCGGCTGCCGAACGGCGACTTGGCGAGTTTGATGAAGCTGATGGCGGCGAGTTTCGTGCAGCAAGAAGAGAAGCGGCGCTTCGGCGTCGGAGCGAGACGCCGACGCAACACGTCGCGAACGAAGCTCGAATCGAAGACCAAACCCGTGCTCCGCACCAAGACGGATGCGACGTCCCCCAATCAGACTGTGGCCGATCCGGTGGTGAAGCCGTCGCAACCCAGCCGAGTAACTCCACCAGGCGGAGCCAAACCATCGCATAGCAGCACACGCTATTTGTCCGCGGATGTACGGCGCGAGGTTCACGAACGAGACGGCGGTAGATGCGTGTTTGTCTCAGCAAGCGGCCGGCGTTGCGATGCCAGGGCGTTCGTGCAGTTGGATCACGTCGTTCCCTTTGCGCGGCGCGGTGGGAGCGAGGTTTCGAATCTCAGGCTCCTCTGCCGAGCCCACAACCGCTTTCACCCCTTCGGGTGTCACGAAGCGTGTCACGCTCGACAATGTTTTGGAGCGCTACATCTCGCCGCGAAAATCGCCATCAAGCGCGCGCACCTCTGGCGCCTGAAACTCAGAGGGATCGGCGCAAGAGACCGATTCGCACAAGACTTTGCCCGCGAAGAGACCGATGGCGACGCGCGAATCGGTCCGAAAAGGGGCGCTGTCTGTTTGCGGCGGACAAGCCGTATTTCCGGACAAGTCCACATCGGCGGGTGCCGACCCCAAAGCGTGAAACACGCGGCACATTGCGCCCCGCCGCATAGAGGTCGGCCGCAATTAATGGTACGTTGAAGCCCGTGGATTAAGTTTGACCTTCACACAGCATGATCCCCGCACCGCGACGGGATCCCCGTGCGATGACGCCTGCGCTCACTGTGTTCACACAGCATGATCCCCGCACCGCGACGGGATCCCCTGAGCCTAGAGCCCCCCGCATTGTTGCTGCACAGTTTTTGTTTCCTTCAAGGTTGCTCCGCGGGCCACGCTTCCGCTTGCTCGTTCGCGCCGGCGACGAGTGAAGGGGCCCCGAGCCCTTTCGGCTTCGCTCCGGCGACCCCTGAAAAGGAGGTTGGCTGGTCACTCTCTCTTCTGGCGTTTTGGCGGCCAATCCCTGAGGGAGCCGTACCACGACGGGGACACTGCGCTCTGAGAGGTGCGTTGCTGGATCGTGAGCGCCCCATTCTCCGGAAGACTTACAACCCCGGCAAATGGAACTGTACGATGGTGAAGTACGTGAACGCCATGTGCGAGATCACGACCGGCGTGAGGCGACCGAGCTGCGCCGCGAGGAAACTCCAGACCAAGCCGCAGCCGACGGCTGCCGTGATCATGAGTGGATTCGGGCCAGCCACCGGATCGCGCAGTAGCCAGAGCGTGGGCAGAATGGAAAATCCGTACGCCAACGCGGACAAGGGCAACGCCGCGCGACGACCAAAGCGTTGCGTCAGATCGCCCAAGACCATGCCGCGCCATACGATTTCTTCGGCCGCGCAGATGGCCAAAATGAGCAGCGTGTACGCGGTAGAGCGTTGCAGGTGTTCGGGATTGCCGAGCTGCAGATAGACGCGAAACAGCCAAGCTTGACGAGGGCTCCCGACGGGCGACAGAATTTTTCGCGCCGCCCAAGACGCAAACAGCAGGCCCATCATTGACACTGCGCCGATCGAGAGGTCGCCCCAGCGCGGCGTGAGCAGATCGAGCAGGGTGCCTTCGTCCCACATCTTGTGCAGCGCGAGCGCCGTGAGCAGCAGGTAGGGCAAGCTCACGCCGAGCCAGAACAACGGACTTCCGGCGCGTGCTTCGCTGAAGCTGTACGCCATGCCTGCGAACGTCAGAGCGAGCGTCAACAATACGCGCATCACGCGACTTCCCGCAGGCGTTTGGCGAGCCAGCCGAGGATGCGATCGGCAGCTTGTTCTTTGCTGAGCAGGCCGAGCGGATCGCAATCCGTTGGGGTGACGAGCATGGCTCGGATGTCGTCTTTGGCGAGCGATTCCGAGGCGTGGTTGGCGACCACCAAATCGACGTGTTTGGCGGCAAGCTTGCCGCGTGCCAATTGAATCACTTTTTCGTCCACGTCCGTCTCGAGGGCAAAGCCAATCAATACAGGCGTCTTGTCTTTGCGGGCATGGCCGATTTCTGCGAGCAAGTCCGGGTTCGGCAACAGCTCGAGGTGCATCGGCTCGGCGCTGCGCTTCATCTTGGTGGAGTGGCTCTCAGCGGGGCGATAGTCGGCCACCGCCGCGGTCATGATCAATGCGTCCGCGCTCGATAGGTCGGGGGACAGCGCTTGCCAGAGCGCGCTGCGCATGGAGAGCGCACTGCGCACGTCGACACGTTGAACGCCGAAGGGGGTCGGCAGACTCACGGGCCCCGCGACTAGCGTCACTTTCGCGCCTAGAACTTTGGCGCGCTCGGCCAACGCGAAGCCCATTTTGCCCGACGAACGATTGCCCACGAAGCGCACCGGATCGAAATCTTCGACCGTGGGCCCCGCGCTGATCACGATGTGTTTTCCGGTCAAAGAGATGCCAGAAAACTGCGCGGAAGCGACCTGCACGATTTGCTCTGGCTCTGCCATTCGACCGAGGCCGGTATCGCCAGAGGCAACCTCGCCGACCGTCGGCCCGACGAAGCCGATGCGGCGATCGTCGGCCAGCGTAGCCACGTTGCGCTGCGTCGCGGGGTGGCTCCACATGCTCGGGTGCATGGCAGGCGCGACGAGCACTGGGCAAGTTGCGCAGAGCACCAGCGCGGTGACCAGATCGTCTGCGCGCCCGCTCGCGAACCGCGCGAGCACGTCCGCCGTCGCGGGGACGACCAAGATCATGTCCGAGCGCGCTGCCAAGCTGACGTGCAATTCGCCCGGATGATCCGCGTCGAACGCATCCAGGTACACGCGACGCCCGGTCAGCCCAGAAAAAGTCGCGGCTCCCACGAATTCGCGCGCCGCCCGTGTGAGCACGACCTCCACGAACGCGCCGTCCTTTTGTAGCGCGCGGACGAGCAGCACCGCCTTGTATGCCGCAACACTGCCGGTGACGCAGACCGTGATTCGCTTACCCATGAAGCGCTGCGGTGCGCTCGACGGACCCGGCGGTGGAGACGGTGCGCGTGGGCCGACGGCAGCAAACGCGGGGCGGGACTGACTGCGAGGCGGGAAGGGACGATCGGACATCGACCCGAGGGTTTTATCAGGGACCCGTGCGCGACACGTACCGGCTTTTCGGATCGTAGAAACGCCAGGGTTTTTCGGCCCATTCGCCGGCGTAATCGATGCCGACGCGTTTGGCGCTCACGCTGCGCACCGAAGGCCCCTCGGCCAAGAACAGCTTGCGGCCGCACAAATCGACGCCGTAGCTCTCGCGGCCGATGCCGAGCGCCTGACACAGCTTGCCCGGACCATTCGTCAATTCGCGGGCGCTTGGCGAAAGCTTGCGACGCTCGGCCATCAACTCGACACCGACCACGGGCTCCACGGCGCGGATCAACACCGCGTGCGGCGCTCCGTCTTTGGTCGTAACCAGGTTGAATTGGTGATGCATGCCATATACGAAGAACACGTAGGCATAGCCCGGAGGACCGAACATGACCTCGGTGCGTGCCGTTCGCCGCCCGCCATACGAATGCGCGGCTCGGTCTTCCGGACCTCGGTAGGCCTCACTCTCGACGATGCGGCCTGCAACCAGCCCTTGCTCGGTGTGGTGGACGAGCAATTTCCCGATGCACGCCTTGGCCACGGTGAGCACTGGCCGCGCATAGAAATCACGCGCCAAGGGCGAAAACTCGGGCATGTTCTTGGGCACTAGAAGCCGAGCAGCCGCCCGCCTTGATACAGCAGCAAGCTCGCGACGTACGCGAGCGTAGTCATGTAGCCGAACATGAACAGAGGCCAGCGCAGCGAACGCGTCTCGCGGTACACGACCATCAGCGTGCTCATGCATTGGCAAGACAGCGCGAAGAAGACCATGAGGGATAGCCCCATCAGCGGTGAGTACGCGCTCGAGCCGTCGGCGCGCCGCTCCTGACGGATCTTGTCGCGAAGCGGCGTGGTGTTTTCGTCCGCGTCGCCGATGCCGTAGACGAGGCCGAGCGTCGAGACGAACACTTCGCGCGCTGCAAACGCGCCGATCAGGCCTACGCCGATCTTCCAGTCGAAGCCGAGCGGTCGCAGCAGGGGTTCGATCGCCTTACCGAGACGCCCGCCGTAGCTTTGCTCGATTGCCGAGGGCGGGGGCGTTGCGGCCAAGTCGTCTTGGCCGGGCTGATTGGTAACCGGCCGGCCCTGTTGGTGAATGGCTGCGGCGGGCGGCAACGGCTGATCTAGGTGCGCCGGGCGAGGAAAGGAGAGCAACGCCCAGAGCAGGATCGTGAACAGCAAAATCCCCGAGCCCGCGTCTCTGAGGAACGCCGCAGCCCGTCGCCACATCATGCGCAGAGTGCCAGTCAAGCTGGGCAAGCGATACGGCGGCAGCTCCAAGATCAGCGGGATGCGGCGCCCTTTGACGGCGGTCCGTCCCAATACACCCGCCGAGATCAGCGTGATGGTCGTGGAGAACAAGTACATCGCGACCATCAGCAGCCCCTGCACGGGCAACCAACCGAAGATGCGCGATGGAGGAAACAAGGCACCAATGATCAGCGTGTACACCGGCAGGCGCGCCGAGCAGGTCATCAGCGGCACGACCAGCATCGTCAGCAGCCGGTCCCGCTGACGTTCCATCGTGCGCGTCGCCAAGATGGCCGGTACTGCACAAGCGAAACCCGAGAGCATGGGCACGAAGGCGCGTCCGTGCAGGCCGAGCGACTTCATGATGCGGTCCATCAAGAAAGCCACGCGCGCCATGTAGCCGGAGTCTTCCAATATCCCGATGCAGAAGAAGAGCAGCAAGATCTGCGGCAAAAACACGACCACATTGCCGACGCCGCCGATCACGCCGCGCGTCACCAAGTCACGCAGGATCGATTCCGGGATGTGCGCTTCCACGAAATTCGCGCACAGGCTGGTCAGGCTTTCGATCAAGCGAATCGCCGGATCGGACCAGGAAAACAGCGATTGGAACATCAGCAACATCACGCCGATGAAAATCGCAAAGCCGAACACCGGGTGTAGGAGCACGCGATCGACCCGGTCCGAAGTTCGTCGCTTCTTGGGATGGGTTTCGAGTCGCGTGTAGAGCTTGGGTAGTTGCGCGTCGATCAACGCGTAGCGGGTGGCGATCACCTCTTGGTCGATGTCGCGCAGGTCTGCCTGCGCGCGGACCTCGAGGCAGCGCGCCCTCAAGTTCGGATCGATGCCCTGCAATTCATCGTCCGCCTCGATGCTGGTCAACGCCCAAAGCGCGAGGGCTCGGGCTCGCACGTCGTTCTGGTGCCATTCACTGGGCAACGCGGACGCCACGCGCTCTAGATCGCGCTCCAGCGCGCTCGGGTATTGGATGCGCAGTGCGGTGCGTGGAGGTTGCGTTAGCGCATGGCTGATTGCGCGCTCGAGTTCGACCATGCCGGTGCCGTGGCGGGCGTCGGTTGCGACGCACGGTACCCCGAGGAAACGGCTGAGTTCGCTGGCATTGGGCGGATTGTCCCGCACCTCGTCGATCATGTTCAGCGCCACCACGACTCGGACGTCGAGCTCCAAGAGCTGGGTGACTAGGTACAGATTGCGCGCCAGTTGGCCCGCGTCCACGACGACGATGCACAGATCCGGCCGCGGATTTTCGGCCCATCCAAGCACTGCGGAGAGCGCGATTTGCTCCTCGGCGGAGCGCGCGCTGAGCGAGTACGCACCCGGCACGTCGACCACTTCCACCACGCGGGACGCGCCATCCGCGCGCAGGGTCAGATCCCCCGAGCGGCGCTCGACGGTGATCCCTGGGTAGTTGCCGATGCGGGCATTTTGCCCGGTGAGGCGATTGAAGAGCGTGGTCTTGCCGGTGTTCGGATTGCCGATCAACAGCAGCAAGGGCGTGCCCGACGCGCTCGCTGCGACGTTCGACTCGCGACCCGGGGTCGAGCTGAGCTCTTGTTGAGTCACGGCGCGCTGCGAGCGAGGCCACGCGAAGCGAGGGGCCCGTTGCCCTCGCTACGGCTCGCGGTCCCAGGCGCGCGTTCGGCGCTCGAGGCCTCACCCAAACTCACCGAAACGCCCTCGGCTTCGGAGTGCCGAATCGACAGGCTACTGCCCCGCACCAGGAGCTCGAGTGGATCACCGAGTGGCGCAACGCCAATGACTTCGACGCGGGTTCCTGGGACGAGCCCAAGCTCCATCAGGCGGCGTCGAAACGAACCGTCGCCCGCGACATGCGCGACAGTCACCACTTGTCCGATCCGGGTCTGTGCGAGGTTCATCGATACGTCATCGGAACTGTAGCGGACTGAAAACGATTTTCAATTTCATCCACGCGCCCGCCCGAAAAAAGCGAAAATTGCCGTCAAACTAGGGGGCGTAGGCTCAGCGCTGAGCCAGCCGCGTGCGCGCTGCCTGCACGCTCGGCGCGAGCGCGCGGCTGTCGACGCTTTCCGGCAGAACGCGCAGCACGGAGGTCAAGACGTCCAACATTTGCCGCGCGGATTGAAAGCGCTGCGCGGGATCCCGCTCGAGCGCTCGGTGCACGGCAGCGGTAATGGCAATCGGGAGATTCGGGCGCTTCATGCTGAGCAGCGGGATCTTGCCGTCGCGAATGTTGGCGACCACGTCCGCGTCGGTGGCAGCGTCGAACAATCGCTCGCCGGCGAGCGACTCCCACATCACGACACCCAGGCTGAACAGGTCACAGCGTACCGTCGGCGCAAGACCCATGAGCAACTCTGGCGCGAGGTAGGAGAGCTTGCCCTTGACGATGTTCGGGCGCGTCATGCGACCGCGGTCCATGGCTCGAGCAAGGCCGAAGTCAGCGAGCTTCACCTGTCCCGTCTCGGCCAGCAGAATGTTTCCCGGGGTGACGTCACGATGCAAAATCGGCGAGATCGTTCGCTGCTCATCGACCCGATTGTGAGCGCCTTCGAGTGCGCGCAGCACTTCGATCATCATTGCGGTGACGAGTTGCCATGGCGTTTCCAGTTGGTGGTCGCGAAAGCTGACCAGGTAGCGGCCGAGGTGAATGCCTTCCACGAGCTCGGTCACGAGATACAGCTGACCTTGCTCGTCCTCACCGAAGTCGTGAACCTGCACGATGTTCGGGTGCTGAAGCGCGGCGCCGACCCGCGCCTCCTCGATGAACATTTCCGTGACTTCTTCGAAGCCGCGCACGGAGGATTCGATGCGCTTGAGCGCGACGTTGCGGAAAAAACCGGCTGCGCCCAGGGTGCGCGCACGCCAGACGACAGCCATGCCACCTTGCCCGAGTTTCTCTATCAGCTCGTACTTGCCGGCGAGCAAACGTCCGGGTGCATCTTCCAGGAACGTCATCGGCTACCGTTTCTGTGCCTCAGCATGAGCCGTTCTCATAGTCTCATGATCCGCGGCGCCGGGCGACGTCAATTGACGGCGCGAACCCTCTTGTGTCACTGATAGGATTCTTCCTTTTCCGAGTTCATCCACGAATTTGGGGTCGAGCCCCGAACCCGTTTTTGTCCTCTCCCGAGCTCCAACAACCACTTTCGAGCTTTTTCGATCTGCCTGCCGCCGGATGCCCAGCACTCAAAAAAATTGGGTAAAAACGCTCGTTATTCGGCGTACGCGCCCTGATGACGCAGAGTTCCTGCGCGAGATGTTGTTCGAGGCCCTGTACTGGCGCGCCGCGTCGCCTCGCCCGACCATGGACGACGCAATGGCTCGCCCGGAAGTCGCCAAGGTATTCGAGGGCTGGGGGCGCTCCGGTGATTTGGGGATGGTAGCTACCGACGGACAAGGTGAGCGAATCGGCGCGGCCTGGCTGCGCTCGTGGACACGCGCCGATCACCTTTCCGGCTTCGTCGACGAGCGAACACCCGAACTCGGGATTGGTGTGCGCAAGGAATTTCGCCGTCACGGGGTGGGAACCGCGCTCTTGCTCGCCGTCCTCGGCCGGGCGCGTGAAGATGGCGTGCCGCGCGTGAGCTTGAGCGTCGAGATCGAGAACGTGGCGCGTTTGCTGTACGAGCGCTTTGGCTTTCACCTGCACTCGGTCGCGCGAGGTGTTGCCACGATGGTCGTGCAACTGGATGATGCGGCGCCCGAAACCGAACGGTCGACTGAGTAGCCATGAAGCGCGGGGCAATCGGGGGCAGCTGGGCGTTGGGGCTAACGCTCGTGTGCTTTGCGCTGCCGGCCCACGCTGCCAAGCACGGTCAGGCTTTTCGTCTGGAGTATTGGGCGGACGGCGCATGCCCGGACGCCGCGGAATTTGCGCGACAAATTCAGACTCGCGCGCCTGGACTGCGCTTGGCGGAAGGGGCCGAGCCCGCGCTCGGCTTCTATGCCGAACTCGCTGAACACGGGGGCGACGCCACGGGGCGGCTGACCGCGCGCTCGCCGGACGGTCGTGAAATGGTGCGTGAAGTGCGCGGTCCGACCTGCACGGACGTCGTCACGGCGCTGGCGTTGATCGCGGCACTTGCCGCCGATCCGAATCAACCTTGGGACGACAAGGCGCCCCCAGCACCACGCCCGACGAAGCACGTTTTGCGGCACGTGCCTGACGAACCGGCTCCTGAATTCTTAGCGCCGCCGCCCGACCCGAAAGAGCGATGGACCTTTGGGATCGGCGCGGGAGTTGGCTTCGAAAGCGCGATTGCGCCCAACCCCGGTTACGGCTTCAGCGTCTCCTTGGACGCCGAGGGCTATCCAGGTTCCGCTTGGCGTCCGCTGCTGTCTCTGTCGGCCATTCGCGCGATCACGTCGAGCCCTCAAATCAGCGATGGCGCGACCACCACCTTCGATTGGTTCACCTTCCGTTTTGCGCTCTGCCCCGCTCGCTGGCCCGAGGAGACGCCTCTGTTCATCCGGCCCTGCGCGTTCTTTGATGGCGGATTCCTGGGTGGTGAAGTGGACGGTAAGTCCGAAACCAAGACCTGGACCGCGATCGGCACGTTTTTGCGCACCGAAGCGTCTTTCGCGGAAGTCCTGTCTTTTCAGCTCGATGGCGGGCTGACCGTGCCGCTGAACCGCAGCTCTTTCAGCGGCGTCTTCACCCCACCGGCGACGGGCCTTTTAGGCCGGATCGGGTTATCGTACCGCTTCCAGTGATCGATCTTTCCCCGGCTTCACATGGACCATGACGAAGGCGATGCGCTCAGAGATGGCACTGGCGAGGGCGGGGTTCGACGAGGGGGCGGGCTCGTCGGCCGCTAGCGCGCTGGGGGAGGCTGAGCGGCGCCGTACTTCCGAGCCGGTTTCCGGCCCGCGGCTCACTTGCGCGGCAGCCGCGGCCGCACAGCTCGACAACGCGCGCGTCGCCGAGATGTTGCGCGCGCACTTTCGCGATGTTTGGCGGATCGTCCGCCGCTTCGGAGTCCCCGAGAACAGTGCGGATGACGCGGCGCAGGAAGTGTTCATCATCGCCGCGCGTCGCTTGTCTGACATCGCGCCCGGGAGTGAGCGCGCGTTCCTGTTGGCGAGCGCGGTGCGCGTGGCCGCGAACGCGCGACGCGCTCTCGGGGCTCGCCGCGAGTGCGCCGAAGACGACAGTATGCCCGAGGGGGTGGACCCTCGACCCAACGCAGAGGCGTTGCTCGACCAAAAGCGCCTGCGTCAATTGCTCGACCGCGTGCTGGACGAGCTGACCGACGACCTGCGCGTGTGCTTCGTGCTGTACGAACTCGAGGGCATGTCTTCGCCCGAGATTGCGGAACTGCTGAGCATTCCCATCGGCACCGTTGCTTCGCGTTTGAGGCGCGCTCGTGAGGCCTTCGAAGGCGCGGCGCTCAAATTCAAGGCTCGGCTCAACCCGCGAGGAGTGGCGCGATGAGCCGCAGTTCGTTGCCGCCGTTGGAAGACGAGTTCACTCGCGCGCTGCTCGGCTCGGCGGAGTCGGATGGCCCGTCTCCGGAAGCCTATGCCAAGGTTGCCTCGGCGCTCGGTGTCGGGATCGGCGTCGGCGTCGGCGCTTCGTTGCCGGCTGCGGCGGTGCTCGGTGCTGCAGGCGCCGCCGGCGCCGCGCGCTGGTCGGGTTCGTTGACCGCGAAGCTCGTGTTCGGATTTTCTGGAGCTTTGCTGGTAGGTGCTGGCACGCTGCTGTTGCGTGGTGAGCCGGCCAAGCCGGTGCCTCCAGGCGCGGTCGTCCACGCACCGGGGGTGGCGCGGGCTGCAGGCGCAGTCGCGTCGGCGCTTCCAGCGCGCGCCGGCGAGCCTTCGCGTGCGAGCGCTTCAGCGCATGCGCCCGCGGCATTGTCCAAGCCAGCGAAACTTGGCGATGCGGCGAGCGTCGCTGTCGCAGCAAGTTCGACCGCGACGAGGAGCGTCGGACAGGGAACGGCGTTGACCACGCCCCGCTCGTTCGCGGTCGCGCCGGCTCGGCGAGCCGCGCACGCCGCTGCTGCACCTGTCCCGGCTGCTGCACCCGCGCGAGCATCCGCTGACTCGTCACTCGCCGCGCAAGTGCAATCGTTGGATCGCGCTCGGGTCGCCCTCGCTGGCGGCGACCCATCCGCAGTCTTGGGCGAGATTGCGCACTACCGAGCCACTTGGCCGAACGGCGTCTTCTTGACGGAAGCAAGCGTGCTCGAAATCGAAGCACTCGCCGCTCGCGGTGAGCGTTCGCGCGCCAGGGAGGCCGCGGCGGACTTCGTTGCCGCTCATCCTGACAGCCCGCAGGCGGATCGCTTGCGCGCCCTCATTCCCAAGAAAAAACGCTAGCGGTTCAGCCTCGGCCAGGCGCCGAGATCGGGATGCAGCCATGTCGAGTTTTCTAGCTCGCAGGCGGTATTGCGCGTCGACCTTGCCGCTGCCGCCGCCCAAGTTGAGCCTTCCACCCCCGGCCGAGTCGTGGCTAAGTTCCCGCAATGAACGAGCTTGCGCGCCACGTCGTCGACGTGCCTGATTTCCCGAGCCCCGGGATCCTGTTCCGCGACATCAGTCCGCTGTTGCGGTCGCATTTCGCCGACACGGTGCGGGCACTCGACGGCCTGTTCAGCGCGGAGGAATGGGCGGGCTTCGACGCGGTAGCGGGCATCGAGTCGCGCGGCTTCGTGCTTGCGTCTGCGTTGGCCATCCTTCGCGGTAAAGGGTTCGTCCCGGTGCGCAAGAAGGGCAAACTGCCCCCACCGGTCGTCGATATTGCGTATGACCTGGAGTACGGCGCGGGCGTGCTCGAAATGCAGCCGGGCAGCGGTCGCTTGCTGTTGATCGACGACGTACTCGCCACCGGAGGCACGCTGCTCGCCGCAGCACCGCTGTGCGAGCTTGCAGGCTACTCTGTAACCGGCATTGGCGTGCTGATCGACATTGGGCTGATCAAGGACTTTTCCTGGCGTGATCTGTCGGCGCGGACGGTGATCCACTATGGCTGAGCAGTTGCCCCTCGTGGTGATCGCCTTGGAGATCGAGGGCCAAGGGCTGTTCGAGCAGGCCGGTGTGAGCGTGCTCTATACGGGCCTCGGCAAGGTCAACGCGGCGCTTGGCTTGGCGCGCCGGCTCGCGGCGCTACGCGCCCAAGATGCCTTGCCGAATCTTGTCGTGAATTTCGGTACCGCAGGCAGTCGGACTCTGGCGACAGGCAGCGTGGTTGCGTGCCGTCAGTTCGTGCAGCGCGACATGGACGTCACTGGCCTCGGCTTCGCGCTCGGCGAAACGCCGTTCGAGGCGCTGCCTGCGACGCTAGCCTTTCCCGCGGTCTTTCAAGGGTTGCCCGAGGGCGTCTGCGGCACGGGCGATCGCTTCGAGACTGGCGTGTCGGGCCTGGCTTGTGACGTGATCGATATGGAAGCCTATGCGTTGGCCAAGGCTTGCCTCAATGAGAGTGTGCCCTTCGCTTGTGCGAAGTACGTCAGCGACGGCGCCGATCACTCCGCTGCAAACGACTGGCAAGCGAGTTTGCCCAAGGCGGCTCGGGCCTTCTTGGACTTGTATCGAGCGCTCTAGAGCGCCGATGGTTGGTCGGCGCTCTAGGCCTGCTCGATTTCGAAGCCCAAGGCCAACGCGCGCTCGACGATGCGCTGATAGGGCGAGTCCGTGCCACTGTCTCGCCACGCGCCGCGGCGCCGCATGTCGGCGAATGTCTCGCGCGCGCCCGCTTCCAGGTCGATCTCGGCGCGGAATTCGGGCACATGGGCCCTGGCCTTGGCCGAGGAGTAGGCGCCGTGAAATTGGCTCGTTTCCGCGAGGAACGCGAAGCGCTTCGGAGCTTGCGCGATGAGCCAACGCGCAGGCACGAAGATCAGCTTTGCCCGGGTGCCGAGCGCGCTCGCCACTTCACGATAGTAGTCGCGCCAAGTCAGCACCTGATCGCGGGTCACGTTGTAGCTTTGCCCGAACGTGCGCGCAGTCAGAGCCGCGTAAGCGAAGAATTTGCCGCAGTCATCGCGATGCGTGGATTGCCACAGGCCGAGTCCGTCGCCCGCGATCAGCACAGGCAACCCGCGCGCGACGCGGTCCCAAGTGCCGCTATCGAACTCCTGTTGGTCGATCAGGGAGCCACCTGGACCGTAGGTATGACTCGGGCGAGCGATCGTGAGCTCGAACGCGCCGCTGTCGGCAGCTTGCCGAAAGCGGTGCTCGCAGAGGAGCTTGTTGCGCCCGTACTCGGTGACCGGCTCCTGCGGCCAGTCTTCGTCGATCAAAACACCCGGCGGAGTGTTCACGCGATACGTGCACACCGTCGAGCAGAACACGAACTGAGCGCAGCGCCCGCTGAAGGCACGCACGCTGGCCTCGGCTTGTTCGGGCGAAAAGCAGATCATGTCGTAGACGACGTCGAAGCGGCGCTCGGCAAAAGCCGCCACGAAAGCGCCCGAGTCCGCGCGATCACCTGCGATTTGCCGCACGTCATCGGGCAAGGTCCGTTCACGGCGTCCGCGGTTGAAGGTCGTGACTCGAGCTCCGCGCGCCAGCAGGTGTTTGACGATGCCGGTGCTGATCAGTCCCGTGCCACCGATGATGAGCGCGTCCAACATCCCGGCGAAGGACAGCACGCGGCGTGCCCCCGAGCAAGACGCGCGCTCTGTTCTTGGAGCCGCCGTCGGGCTGATCTAGTTTGGGGCATGGTTTCCAGTTCCAAGCTTCGCGTGGCGGTTCTGTTCGGTGGACGATCGGCCGAGCATGAGATCTCGCTGCTTTCAGCGCGATTCGTGGTCGAGTCGCTCGACCGTGACAAGTATGAGCCAATCTTGATTGGCATCGACAAGAGCGGCCGTTGGCTGTTGCAAGAAGAGGCGTTGTTGCTCAACGCCGCGCGTGATCCGCGCCTCGTGAAGCTGAATCAGTCGATGCCCGGCGTGCTGCTCGCGCCGCATCCGGCCGGAGAGGGCAAAGCTCTACAGCGCGTGGACTCGGCGACCTCGCTCGGCGCGGACGTCATTTTCCCGGTCTTGCACGGTCCGATGGGTGAAGATGGCACGGTCCAAGGGTTGCTCGAATTGTCGGGCCTGCCGTACGTGGGGGCGGGCGTTCTCGGCTCGGCGGTGGGAATGGACAAGGACGTGATGAAGCGGCTCTTGCTTCAAGCCGGTTTGCCCGTACTGCCGTACGAGACCGTGCGCCGAAACGAGTGGCTCACCGCGCGCGAAGCGACGCTCACGCGCCTCGCGCGGCTCGGCTTTCCGCAGTTCGTGAAGCCGGCGAACTTGGGCTCCTCGGTGGGAGTCAGTCGTGTGAAGAGTGCCGCGGAGCTCACGCCCGCGCTCGAACACGCCTTCGAATTCGACGACAAATTGGTGGTCGAGGCTGGCCTCGACCACCCGCGCGAAGTGGAGTGTGCCGTGCTCGGCGGCGATCGACCGCGCGCGTCGGTGCCCGGCGAAATCACCATCGATCACCCGGACGGCTATTATTCCTACGCCGCCAAGTACGTCGACGGTTCCGGAGTGCACACCAAGATCCCCGCGGACCTCACCCCCCAACAAATCGAGGTGGTCCAGCGTCTCGCGCTCGCGACCTTCCAAACGCTGGAGTGCGACGGCCTGTCACGCGTGGATTTGTTCTTGGACAAGGGCGGTGCTTGGTACGTCAACGAAATCAACACGCTGCCCGGCTTCACCGCGATCTCGATGTTTCCGAAGCTGTGGCAAGCGAGCGGCGTGCCCGCTGCCGAGCTCATGACCATCTTGATCGATGACGCACTGGCGCGCGCAGCTAGGAAGCGCGCGCGGCGCTCGAGCGTTTAGAGCGCCGATCGGCGCTCTAGATGGGCAGCGATTTGACGCCCACACGCGCGGCCGAGAGCTCGTAATAACGCGCGGCCAACTCCTCGTCACTCGCGCGTCGATGCATGTGGCTCTCGCGTCCCTCCACGAAATACGCCCCGGAAATGTGGGCGTATTCCGGTGAGATCGCGAGCATGACCGAGCTCCGCGCGCCCTTGCCGAGCGAATCCGGGCCGCGCATTTCGAAGCCGGTCTGGAGCAACTTGGTCGAGACCACGCCTGGATGAACGGCGTTGACCTTCACGCCACGCGTTTCCAAACGGCGGGCGAGCTCGACGGTGAAAAGGACGTTGGCAAACTTGGACGTCGCGTAAGCCTGATAGTCGTCGAACGGAGTTCGAGTGTTGTCGATGTCATCGAGATCGATGTGGGCGCGCGTGTGCGCGATCGAGCTCAAGTTGATGATGCGCGTGAGCGATTGTCCGACCGCGCTCTCCAGCAGCAAATGCGTGAGCAACACGTGCGCGAAGTGATTCACGGCCAGCGTGAGCTCGATGCCTTCGGCGCTGAGCTCACGACGCTTCATGTACACGCCCGCGTTGTTGATCAGCGTATCGATCGGCAGTCCGCGGCGCGCCAGCTCGAGCGCGAGCGCACGCACCTGTGACAGCGACGCAAAGTCGGCGATCACCGGCGAGGGCGGCGGCGCTTCCGAAGCACTCTGCAGCTCCTCATAAGCTGCGGCCACACGCGCTTCACTCCGCCCGTGAATGATCACGCGCGCCCCTAGGCGCGCGAGTTCCAACGCGGTTTCCTTGCCGATGCCGTCGGTTGCGCCCGTGACCAGCACGACCGAATCCGTTTTATGAGGGGCGGCGCGCATCGCACCAACCTGCCGGTTAGGCCCGCGATCGTCAAGTCGCCGCGCGCACGATCACTGGGGTTTTCGCAGCTCCTTGATCGCCAGGCCCACGTCCTTGCCATTCACGGTGAGGCCTGCGGATTTCAACTGCTTCATAGCGATGCCTGTGGCCTGTCCGTCATTGCCAGCGGCCTTGATCGGCACCGCTACCGGCGCGAGCGCCTGCACGATCTCGTCGACACTGAGACTCTTCGGCAAATACGTGGCCAGGACTTCCATTTCCTGTGTCAGCACTGCGCGCTTCTCGGCGTCGGTCGTGGCTGCCAGCGTCTCTTCGTTCGACTTCAGCAACTTACGCAAGATCGCCATGGCCTCTTCGTCGTTGCCTTGGCGACCAGCACGAGCAGCGTCAGTCGTGATCTCTCCCACGGCCACGCGCAGGATCTCCTTTTCGACGTGGGCCCCTGCCTTGATGGCCTGGAACATGCGCGCCTTGATCTGATCGATGAGCATTCGGGAGCCTCCGCGCCTGCTCATACCCCCAACCGTCACCTCGGTGACCAAAGTTCCGCCGCTCGCTGCCCCAACCCCCAAAAATTCCCCGGGCCCCTTGCACGACTGTTCCTATAGATGTATCTATTAGTCATATCGTTACGATGTATCGCGCATCACCCCGATGCCGAACACCAAAAACGACCCCATCCGTAACCACAAGAAATCAGACATAAAAATGCATCACCACACACATTTCAGGCACAACCAGGGAGCGTTCTTAGACCGCTCGGAGTTCTGGTCGCATGGCCACAGTCACAGCCAAGGGCGGCGAGGGCCGTTTGGTCCGCGTGGCCCGTTTGGACCCCCGGGCGGCGGCGGTCGGAATCCGTCTTGGGGTGACTGGTTCGGCTCACCTCCGCCCCGCGCGGAGCGTGGCGGCGTGCGCTACCTCGTGCTCGACGCGCTCTCCGAACGTCCGCGCCACGGCTACGAAGTCATTCAAGTCATCGAGGAGCGGAGTGGTGGTTCATACCGCCCGAGCCCTGGTGTCATTTACCCAACGCTGCAGATGCTCGAAGAGCTCGGCCACGCCCGCGTGATCGAGCAAGACAACCGCAAAGTGTATGAAATCACTGAGGCGGGGCGCACCGATCTGCACGAGCACCGCGACGAGGTTTCAGACTTCTACGAGCGCTTCGAGGACGACTCTTGGGAGAGCTACGTCGAGAACTTCGGCGACATCATGAAGCGGCTCGGCCGTTTGTTCAAAACCCTGAAGCGGGCTGGCGGACGTGGCCAACTGACACCCAAGACTCTCAAGAAGATCGGCGATGTGATCGACAAGGCCGTCCATGACATCGAAGCTGCCTTCGACGAAGACCGCTGAGCCACGCCACCCCACATCACTCTACTCCACCCCACTCACATGCAGACCAGGTAACCCAGATGAAGCGTAGGCGGATCGTCGCGCGCGCCCGGAAGAGCGCTAGCGGGTTGCGTGCAGGCAAGCTGCGCAACCGAGCTGGGCGGGTGTTTTTGTGGGAATCCGTAGTTCTGGGCGTGTTTGGCGCAGTCGCTAGTGTGGTGGTCGGCGCCATGGCGGCGGGCGTCCTCAACTCAGCGAACATTTCGGTGCCGCTCTCGCTCCAGTTGTTCCTGATGTCCGACACGTTCGAGCTGTCCGTCTTGCCTGGTGCTCTGGGTGGCGCGATCGCGCTCATCGCTATCGTCACCAGCGCGCACGCTTGGGCGCATCGCGCGTTCCGTCTCGATACCTGACCAAACGTGCGCGCAAACACCCGCGCGAGTCGAGCTCGAGCGGGTGCGCGTCCGATGATCAGATGGCTGTTTTCAGCTCGCGTGTGCGGGAACTCGGCTGCGACCGGAGGCCGGCGTGGACGAGTGCGGCTCGGTGCGTGCGTGCAGCATGGGTGCGAACGCATCTCGGTAGCTGCGCGCGAGATACAACTCCAGGGCGAGCACGATGATTGGCAAGGCCAACCCAGCCGGCGCCAAGAAAGCGTGGAACGCCACGATGTTCACCACCACCGGCGCCAGGAGCGCGAGCGCGAGCGGAACGTAGCGGTTCGAAAGCAAGAGCACGCTCGCGGCGACTTCGGTACCCTTGATCAACGGGAACATGTAACCCGTCGCAAACAGCGCGCCGGCAAAGTTGGCGGGCGGGCCGCTCATGGGCGGTTGCGGCAAGAAGTGCAGAAACCCGTTCAAACCGAACACAAAAAACGTGAGCCCCAAAATCACACGGGCGATAGCGGGAAGCTTGCTGCTGATGCTCGACATACGATTTTCTCCTCTAAACTGTTGTCGAAGAGTTTAATTGTTGCGCCCGACTGGGGTAGACGTGGCACGAGCAAAGAATAGTTGCTACCAGAGCAACAATGGATTTGAACCACGTGGCGGTCTTCGCTCGCGTCGTCGAGCTCGAGAGCTTCACTGCCGCCGCCAAGCATTTGGGTCTGCCCAAATCCTCGGTCAGTCGAACAGTGACCCGCTTGGAGGACGAACTCGGCGTGCGGCTCTTGCAACGCACGACTCGCAAGTTGCGTCTCACGGAAGCGGGACAGGCCTATTACGAACGTGCTCGCGTGGCCCTTGCCGGCTTGGAGGAAGCCGCTTCGGCGGCGACCAATCTCAGCGCTGAACCACGCGGAACCGTGCGCATGAGCGCACCCTCTGACATGGGCAGCTTGCACTTCGGTGACATGGTTGCGCGCTTCGTGCGCAAGTATCCGCTAGTGCACGTCGAAATCTCGCTCACCTCGCGCTACGTCGATCTCGTCGCGGAAGGTTTTGACTTGGCATTGCGTGCTGGGAAGCTGGCTGATTCGAGCTTGGTCGTACGGAAGATTGGCACTGATTCTTTGGGCCTGTTCGCATCAGCTTCGTACTTGCGTCGACGCGGCCGACCGAAGGCGGTGGCTGATCTCGCCAATCATGATTGCGTATTGTTTCATGGCCAGAATGGCAAATGTGAGTGGCACTTGACGGGCCCTCGAGGGGTCGAGCGAGTGACGGTGCGCGGCCCGCTCAATGCGGATGAAATGGGCTTCGTCCAGCAAGCGGTCGCGGCGGGTGTCGGTATTGCGCTTTTGCCGACCTTCGCCGTGCGCCTCGCGGCGGCGCGTGGGACGACGCCCATGCCAGTCCGCTTACTCCCGGAGTACTCCATCAGCGGCAACGGGCTGCAGGTGGTCAGTCCGTCCACGCGCTTCCCGTCCGCGTCGGTCACCGCGTTTCGAGATTTCCTGGTCGCCGAGCTAACCGAGCTTTGGAATTCGGCTAGATTCTGATTCACGCGAACAGTGTGCTACACCCGCGCGGTGCCCAGTTTCGCTTGTCAGAGTTGCGCAAAAGAGTTTGCGGTCCCCGAGGCCACGCTAGCCAAGTATCCCGGTTGGCAGCCCAAGCTTTGTCTGTCGTGCAAGAAGCAAAGCGCGCAAACGACCAACAAGAAGGTGCCCTCCTCGCGTGGGCGCGGCACTCGTCCGTCCTCCGGCTCGCGCGAAGAAAACCTGAACGTGGCCGAGGTGCTCGCCAAGTACACGAGCGGCCCGGTAGACGGCGTGTTCACCGATGGCGCGGCGGAGCCCAACCCGGGCCCGGGTGGGTGGGGCGCCGTTTACGTGGCGGAAAACCAAATTGTGGGTGAGCTGTGGGGGCACGAACCGCACACGACCAACAATCGCATGGAGCTCAGCGCGCTGATCAACGGCTGCGCGCTCGTGCCCGAGGGGAAGAAGGCGGTGCTCTATACCGACAGCCAATTGTGCGTCAGCACCATCAATGAGTGGGCGAAGGGGTGGGAGGCGCGCGGCTGGAAACGCAAGGGCGGCGAGATTAAGAATCTCGAGCTCGTGCAAGAGCTATACGGTATCTGCAAACGCCGCCCCGAGCTCGAGCTGCGCTGGATTGCGGCACACTCCGGCAATCGCTGGAACGAGTATGCCGACGCGCTCGCGACGGCATATCGCCGCAAAGTGCGCTGAGCGTTCGTGTCAGGGAGCCACGACGTGCACCGCGCCGTCGGCGGCGACGTGGACCGCCACCGGCTTTTCTCCGCGAAAAATCAGCAGCGCGTCGTCGTTCGTGTAGAGCGTGCTGAGTTCGCCGGCGTTCGGACCGCCAAAGTCTGGCGCGTCGAACACGATGATGTCCTTGGTCGTCGGCAGCGCGGCGAGGGGAGCCAGCCGCAAGCGGGTTTCGCCCAAGCTCGAGCGCCACATCACGAGCAGCTTGTCCCCCAATGGTCCGACGGCCCACCACCACTTGCTCTCGATATCGGGCAGCTTCACTTCACTTTCTTGGCAGCCTTTCGCGTCGCAGTCGATGCGACCGACTAGCGCTCCGTCGGGCACTGACTGCGCGTAGGCGACGCTCGCGCCGCTCTTGGTACAGACCAGATCGGAATCGATGCCGCGCGCGAACGGCATTGTGACCGAGCTGGGCTTGCTCCAAGTGTCGCCTTGAAACAGCGTCGCGGTGAATTGAGTCTTGCCGTCACCGGCGGTGGCTTTCGCGTTGTGGAGTCCTGCGCGGGGGCCAAAAGCGGCGACGCCCAGCGCGCCGTCTTTGCGACACCCGTGCAGTGCGCCCGAGAACGCACCGGCTTCGACGTGCGCATCTTTGAGCCGTCCGCCAACCAATGACTTGGCGACCAATGCGCTCCCGCCTTCGCTTTGCTGCAGGTAGACGACCTGATTGCCGAGCGACAGTGGATCTCCGAGCGGCGTTGCGTTCGGCAGCTTGCTTGCTTTGCCAGCTTTGCCTGCGGTGAGCAGTGTGACCTGATACCCCTCGTCCTTGTCGCCGCGTTCGACGGCCAGCCCGTCCCGCGTCAAACGCAGGGCGCCGAGCCCGCGCACATCGGACTTTTGTCCGCTCTTCAGGTCGTACGCGGCGAGCCCTTTTTCGGTCAGGCCTGCGGCAAATACGCCGCTCGAGCTAGCCACGAGATCGATAGTCTGGGCTGGCAACTCGGGCACGTCCGCATGCGCATCGAAGCAGCTCACCTGTCTGAATCCAGCCGAAAATTCGCAGCCGCGGGGTTTGCCGCGACCTTCGCTCGGTTTGAGCAACACGACTGCACGGCCATCGGGAGTGAGCAGTGGTCCGACCAGGCTCAGCGGTTTGTCGCTGAAGCTTTTCCAGGTGGTCGCGCTGAGGAGTGGGGGCGGCGCGGCGTGCGGAGCTGGTACGCCTGCCGCGGCTTCGGTTTTCAAGCCTGCGCTGGACGCGGACTCCCAGAGTTCGGTCGCGACCGAGATCAATGAGCTGTCGGTAGGCAGTGAGCACGTCCCCTTGTTGTCACCACACGCGAGGCGTTCGTGCAGCTTGCGCTTGAGCATCGCGCCCTCGGTACTCGTGCCGAGGGCTGCATAGAGATCGTCCGCCGCACCCGCACAGCGCGCCGGCCAGCCTGACTTTTGGGACGAGGTCGTCGTGTTGGCGAGCGCGATTGAGCGCAGCTGTGCAACTCGAACTGCGAGCGTCCCTTGGGCGGCTGAACCGGCGAGGCAGGTACTGAGTTCGTTCCAGGATTTTTGGGCGTCACCTTCCGAGCAAGCAGCGAGGCTCGAGGCGAGCAGCAGGCAGGGTGGGAGTTTGAGGAACGAGGCTCGGCGCGTCATGCGCGAGAGCCTACAGATTCACCGGAACAGCGCCAACACTTCGTCCCGCGCGTCGATCATCGATGCCCAGTTGGCGCGCAAATCCGCAGCGCTGAAGCCCACGTGGCGGGCCTCGAGCGAATTCGATAGCTCCTCGATCGCGCCTTCGTTCACCGCGGAATCGTGACGCAAATGATACTCGAGCCGGTCTGCCAGACGCACCAGAGCGACTTGCATGCCCACCGTACCCCCGCCCGCATAGGCGCGCTCCGGCTGATGGTGCCAAGCAACGACTTGAGCGATCTGTGGGGGAATTTTCCAGTTCGAAAGCACGTGCGCGCCGAGCACCGCGTGGTCGTAGCCGAGGCGATCGCGCTCGACCAAGTGCAAGCGGTCGGGTGAATCCAGCGCGGCCGGTGGCAAGCCGTCGTACGACTCGATGCCGGCCTGCATGCACAGCAGCTTGCCGATGTCGTGAAGAAGGCCAGTGAGGAATAGCTGGTCCCCGGAACGCAATCGCCATTGGTCCGCGAGAGCTCGAGCGATCGCGCCGGTGGCCGCGCAATGGTTGCGAATCGTGGCACCACGACTCTTCACATCGCGAAACATGTCCATCGTCGCGACACCGATCACGATCTCGCGCACGGTGTTGCGTCCGAGTCGTGCACAAGCCATGAGCACGCTCTCGCACGGAACCAAGGTACGGTAGAGCGCGGAATTGGCGATCCGCAAGAAGGTTGCCGAGAGTGCGGGGTCCTTCAAAATCAACCCCTCCAAGTCGGCGGTGCGGTAGTCATCGTGACCCAACAGACTGAGCACCTGCCGGGCAACGACGGGGAAGGGTCGGAGCTTGCCGCTGAGCAGCACCGCACCGGAGAGACGGTGCGCAGCCAAGTCATTGGCGTGTGCCGGGTGCTCGTCCATGTACCAGAGGTGATCTTGAACCACTTGGCGAGCCAGCTCGTGCACGCCCTCGTGAACGGCGGAGTCGGCCCGCAAGTTAATCTGGCGGACCGCGTTCCCTGAGGGGGGAACCGCCGAGCCGCAGAGGGCACAGAGATCTGAGGGAGATTTGGGGTTCCCAATCAAACATCGAAGCGCACGTCGTCACACCGCAAACCGCGATTAGAGGAACCCCCCAATTCCCTCTTTCTCAGATCTCCGCGGCCTCTGCGGCTCGGCGGTTAGTCCCTCTCCTTCGTCCGCGACACCGCGCGTCCTGATCTGTCTATTATAGTGGCGGTCCGACTATTTGGGTGTAGAGTGCACAGAAGAACACACCATGAGTTCAGTCCTAATCATCTCCGGTAGCCCATCGAGCACTTCGCGCACCGAGCGAGTGGCGCGTTCGATCGCCGCGCGCATCACCGCGAGCGACGTTCAAGCCTCGCTGCTCGACGTACGTAGTTTGCCGGCCGCGGATTTGCTGCACGCCCGCTTCGATGCGCCGAGCATCGTGGAGGCCACGGCGCGGGTCGCGGCTGCGGACGGCATCGTCGTAGCGACGCCGGTGTACAAGGCTGCGTACTCTGGCTTACTCAAGACGTTTTTGGACGTGCTGCCGCAATTTGGCTTACGCGGCAAAGTCGTGCTGCCGCTGGCCACGGGCGGATCCATCGCACACGTGCTCGCGATCGATTACGCGCTTCGCCCGGTGCTCAGTTCGCTGGATCCGCTGCACGTCGTGAACGGCCTGTTCTTGCTCGATAAGCAAATCACCGTGCTCGAGAGCGGTGACGTTCAGTTGGAGCCGGAGATCGATCAGAAGCTAAACGCCGTGATCGACCAGTTCTTGCGTGGCCTGTCGCGAGTCGCGAGCGCAGGCATTTGAGGGCCGAAGCGTCTAATTGCTTTGCGGCAATTGGGGGCTCTTGTTGCTGGTGAGCGCGCGAGCGGTTTCTTTGGCCGCCGCGCTCGCGTCGTGTGCGACTCGCTTTTGCGCGGGATCCTTGAGCGCGCGCGCGGCGGAGTCGTAGCGTTTGGCGAGCGCTTCCCAGAACTTGGCATCGTTTTGGGGAGGCGCGAGCCCCAGCAGATACGCAGCGTCGAACGCGGCTAATGGCGCGCTCGGGTTGTTCTTTTCGCTTGCCAGGCCGTCGAGCTCGGCGACTTGCATGGCGCCAGTCGGCAATTGCGGACCGCGCAGGATCAATTCGCTCGCGTCGCGCGGCCCGTTTTGCAGGCTGCTGGCGAGCGCGTGGTACAGCGCGCGTTCAGCGCGGGGCTTGTCGCTGGCACTGAGCCGCGCAGCGAGCGCAAAATCCTCGGCCCTGAAGTAGCGCCGCCCTCGCTCGATCAGCGCGCGGACGAAAAAATCGCGCTGAGTGTCGTCGAGCTTCGAAGGATCCAATTGCGCCGCTAGCGCCCGCGGTAGCCCGCGTTCCAAAAGCGCTCGCAAGAGCGGCGCGTCGAGCGCGCTCGTGGCGAGCAAAGTGCCCGCGTAAAACGTGGGTAGACGAAGCGCCAGTTTGCGCTCGGTCGTATCGTCGGCAGCGGGTGACAAAGGAGGCAGCAGCAGCTTGTCGAGCGCGTCGATGCGTCGTCCGGCGTACACTTCCGACAACAATGCGCGTGCGCGCTCGACGCGTGCGTCGGCCAAAATACCGATGCTCGCGAACTCGCGCAGCCCGACCAAAGCGGCATCGCGACCGCGCGCTTTGCGCGGTTCGAGGGCTTCGTCCAGCGCGGCGTAGTAGGTCTCACGGACCTCGGCGTCGTCATTCATTTCTTTGGGCAGCGCCACTTTGCGCACTACCGACACGAAGCGCATATCCGCCAAGCCTGCTTCGATCGCGACGATGCCTTTCGCATACGCCGAAAGGCGTGCACCCGACAGCGAAAGTTCGTGAATCGCCTGCGCCTGCGTGACGATCCAGGGCTTCAGCGTGCTCTGGAAGAAGTCCATGAAATGAGGTTTATCGAAGGGCGGCGAGAGCTCTGGAGCCTGTTGCACCAGGCGCGCGAGCCTGCCTCCTGCAGCCAGGGCGATTAGCGTGTCTTCGATGCTTCGGTCCAGCTCCGCGCGGCGTGGTTCCAAGAAGGGCATGGCAAGCACGTCGCCACAGCCAACGGGAGCGAGCTCGGCACGGAGCGCGCGCACCAATCCGGGCGGCAAGCTGCTCTCGTTTTCCAAACAGACGAGCTGCGCATCGCGTTCGAGCGGTGCGCTGGCCGCCAACGCTCGAGCCAACGCCTCGCGAGAGGCATCGCTGGTCGCGGTCGGCGTCTTGCAGGTTTCGTTCGAATGCGCGAGGTACTCTTTGCAGCCGTCGGGCGCGGCAGGGACGCCCGCGGGCTCCGCGACGATCGGGACCTTCTGTTTGGTCGGCTCGACCTGCTTCCAGTCACTCTTCGCCGGCTCGGGGGTTGGCGCCTTGGCGGGCTGGGCGGCTTGTGGAGTGCAGGCCCACAACGGGACGGACGTGGCGAAAATGGTGAACCAGAGGGCGAGACGCATCGCGCGATACGACCCGCAAACCTGCTTTCGGTCAAGCCAGGAACTGAGCTGTTAGATGCGGAAATTATTGGTGAAAATGCCCCGGTTACAACGCTGCACTGATGCTGGAAGGCGCGCTGCCTCCCGCCGAAAAGCGAACGATCTTCGCACCGGCCATCAACTTCGAGCGAAGCGCGGCCGCTTCATTAGTCGTGTACGAGTGTGAGTGCGGGTCGTAGACATGAGGTACAGCAGCGCGCGCACCATCCTGGTGATTGACGACAACGCTGTCGTGCTCGAAGCGACGCGTGCCACGCTCGAACAAGCGGGATTTCGGGTGGTGACTCTCGACCGCCCGACTGGCGCGGTGGTCACGGTTCTGAACGAGCGCCCAGACCTGGTGTTAGTCGACGTGAATATGCCGAACATGACCGGCGATTCGTTGGCTGATGTCTTGGGGCGAACGCGCGCGACTCGCGGCACGCTCGTGGTGCTCTATTCGAGTTTGCCGGCGAACGCGCTGCGCATGAAGGCATTGGCTGCGGGAGCGCACGGCTTCATTCAAAAGACGGGCGTGCAGACGGAGCTCGTGCGTCAAGTACGCGGCTTCTTGGAGCAAGACTCGCTCGGTGCCCAGCGCGTGGCGTCGATTCTTGCCGGCGACGACAGCGTATCCAGCGCGCGGATTCGAGTCGAAACGCCCGCCGAAGAGCCGCTTTCTGGCGTACCACCGAGCAGTCGGCCGTTTCGCTCGAGTTCGATCGCGCCGCCGGATGGCGTTGGAGCGCTGGCGAGTGCGAGCGCGCCTCCACCGCAGCGCGATAGCGGCACGATCCGCTTGGTCGTGCCGACTGCATTGTTCCTCGACGACGATCTCGCGGTGCTCACCGGCTACCGACGAGCGCTCAGCAGTGACGAAGTGGTCGGCGAATACCTGACCTCGGCCGATCAGGCGATGCGTCGCATCAGTGCTCCCGAGCCGCCGGATGTCGTCGTCACCGACTTGATGATGCCGGGGATGAACGGCATGGAATTTTATCGGCGCGCGCTCGACCTCGATCCGACGTGGCGTCATCGTTTCGTCTTCATTACTGGTGCCGGCACGATCAACCAGGTTGCGGAATTCTTGCGCCGGGTGGGCGGCCGCGCGCTCGAGAAGCCGGTCGACATTCGACGTTTGCGCGATGCAATTCGCTACGCGGCGACCGGCGCGCGTATCTTTCGGAAACATAGCGCGAACCTCTAAATTGCAGATACTTCTGGCATCGTGGCGCGCTGCTCGCGTGGGCAATTCTGCGTGGTACGCTTCGCTCCATGGGCAGATTTTTCTCGAGTATTCTCGGCTGCTCCGTGCTCATCAGCTGTGCGCAAAACAACAGCGCGGCGCCGCTTCGCTCTCCAACGCTCGACTACGCGCCACCAGCGCCGACCACCGCGGACGGCGACACGGTGGGCGCCGATCGACGCGGCCCGGCCGACAAGCTTCATGAAGGCGTTACGACCGACGGACCATCGCCTGGTTGGGACGCGAGCAAGAACGGACTGACCTACGATCCGAAGAAGCGCGTCGGTGGCGCTGTCGATCCTCCGCCGGCCAACGGTTCGTCTCCGTCCAAGTAGCGCTGCGGGCTGGCATGCAATTGCGGCCATGGTGCACTCACGTTCATTCTTTTGCTCAGATGTAGTCAGAGCGATTACCCTATTGGGCTCGGCTCGTTGACGTGAGCGAGCGAGGCGGCCTACCGTCTCTCTTGGGCTTTATAGGAGGAAGAATAGATGCGTGGATTAGCAGCTTGTTTGGCAGGATTTCTGGCTTTGGGTGCGCTCGGGGCGATGGTTGCAACCATGTCCGCCTGTAGTGACTCGACGGATGCGAGCGGCGGAGCGGGCGGAGCGACTGCAGCGGGAGGCTCGCATAGCGGCGGGAGCTCGACTTCGGGCGGCGGCTCGTCTGCGGGCGGCAGTGACAACAGTTGCGGCTTCGCGAGCGACACTTGCAACGAGTGCCTCACCTCCAAATGCGAAGACGAAACGAACGCGTGCGCCGCGGCGGGCACCTGCCTGGAGGACTTGCTCAAGCTCCCGAACTGCGTTTGCAACCCCGCGAATGACGTGATGACGTGCATCCACGACTTCGTCGTGGCGAATGGCGATCCAGCAACCAAGCTGGCACAGTGCTACTCGATCAACTGTGAAACCGAATGCAAGTGAGCTGAGCTGACCGAGTGCTCTCTGCGCCGTTCAACGCGCGCAGAGAGCCGGTTACTCATTGTCCGGCGGCTTCTTCGTCAGCCGTGGCTTTCTTGATCTGATCGATGAGTGACCCCGAGCCGTAGGGGTTCGAGCGCGCGGCGGCTGGCAACTCGTTGCCGGTCGATGTTTCGGAGGCGGTCGGCTCCGAGGTGGCTGGCGTGCTGGGCGCGGCTTCGTTCGACGTGGTCTCTTCGCTGCTTTCAGCGGCCTGCGTCGGTGCGGGCTTCGGTGTCCAACGCACCGCGCGCGGTACACTGCGCTTGTGCTCGACCGACAAGCTCTCGACGTCCACGACGCGCGGGGCAGCACTGGGCGCGACTGGTGTGGGGTCGACGGCTGGCTTTTGCGCGGCCACGTTCACGATGGGTGCAGGCGTGGTCGTAGCGGCAAGAACCTGCGTCTTTGGGCGCTGTTTCAAACTGCGCACGAGTGACGCGCCGGCCGCGGAGGCCGTGACACAGACCACGAGCGCGATGCACGCAGACACCCAACGCGGCCGCTCGCTCAGCGTGTCAGCGGCCTGCAAATTCAACAGAGCTTCCTGGTGTGGGCGATCGCTGATGCGCGCGGCTGGCGGAGTCGATGCTGGCTGCGGGACTGGAACGGGCGCGACTGAAGGCGGTGGTTCGGTCGCTGCGAGCACTGGTGGCGGTGGCGGTGGCGGCCGCGACGAGCGCGGTGCCGACGGCAGCGCTGGAGTCCCAATTGGGCCGACCCGGGGCAGATTCGCTGGACGCGGAAACGGCGTACTGAGCACGCTCGACAGCGAAGCGCGCGGTAGTGGAGTCGCCGGGCGCGATAGCTGCCCCGATCCCGAGTCGATGCTGGGCAACGGCGAACGCGTTGCCGGAACTAGTGGCGTTCGCTCCTGCTTCTCCAGGGCAAATTCCAAAGTCGCCATCGGTCGGTCGTAACTGCCGAGCGAACGAGGCGTGGCCTCTGCCGGAGGCGGATTGGTCAGCGGGGGGCGCTTCCCGGTCGGTGAACGATTGGGGAACGGTGTGCGCGTCGCGCCCGCCGCCGGCGCCTGGCTGGGCGCGGGCGCGGCGCTCGGGCTACTTGCCTGCGGCGCTGGGTGCGAGCTCGCGCTGGTCGCGGAGATCAGTGTGCCCACTGGACGCCAACTAGGCATGCCTTCGCGCCAGACCAGGGCGCCTTCACCGAGTCGGCCGCCGCGACGAGCAAGGATGAGCTGCTCGATGGTCATTTGTACCAACTCGGTACCGCCCAGGTCGACGTACCACAGCGGCTTCTCGGTCGGCGCGAGCGTCGCTTGGCGCGGGCGCATCGGCGAGGATGACGATGAACGCGATCGCAATTCGCCTTCACGCTCGGTCGGACGCGAGACGCGTTCGTCGTCGATCATGCTTGGTTGCGCCGAGCGACTACGGCCGCCAAGGAATGCGGCGGCCGCATGCGAACTCATCAAGTGTGTGGCGTCTTCCTCTTCGATCGCCTGCGCGCGTAGGCTCGCGATTTCTACGGGCGGTGGAGTTGGCTCCGAACGGCGATCGGCGAACGCGCGATCGAGCCGCACGAAATGACCGCAGTCACAACGTAATACACGTTGTTTACGTGCCTGCTCGCCGTTCGTCACATGACGCCGGCCGCAGCCGTTGCAGTCGACCTCGTGCAGTCCGCTCATCGGTGGCCCGGCAGCATACCTCCGGCTTGTGAGCCGGCAAGGGCCTTGAGCAGGGTATTTTTTTGAGACTCAGAAAATGAGCGCTCCGTGCACGCCCAGAACATACGTATCGAAGGCTGATTGGTCGCCGTTCTTCAGCAAACCGTTGTATCCGCCGTGCACGCCGATATCGACCAATGGCAGGAGCGTCAGGTCTAGGGTCACCCCGGCGTCCACCGTGGCTCCGGAACGGCCGTCAGTGCCGGGCAACGCCAGATGCCCGTAGCCGAGGTGCGCGTAGATCCCAGGCTCTAGGACTTTGAGGAACTGCAGGCGCCCGCCGACGATGCCCTGCGCGAGCTTAGCCCCCGCGTCGCCGGCAAAGGTGTGGTACCCGCCGCCGATTTCGGGCGTGAGTTGCAGCACCGCTAGGTCGAGCTTGTAGCCAAGGCGACCGTTGAAGCCTGTACCACCGGACACCGCCTGTTCGTTGATGCCATTCGTGTAGTCGATGTCGACACCGATGGCGGTGCCGCTCTTGGCGTGTGCGTTGCGAGCGCCGACGAGCAAGGCGCTGCAGGCGATCAACGCGGGTACCAGACGAAGGGCGAGAGAGCGACGTCGTGTCATGAGGGATTGAGCTCCTGGGTGATGGGAGACAACCACAGCAAAGGCCGAGCCAGCGCTCGAACACAAGCCAGTCGTTCGAGATTGCGCGGATTGTTGGGCCTTCTCGTGGCAGGTTGCGACGCGCGAAGTTGGCCGACGAGGCAAAATGTCGCTGGACGACGCTTCCAGGGCTTGCTCCGTTTGCAGCGGCTGCGAGCTGCGACTAACCCTCGTGTCAGTATGTTGCTTCGCTTGCCTGCCGGTCGCGAGATTTGGCGCCTGCTGCTCGTGCTTGGTTGGTTAGTGAGCTGCTGGACTTGCACTCGTTCCGCCCGAGCCGAGACGCTTCAGGCCGCAATCGGCAGCAAGGCTTTCACGTTGAGCGACTCCCGCGTTGCTTGCGCCCCGCCCGGTGGCGGTTGGGCGATCGATCCCTCGTCGCAAGCCCATGCGTTGCGCGCACCGACGAGCAACGAGGCAATCGGCAAAGCGGTTACTCTGCGCGTCGCAAACTCACTCGCGCAGTGCGGGACGGAGCCGAACACCGTCGATCTCGTGGCGACCGCGCGGCCACCGAGCATCGACGCGAGCAGCGTGGTCTTGTCATTGGACCAAGGAAAAGTCGAACTCCACGGCAGCCGTTTGGCGGGCGCGGCGGTGGCGTGGCGGAGTAACACGGCCTCGGGCGTCGACGTGTGCGAGAGCTCGAAACTGGACAACGGGGCCGAGCGCTGTGTGTTCGAGGTCGGCCGCGGACTCTCGGCAGATCCGGCGAGCGGCAATCTGTCGATCATTCCCGCAGGCGGTCGCGCAGGAGCAGACGTGACCAACTACGATCTCCAGGGCGATGTGCTGAATGCGAGTAGCTTCGTGCTCACTCCGGCGCGCGTGGTGATCGCGAACATCGTGCCGCAGGATGCGTCGATCGACCTTTCCACCGGACACGGTGAGGTCGAGCTGAGTCATCCCGAGGCGGTCGCCGGCGTGGACTGCGGCGCGCAGCGCTGTGAGCTGTCGGGGCGCGCGCTCCGCGTGCGCTCGTTGTCGAGCAATGTTGGCTCGGTGGACGTCAAATTCAAGCTCATCGCTGGCGTCGTGGTGAGCAAAGGCCCCGGCTTCGATGGCGCGCCATCCGTGTCGCTGGCCGTGGTGCATTGCCCGATGTCGGTGCCCTCGGGGCCGCTGTTGCGAGACACCGAAGGAGCGAGTTTGGTTTTGCGCATCGAAGGTCGCTGCGCGAAAGAGGTGCCGTCGCTCAAATTCATGATCGGCTCGGAAGCGGCGGAGGTACGGATGACGTTGGTCGATTCGGCAGGGACCGACGTGCTCATCTACGTGGGCAATACGCCGGCCACCGCCGTGACCGTCACCGCGGTGCACGAAGACGCACCGAGCGTGGCAGTTGCCGTTGCGCGCGTCGAAACCAGCGCGCTGTCGCGCACCAGCGCGTCGCTCGAAATTCCCGGACACAAGAACCTCGGCTTCATTCCCACGAATCGCCCGGCGCTCGTCCACTCGCCGCCGCTGGGCATGCACGGTCACCTCGTCCCGTTGCCCGTACCGGGCGTGTATGCGGTGCAAAAGCAAGGCAACGAGTACGCGGTGATTGGTGATCCGGACGCCTCGGGTCAGGTCGGGCTGCGCTTTGGCTATCGCGTCGACTCGCTACCCGGAGCTTTGGCGGAAGCGGATCTCGGAGTCATCTCGAGCCCGCTGCTGCGCCCGGTTCGCGAAGCCAATCTGCCAGCACCGATTGGAGGCTCCGCGCTCGGCCCGCGACCGATCGTCGAATTCGTGTGTGGGACCCCGAACAACACGACAGAGCGCATCACACCCGGGGTCACTGCACACTTGCCGTTCGAGAGCCGCGACAACTGCCGGCTGATTTTTCATCGCGACCGCTTGGCGCGTAGCTACGGCACGCAAAAGCTGAACCTCGAAATCGACGTAGTCGACTCCGATGGCAACTCGCGCGCCGAGGGCCATGTCTCCGAGAGCATCGTGATGCGCCCCGGGGAAGAGCCGATTTACGCCTGGATCAACGGCGTGAAAGCACCGTTCGATCGCGTTTTGGTGCGCTTGTCACACGCGGCCGACGAGGCGCACTACGTGGGCGCGCTCGAAATCCAAACCGGCGCGCCCGAGGTGAAATGGACCGCAATCATGGGCACGGGGCGCGCGCGTTTGTACGCAACGACCGCCATTCCGACCGGCTTGTATCGATTCGGCGATGACAATCACAGCGGCGTGCTCTCGCTCAATTTCGGCGTCATCTCCCGTCTCACCTGGCTCAGCCGGGACGGCCATGAAGGTTTCCTCGGTCTCGAGGGCGGCATCATGGCGATTGGCCTGGCAAATGACACGAGCACGACCGGTCAGCCCTTGACCGAAATTGGTGCTGTCGCTGGCCTGGGCCTCAGCGTGCCGATTGCCAATCGCTCGACGCCCACGCAAGCCGCAATCAACCTACATGGCTGGTTCGAAGTCGATATTTCGCGGCACTCGGGCGACCCGAGCGGCCGCACGTCGATCATCTTCGGGCCGAGCATCTCGATCGGAAATATTGGTACGAACCTGTAGGAATCCGGCCTCGGCGTTGCGTTGAGCCCCGCGGGCCCGTATCTTTGCGCGATGCGCTTTGGGCTTCGGGGTCTTTTCGTCTGTTCGCTGTCGCTGTTCGTGGCGATTGCGTGCGTCGGAGGCGAAAATCAATGCCTGAATCCGATGCCCGACCTGCCCTCGTGCAACTTGAGGGCGAGTGGTTCCGGTGGGTCGAACAACGGCAACAACCCAGGGCAGGGTACCGATAGCGGGAACGCTGGCGGGACGCATTCTTCGGGCGGCAGCGGCCTAGCCCTCGACCCAGGAGTTCCTGCTCCGGGCGGCGGCAGCAGCAGCAACGGCGGTGACGCCGCGGGAGCCGGTGGGGACTCGGCAGCGGGTCCGAGTGGCGACGGCGGCGCGATTGGCGCCGCTGGTGCGGGTGGCGCCATGGCCACTGACGAAAGTCCGTGACTTAGGAGCGCTGCGCTATGGATGACACGCAGAGTGTGCTTCGCGATTTTTCGGTGATCGCGGTGGTCGGACTGAGTCGGGATCCGGCCAAGGCCGCCCACGCCGTGCCTGCAGCGCTCAAGGCAGCCGGGTTTCGCATCGTGCCCGTGAATCCAGAAGCCAAGGAGCTGCTCGGTGAGCCCGTCTATGCGACGTTGGCGGACATTCCGTTTCCGATCGAATTGGTGCTGGTATTTCGGCCCGCGCGCTTTGCTCCAGCCATTGCGGAACAGGCAGTTGCGATTGGTGCGAAGGCGCTCTGGCTACAGCAAGGCATCTATTCTGCGGAAGCTCGGGGCATCGCCCAGCGCGCCGGACTGCGTTATGTCGAAGACCGTTGCGCGGGAGTCGAGCGCGCGCTGTATGGGATTGTGAAGCTCCACTGACCCTAGAGCGCGTGAACGCGCGGGGACAAATTGCAACATTGTCGACTTGGAATCGCGTGCCTGCTTTCGGGCGCCGTTCGACTAGCGAGCAGTGTAAGTTGACTATTGCCAATGACACGGATTTTGGTGGTCGAGGATAGTTCGACGCAGGCGATGGAGCTCAAATATCTGCTCGAATCGGCCGGATTCGACGTGGAGATCGCAAGCGATGGAACGAGCGGCTTCGAGCGCTGCAAGCAACTTGGCGTCGATGCTGTACTGAGCGACGTGGTGATGCCGGGGAAGGACGGCTACGAGCTATGCAAGGCCATCAAGTCCGATTCGGCCACTGCGTCTTTGCCCGTGATGCTCCTGACCTCGCTCTCCGACCCAATGGACATCATCCGCGGTCTGAGGTGCGGAGCCGACAATTTCCTGACCAAGCCGTATGACGGAGCGTACCTGGTCGGTCGCGTGAGACGGCTGCTCGAAAGTCGCGCGCTGCGCAGCGAGCACAAGGTCGCTGAAGGCGTGGACGTGCTCCTGATGGGCAAGCATTTCACGATCAACTCCGAAAAAGAGCAGATCCTCGATCTGCTCTTGGCGACGTTCGAAGAGGTTCTACGTTCCCGTCAGCGAGAGTTCGAAGCCCGTTTGAACGCCCAGTCATTGCGCGAGTCGCAAAGCGTTCTGCAATCGGTGTTGGATGCGCTCGCGCGTCAGATTGCGATTGTCGATCAGCGGGGCCGGATCGAACGGGTCAACTCCTCGTTTCGGCAATTTGCGCTCGAAAATGGCTGGGACCAGAAGCGCAAGTTGGAAGGCGAAAGCTATTGGGAGACCTGGCTGTCGCTGACACTCGCAGGTGAGCAAGCGCGCAAAGTCCAGGACGGGCTCGAGGCCGTGCGTGTGGGCCGACTGCCATCGTTCGCACTCGAGTATTCGACGCCGCTCAGGGGTGTCATGCGTTTCTTTTCGTTTTCGGTGGCGCGGGTTCCCGATCAAGACGGACATCTGCTCGCGGTCGAGCACGAAGACATCACCACTCGTAAGCAACTCGAACGCCGGTCTCATCACGTCCAGAAAATGGATGCCATCGGTCAGCTCGCCGGCGGCGTCGCGCACGACTTCAACAATCTGCTGACGGTCATTCGCAGCTACAGCGATCTGCTGATGCAGGACTTGGCGCCAGGTGGACAGCAACGCAGCGACATGGAGCAGATCTTGAAGGCGACGGATTCGGCTAGTGCGCTGACCAAGCAATTGCTCGCCTTTGGCCGCCAACAGATGGTCAAACCGGAGGTCCTGGATCTCAATGTCGTGATCGAAGAGCTGGACAAGATGCTGCGCCGCTTGCTCGGCGCGGGGATCGAATACAGCGCCGTGCTCGAACACGACGCGGCTCGGGTCGAAGCAGATGCCGGGCAAATTCAGCAGATCTTGATGAATCTGGTGATAAACGCGCGCGACGCAATGCCTCATGGGGGGCGGCTCCGCATCGAGACCAAAGGCGTCGTGCTCGACGACGCTTGCGTCAGTTCGCACGACGGTGTGGCGCCTGGTCGCTACGTGGTGATCCAAGTGACCGACACCGGAACAGGCATGAGCGCGGACGTGCAAGCGCGGGTCTTCGAACCGTTCTTCACCACGAAGGAAGTCGGCAAGGGGACCGGACTTGGACTCGCGACGGTCTACGGCATCGTCCGACAATGCCGCGGTCACATCACGGTCTTTAGCGAGCTCGATCGCGGCACGACGTTCAAGATCTTCTTGCCCTGCGTCGACCAGGCGCTGCAGCAGCCCGAGATGTCCGCGCCCGAACCGGTCAGCGCCAACGAAGCCGTCCTGATCGTCGAGGACAACGTGGCCGTGCGCTCGGTGCTGTGTCGAGTGCTCAAAGACGCAGGCTATCTGGTGCTCGACGCGTGTGACGCGGCGCAGGCGTCCGCGATTTGCGAAACCTACAGCAAGCGAATTCACCTACTCTTGACCGATGTGGTGATGCCTGGGGTGAGTGGCCCGGAACTCGCGGCCGAGCTGACGCAGAAGCGGCCCGGAATGAAGGTCTTGTTCATGTCCGGCTACTCGGCGACGGGCGTCTCGGGTGCACCCATGCGCGAGGGCGTGCCCTTTCTGCAAAAGCCGTTTTCTCCGGGATCGGTGACGCGCGCGGTTCGAACCGCGCTGTCCTCGTGATTCGCGAGCTAATGCTGTGAAAGGTCGGGCTCGGTCGACGTTCGAGTCGGCTCGAGTCCGAATTGGCGGGTGAGCGCTGCCTCGAGCTCTGCGGCGGGGCGCTTCAAGTCGTCCAAGTGCCAGAGGCGAATCGTGCCGTCGTCGCTGCCGGATGCGAGCACCATTGCGTGTTGGGTGAAGCGGACCGCGCGCACGCTCGCCGTGTGTCCAGGCAATGTCGCGAGCTCGGTGCCAGTGAGCGGGTTCCAAATGCGTACGGTCTTGTCCTCGCCGGCCGAGGCCAATTGCGTCCCGTCTGCGGCAAAGTCGACGCTGAGCACTTTGCCGTCGTGGCCGGTCAGCGTCGATAGCCGTTGGTGTGTACGCAGGTTCCAGAGTCGCACCAGGCGATCCGCGCCGGCCGAGGCCAATTGCGCGCCGTCGGGCGAGATCGCGCTGCCCAAAATCCAATCCCTGTGGGCTTGCCAAGCGACCTCCGCGCGGCCCGTTTTCATGTCGCGTAGGGTCAGCGCTCCCGCTTGATCGCCAGTGACCAAAGTGCCCGAACGCGGATCGACGCTCATCGTTTGGATCGGCGCGAGCGTCTCTTGTTCCGCGAGCAAGGCGCCGCTGGCGACGTCGAAGATCCGCAGTTTTCGCTCGATTCCGGCGGCAGCAAGGGTTTGCCCATCGAGCGCAAAGGCCAAGGCGCGCGCCTCCTGGCGCAAGCCGTCGATCACTTGGACAGGGATCTTTTGCTCCAGATCCCAAATGAAGATCTGGGTGCCCGAACCGGCCAGCGCCAGTCGTTGTCCGTTTTTCGAAACCGCGAGCGCGCGCACGCGGTCGAGCCGCACGGGCAAGCGTGTCGCGCAAGTCGCCGTGGACAGCTGCCAAATGCACACGCCATTTCTGCCGAGACCCGCGCTGAGCAGTTGGTCCGGGGCCGCGCCGAGGCCGAGTGCCAGCACGTTGCCGCGTTCGGTCAGCTCGTCCGGGCTAGGGTCGGCGCTCAGGGACCAGAGCCGCAACCCGGTGTCGCGACTGTACGAGCCGAGTCGCGTGGCATCACCTGAGAGCGCGGCCAAGTCTACGGCCTCGTCGTGCTGGCGCAGCAGCGCACGGTGCCCGTTCCGCAAATCGAGTACACGGAAGCTCTTGTCCTTGCCTCCGAGAGCCATGATTCGGCGGTCGTCCGACCAGGCCAACGAGGTCATCACGTCACCTAGCGCGATCGGCGTTTCGAGGGCACTTTCGCTTTGGATGTCCCAGGTTCGCAGCGTGCGATCCGCGCCGGTGCTGGCGAGGTATCGACCTTGTTCGGCCAGCGCAAGGGCGAGCACCGTTCCGCTGTGGCCGACCAAGCGACGCTCCTCGTGTGTCACGCTGTCGTACACGAGCAGCGCGCCGAGCTCGCCGCCCACCGCGAGTCGCGAGCCATCTTTGGACCAGGCCAGAGCGCTGATCGCTTGGCCGAGCTCGAGCCGTCGAGCATTGCCGGGAAGCCCGGTCGACCAGACACTGAGTTGACCGCGAGCATTGCCGCAAGCGAGCGACTTTCCGCCGGGGCCGAGTGCGACCGCGGTCGGCTTTTGGCCGCAAGGCGCGAAGCGGAACGCAGAGCTTTCGGCGGTCGCCGGTCGTACCGCGACTGTCCCGTCCGCCAGCGTCAGACCCAGCACGGTGCCGTCACCTGCGAAGGCCATCGAACCGACTTCACTGTCTAGGGACGTCTCCAGGGCGAGCTCTTGCGTCGCGATGCGCCAGAGCTTCAGCTGGTGGCCCGTCGCGCACGCGAACGAGTCAGCCGCAAAAGACAGCGCGCTTCGCGCACAGCCTTTGGTTTCGGGCCAAGTGGCGCGCAGCACCGGGCGCATCGCGCTATGGGCCGCGATGACCACGCCGCGCGCGTCCGCGCGTTCTTCTTGTGCTAGGGCGCGTGTGGCGAGCAATTCTGCGTCGACACTATTGCCATCTTGCAGCGCCGAGAGGGCGCGTTCGAGCAAGACTTCGCTCAAGCTGTGCCGCGCGTGCGCGGCGCTACGCGTGGCCGCGAGTTCATTTTCCTGTGCTCGGTGCTCGGCTAGCAGCGCGCGATCACGAGCCACCAAGACACGATGATAGGCCGTAAACCCGAGCACCAGCACCACGACGAGCGCGAGCGCTGAAACCGTGACGGCCGAACGGTGACGGGCAACGAAACGCTGCAGGAGCTCGAGCGACGAATACTCGTATGCGGCGACCCGCATTCCGGCCTGGTACGCTTGCACGTCACGCGCGAGCTCTCGCGCGGACGGATAGCGGTCGAGCTTGTTGGGCTTCAGCGCGCGCTCGACGACTGCGGCGAGCTCCGGCGGGATCCGCGGATCGATGGCGCGCAGCGGTCGGTATTCGCACGCGTTCACCAAGGCGATGATCTCGAGCAGCGATTTGCCGGAAAAAGGCGAACGACCGCTGAGGATCGTGTACAGCACGACGCCCAACGACCAGACGTCCGAACGCTGATCGATCTCGGCGATTCGCCCGGACAGCTGCTCGGGGCTCATGTACAACGGCGTGCCGCACAAGCTGCCTTCCAAGGTCAGGTTCAAATCACCGACCTCCGGGCGCAGCGCGGACTCTGGGCTTCGTTCGCCGGCTTCGTCGCAGAGCTTGGCCATGCCCCAGTCGAGCACCACGGTTTCGCCGAACTCGCCGATCATCACGTTGTCGGGTTTGATGTCGCGGTGAACGATGCCGCGGCTGTGCGCATAAGCGATCGCTTGGCATAACCCCGAGAAGTGATTGACCAATGCCAGGCGCTCGCTGAGCGTGCTGCATTCGGCGATCGCTCGAGCCATCGTGCGCCCAGGCACGATGCGCATCGTGTAATAGAGCGTGCCGTCGGTGCGCTGACCCAGCTCGTAGACTGGGACGATGTTGGGATGCTCGAGCGCGCCCGTGACGCGCGCCTCGCGTAGAAAGCGCGACAGGGTCTGGAGTGCCCCGGTGCCCCCCGCGCTGTCGCTCATGTCTTGCAGCAGCTCTTTGATCGCGACTTGCCGACCCAGGTGCAGATCCTGCGCCTTGTACACGCGCCCGATCGCGCCACGCCCGAGTTCGGAGCCGGCTTGCGTGTGGTACCGGCCGGGCGCTTCGTCGGTTACCCCCGCCGTATAGGCACGGAGGTAGATGCGCGCGCTGGAGTTCTTTTCCCGGTCTCCCTCGAGCTGCTCGGGCTCTTGGGATACCCGTACGTCGACGGTAGCGCCGTCCTCGAACGCCGCTCGGAGCGAGTTTCGATCCCGCGCGGCCGAATTGTCCGCAGACGAAGGCATTTGCTGAAAATTGAAAACGGTCGCTTTCTCCCGCCCCTTAACCCACCAGATCCACCCGCCTTTTTCCCCGCGAGATCACGCTTCAGCCCCGTCCCTGGTTCGGCTCTGGTTTTGCGTTTGGGGCCCGTCCCTGGTTCGGCTCTGGATTTGATTCGGGGGGGTTCGGGGGCGGGGTGGGGCGGGAACGTTGGGCGAATGCGAGTTGCGATGCGGGATTGGGAGCGCCCCCCAAAAAACTACGGGGCCGTCGAGGCGGGCGTGGGGGGCGCGTCCGAGTGCTCGTGCATCGATCCCGCGATTACTGGAAAGTACCAGTCTGACGGTGAGCGTTTTTTTTCATCGGGCTTCTCGGCCGCAACACAAGTACGGTGTGCCTCGCGCTTAGGTGGTCTTTGGGATTGGAGTAGGGTCATGGGAAGAAGTGTTGGGCGTGGTGTCGGGGCGATCATCGGTTTGGGTGTTGTGCTTGCGGCCTGCAGCGGGACGAAGAGTGGAGGCGATGCTCCGGATCTGACGGCCGGCAGCGGCGGTGCCCGTGTCTCCACCCTTCCGGGTGTTGGTGGCTTCGGTGTTGGTGGCGCCGGGAGCAGCTCCTGCGTGCCGGGTACCAAGCGTTGCGACGGCCAGAACGTCAAAACGTGTGATGACACGGGCGGCGGCACCGAGATCATCACTCAGACGTGCTTGCCTTCACAGACCTGTTCCAATGGCATGTGCGCGGGCAGCGCGTGTGTTCCCAAGACCAGCTCGTGCAAGGACGGAGCGGTTTGGAAGTGTGACGACAACGGCGTGAGCGTATTCAGCGAGCAGTGCGCGTCTGGCTTGTTTTGCCGCGTCGACGGCGACAACGCGACTTGCAGCGCGCAGGCGTGCACGCCGAATCAGGCGGTGTGCTCTGACAACGTGGCTACCACTTGTCGGGCGGACGGCTCGGGCGTGAATTCGGGAGGCGTCGATTGCAGCAAATCTGGCCAAGCTTGTGACAGCGGTCAGTGTCGCGGCATCGTGTGCAAGAACGGCGAGCGAACGTGCCAGCACGGCGACGTATACCTGTGCGCGCACAACGGGACGGACGTCTCGCTGCTCGCGGGGTGCCACTCGGACGAGGTGTGCGACGGCAGCATGGGCTCATGCCGTAAGAAGTTGTGCGACCCAGGCAAGGCAGGCTGTGACGGCACGCGCGCACAGACTTGCAATGAGTTCGGCAGCGGCTGGGCCGCTGGCTCGACCGACTGCGCCACGGACGGCAAGATCTGCGTCAACGGCGGTTGCAAGAAGCAAACTTGCGCTGCCAGCCGGAGCTTTTGCCAAGACGGCAATGTCTATAACTGCGACAGCACCGGTACGTCCTCCACGCTCTCACAGACGTGCAACGCGGCAACCGAGCATTGCACGACGTATAGCGGCGGCTCCTACGGTTATTGCAAGACCAATGACTGCCACGCGGGCGACAGTGTGTGTGATGGCAACGTGATCAAAGTTTGTAACGCCGACGGCTCACTGCCCGCCAGCGGAACGCCCTGTGGCGACACGCAGACGTGCGATAACGCGCAGTGCAAAGACCGGCCGTGTGTGCCCGGCAACTACTTCTGTAAGGGCGCTGACGTCTACTACTGCGACTTCAGCAGCCCCTTCATGTACCTGTCGCAGTCGTGCGGTTCGGACAGCGCGTGCAAGGCGGTCGGCACATCCGGAGCGAGCTGCGCTCCTCTTTCGTGCGCGCCGGGCAGCACGGCTTGCATCGGCAACAAGATCGGGACTTGCGCCAGCAACGGGCAAAGCCTCAGTGCGGTGACTACCGACTGCACCACGACGAGCACCATCTGCACCGCCACGCAGACCTGTGCCAAATCGGCCACGGACACGATCGGCTCCGCGGAGAACATCGAGGTGATTTCGGGCAGCAACTTGGTTGCTGACGTGATCGACGTAGATTCGACGCGCAAGCTGACCGGGCTTCAGACGCAGTTCGCTTTCAAGGGCACGCGCGACCTTCGCTGGATCGTTTACGAGCTGACCGGGCAAAGCTTCGTGGCCAAGTACGATAAGGTCACTGCGGGCGTCGTCGGCGACGGCTCCTTCGTCGTCGTGCCCTCGGGAGCGTTGAGTTACACGCTATCGGCGGGCAAGCGCTACGCGCTCGGGGTCGTAATCAGCGGGGGTGATGTCATCGACAATATCGACACCACGCCTTACGTTACGGACGTCTCCTGCGGCACCGTCGTCGGTCGCGTCATCAGCTACTACCCCGGTTCGTTCGACGCCTTCAGCGTCGACCCGAGCTACCTCACTCAAATGCAGGTAGTCACCGAGTCTCCCTGAGTAGGTGGGCGCTCGCTTGCCCGCATCGCAGCTCGCAGTGGCGCAAAGTTCTCGAACCTTTGCGCCACCGCGTACGGCCGCTGGCAGATGCGTTCCCGTCACGTGGTGACGAGAGACGGGCCTCGGTGCAGCCAAGCTTTGTGTACGTCGGGGATATCGTCCAAGAGCTGGCGGGTCACGGCGCTCGTGGGTGAGCGCGTAACGCGATCCGGTGGCCCCTGCTCGACGATTTCTCCATCGTGCATGATGAAGATCGAATCCGACACGTAGCAGGCGAGCCCGATGTCGTGGGTGACGAACACGATGGTCATCTCGAGCTCCTGCTTGAGCTTCATCAAGTAGTCCAAGATGTTGGCTCGGCTACACGCATCCACCATGCTGGTCGGCTCGTCGGCGATCAGTACCTCGGGGCGCAGGATGAAGATTCGCGCAAGCAGCATGCGCTGCATCTGTCCGCCGGAGAGCTCGAACGGGTACTTGCCCTCGACTTCCTTGGGCTCGATGTTTACCGCACGCAACGCGGCATTCACGCGCGCTTCGATCTCTGTCGGGCTGTGCTTTTGCTCGAACAGCTTGAAACAGCTCTTGAGCTGGCTCTTGATGGTGAAGAACTGATTGAAGGCCGAGAATGGATCCTGAAACACCGCCTGAACCGAACGAAAGTGACGCCTCAGATCCGGTTCACTCGCGATCGGTTTGCCTTTGAAGAACAGGTTGCCACTACTTGGCATTTCGAGTCTGAGCAGCATCTTGGCGAGCACGGTCTTGCCGCAGCCCGACTGCCCGACCACGCTTACGATGTCCTTGTCGGGAACGATGAAGCTGACGTTCCTCACCGCGTCGACGCGCTTTTTTCCGTGACCATAGCTGCGGGTCAGGTTTCGGGCTTCGAACTTCGGCTCAGTCGGCATAGTCACACCTGACTTGTCGCTCGGCGACCATCCGCAATACTTGGCGATTGCTCGTGCAGTCGGGCTTTTTTTGGGGGCAGCGCTCGGCGAAGCGACAGCCCGTGATGGCCTGCGCGAGGTTCGGCGGCGCGCCTTCGATCGCGACTGGCTTTAGACCACGATGACCGGGTTCGGCGCTGAGCATCGAGCCCATCAGCGCTCGGGTGTAGGGCTGGCGCGGGTCGAAAATGACTTGCTCGGTAGTGCCCAGCTCCACGAATTCGCCCGCATACATCACGGCGATCCGGCTCGCCACGTGGCGCAGCAGCGGCAGCTCGTGCGTGATGAACAGCATGCTGCCGATGATGCCTTGGTCCATCAGCTCGAACAAAAGCTTGATCACCGCTTTCTGCGTGGAGACGTCCAGCGCAGAGGTCGGTTCGTCGGCAATCACGACGCGCGGATCGAGCAGCGTGGAGATGCCGATCACGACGCGCTGTTTCATGCCTGCGGGCAACTGAACGGGATAGGCGTTCAACACGTCGTCAGCGGGCAAGCCGAGCTTTTGAAACCGTTCGCGCAACCGAGCAGCGAGCGCCTTCTTGTCCTCGCCCTCGTCATGGCTGCGGATCATGTCGCTCGCTAGGTCCTTCACCTTGCGCGTCGGGTTCAGCGAATTGAGCGCGCCTTGCGGGATCATCGCGACCTTTTTGCCGAGGATGTCCCGGCGATTGGTCTCGCGGTCCACGCCGATGATGCTCTTGCCCTCGATGCGGACGTCGCCTCCGGACAGGTGCAAGGGGGGAATGTACAGTCCCATGCAAGCGCTGACCAATGTGGTCTTACCGCAGCCCGACTCGCCGGCGATCCCCAGCACTTCGCCCCCTTTGAGCGAAAAAGACACGCCGTCCACGGCTTGGATCGTGTGTCCGAAGCGCGTGAGGTAGTGCGCTCGCAAGTCTTCGACCTCGAAAACGGGGCTGCTCATCACTTTCGTAGGCGCGGGTTGAACACGCCTTCCAGCGAGGTGTTGATGATGTACAGCGAAAACACTACCGTGGTGATCAATACCATGGCCGGTGCGAACGCCCACCAGGCGCCATCGGTCAGCGCCTCGTTGGTCTTGGCCTCGTTGAGGATCTTGCCCAACGAAACCGAATCATAGGGGCCGAGTCCGAGCATGGAGAGACTCGCTTCGGATAGGATCCCTGCGGCCATCTGCAGGATGAACACCATGAAGATGTACGAGAGCAGGTAGGGCATGATGTGGAAGATCACGATGCCGAGCGTGCCGTAGCCGTTGATGCGCGCGAGTGCCACGTGATCACGATTGCGCAGACTGGCGGCTTGGGCGCGCACGGCGCGCGCACTCCAAGTCCAAGTCGTGCAGCCGATGATCAGCGCAATCAGGGTCAGGCTGCGGCCGTTCTCGATGCTCGCGCTCAGCAAGATCAGCACGATCAGGCTGGGAATGACCAAGAACAAGTTGGTGCCCACGGTCAGGACATCGTCGATGACGCCGCCTTTGTAGCCGCCATAGAGCCCGACCAGCGTGCCGACCGAGGTGGCTACGCTGCCCGCCAGAAAGCCGACGTACAAGGACGAGCGCAGGCCCGCAACCAACATCGAAATCATGTCCACGCCCATATGATCGGTGCCTAGCCAGTGCCGAGCCGAAGGTGCCATGTAGGCGAGTCCGGCGCGATTGTTCACGTCCAGGTTCAGGAACAGCGGGCCGAGCAACGCCAGCAGCAGAGTCAGCACGAACAGACTCATGCCCAGGACGAAGAAGGGCGATTTCAACAGATTCCGGAGCAGCCTCATCTCACTTGCCCGCCTGTCGCGCGGCTCGAATGCGTGGATCGAGGAAGCCGACTAGCACATCGACGCTGAAGTTTGCGCACAGCACCGAGACGGTGACCAACAGAGTGCAGCCGCTGATCAGCGGATAGTCATTGCCTTGAATGGCGGTCAGGACGGCCATGCCCAAGCCGGGATAGCTGAAGATCATTTCGGCGATCAGTGCTCCGCCGACCATCGTTCCGAGCGCGAGTGCGAGTCCGGTAAGCTGTGGCAACATCGCATTCCGGAACATGTAGAGCAGGATCTTGCTCTCTTTGATGCCGAGCAGCTTGGCGTACTTCACGTAGTCGGTGCCAAGTTCGTAGATGCACATCGAGCGCATGCCGATCGCCTGACCCCCAACCACGATCAGGAACACCGACGAGAACGGCAGCACATAGTAGTAGCTGGCGCTACGAAAGAACGCGAGGCTGAGCTCCGGCGTGAGCCCGTCGTCATAGCCGCCCACGGTGGGGAACCATTCCAGGCGAATGCCGAACACGTACACCAGCAGCATTCCGAAGCAGAACGCCGGAATGGCACTGGCGAGCAGCGCGAGCGGATACATCAGTTTGTCGAAGACGCCGCGCTTGTAAGCGGCGAGCGCCCCGAGCCCGTTGCCAATCAGCCAACCGAAGACGATCGTTGGCAGTTGCAGCGCGAGCGTCCAGGGCAACGCGGCCTTGATGATTTCGCTCACTCGCTTGGGATGCTGCAGAACAGAGCTGCCCAAATCGCCTCGCAGGCACATGCCCAGGTAATTGATGAATTGGCGGCCAAGCGAGGTGCGCACGGGCTTGCCTCGAGCATCGCGCCTCACGTTCCCCGCGCCATCGACCTCCACTAGATTGAATTCTTTGAGGTACGCTTCTTCCTTTGCTCTGGCCGACGCAGCATCCAAACCTTCGCTGACCTTGGCCATGATGGTGTCGACCGGGTTTGCATCACCGAGGCGGGGCAGAAAGAAATTGATCGTGATCGCCACCAGGAAGGTCACGAGGTACCAGCCGGCGCGGCCGACGATGTGAGCGAGCGTGGGGTGATTCTGGAGCATGACTCGAGTCGGCTTGCTTCAGTTCGATACTGGCGTGATCGCCCAGAGCATATTCGTGCCCAAGCGATCACCCGGGATGAGCGGAGGTAGGTACGGATTCGCGGCGCTGGGTAGGTTCGTCCAGTGCTTGATACTGAACTCGTAAAAGGTGTCCGGTCGATAGACCAGCGGCAAATCCGGCTGCTGTTGCATGAACAGCACGTTCAATTCGCGGTACGCGGTGACGCGCGCTTGGTCGTCCGTGAGCGTCGGAATCAGCGCCAGCAATTCATCGATGCGCGGCAGATAGCCGGGCGCTTGCGGGTCGTTGAAGCGTCCGATGTTCTTGTACATCCTCTGACCGAGCGGAACGAAGTCGCGCGTCGTGAGCAGCGCCTCGAAGCGTGACCAAGGCTTGGAAGGGGAGGGTTGCGTCGACGGGGTATGCATGATCAAGTCGAAGTCGCCTTCGTAGAGCGCGTTCCAGAACAAGTTCGCGTCCACGAAGCGCTCACGCACGTCGAGGCCCACGGCGCGCATGCTCTTGACCGCGACGCGCACGATGGATTCCCAATCGGTCCAGCCGGTGGGCGATTTGACGTAGAGTGTCGGGACACGCTTGCCGTCGCGATCGCGAGTCTCGACGAGCTCTCCCTGCGGACCGAACACCGCGCTGTACCCGCCCGCGGCGAGCTCGGCCTTGGCTTTCTCCGGGTCGAACCAGGTGCCGTACTTTCGCGCGTCTTCTTCCGAGAAGAAGCGACGCTCGAGACCGAAGGGAAGAACGATGCCGGGCCGCAGCGGTTCGCTATAGCCCGAGACCGAAAGTTCGCGGATGTCCTTGTAGTTGATGGCGAAGGCCATCGCCCGTCGCAGATGCTGGTCCTGCAACGGGGAACGCTTGTGGTTCACGAGCAACATCGGAATCGAGCTGCTGAGGAAATACGGTTCGCGATCGAGCCAGCTGCGCACTCCTTTGTCCGCCTTCAGCCAAATGCGCGGCACGAAGGTCGTGGAAATATCGAGTCGACCTTGGCGCAGTGCCACGCTGAACGCATCGTTGCTCTTGTACAACGGATGAACGATGTATTTCGGTGCCGGCTTCTTGCCGCCGTGTAGCGCTTGGTTCCCCCAATAGGCGTCGTCACGCACGACGGCGACCTTCTCACTGCTGGACGAGAGCAAGCGATACGGCCCCGAGCTCACCGCACCGTGCTCGAATTTGAGCTTCTTGAACTCGTCCAAATTGTCGCCGTGTTCGGCAAACAGCGGCTCGAGCACGTGGCGCGGCAAGATCAGCTGCGCCTGCAGTGCGTCCAACACGACCAGAGGGTTCTTCTTGGCCGGATTCAACTCGAACACCACTCGCCGCGCATATCCGGAGTCGGAAAATGGCTTTTCCGCTTCGCGACCAGCTTCGTCGTATGCGCGCACGCTGCTCAGGTACTGCCAGATCGGAGCAATGTTCAGACTCTTGTACTTTTGGCCGAGCCCGAACGTAAACGTGACATCCCACGCACTGACTGGTTTGCCGTCGTTCCAGCGCGCGGCCGGGTTGAGCGTGACTTCGATCGAGTCGTCGTGAACCGCGTACGACTCGGCGAGCAACGGCTCCATCTTTCCGTCGAGTGAGTCGTAGAGCAGCAGCGTTTCGTACACGAGGTTCATCGTGCTGATCGGCCAGACCCCAGACGCGAGTGGATTGAACGTCGACGGTTCACCCCATTGGCGTCCACCGAGATAGAACGTTTCTGTTCGGGGAAATCCGCTGTTTTTCTCGTCTTGCTTCGCTCGACTGGGGCGACAGCTCGCGACACACAACAGCGTGAGGCCGACGCACAGCGCGCCTGCTACGCGCTGAGTTAGTCGCGTCGAGCCGTCGTTGCTCGTCGTCCTCGAACGTTGTGCGCGTGGCGTCTCAATCATGGTGAAAGGGCGGCGGACCATAGCTCGAATGAGGCCGCGAACTGGAACCGGTTTCAGTCGTGCACGCTCGTCGCGTCGCACTTTCGAGCGCACTCGGTGGGCTGCTCGGATGCGCGGTGCTCGGCTGCGCGTCGAAATGGGACGTGCCGTTGAGGTCCGAAGAAATCACCAGCGTGGTCCGGGAGGGTCGGTCCCGCGGCGAGAATGCTAACACCGCCTACAACCCTCAGAGTGAAGCCTTCCGGTGAGATCAGAATTCCGCAACAATCTTTTTTCGGGCCCGCGAAGATTGGGTGACATACGTGCTATGTAGGATTAAGTCCCACGAGGGAGGTCGCTGTGATCGACAGTCAGCCCACTGCATCCAGACCGCGAAGCCCGCGGTTAGTCTCGCGTCGCTTGATGCCGCGGCGCGAGCCCATGGCTCGGCGTGAGCTCGTTGATCGTACGGCGTGGAAGAACGTCCGAATCGAGAACGACGACGATTTGGACAATGAAGTCACTGCAGTCACCCATCCCTTGCCGACGCGGGTGCTGCCGCAGCCGCCGCCCCCGCGAGCGCTGCCGCTAATGGATTCGGAGCCCGGCGCGGCCAGTTTCACGCCGGTCGTCATGCACGCGCGCCCGACCGAGTTGTCGGTCGTAGCGTTGCTCTCGGCGGTGGTCACTTTTGGAGCCGTGCTGTTCGCACAGCACGCTGCGCATTGGGGAGAGGCGCGGGCCAAGATCAACGCGCGACCCGTGCGGCAAGCCGCCGAGCAATCCGAGTCGCCGATGACGACTCATGCGGCGCTCAGCCCGAGCTGGGCTGCAACACTCGCTTCGAACATTCCCGTCGTACGCTTGAGGGACCTGCCGCTCGAGCACGGCGTAGCCGCGCGCATCGAGTATGAGCGCCCTACGCCCGCGCCGCGAGCTGAACGGATCGAGCGCGCTGAGCGCGCAGAACGAACTGAGCGCAGTGAAGTCGTCGAGCGCGGCGGTGGGCGTGCGGTGACGCACGCCGCTGCTGCACGCCCCGCTCCGGTCGCCGCAGCCCCAGGCCCGGCGGATCGGGCAGAGCTTGCGCGTGCGCTCGGCCGCGCCGCAGCGTCAGCTCGCAACTGTGGTGAGGGTCCCGTGCACGCGCAGGTGGTTGCTACCTACGCGCCTTCTGGCGTGCCGAGTTCGGTGCATTTCGGTTCTTCGGCTCCGCCTGCAGCGATGCGTTCGTGCGTGCTCAGCGCCGTCGCACGTACGCGCGTCACGCCGTTCGTTGGTGATCCCGTGACGGTCTCGAAGAGCCTGAACTGGTAAGCGCTCAGTTCGGGAAGACCGCGCTTGGCGGTGCCGCCGGCTTTGGCTCCGGTGTTGGTGGCGGTTTGGCCGGCGTCGGCGCTGCGGGTTCGGCTGGTGATGGCTTCGGGCTGGCCGCCGCTGGCGTCGCGTTCGGCGTTGCTGCTGGCTTGGATTCCTGAGTGCGCTGTTCGGGCGAGAGCCATTTGTTCGATGCAGGACAACTCCGGAAGCGCGCCTCGACGGCCTCACAGTCCTCGCGCTCCAAGCGACGTTCGACCGGCAAGACCGCGGGCACGATCGAGTCCCATCGGAACGTAACACCGGCGCCGAGCGTGAACGCCGAGGTGCCGCCAAAGGCACCGCCCAACGTCGCGATCGACGAATACACATTGAAGTCCACGGCCTGGCTGATGTGAACGTCGGCTTCGAGCCCCGCGCGCATCGGCACGTAGAAACCAGAGTCGATGCTCACGCCGTTTTTCACCGCGGCTGCGACTGCTCCGTCTTTCAACGTCACTTTCGATTTGGTCGGATCGGTGGGGTCTTGCTCCACCTTTACCCAAGTTGGATCGACGTTGATGTCCGTCGACTTGAAGACCGTGTCTAGGTTCGCGCTGATCGACGCTTCGAACCAGGGCGTGAGCGTGAGCGCCCGGTGTGGAGAAAGCGGGATGCCGAAGCCGAGCACCAGCGGGATCGTGACGTACTGTCGCTGCCCGCTCACGTACACCGTTGGTACAGAGCCAATATCGAAAGCGATCGCGGCTTTGGGCACGCCATCATCCCAACGGGCTGCCACGGGCAAGACGAACAGAGCGACGCCGCTCGCGCCGACGCCATGAGCGGTGGAGTCGTTGGCTTTGGCGTCGAAGTTCACGTAGTGAATGCCGAACTGCGCGCTCAGTATGCCGGTCGTATTGCTGAAGTTGGCGTTGTAGCTGAATGAATTGAGCGGACCGGCCTCGCTCGCGGTATGCCGATAGGCAAGCACGACGCTCGAGGCTCGCGTGTCGTACGTAGAGATGGCCGGTGCGTGCGTGCCCGGCAACGCATGTGCTGATTGCGTCAGCAACAGAGCCAATGCTGACACAGACCCGACAATGAGGCGTTTTCCCACCCTGCCTGCTACGCCCGCTGCGTCGGCGTTTTTAACCCCGAGCAGCGTAGTTTGAACGCGGGGTTCGGCGACGACCTCGGCTCACGGGCCGCAAAGGGCGCCGAGAAAATTGGTAGCGGATGCGAAATGGGCGTCTTTTCGGCCCGCCCCCAAGTTCGGTTCTGGATCACTGGCGCTCGCGCCAAGATTTCGTTAGAGCCCAGCACCATGACCGAGCTCGCGAAACTTTCCGCCCCAGAACGTGCAGCCCTCACGCAACAACTCGAGCAGCGTTACAACGCGTTCAAGGCGCAGGGCCTCAAGTTGGACATGACGCGA
>DASQCO010000082.1:0-29374 GCA_035634635.1 Polyangiaceae bacterium
AGGTGCGGCTGGGCGGCGAGTCGCCGCGGCTCGCGTGTGTCAGCGATTTTCAGGTGCGTTTGAGCGTGTAGCTCGGGGACAATTACATCTGTGCGCGCTCTGCGCGCTGGCTCCTCATCTAACGGCGGACAATGCGACCGAGCTGATGGATGCTTGTCTCGGGAAGACGCGACGACAGGTCGAGGCGTTGCTTGCGGTGCGGTTTCCGAGTCCGGACGTGCGAGAGCAGATTCGTCGGCTGCCGCCGCGAACGGCGGCCGTGGCGGTTGCAGAACAGGCATCACCAGTGGCTCAGGCGGTCGAGACGTCGGCGCCGCTGGCCGGGGGTGCCGAAACATCGGCCGGGCAGATTTCGGCGCAATCGTCTGCAATTTCTGCGAATCCGCCTTCTCGACCGACGGGTCCCGTTGCGGCACCCGTCGCGCAATCAGGCGCCACCGCGAGCCCCGATTCACGGCGGCATGCACGCGAGCTCGAGCCGCTTTCAGCCGACCGCTTTGGAAGTGCACTTCACCGCGGACGCGGAACTTCGCGACCTAATCGAGCGGGCGCGGGCACTCGCCAGTCATCGGCTGCCGAACGGCGACTTGGCGAGTTTGATGAAGCTGATGGCGGCAAGTTTCGTGCAGCACGAAGAGAAGCGGCGCTTTGGCATCGGAGCGAGACGCCGACGCATCACGTCGCGAGCGAAGGTCGAATCGAAGAATGAATCCGTGCGCCGCACCAAGACGGATGCGACGTTCCCCGATCAGACGGTGGCCGATCCCGTGGTGAAGTCGTCGCAACTCAACCAAGCGACTCCACCAGTCGGAGCCCAACCATCGCGCAACGGCACACGCTATCTGTCCGCCGATGTACGGCACGAGGTTCACGAACGAGACGGCGGTCGATGCGGGTTTGTCTCAGCAAGTGGCCGGCGTTGCGAGGCCAGGGCGTTCGTGCAGCTGGATCACGTGATCCCCTTTGCGCGGCACGGTGGGAACGAGGTTTCGAATCTCAGGCTCCTTTGCCGAGCCCACAACCGATTTCATGCTCGACAATGCTTTGGAGCCCTACATCTCGCAGCAAAAATCGCCGTTAAGCGAGCGCGCACTTCTGGCGCCTGAAACTCAGAGGGATCGGCGCATGAGACCGATTCGCACGAGAATTGCCGGCGAAGAGACCGATCGCGCCGCGCGAAATTGTCCGAACAAGGGACGCTGTCCGTTCGCGCCGGACAATGCTCAATTCCGGACAAGGTTTGCTCCGCGAGGCCACGCTTTCCGCCGCGCGTTCGCGTCGGCGACGAGCGAAGGGAGCGCCGAGCCCTTTCGGTTTGGCCGGACGACCCGAAAGGGAGGGTGGCCGCTTACTCTCCGAGAGCACGCCCCAAGCTCGCCCGTGTCCCCGCACCGCCGTCAGAGATGTGACCAATCATAAGCTGCGGCTCGGCGGTTAGTTGCGAGGGCGTTCAACTTGGGGACGTGAAGATCTTTTGCGCGGAGGCGGGGTCGAAGCTTGGCGCGCGTAGGGTGCGGGTGACGAAACTGAGGAGGTTGCTGCGCGCCGAAGCCGAAACGTGCGGGTACCAAACGGGGTTGGCGAGGACTAGGCAACGCCAGGCGAGGAATGGAGGTACGACTTGGAGTAGCTCCGCATCGCGCGATTGCTCGAGGTATTCAGCCCAGAATTTGCGCCAAAGGGGCTCGAAGGCGGTTTGCCAGCTGTGCGGGTTGTCGAGCGCGAAGAACAGGTAGTTCACGGCCATGGCGCAGACGTCGTCGGCTGCGTCGCCTGCGGAGCCGCGGCTTGCGTCGAGCACGCGCAGCTCCGAGCGTTCGTCGAAGAGCACGTTGAAGGGATGAAAGTCACCGTGGATGCGCACGAGGCGCGGGTAGCGATGTTTGAGGCGCGCGCGCCAACCGACGCACAACGCTTCGATCGCGTCGAGCTGTTCACGCGAGGTGCCTTCGAGGTGCGGCGGATAGCCGTCGACGATGCCGAAGATGCCTTCACCGCTGCCCACCAGGTCGCGAATCGAGCGCGTGTACAGACTCGCGTCCGGAAGTTTGATCGAGTGGGTGCTGACCAAGTAGCGTACGAGCGCGTCGAGGCGCCTCCAATCTTCGTGGTGGAGCTCACCGGATTCGGCAATTTTGCGCAGGTCATGGGCGTAGGGGCGGCCCTCTGCGTATTCGGTGAGCAAGTAGAACTCGCCGGTCCCGCGTAGGGACACGAAGTCTTCGCCGCGAAATGCACCGACGTCGAAGACTCGCGTGTGGCGCGGCACGAGCGCAAAGGTGTCCGCGGCGATCAGCATTTCTTCGGCGCGGTTGGCGCGAAACTCGTGGCCGAAGGGGTTGGGCGTCGCGCTGTGAAGGACTAGCGATTTGTGCTGTCCTTGATGCCGAACATCGATGCGCAGCGGGGCGCCGTAGCCCGTGTCTTTGGCCGTCACGCCCGCCTCAACCGTGTCGGACGTGAGTGACGTGATCTTCAGAATTTCGGCGCCATCCAGCGCCGACGCAACCAAGCGGTCGAGCCGCGGATCACGCCACTCGACCGGTCGCTGCCCATGGTTCGAATGAGGCTTGCTCATGCTCGATCTCCTTGACGATGTTCCTTCAAGAAGCGTGCCTGTGCTCGATTTCGAGCAAAACGCGCCGAGGCACGCCGCACACGCAAAGCTTGCGCGAGCGTGAGATGGCAGCAATTGCTGCGAGTTTGCGTGTGTGCCCTCCACGCACCGAGACAAGAGCCTATCCCAATAGGCCGCCCGAGGAGGCGGCCGAGACCGAGGTGGATGTCGAGCCAGATCGACGTCCGGCGCGCGGAGGCCTAGCAGGGCTAGGCCGAGCACGACGGGCGGCGAGGTGGCCGACAGACACGAGAGATCGGCTGCCGACGACCAGGCCTATTGGGATAGGCTCTTAGCGAACCGGCTCGACGAGCAGCCGATCATCGACGCTGCGGATCCCGCGGGTGCCCCTGGCGGCTCCGACCACCGACTCACGCAGCGCCCACGAGCGTACCACCCCGGACAGGATGGCTTTGCCGTCGTGAACGTCGAGGTTGATGCGCCGCGCTTCACGAGCGGCGCGGCGTTCGATGGCGGCTTCCAGCGACTGCTGAACTTGGAGGTCTTCACCCGCCACCGGCGTGACCGAGATTCGGTTGAGCACGCGCCGGAGTCCGCGGATGTTGCGCACGGCGCGCTCGGCGTCGTCTCGTTGAGCGCAAACGTCCACCAGTCCTTCCAAGGTGAGCTGACCGTCCGTCACGGTGGAGCTGATTTTACCCTTGGGGATGAAGACGTTCCAGTCGAGCGCGCATCGCACTGCTTGGGCGAGCTCTGCGTCCGAGCGGCGAGCTTCACGCGGCAGCTCGACCTCGATACGGTTGCTCACCTCGCGCACCCCGTCGACTCGGTGCGTAGCCTCTTGTGCCGCCAGACGCTCCGCCCAGCTCCCAGTGGTCCCGAGCAGCACGACCGCTCCGTGCTCCACGTGCGCTTCGATCGTGTTCGCTCCGATTCGCGTATCCCATTCGAGTTCGTGGCTGATGGCTTCAGCGATCTCCGCGTCAGTCTTGGTCATATTCACCGTCCGTCGCTGTTTCGACAGAGCAAACTCCGAGCCATGCCGGTGAAGCCGAGGGCAGCGCGAGGTGCGCCGAGTCGAGACGCGGAATCTTCGCGAGTGAGCGCAGATATTTCGCGAGCGATCGCCAAACCAGGTGAATTTCCAGGTCGCTTCGCTGCTCACGATGAATCCTTCGCGTGGCCCGCCTCTTGCTGGTGACGGGGAGAAGGGCGCGAGGAGAGATCGACGATGAAGGCTGAATATGAGTCTGTTCTACACTTTATGAGCACACCCGTGGTCGCGTTGGACCCAAAGGCGGACGTTGCCGAACTCTTGCGGCTCTCGCAGCGCCTGAGTATCCACCACTTCCCACTGGTCGACGAATCCGGTCTCGTCGGGCTCGTTTGCACGTGTGACCTAGAAGAAGCGCAGCCCGAGCATCGCGTGTCGCACTATGCACGCCGCGCGGCCGTCAGTATTCGCCCTGAGGCGATGGCACGCGAAGCAGCCGCGCACATGTTGCTGCAGGGCGTCGGCTCGGTCGTCGTGGCGGACGAAGAAGGAGTGTGGGGGATCTTGACTCGCGATGATTTGGCCGACGTCGTGCCCGACTTACTGCAGGAACAGCGCTGTATTCACTGCTCGAGCCGGCAGCACCTGCGTCGCGCCGCGAATCACACCTTGATTTGCCAAGCATGTGACGCGCGAGCACAGCGCTGCTGCTGCCGCTGAAGCTAAGGGCCCGCGGGCCCTAGCGGCCGCGGGGGACCACCACGCCGTACTCGTGCAGGCGATATTGAATGGTGCGAACGCTGATGTCCAAGATCTCGGCGGCGCGCGTGGTCGAACCTTCTGCCGCCTCGAGCGTCTTGAGAATCGCGTATTTTTCGATTTCGGCCATGCTCGCGCCCGGAATGCGTAGCCCCTCGGCCACGTCGGGGACGGCTTCGAACGGCAATGCCTCCGGCTCGACCCACTGCCCCTCGGTGAACACGACAGCGCGTTCCATGGCGTTTTCGAGCTCTCGCACGTTACCCGGCCAGCGGTGAGCGAGCAGCTTGGCGCGCGCAGGCGCGCTCAGACCGTCGATCTGACGGTGATTCTCGCGCGCGAACTTGCGCAAGAAGTGGTCCGCCAGAGTCGCCACGTCTTGGCCACGCAAGCGCAGCGGCGGCATCTGCAGGTGCACCACGTTCAAGCGGTAGTAGAGATCCTCTCGAAAGCGACGCTCGCGCACCTCGCTCGCCAAGTCTTTGTTGGTGGCGGCCACGAGGCGTACATCGACCTTGATCGAGTCGTTGCCGCCCACACGCTCGAACGTCTTGTCTTGCAGCACACGCAGCAACTTCACCTGAGTGGCGGCCGGAATTTCGCCAATTTCATCGAGGAACAGCGTACCGCCGTCGGCTTGCTCGAAGCGACCGATTCGGCGTTTGTCGGCGCCGGTGAAGGCTCCGCGCTCATGACCGAACAGTTCACTCTCGAGCAAGCTCTCCGCCAACGCGGCGCAGTGCAAGGTGACGAACGGCGCGCTAGCGCGTGGGCTCAGCTGATGCAGCGCGCGAGCGAGCTCTCCTTTGCCCGTGCCACTTTCACCCGAGATCAACACCGTAGCGCGGGAAGTCGCCACCTGCTTCGCCATCCGGTAGATGCGCTGCATCGGCGCGCTCGCGCCGATCAGTCCCTCGAGTCCCACCTGATCCCGCGCGCGCAGCTGGCGGTGCAGGTTCTCGGCCTCGGCCGCCACTTCACGGCGCTGAAGCGTGCGCTCCACGGACAGCAGCAGCGCGTCGAAGTCGATGGGTTTGGTCAGGTAGTCTTCAGCGCCGGCGCGCATGGCTTGCACCGCCACCGAGACCTCTCCGAAGGCGGTCGTCACGATCGCCGGAATTTCCAAGTTCTGCTCGCGCAGTTTGGCGAGCAGACCCATGCCGTCGAGATTGGGCATCTTCAGGTCGGTGATGATCAGCGCAGGCGTGTTCTCGGCAATGGCCTCGAGCGCCAAGAGCCCGTCGGCCGCGGTGTCGACGGTATAACCTTCTTGCGCGAGCAACTTCGATAGCCCGCTGCGGGCCGAGCCCTCGTCGTCGACGACCAAGATCCTTGCTTTGTTCATGGCGTTTTTTCTGCTGTTTCGGCGAGCGGTAGAGTAACGCGAAAGGTCGTCTTCCCAGTCTTGCTGGTCACGTCGATGCTCCCCCCGTGATCGGTCACGATGCGATGAGTGATGGCGAGGCCGAGGCCGGTGCCCCCCTCTTTCGTCGAAAAGAAAGCGTCGAAAATCGGTGCTTCGAGCGACGGCAGCCCCGGGCCGTCATCCTCGACGTCGAGCAGCACGTGGCGCGGGCCCCTGCGAGCCCGCAGTACGACACTGCCACCGCCGCCAGACCCGGTCGATTCGACGGCGTTCTGCAGCAGGTTGAGCAGCACCTGGGTGAGTTTGGCTTGGTCCGCCTCGAACTCGAGATCGGCGCTGGGCAGATCGCAGATCACCTCCACGCCGGTGCTTTTCGCCTGAGTGAGCACCATGGAGCGCGCGTGCTCACACAGCCTGAACAGGCTGAGCGGCTTGAGCTGCAGCGGCTTGGGGCGCGCGAAGTCCAGGAATTCGGTGACCAAGTTCGCCAAGCGCGTGATCTCGTCCGCGACGACGCGCGTCGCTTCCAACATGTCCGGCTCGCTCGCCTTCTTTTTGATCGAGCGCTCCAAGAATGAGAGATGAAGCTGCGCTCCGTTGAGCGGGTTGCGAATTTCATGCGCCAAACCGGCCGCTAGCGTGCCAATCGCCGCGAGCTTCTCGGCTTGGCGCGTGCGCTCTTCCATGGCTCGGGTCTCTGTCAAATCGCGCCCGACGGCAAACAGCACGATCTCGTCGTGTTGCTGGGCTCCCGCGTAGCCGAAGTTCCACAACACGTCGCGCAACTTGCCCGCGCGAGTTCGCAACAGGCCCTCGCTGACTTCGGGTTGAGCGCGCCCGGCGAGCGCGTCCTCCAAGCGCTGTGCGCGCAGGCCATCGGGATCTTCCGGCCCGAGCACCTCGAGAAACGGCTGACCCAAGACCTCGTCGCGCGCAAAGCCCGTAACGCGCTCGGCTTCGCGGTTGAAGAGCAAGATCGAACCCGAGCGATCCAAGCCGATGATGATCACGCTGGCGAGCTCGACCGCGTTCACGTACCGACGCTCGGCGCGCTCCAACGCGGACCCCAAATCAAGCCGTTCTTGATGTTCCACGGCACGGATACGTTCGACGAACGAGTCCTTGTACGTCTCGAGCATCACCGCGAGCTCCAGATCCAAGATCCGAATCAATGCTTCGCGTGTAGGCGCGACATCGGCACCCAAACCGCGATCTGCGATGCGCAGGAGCGAGACGCGAATCAGCGCCATGGCCGTGAGCATGTAGCGCTGGGGCAGCCCGATCTTGACGTGTACGCGGCCAATTTGCGCGGTCTGCTCGTGGTACGCCTCATCGTACGTGCCGCCGCAGACTCGCGACAACCACGCCACGAGCGAGCGCTGTAAGCGCAAGATCTGCTCTTCACCGGTAAACACCGCGTGCGCGTCCGCGTGCTCGCGAATGCGATCGTAGAACTCCAACGCGATGCGAGGAAATTCAGGTGCGGCGAGCTCGCGAAACCGAGCCAGCAGCTCAGCATCACGAGCGTCGAAGCGCACGTACCGCTTGAGCTCCTGAAAGCGCGTTTCTTCTGGCATTGTCGGCGGGTGATTCTAGCTCAGGGCGGGCGGACAAGTCTCCGTCAGGGCCGTTCGCAGGCTGGTTCGCGCTGGGCGCTTCGAGCGCGTCACGCAGGGCCGACCTCAAGGCCGTATAGTCGACCGGCTTGGTAAACAGCGTTGCAGGCGGTCCGCCGGCAAACGCTTCGGCGCGAAAGAGGTTCGGGTAGCCGGTGAGCACCAACACCGGGATCCCCGGTCGTTGCGTGCGCGCAAAGCGCCCGACCGCCAGGCCGTCGGCGTGAGCGGTGGTCAGTTCGGTCACCAATGCATCCGGCACGGGTGAGCGCGAGAGCCGCGCCACTGCCGCGGCTCCGTCGCGGGCAATCTCGACGGCAAAGCCATCCTCCCGCAGCATCTGAGCCATACGACGGGTCGTACGCAGATCGTCGTCCACCAATAGGACGACATGCAGGTGCTCGGCTTGAGCTTCGAACATCGACTCTGACAATGCAATTCGTCGGCCAAGCCCTCGAGTGACGACCGCGCTCAGCGGGCACCCGAGAAAATTCGCGCTTGGCTCGGTGAATAAGCGTCGCCCACACCGGCTCTGGGAGCTCGAGGCGCGAATTCTGCGCTTCGACGCAGATCTTGCGCGTGCCCCAGCTATTCCCGCGTGGTTCCCCGGAAAAACCCGGAAGGCACGGCTCTTGCGATGCGCGGCTCACGAATGTCCACCCACACCGAGAAATTCAACTACGACGACGGCACCGTCCGCAAGTTCGTGTTCGCAACTGCGTTTTGGGGTGTCGTCGCGACTCTGGTCGGCTTGTGGCTGGCCGTGATGTTGGTCGCGCCCACGCTGAACTTCGGCTTGCCGCAACTCAGCTTCGGTCGCCTGCGCCCCTTACACACCAACGCCGCGATCTTTGCCTTCGCAGGCAACGGCATTTTCGCGGCCATTTACTACTCCAGCCAACGGCTACTGAAGGCGCGCATGTTCAGCGACAAGCTGAGCAGTTTTCACTTCTGGGGGTGGCAAGCCATCATCGTCTCGGCAGCGCTCACGCTGCCCTTCGGCATCACGCAATCGAAAGAATACGCAGAGCTCGAATGGCCAATCGATTTGGCGATCGCTGCGGTCTGGGTGGCATTCGCGGTCAACTTCTTTGGCACGATCGCCAAGCGTCGTGAACGGCACATCTACGTTGCGATCTGGTTCTACGTAGCCACGATCATCACCGTCGCGATCCTGCACATCTTCAACAACCTGGCGCTGCCCGTCTCGCTCACCAAGAGCTATAGCGTGTACGGCGGCGTTCAGGATGCGTTCATGCAGTGGTGGTACGGGCACAACGCAGTCGCGTTCTTCCTGACCACGCCGTTTCTCGGGCTGATGTATTACTTCTTGCCGAAGGCCGCGAATCGCCCGGTATTTTCCTATCGTTTGTCGATTCTGCACTTCTGGTCGCTGGTCTTCATCTACATCTGGGCGGGTCCGCACCACTTGCACTACACAGCGCTGCCGGAGTGGGCGTCGACGCTCGGCATGTTGTTCAGCGTGATGCTGTGGATGCCGTCTTGGGGCGGCATGATCAACGGGCTGATGACCTTGCGCGGCGCGTGGAACCGCGTGTCCGAAGATCCGGTGCTCAAGTTCTTCGTGGTCGGCATCACGTTCTACGGCATGGCCACGTTCGAAGGGCCGCTGCTCTCGATCAAGAGCGTCAATGCACTCTCGCACTACACGGACTGGACGATCGCCCACGTGCACAGCGGCGCCCTCGGCTGGAACGGCTTCATGACGTTCGGCATGCTGTACTACCTCGCGCCGCGCATCTTTCAGACCAAGCTCTGGTCCAAGAAGCTCGCCGAGCTGCACTTCTGGGTCGGCACCATCGGTATCTTGTTGTATGTCGTGGCGATCTACGCGGCGGGCGTGACACAAGGCTTGATGTGGCGTGCCTTCGACACCACGGGTCGCCTCGCTTATCCCGATTTCGTCGAGACCGTCGTGCGCATTCTGCCGATGTATTGGGTGCGCGTGCTCGGCGGCTCGCTCTTCGTCGCCGGCGTGGTGATGGCGTTCGTCAACATCTTGATGACCTGGCGTGGTCGTCCAGCCACGTACCAAGAATCCAGCGATCAGGCGCTACCGCTGCGCGCGACCGAAGAATCCGACCCGGGACTCGTCATTCCCCAGCACAGCACAATCTCGAACACCGGCCACGCCGTGATCTACTTCGTGCAGGCGAAGTGGCACCGGGTCTGGGAGCGCAAGCCGCTCAAGTTCAGCATCTGGGTAGCCGTCGCAGTGCTGGTCGCTTCGGCGTTCGAAGTGGTGCCGACGTTCTTGATCAAGTCGAACATCCCGACCATCGCCTCGGTCACGCCGTACACCCCCCTCGAACTGGTCGGACGCGACATCTACGTGGGTGAAGGTTGTTACAACTGTCACTCACAGATGATTCGACCGATTCGCTCGGAAACCGAGCGCTACGGCGAGTACTCGAAGCCGGGCGAGTTCGTGTACGACCACCCGTTCCAGTGGGGTTCACGCCGGATTGGCCCAGATTTGCAGCGCATTGGCGGCAAATATCCGTACCTGTGGCACGTGCGGCACATGGAGGATCCGCGTTCCACGACGCCGCAGTCGATCATGCCCGCGTACGGCTGGTTGTTCGCGGATGACCTCGACTACGGTGGAATTCAGCCGCGCGTCGACGCCATGGCCATGCTCGGCGTCCCCTACGGCAAAGCAGTGCTGCAAGCCGAAAGCATGGCGCGCGCGCAGGCTGCGCAAATCAGCACCGACATCAAGGCTCAGGGCGGCCCCGCAGGTTTGGAGCAAAAGAAGATCATCGCCTTGATCGCGTACCTGCAACGCCTCGGCACCGACATCAAGAAGCTGCCGCCGAGCGCGCCCCCCGGCGACCTACGCGCGGTCGGTGGCAAAGCTCAGCCCAACATTCCCAGCAACGTGACCCCTGCAAAGACCAGCCCGGAGGGGCTCTGATCATGAAACTCAGTGATGTCGTATCCGCCATGCACGTTTCGATTTTCGCTCAGGTGCCGTTGTTGATCTTTTTCGGCATCTTCATCGGGGTCGTGCTGCACGTGATGCAAGGCAAGAGCGCGTTCGAACAGGTGCGCCAGCTCCCGCTCGAAGGCGATGCGCCGGACGGAGACAGCGAACGATGAGCACCCCCTCTGACCACCCTGTCCCGGCCGTGCTCTCCACGCCGCCGACCGCGCTCAAGAGCGCACCGCCCGAAGCGCCCGTGCTGGAGCACGAATACGACGGCATTCGTGAATACGACAATCCCTTGCCCCGCTGGTGGGTTTGGATGTGGGCCGGGAGCTTCTTCTTCTCGGTTGGCTACTTCTTTCACTATCACGTCTCGCACAACGGAACGTCCGTGTCGGACGACTACACCGCAGAGATGGCCGAAGCTCGCGAAGCAGAAGCCAAACAGTCGCTCGCCGAGCCCGTGAACGAAGAGTCCCTGGGCAAGCTGATGCAAAACCCCGCGCTAATGGCAGACGCCAAAGCGCTGTTCGGCTTGCGCTGCGCTCCCTGCCACGGCGCGAATGCCCAGGGCCTGATCGGGCCGAACCTCACGGACAATTCTTGGCTGCACGGCGCCGGCAAACTCACCGACATCTACGGTGTCGTCGACGGCGGTGTCGCCGCGAAGGGCATGCCGGCTTGGGGACGACAGTTGTCACCGATCGAGCTGCGCAAAGTCGTGGCATTCGTCGGCACGCTGCGCGGCAGCAATGTCCCGGGCAAAGCAGCTGAAGGGAACGCCGTCCCGTAACGGGAACTCGCCATGCATCCGTTGATTGCCCCTGAGCGCGTGCTGCCCACTCTGAATGCAGACGGCACGCGCAACCGCATCCGCCCACGCCTCTATCCGGGTCCGCTTCAACGCAAACGGCGCGTGGTGGCGTGGCTGCTCGTGGTGCTGTTCGTTGCCTTGCCCTGGCTCGAAATTGGCGGAAAACCAGCCATTTTCTTGGACGTCGTGAACCGCGAGTTCTCGCTCTTCGGGCACACGTTCTTGGCCACGGATGGCGTGCTGTTGATGCTGCTCATGCTCGTCATCTTTGCGGCGGTGTTTTGGACCACTGCGTTGGTGGGGCGAGCTTGGTGCGGCTGGGGCTGTCCGCAGACCGTGTACATGGAGTTTCTGTTCCGGCCGATCGAACGCTTGTTCGAAGGCAAACGTGAAGCACAACTCGAGCTCGACAAGCGCGGCATGAGTGCGCGGCGCGCTCTGAAGAATTTGGTCTTTCTTCTTCTGTCCTTCGTGCTGGCCAATGTGTTCCTTTCGTATTTCGTGGGCACGCACGCGCTGCGTGCTTGGGTGACCGAGCCTCCGTCCAAGCACCTCGCTGGGTTCTTGGTGGTCGCGGTCACCACCGGGCTGGTGTTCTTCGACTTTGCTTACTTCCGTGAGCAGATGTGCACGGTGATTTGCCCCTATGCACGCCTGCAATCGGTGCTGCTCGATCGCAGCTCCTTGGTCATCGGCTATGACGTCAAGCGCGGGGAACCGCGCAGCAAAGGCAAGCAAAAGCCGGGCAATGGCGATTGTATCGATTGCCAGGCCTGCGTCGTGGCTTGCCCGACGGGCATCGACATTCGCCAGGGCCTGCAGCTCGAGTGCATTGCCTGCGCTCAGTGCGTGGACGCCTGTGATTCGATCATGACGCGCATCCACAAGCCGCTCGGCCTCATCCGCTACGCAGCGCAGGACACGCTCGAATCGGGTAAGAAAGCGACGCTGCTTCGTCCGCGCGTGATCGTCTATTCGGTGCTCCTGCTGGGCTTGCTCGTTACGCTCACCAGCGCACTGCTCATCAAGCCGGGCGCAGAGGTGACCATCCTGCGCGGCATCGGCGCACCGTTCAGTGAAAGCGGCGCGCAGATCGTCAACCAAATCCGAATCAAGGTGCGCAACCGCTCGAGTGCGCTCGAGCGCTACCACGTCGAGCTCACCGATCTTGCCGGCGCGCAACTGATTGCACCCGAGGATCCAATGCCGATTGCAGCCGGTGAGCAACGCACCACCAGCGTGTTCGTGATGGCCCCGAAGAACGCGTTCACCCACGGCAGCCGCGCGGTCCACTTCCGCGTCACGAACGACCACGGATACCGCGCCGATTTTCCGTATGAATTGCTCGGCCCGGAGGGCCCGTGATCATGAAAGCAGATGCCTCGCTTCCGAATCGTCGTGCACGCTTGCCTTGGGCCCTGGTTCCCGTCGCGCTGCTCCTGAGTAGCGCGCTGGGTGTGGGTTCGATGGCAGTCATTGCAGCGCGCGATCCTCATTTCGCGACAGAGGCCGACTACTACAAGAAGGCGATCAGCTGGGATCAAGCCCAAGCGCAGGCCGCCAGCAACCAGCGCCTGGGCTACGTGGTCGAGCTGCCAGCGATCGTGCGATTCGATGCCCACGGACGCGCCACGGTCGATTTGACGGTGCGCGATCGGCTCGGGCAACCCGTGACCGGCGCGCAACTGAGCGCGAGCGCCTTCGCCAATGCCTACTCCGGCAGTCTGATCCGCGCGGAATTCGCGGAGCAATCCGGCGGCCACTACCGTGCCGAGCTGACCGTCAGCCACCCTGGTCAGTGGGTGTTCGCGATCGTCGGCAACGTTGGCGGCCAGCGTTTTACCGCGGATCTCAGGGCTGATTTGCTCCCGGGAGGCGCGGCGTGAACTTTTCGCTGCTGGTTCCCGTGGCCGCCGCGAGCCTGCTGGGCAGCGTGCATTGCGCCGGTATGTGCGGCGGATTCGTGGCCATCGCGGGCGACGGGGTCAGCGGCAAAGCGCGCACCTTGTCCCAGCTCAGTTACAACGGCGGACGGCTCCTGAGCTACGCGGCGCTCGGAGCCACTGCAGGCTCGCTCGGCCAAGCAGTGGACCTCGCCGGGAGCGCGGCCGGAATCGGTCGAGTTGCGGCGCTGATTTCTGGCTCGATCATGATCCTGTGGGGCATGGGGGCGCTGCTCGAGACGCAGGGCGTGCGAATCTTTCGCGGCCGCCTCACTCTACCCAAACGGGTGACTGCGGCGCTCGCGTCGGTGCGCCGTCTGCCGGCTACTTGGCGCGGTCTGGTCCTCGGTTTGTCGACCACGTTGCTGCCCTGTGGTTGGTTGTACGCCTTCGCCGTGACGGCCGCAGGCACCGCGAGCCCAGTGCAGGGCGCGCTGCTGATGGCGGCATTTTGGACCGGAAATCTGCCGGTGTTGCTCGGTTTGGGCGTCGCGCTGAGCGCGCTGGTCGGACGTGTGCGACGAGTCGTGCCCATCCTCAGCGCGGCCGTGATCTTCGGCGTCGGGCTGTTCACGGTGACCGCGCGCGCCAATTTGCCAGCCTTTGCTGCAGCGGTCACCCATTGCAATCTCTCGCGCGCGGCGAGCCTACCCACGCCCGCCGATTGTCCGTGTCACCGAAAGGCGGTCAGCAAGTGAGCGCAGCGGTCCAGATCGGTACACCCGCACCCGTGCGCGTGTGCCCACCGCCCGAGCCGAACTGCGCGCACTGTGGGCTGCCCGTGCCCGCTGCGAGGATCGAGCCGAAGAGCGAAGCTCAGTTCTGCTGTGATGGCTGTGAGTCGGTGTTCGCGATTCTGCGCGGTGCGGGTCTGACGGAGTACTACGCACAGCGCGATCCGAGCGACGCGCGCAGCGCGACACCGCAACGGAGCAAGCGCAAGTTCGAGGAACTCGACGAGCCAGCGTTCCGCCAAAGTCATTGCCAGCCTCAGGTCGGCGGCGCGCTGCGCTGCGAATTCTTCGTGGAGGGCGTGCACTGTTCGGCGTGCGTTTGGCTGCTCGAGCGCCTGCCGCGCGTCACTCCCGCGGTGTTCGAAGCACGCTACGACCTGACGCGCTCGGTGCTGCAAATCGTCTGGGATCCGAGCCTGGCCCCGCTCAGTGAGGTGGCTCGCGCGCTCGATTCACTGGGCTACACGCCGCATCCGACGTACTCGACGACGCTCGCTGCCGAACAGCGCAAGGGCGACCGCGCGTTGCTGCTCCGACTCGGAATCGCGGGCGCGGCCGCGGGCAACGTCATGCTGATGGCGCTCGCACTCTACTCGGGTGAGTACGCCGGCATGGCCGCCGAGTACGCCACGTTTTTTCGCTGGGGCAGCCTGGCGATCGCGACTCCGGCCGTGTTCTGGGGCGGAAATCTATTCTTCCGCGGCGGGTTCGCGTCACTGCGCACTCGTACGCCGCACATGGATCTGCCCGTGAGTCTCGGCTTGCTCGCCGGCTACCTCGGCAGCGCCGTGAATACGCTCCGCGGCCAAGGAGAGGTGTACTTCGACTCGCTGTGCACGCTGATCTTCCTGCTGTTAGTGGGCCGCTACCTGCAGCGGACCCATCAGCGGCGCTCCGCGAAAGCGAGTGAATTGCTCAACGCCCTGGCGCCGACCACGGCTCGCCTAATCGAGGGAGAGGCGCTCCGCGAAGTCCCCGCGAGCGCGCTGAAGGTCGGCGACGTCGTCGAAGTTCGTGAGGGTGAGCGCGTCACCGTGGACGGCGTGATCTGCGAAGGCAGCTCCGCGCTCGACACCTCGCTGCTCACCGGGGAGTCGTTCCCGGAAGAAGTGAGCGTCGGCGATCGAGTGCACGCTGGAACGAGCAACCTTTCAGCGCCCTTCCGCGTTCGCGTCGAGAGTGTCGGCAGCGACACTCGGCTGGGCCGCCTGATGCACAGCGTCGAGACCACGCAGCGCGAGCGTGCCCCGATCGTGCGCTTCGCCGATCGTGTCGCGGGTTATTTCGTGCAGGTGATCGTCGCGCTCGCCGCGTTCACCTTGCTCGTCTGGTCACGGTTGGACGCAAGCCACGCCATCGACCACACGGTCGCCTTGTTGGTGGTGACTTGTCCGTGCGCGCTGGGCATGGCCACGCCGCTGGCGGTGAGTGCCGCGCTGCGCGCCGCTGCTCGATGCGGCGTATTGTTCAAGGGCGGAGAATTCATCGAAGAACTCGCGCGGCCGGGTATCATCGTATTCGATAAGACCGGCACGCTCACCGAAGGGCGGCTGGCCTTGGTCTCCTGGTCCGGCGATGAAGCCCTCAAGCCCTTGGTTCGCGCAGCCGAGGCAGCGAGTGGACACCCGATCGCCCGTGCGTTCCAACGCAGCATCTCCGGGAACGCTCTGCGTTGCGAAGCTCGTGAAGAGTATCCCGGTGGGGTTCGCGCACGAATTGCCGAACCTGGAGAGGACGCACGAGACGTATTGGTCGGCTCGATATCCTTCGTACGCGCGACCCTCGGTTCGCTCCCGATCTGGGCCCTCAACCTGGCTCAAGCGCATGCGGCCGCAGGACGCACTCCAGTTTTGATCGCCATCGACGGTGAAGTGTCGGCGATTGCCGCATTCGCCGACACGATTCGTGCGGACGCTGCAACTAGCCTAAAAAGGCTGGCGGAGCTCGGCTTTCAGTTCGAAGTGTTGTCGGGCGACGACCAGCGCGTGGTGGATGCCGTCGTTGCCGAGCTCGGCGTCCCGCTACTGAACGCAACCGGCGGAGCCAGCCCGGAGGCGAAGCTTGCGACCATCTCGGCCTTGCGTGCCGAAGGCCAGCGCGTATTCATGGTCGGCGACGGCGTGAACGACGCTGCCGCCATGGCCGCAGCCAACGTGGGCGTCGCGGTTCACGGCGGCGCGGAGGCCTGCCTCTCTGCGGCGGACGTATTCACCATTCGTCCGGGTCTGGAAACGGTCGCCCTGGCCGCGGAAGGGTCGAAGCGCACCATGCGCGTGATTCGCATCGGCATCGCTCTTTCGCTCGCTTACAACGCGCTCGGCGTCGCATTGGCGGTCACTGGTCGACTCGACCCGCTGTGGGCCGCGGTGTTGATGCCACTGAGTTCGATCAGCGTCGTGACAGCCGCGCTCCGCGCGCGCACCTTCACCCAGGGCAGCACCCCATGAGCATCATCTTCCTGATTCTGCCAGTCACTCTGCTCCTCTCCGCGGGCGCGGTCGCCGCGTTTGCTTGGGCGACGCGCTCGGGCCAGTTCGACGATCTCGAGACGCCCGGAATTCGCCTCCTGCATGACGAGTCCAGCGGCAAGGAGCGAGCGACAGAGCGAGAGAGCGATCGAAAAGCCGACTAGCGGCTTCGTGCGCCATTCTGTCTTCATTGAACTTTTGGGCCAGCACTGAGGCCGCCACCGGCGAAACGCGGAGCGTGTTATTCTCTGCTGTTCCCTCGAGAGCAATGGTGCGCGGCAGGGGGACGCGTCGTTCTTCCTAACTTTCTTCGACTCAGTGCTCAGCTTTTCTTCACGGCCGCAATCGACCTCGTTGCGCGCGAGCCTCGGCTTTCGTCTTTGGCTCTTTGTGCTGTGCGGCTCGAGCGCGTGCGGGTTCCCCGATTACGGCCTCGCACCCAGCTCGGGTGACGCCGCGTCTTGCGCGAACCGTTTGCGCGATCACGACGAGAGCGACGTCGACTGCGGCGGCCGCACGTGCACGCTTTGCGAGACGGGGCAGCTGTGTGTCGTTCCCAAAGACTGCGCCTCGGGCGTTTGCCAAGCAGGCCACTGTGCAGCACCGAGCTGCGACGACGGCGTAAAGAATGGCCGCGAGTCCGCGACGGACTGCGGTGAAAGCTGTACGGGCCAACAATGCCCGACCGACGAAACCTGCCGTCACGACGAAGATTGCCAGAGCAATGTTTGCAACGCCGAACACTGTGACGTAGCCACGTGCAAGGACGGGCGGAAAAACCAAGACGAGACCGACGAAGACTGTGGCGGATCACAGTGTGACCCGTGCAAGGACAAGGACTCGTGCAGCAAAGCCGGTGATTGCCTGAGCGGCATTTGTCGCGAGCAGCGCTGTGTGCAGGCGTCGTGTACGGACGACCAGCTCAGTCCGGAGGAAACCGCCAAAGACTGCGGTGGGCCAAACTGTAACCCGTGCCCCGACGGTTTGCGTTGCGTGGATGACCGGGACTGCCTCAGCGACAGCTGTGTCGACTGCCTCAGCAGCGGCTGTACCGATAAGAAGCAGTGCGCGCCCGCCACTTGCGTGGACGAACGCAAGAACCAAGACGAGACCGACACAGACTGCGGCGGCATGCATTGCAAGGGCTGCGCGGCGACTCAAATCTGCGCAGCCAACAGCGATTGTAGCAGCCTCGTTTGCCAACAGAAGACCTGCGCTGAGCCGAGCTGTGAAGACTTCATCACCAATGGCAACGAGACCGGCGTGGACTGCGGCGGCGGTTGCCCAAAGCGCTGCGCCGATGGCATCGCATGCAAGATCGGCGATGACTGCACGAGCGGGGTATGTACGAACGCCGTGTGTCAGCCGCCACGCTGTGATGACAACGTGAAGAACGGCAGCGAGAGCGACCGCGACTGCGGCAAGGGCTGCAAGGGTTGCGCGGTCAATCTCACGTGTACTTCAGACGAGGATTGCGCGAGCAAAGCCTGCGCGGGAACTTGCACGAGTCCCTTGCACGTCGATCTCCTTTGCACCGACCGCAGCAGCACCACCAGCGAAGCGCACCCCTTTTTCAAGATAATCAACAACGGTAAGGTCCCCTTCCCGCTCACTTCGCTTTCGCTGCGCTACTACTACACCAAGGATCAAGCCGGCACGGATCTGTACAGAAGTTACTCGGTAAATCCCGGGGGCTTAACCTGGCTCGCGCCCGCTGTGTTCGGCACCCCCAACCCCAAAACCAGCACCGCCGATCACTACCTGGAGCTGCACTACACCGCCGCAGCGGGTTCACTCGCACCCAATACGAACAGTGAGATCCAAGGCGCGTTGTCTGTCCAGGGGCAACAGCTCAATCAAAACAACGACTATTCTTTTTCGAACGCGACCATGTACCAAACATCGCCGCTCGTTACTCTATACGCCGATGGCGTGTTGATTTGGGGTACGGAACCGAAACCGTAACCGTCGCGCGACCTCACTCGATCCGAATCTGAAATCGCCCGCCGACGAACGGTCCGCCGTCTGCGGGAATGCTGTTGTCCTCGAAGTAGGCCGAGGTGAACTCGAGGGTCAGCGGTTGCGGCGCGTCGACCAGGTGCTGCCAATCGACGGCTTCCGGCGTGAACGAGGTCTGCGAGGTGAACACTTGCAGGATCTGCTTCGAATCCTTGTCGGTGATCACGAGGTAGTACGCTGTGCCGTTGAACGGAACGCCGTGCGCGTGCGCAACGCGCTCGGGCGCGAGGAACTGCAAGACTTCGTGGACGCCGCGTTGCCACTTGGACCGTGCGTTCGCGGGCGTGGAGCCCGGTGCGCGCGCGGTCTCACTAGCCAAATGAAACTGCAGGGTGGCCGGGCTGTCCTTGGGCACCGGAACGCTCAAATCCGGCGAATCGACAATCACCGCTTGGCGCGGATCGGCCTTGGGCGCGACATCCAACAGGCGAACGAGCGCTTCGTCGGTAGGGCCGACGTAGATCACGTTGCTGATGTCTTGCTGCCCACTGGGACCACTTGGATTCGTCGGAGCGTCCGAGTTGCTCGAGCAAGCCGAGATGAGCAGGGCCAATAAGCAAGCAGCGCCGGGTCGGTGCCAATTCATCTGGCTAGGTTTCGCTGTTTTCGAGCCGCGTGCAACTTTCACGCGTCGTAAACGCCGGGCGCCAACGCCGGCCAGAACACCGGATTTCGAGGCAGAACTTTGCGATTCGAGTGGATCGCCTATGACAAATCGATCGTGTGCGACAAATGGCCGCGCAAGGGTCTGTGATCCAATGTGTGAGCGCTTGTCGGAGTCCGAAGGTTGAGGGATAACATCTGCGCTTGAGCCTACGCAGCTTCGAAACATTGCTGTCCGTGATCGCGACGACGCTGGCGGTCGGTTGTTCCAGTCCAACCAGTAACGAGGGCGACTCCGCGAACGCGTTTCCGAATCATCGAGCGACCTTCTCGAGCGAGGGTCGGCGACTCGGCTATGTTCCGAATCGCCATTCCGACACGGTGAGCGTGCTCGATCTCGACGCGATGGAACTCCTCGCGAACGTTCCGGTCGGACGCGACCCAGTCGACATCGACGGGCCGCGACATCTGGCGCTCGATCGCGCAAGCGGCCTCGCCTATGTCGTGCTTTCGTATCCGCTTTCGATCACCAGCGAACACGCGATCGCCCAAGGGGCGACCCAGCGCTCCGGCTACGTCCAAGCCTTGAACCTCTCGGATCTGAGCATCGCGGGCGATTTGCGCGTCGATCCGAAAGCCGCTGACTTGGCGGTTTCGCCCGCGAGCGGTCGCCTAGCCGTCGCTCACGCGGACGACTCTCGCTCGTTGCAGGCCGATCCCGAAGCGCGGCGCGCAAACTTGGTGCTCGTGGATCCGGCAAGCTCGATTGCAAAAGGCAATGCCGTGCCCGCTCGGCTGCCCGTGTGCGCGGTGCCTTCCGCGGTTGCTTTCGACAGCGACGGCGCACGGGCATTCGTCGCGTGCAAGGGTGAAGATTCTCTCGTGGTCGTCGATGCAGCGACTCAAACCGTGCTTTCGCGCGGCCCTTCGGGTCCCACCGTCCCCGACAATCCCGCGGCTTCCTTCAACCAGCCCTACGCGCTTGTGCTGGACACCGCGCGTGAGCGCCTATTGGTTTCGAACTTGGTCTCACGCACCGTGGCCATGTTCGATCTGAGCGACACCCCGAACCTGCTCTCTTCGTATCACAGCGTCGGAACACCGGATGCGCCGGACTACGCCGTGCCGAGATTTTCCGCGCTGATCTCGGATTCGAAGCTCGCGGTGCCCTATCAGTCGCCGAACGGAGCTGCGCTGTTCGACGTCGCCACCGGCGAACTGCTACTCAGGGTTCAATACTCGGACGATGAGTGTTCGAATCCCGCTGAGTTCACGGTCACCAGTGATTCGCGCCTATTTCTGGTGTGTGAAGGGGACCACTATCATCCCGGCGATGTCGTCGAGCTCAATCCCGACACGCTGGAGATCATTGCGAGCATCCCGGTCGAACTCTACCCCGAGCGCATGACGATCCTGGAGCCATGAACCGCCGCTACCTCACTCGCTTCGCGAGCAAGCTCCTCGGAAGCACGGCCGTGTTCGGCTGTGCGTTGCTCAGCGCCTGTAGCTCACCACCAGAAGCAAGCGCGGTCGAGCAGGGGCGTAAGCTGTTCGAGTCCAAAGCATTGTCGCAATCGCATTTGAACGACTACACCTGCGCGACTTGCCATGACACGGTGGCGAGCGATCCCCCGTCCAAGAAAACGGGCAGCGCATTGGCCGGCGTTACGCTGCGGCCTTCATTTTGGGGCGACCAAGTCGGGGATCTTCTGGGCGCGGTCAACGCTTGCCGCTCGAACTTCATGGGCGACACTCAGCTGCTGTCTCCGAATGACGCGCAGGCTCGTTCCCTCTACGCTTACCTGGTCAGCCTCGAACCGGGCGTCAGTGATGCGATTCCGTTCACCGTCGTGAACACCATCGAGGCATTGCCGCGCGCGGAAACCGCAGAAGGCAACGCGGATGCCGCAAACCACGGGCAGCTGCTCTATGCGCAAGCGTGCGCCTCGTGTCATGGCAGCATGCACGAGGGGACGGGCAGACTGAGCTCCCGGGTGCCGATCTTACCCGAGCAAACGATCGCCGAACACGCGCAGTACTCGCATCGCGTGCAGCGCCTGATCTTCACCGAAAAGATCCGACACGGCCTATTCCTCGGCTACGGCGGAAACATGCCGCCCTTCTCCACCGAGCTGTTGTCGGATCAAGATGTCTCGGACGTGCTCGAGGCATTCGGCGTACTCGGCGCCGTGCTCGATGACGACGCGCAGTAAACGCTGCGCGTCGTCATCCTTCGCTCACGTCACTTCGGTGCGACAGCGCCGTCGTTGATCCACTTCTTTAGCGCGTCTTGCTCGGCCTGGGTGAGCGTGATGCCACCGCCGCGAGGCATGGAGTCCGTCGAACACGCGCCGCCACTGGTCGCTGTGCAGCTGACGGTCGCCGCTTTGCCGGTCACCTTCAGGTACAGCCAGCTCTTGTCGGCGTTACCCGGCTCGACCAACTTGTACTGACCGCCACCGATCGATGCTTTGGTCAGCGCCGCAACGATGTCCGACGACTTGACGCAGTCGCTTCCGCCCAAGGTCAGACCGGCCTCGGCACCGGTCGGCCCGTGACAACCGGTGCACTTGTTGGTGTTGCTCTCGAAGATCGGGCGAATCGTGTCCACGAACACGCCGGACTGTTTCGGCGCTGGCGTGCAGGTCGTGGTGCCGAGGCTCGGCTTCACGATGATCGCGAGTTGGTCCATCTGGCGGCACTGAGCGAGGACCGCGGTCTTGATGTCGTTATCCGTGGGCTTCATGTTCTTGGCCGCGCGGTAACGGTCCCAGACCTTGTCGATCCAGCCGTGCATCTTCCAGAACATGTAGTTGTCGATGTTCGCGTATTGGTTGCCCAAGCCGTGTTCGCTGTTGTTCGTGCGCACCCACTTGAAGTGCAGCGCGCCGTGCAAACCGCTGGTGCTCTGAATCCACTGGCCGAACGCGCCTTCGCTCTCGAAACCGGCTTCGCTCATGTGGCTCGCCGGGTCATCGGCCTTGGCACCGGCGGTCGCGACGTTCGCCATCCACGCGCTCCAATCCGCTTGCCATTGCTTCGGCACGTCCGAAGCCTTGGTCGGGAAGTGATCCCAACCTTCGAACTGCTCGGTGTGCTTCGGCCACAACTGCTTGAGGCTTTGGATCATGTGGCGATGCATGGCCAGGAACTCCAGGCCGTCACCGGGCCCTTGGTTCTCTTGGTTCATCGGGATCAATTCAGGGTTGGTCTTGCAAGGATTCACACCGCCGCCTTGTTGATCGGCAGTGGCCGCGCCAGACTTGCAGCGGCGGATGTTGTGCCACTGAAAGTGCGCTTGCTCCCAAACGCGCGCCTTGAACCAATCAAGCACGGCGGGCTGCACGGTGAGGTCGACCTGATTCGACTTCGTGAACTCGACCGGACCGTCCACCATGGTGGCGTCGCTCGGATCGGGATCGTACCCGTCAACGCAATGGTCACGCGTGTGGGCGGCGCCGCCTTGGGCGCTGCCGCCGCTGGCGGGACCAGCCCCGCCTTGCGGCCCGCTGCCACCCGTGGGCTGGCCAGCCGAGCCAAGGGGGCCCGTACCGCCGCTGCCACCAGTGCCCGGGAGGACCGCGCCTTGCCCGCCTGTACCGACCGCGGATGTCCCCCCCGCGGGGGGGACAGAATTGCCCCCTGCGGTACCGTTACCATGACCGGCAGTTGCGGAGTTGTTGCCGCCCGCGCCGGCCGGCGAATCCGACGCACTACACCCGAGCAGGCCAAGTGCCGTGAAGCACGTAAACGCTGCCACGGCGCTGAACGTCGGGACACCAATGGGGCGATTCTTCGAAACGAGCAACATACAAACCTCCGAGGGGACCAAGACCGTGGCCGAGAACAAAACTCAAAACTGGCCGTCAAAGCGCGGGGGGAACGCGCACCGGTCCAGTCGTGTGCGTGGACTATAACTAGTGTACCGATTCGAGGCCAGTCGAGTCATGAAATCTAGCGCGACGACCGATGAGAAAATCTTCGCGTGGCATTAGGCCCCGCGCCGTGCAGTACGCGAAGTCGCAGGGCGAGTTTCGTCGGTGCGAGCTGAGCCAGAGAGAGCGCGATTCGGGTCAAAAAAGATGCGCTTTTCTGGCCTGTAGCTGCGCTCGAAATTGCCTGTCTCGTGCGAATCGCAGCGACAATTCAGTCTTTTGAAATGTTGCCTGGTGATTCTCTCGAATGGCAACCACAATGGCGCGTAGTCCGTGCGCGCTAACCGTACACGCGCAAAGGCGAACTAATTTTTTCTGAGTGTCAGCGATCGAGCATCGAAGGAGTAGAGAAGTATGGCCACTGAGCGTGAATCAAAGGTTGAAACAACTCGCGCGAAGGCCGTGAGCCGTCGACAGATGCTCGAGGGACTCGGCGCGCTCGCAGCGGTCAGCGCTTGCGGCTCAAACGTAGACACGACTCCGGGTGGCGGCTCCGGCGCCGCAGGTCATCCCGGTATTGCGGGAATGCCGGGCGTCGGCGGCTCGGGTCCTGCTGCTGTTACTGGTGGCTCGAGTCCTGCGGGTGGCTCGGGTCCTGCGGGTGGATCAGGCCCTGCTGGTGGATCGGGTCCTGCGGGTGGATCAGGTCCCGCCGGTGGATCGGGTCCAGTCGGAACCGGAGGTAGCTCGAGCACGGGCGGCACGCTCGTCTCGCCGCCGTGGACCAGCGTGCCCGTTCAAGATTCGACCAATGCGGATGCGCCGAAGCCGCTCTCTTGCAACGTGGTGACGAAGACCGATGGCGCCGGCCAAGGTCCGTTCTTCATTCACGAGCTCGAGAAGACGGACGACATTTCGCTCATCCGCCAAGACATTCGCGGGCAGTACAACGCGTCCGCGCCCAAGGGCGTGGACATGGAGCTCTATGTCCGCCTGATCGACAAGACCAAGAGCGACATGGCGTGCATGATGCTCGTGCCCGTGCCCGACATCGAAGTCTACATCTGGCACACGGACGGGCAGGGCTTCTACAGCGGCTTCGGCACGCGCGGCACGTCTGACGAGCAGAAGCCGGACACGCCGTACAACGGCAAGCCGAGCTCGATGAACCTCGAGAACACGGACCGCTTCTGTCGCGGCGTACAGACCACCAACGCCGACGGCGTGGCTTCGTTCTTGAGCACCTTCCCCGGCTGGTACAACGGCCGCGATTTGCACATTCACATCGTGTGCTTCAAGAAGGGTTCGATGTCGCACGGCCGCGTCGACTACAGCAAGAGCAACGAGAAGGCCTGGGTCTTCACGACCCAGTTCTACTTCGATCCGAAGTTCAGCATGTCGATCCACGAAGCGTACGAGCCGTACAAGACCCGCACCACGCTGTCCGCCTACAAGGACGCGATGGCCGCCAATGAGGCGAACAACAGCGGTCGCCACGCAACCGCGACGAAGATGGGCGACAAGGTCATCGCTCAAATCCAAATGATCGTCGACCCGAGCTGATCGCGCCCGCCAGCAGGCGGCAGTGGTCGACAAACGATCCGGGTGGCACCCTCGCCACTCGGATCGTTTGCTTTTGTGGGGCAGCGGCGATGACATCTCTAACCTGGTAACGTCAACCGTTCGCTGGGCTTGGCGCGCCGAGGCAAAGAAACCGGGGCTTTGTGGGTCTCAATCCAACGAGCGAGACGACGCGATCGCCCCACTGAGGCGAAAGGTACCGATGTCGATTGAGTGAATTTGTCGATCAGAGCGCGTGCTCGCGTGCGTGCAGGGTGCGGAACAAGACTTGCTCCGCGCACCAGACATGATGTTCGCTTCCCTGATAGAAACGGCGTTGCTGTCGTCTGAGCAGGTCGAGGGCTCCCTGACGGGTTTGGACAGCGAATCGTTCGCGTTTGGATGCATCCTGGCAACTGCATTCACCATTGTCGCCATGATCTTGCTGGTGAAGGTCTTCCCCGCAGCCAAAGCACCACAATCACAGCGCTCACCACGCGCGCCTCGCTCACAACGCGAACCGCCTCGCTCACCACGCTCGGTTCCACGCCGGGTGATTCGCCTGTACGCGGTGACGCCAGGGCAGGCCGAACACGAGTACAACGTTGGCGATCCGCGAGGAACTCGCGGTTCGGCGCTGATTCGGGTGGCGTGAAGCCTAGGGACTACTGAAGCGATACTCTTCGATGCGAGTCAGCGAGGCTCGGTCAAGAAGCGAACATCACACCGTCTTGGTCAAAGCCAGCGCGTCGCGCAAATCTCGGCGTTCGGCCTCGATTTCACGCTGAGTTCGGAAGCCCAGGCGCCGCAGGACCGGGACCGGGGGACACCAGCCGACGATCCCGTGCAGCAGCAGAAAGCCGAGCTGCGCGCCGAACAAATACAAGAAGCCTTTCCGACGCCGCGCCAATAGCGGCGTGCGTGTATAGCGCAGCATTCCCGTCCCCAAAGAGACGCCGCCCGCAATCGCAAAGTTTACGAACAGCGCGCGGTCGATGTCCCATTCGTAGTCGAGCTTCGTCAGACGCCGCAAGATGGCGTCACGCCCCGCGTTGACGGCGGCATCGACGTCGGCTTCGGACATGCGATCGATACGACGGATCACGTTGGACGCGGTGTGCGCGCGCACCCGATCGCCGTTCAAGCACAGCTTCCGTTTGTCTTCGGTTTGCATGCCGAGAAACCAGCAAGACCTACGCCAGCCCACCGAAGCACGCGGCTCGTCGAATATCGAGGTTTCGCGGGGCGACGCGACACGTTCTGCGGCGCGTTGGCAGCCACGTGGCGCGCCGGTCGGAGCAACGCGCGGAACGGCGCGCGACTCCGAGGTGCGTTGCGGTGTTCAGACGGCAGTACGTAGCACGCTGAGCTGAGCCATGAGCGCCGCCTCATCGGTCAAATCGAGTCGTAACGGCGTCATCGAGACGCTGCCGTGCTCGACGGCATAGCGATCCGTGCCGCGCTCGGTGTCTTCGATGGGCGTGACCGTGAACCAATAGTGCGTCCGGCCCATGGGGTCGACGCCGGGCACGACCTTGCCGTCATAATGACGCACGGACTGGCGCGTCCATTCGAGCGCGCCCGGCTTGATCGGAAAGTTCACGTTCACCAATTTGAGCTCGGAATGCGGGAGCAACGCTTGCAGGGCGCGCATGACGTGCGGCTTGAGTTCGCCGAAGTTCGGTTCGTCGTTCGCCGAAACGGGAGCGCTCAAAGCGATGCCTCGCGCGCCCATCAACGCGGCCTGCTTGGCCCCCGCGAGCGTGCCCGAATGCCACATCGAGTTACCCAAGTTCAGACCGAGGTTGATTCCCGACAACACGACATCAACATTGCCCCAGACCGAAAAGCCGAGGGCCACGCAATCCGCCGGAGTGCCATCGACGCGAAATGCCTCGACTCCAGGAAGCCGTGTGCGTCGATAGGACAGCGGTCGGCTGTGGGTCACTGCATGGCCGGTCGACGAGCGTTCCACGTCGGGCGCGGCCACGAGCACTTCGCCGAACTCTCGCGCCACCTCGGCAAGAGCCCAAATGCCGGGACTGTACACACCATCATCGTTCACGATCAGGATCCGCATGTTCGGCTCGCTTCCTGCACGGGCGCTCTGGAGATCGAATGAGAGTCAGTCTGCTGCACAACAGCCGCTCTGGAAGCAAAGACCACACCGCCGACGAAATTGCCGATATCATTCGTCGCTTCGGTCACGAAGTAGTCGGCGTGGCACATTCGCTCGAAGAGCTCGTGAGCGCGATCAAGCGAGACGAAACCGAACTGATCGCGATCGCCGGAGGCGACGGCACGGTGAGTCGAGCCGCGTGTGCGCTCGCCGGCTCGCGAATTCCGCTCGCGATCCTGCCGCACGGCACGGCCAACAACACCGCGCTGAGTCTCGGGATCCGCGGTTCCGTGGAGCAGCTCGTCGAGAGCTGGCGACACGCGGCAAGCGTGCCCTTCGATCTGCTCGATGCCACGACCGAGCGACACACCACCCGCTTCGCGGAAGCAATGGGCTGGGGCGTTTTCCCGCAAGTGATCGCCGAAGCCAAGCGGCGCGAAGAGTCCGATGGTGCCGAGCGCTCGCTCGACGATGAACGCGCACTGTTCCGTGAGCTGGTCGAGCGCGCTCGACCGCGGCCCTATGAGGTAACCGTCAACGGCGTGAATTACTCGGGCGACTACTTGATGGTCGAAGTCAGCAACGTGCGCTTCATTGGACCGCAATTGTTGCTCACCCCAGAAAGCAGTACAAAAGACGGCCTACTGGAGGTCACCTTGTGGAGCGACGCAGAGCGCGCACACCTTCGTCGCTTGCTCGATTCCAATGAAGCCATGCGCCGCACGGCAAGCGGGCCAAGTGCCAGAGTCGGCGAGCGCGTCAGCGTGAGCACTTCGGACGCGCTGCGCCACGTCGATGGGCATTTGGTGGAGCTCGGTGACGACGCGCGACGTACAGTGCAGTTTTCCGTGCGCCACGCCGCGGTTCACTACTTGGTGGCCTGAGCGCGCACTCCGCGCAGCACTTGATCCACCAACTCCTGGCCATAGCGGTCAGTGAGCGGGGACAGGCGCAGTAGGAAGTGAAAATACAGGGCGCCAAAGATGGAGTCGATCAAGAGCTCTGGTTCGAGATCTCTTGGGAACTCGCCGGCTGCTTTGCCGCGTTCGATTTCGGCAATCGTCAGCTGGCGGCGCGGGAGCATGTGCTGTTCTCGCAGATCGCGCAGGATTTCTGGGTCGCTCTGACCTTCCGCGATGAGCTCAGCGATCACTTTGCCGAACAAGCCGTTGAACTCGCGGATCAAGCGACGCACGTTGCTGCGAATCGAGTCTTCGGCCGTCTTCACGGAGCTGACCTCACGCTTGCGCGCGATGCGTTCGTGAAACATGGCCATGACCAACGCGGCCTTGGACGGCCACCACTTGTACAACGTGGGCTTGCCGACCCCTGCGCGCTTGGCGATCTCGTCCATGCTGACGTCGCGTACGGACTTTTCTTGAAGCAGGGCATGGACTGCGTCCATGATCGCGGCATGCGACGCGGCGCTCTCGGCTGGCGGTCGGCCGCGGCGCGCAGGGCTGCGCGGTTCGGTCATCGCAGTTTTTTAGCGAAACGCCTCGGAAAGGCAATTGACGCGCCGGCCCGGCGCATTAACAATACGACACGTTCAGTAAATTTAATTATCCAGAGCATTGAACGGTCACAATTATCCAATAAATCCAATGACTAACCCACTCATCACCCGTCACCCACTCGACCCGGCGGACGTTGCGCCTCGGGCGGCCATTCGCGCTCTGCTCGAGCCGCAACGCGACAAATGGCCGGATTGGCCGGAGCGCCGTGCCAGCTTCAACGACCTGATCGCCGCCATCTCCGCGGTCCCGAATGTCGAATACGAAGCAGCAAGCGTCGGCGGCGTGCCAGGCTTTTGGTGCCGCCCGCCCAATGCTCGCGCGGGAGCCGCGCTGCTGTACTTCCACGGTGGTGCGTATGTGGTCGGCACGCCGCGCGCTCACCGCGGCTTCGTGAGTCACCTCGCGTCGCGCACGAGCACTGCGACCTTCATTCCGCAGTACCGACTCGCGCCGGAGCATCGCTTCCCCGCCGCCGTGGACGACGCTCGAGCTTGCTATCGCGCGCTGCGCAACGAGCTCTCGGGGCCGATTGCAATCGCAGGCGCCTCAGCTGGGGGCGGCTTGGGCCTGATCTTGCTCAGACTCGAAACTGCGGAAGCAAAACTGAGCGGCGCGACGCCACCCGCAGCAGCCGCGGTACTGTCCCCATGGACCGATCTGTCGCTGAGCGGTGAGAGCCTGCGCTCACGTGCGCAGGCAGACGTCGCGCTAAGCGCGCAATCGCTCGCACTAGCCGCCAACCACTACCTCGCCGGACACGACCCACGCGATCCGCTCGCCTCGCCGCTGTACGCAGATCTAGCAGGATTACCGCCGATTCGCGTTCACGTGGGCGATGACGAAGTGTTGCTGGACGACTCGGTGCGCTTCGTCGAACGCGCGCACCGCGCCGGTGTCGACGCGCAGCTCGAGATTTGGGAGGGAATGCTACACGTGTTCCCGATCAGTGTCGGGCGTCTGCGCGCGGCCGCGCGCGCGCTCGACGCGGTGGGCGTGTTTCTCGGTCAGCATCTGGAGCGCTGAGCTACTTTGTCGTCGAGTCCGTTTCGCTGGTCGTTCCCTGCTTCTCTTTGATGGCTTTTGCGATCTCGAGCAGGTGTTCGACGTCCAAACCCAGGAGCTGCCGAATGCCCGCGAGCCCTTCTGCCGAGAGGTAGTACGAGGCGTTCGCCTCAGCGATGCCGCCTCGCATTTTGATGCTTCGCGTGCTCACGAAGCTAGCACCGTGAAACAAGTTCTGAAACGCGCTGAGCCCAGGGCCCAACTCGGGCCCGCCCATGAGCGCCATCAACCGGGTATAGGACTCGGACGACTGGAAGCTGAGCGATGTCGGGTTTTGCGCGATGAACGGCGCGAGTTCGGTGCGTGACGCGAGCGTCTGCCCGGGCACGGGATGTGTCGCTTGCACGAGCGACTGCAGCAGCTGCTTCTCATCCAACCCGAAGGCGATCCAGTCCGA
>DASQCO010000083.1:0-39773 GCA_035634635.1 Polyangiaceae bacterium
GGGGCCCCTAGCCTAGCATCGCGCTGACACCAGAGGCCTAGGGCCAGTTTGTACGGCAATTCGCGGCGCTTGCGCGCTCCTTGCCAGCCATGACGGCGGGTGGTTTGTGTGGTTTAATCGAGCGTTGGTATATCGATGGAAGAAAAACAAAGCGTAAGCAGTGGTTCCGTCGCCTCGAACATGGTCTCACAGATTGCGGCGATGCAAGATTACGATCGCTATCGCGATCTCGCCTGGGAGGGCAGCTTCGAAGAGTACCTAGCGCTCGTGCGTGAGCGCCCGCAGGTCACTCGCAACGCCTTCCAACGCGTCTACGACATGGTGATCTCCTACGGCACGGAGGAGTACATCGACAACAAGAAGAAGCTGGTTCGCTACAACTTCTTCCGCGACGAGATCGACGAAGGCAAGGATGCCGTGTTCGGCCTCGACATCCCGCTGATGCGGTTGATGAACGTGCTCAAGGCGGCCTCTGAGGGCTACGGTCCGGAGCGTCGCGTCATTCTGTTGCACGGGCCAGTCGGCTCCAGCAAATCCACCATCGCGCGGCTACTCAAGAAAGGCCTCGAGCGTTATTCGACGACGCACGAAGGCGCGCTCTTCACGTTCAAATGGGTGAACCTTGCCGAAACGGGCCTCGCCAGCGGCGAAGCGGACGTGTTCGACTCGCCGATGCACGAAGAGCCCCTGCGCTTGATCCCGCAAGAGTGGCGCGAACAGTCGATCAAGAAGCTCGGCCTCTCGAACGAGAAGTTCCGCGTCAAGGTCGACGGCGATCTCGACCCCGCGAGCCGCTTCATCTTCCAAGGCCTGATCAAGCGCTACGAGGGTGATTGGGGCAAGGTGATGACCAATCACATCCGGGTCAAGCGCCTGGTCCTGAGCGAGAAGGATCGCGTCGGCATCGGCACCTTCCAGCCCAAGGACGAAAAGAACCAAGACTCGACCGAGCTCTCGGGTGACATCAACTACCGCAAGATCGCCGAGTACGGCTCGGACTCCGATCCGCGCGCGTTCAACTTCGACGGCGAGTTCAACATCGCCAACCGCGGCATCGTCGAATTCGTCGAAGTGCTCAAGCTCGACGTCGCGTTCTTGTACGACTTGCTCGGCGCCTCGCAAGAGCACCGCATCAAGCCCAAGAAGTTCGCACAAACCGACATCGACGAGGTCATCATCGGCCACACCAACGAGGCCGAGTACAAGCGCCTACTGAACAACGAGTTCATGGAGGCCTTGCGTGACCGCACGATCAAGATCGACGTGCCCTACATCACGCGCCTGACGGACGAGATTCGCATCTACGAGAAGGACTTCAATCACGAGAAGGTGCGCGGCCGTCACATCGCGCCGCACACGCTCGAGGTCGCGTCGATGTGGGCCGTGCTCTCGCGCTTGGAAGAGCCCAAGAAGCACAACTTGGCCACGCTGCAGAAGATGAAGCTGTACGACGGCAAAGTGCTGCCCGGCTACACGCAAGACACCGTGAAGGAGCTGCGCAAAGAGTCCAAGCGCGAGGGCATGGAAGGCATCAGCCCCCGCTACGTGCAGGACAAGATCTCCAACGCGCTCGTGAGCGACGTGGGCGAAGGCACGATCAACCCGTTCATGGTTTTGAACGAGCTGGAGAAGGGCCTCACCCACCACTCGCTGATCACCAACGAAGACGGTCGCAAGCGCTACCGCGATCTGATCGGCGTGGTGAAGCGCGAGTACGAAGAGATCGTCAAGAACGAGGTGCAGCGTGCGATCAGCGCCGACGAAGACGCGATCAGCAAGCTTGCCGCGAACTACATCGACAACATCAAGGCCTACGCGCTCAAAGAGAAGGTCAAGAACCGCTACACCGGCCAGGATGAAGAGCCCGATGAGCGCTTGATGCGCTCGATCGAAGAAAAGATCGACATCCCGGAAAATCGCAAGGACGACTTCCGGCGCGAGATCATGAACTTCATCGGCGCCAAAGCGGTCGAAGGCAAAAAGTTCGACTGGCAAACCAACGATCGCCTACGCCGCGCGCTCGAGCTCAAGCTGTTCGAAGATCAAAAGGACAGCATCAAGCTCAAGACGCTCGTCAGTGCCGTCGTCGACAAAGAGACGCAAGAGAAGATCGACATCATCAAGAGCCGCCTCATGCGCTACTTCGGCTACAACGAAGTCAGCGCGACCGACGTACTCAACTACGTCGCCAGCATCTTCGCCCGAGGCGACGCGAAGAGCTGAGCGGTCCGAGCCAGAGCCCCCCAGCGCGCTGCGCTGGGGGCGTCAGGCTGCGCGCGTCGCTGTGACCAGTCGTGCGACGCGTTCCACGACGTCTGCGCGCGCTGCCGCATATTCGTCGCGCTCCAACGCCTCGCCATGGATGCCCCATGCCTCCCAGCCACCGTTGACTGCGCACTCCGGCAAACTCGAATGCATTCGTTCGGGGAGCACGCGGACCGCGCCTGCGAGCGCATGCGCAACCGGAAGACCGCCTTGTTCGAGGCACCACTCGACGACATCCCAACCGTGTGCGGCATGCCGTCCTTCGTCGGCGGCGATTTGCTTGAGCAGGGCGATAATCTTCGGGTGCTGAGCGCGCCGCGCAAGCTTCGCGATGACGCGCGCGGATACTCCTTCATGCAGGGCGCCGTCGACCAGTGACAATACCGCGAGCTCCGCGAGTGCCACGCCGCGCACGCGCGACAGCGTGTGGACACGCTGCGCTTCCGGAAACGGCCCGGGGCTCTCGCGCCTTCCGTCCAGCGCGAACGCGAGCGCGAAACAGGCCTCCGTGTGGCGGATCTCGTCCAGCGCGTCTTGGTTGGCGCTCGCTACGAGCGCGGGTGGCGCGCCGAGCGCCATCAGATCCAGCGTGAGGCGCGCGAAGCTCGCGACCGAGGCGTGCTCGGTGCGGCCGTTCTCGCGCCATTGCTCGCCGACACCGGGCGGCGCGTGAGTCACGCCGTCGAGTTCGAGCGCTTCATCGACCCAATCCGCGCCATCGGTGACGGGGGGCAGCAGCACGCGGCCGAAGCGTCGCAACTGGCGGCCGCGGGCGAAGCCAACGGTTGCAAACAAGGTCGTCAACGCGCCGAACGCGGCCATTGCCAAACCAAGCAAGCCGAACGCGCAGTTCAGTAGTGGACCGAGCGGGCCACGCATCACGTTTTGTCCGCGCCACAGGTTGGCTAGCCCACTGACTGAGCCGGCCAACGCGAGCAGCGTCGACGAACCGAAGCCAGGGACGCCAATCCAGGCAGCGGCGGCGCGTGAACGACCGAACCAGGCTTCCACGACGCAGGTCACTAAGAATGCTGCGGTCGCGAGCCCGAGCAAGACCAGCGGAGTGAACGGCCGTCTCGGCCGGGGCTTTCTCGGCACGCGCTCGCTACGCGGTGCAGCGGTGCTGTCAGGTCCCAGCGTTTCGACGTGTTGCACGCGAAGCCTCCCTTTGGTTCTTGAAAGTAGCTACGCCCGGCAACGCGATTGTCTTCCGGCTTCGGTGCGGACGCTAAGAAAACAAGCTTTCGAGCTCCAAACACCCAGGCAAGGGGTCGCCTCGAAGCGAGAACACCGGTTCACGCGCTGCGAACTGCCGTTCGTGGGGTGTTGTCGCACCTAGTTAAATTCAGCCCGCTTTTTGCCGTATTGCGCTTGGCACACCGACTGCAATCGAAGCAAACAACCATGAACCGAGCCTTGTGCCTGCTAGCCGCGCTTCCGCTGACCCTCACTCTCACTGGCTGCCCCAAAGAGGGCGAGCTCACCTCCGCTGAAGCCCAAGAGTCGCTGCAGCAAGCTTCCGCCTCGTCGCAAGCCGAAAACTTGGCGGCCGCGAGCGTCGATATCTCGACGAACTTCACCATCGGTGGGGCGCTCGAAAAAGCCGCCGGCGAACTGAAGACCTTCATCGACTCACAATTGCCCTGTGCGGACGTCAGCCTCAACGGCGCAACGCTGACCATCGAGTACGGCGTGAACCCCGGCAACTGCGTGTACCGCGGCCACACCTTCAGCGGTTCGAGCTCGCTCACCGTCAGCAAAAACGCGATGAACGAAGTCGAAGTCGACCACGTGTGGACCGGCCTCTCCAACGGCGTGGTCAAACTCGACGGCACCGCGAAAGTCACCTGGAACTTCAGCGACCAAACTCGCCACGTCGTCCACGACGTCACCTGGACGCAAATCGGCACTGGCCGCACCGGCAAAGGCACCGGCGATCGCACCCAAAAACCGCTCTCCGGCGGCATCACCGAAGGCATCCAAGTCGACGGCACGCGCAGCTGGACCGGCGCACGCGGCACCTGGGACCTCGCCATCGACGGCGTACAGATGCGTTGGTCCGACCCCGTGCCGCAATCCGGCAGCTATTCGCTGCACACCCCGTTCGACAAGAGCGTCTCGATGAGCTTCTCCCGCGTCGACAGCGACACGATCAAAGTGACGGTCGCGGGCGCGAAGCGCGAGTTCAGCTTCACGGTGTCGAAGGCTGGCGCGATCGCGTCTAATTGAGCTGCGCGATCGATGACGTCAACGCAAGAGCAGTGACGGTGCGGGCCAGCTCGGTGCTTTCGAGCGCGTGAAGGGAGGCTCAGTCGCTACTTCACACAGCTCGGGGTCTTTGAGCATCCAAGTTTCGGGAAGGCCCCAGCGGCGAGCTTCACGCCAAATGAGTACGCCGCGGGCGATCACCGCCTGGCCGAGCACCGGCAAGCTACAGCAAATGCGCGATGAATCGCCGTGACACCAGGAACCTTCCAGGGCCACGCTTTCGTCGCCGTTCGTGACCAGGGTATAGGCATCTGCATCCGCCGAGCAGCAGCGCCCCTGTCTGCCTTCCGGTCCTTTCGGCTCGCAGTACATATCGGAGTACGAACTGAGCAGCTGAGTGAGCTTCAGATCTCCGCGCACTGAAACTCGCGTCCCCTCGAAACCGTCGCCGAGCGCGACCAGTTCGGATGGAGTCATGCCGTTTGCGTCGGGAGCGCACGGCGGCAACTGTCGTACTCTACGCCCGCAATTGTTGCGAATCGCGCAGTTGCGCTGAGTCGGATCTTTGTCCTCCCAAGCCACGGAAGATTGCGCCAGGCTGCGGTGAATTCGAATTGGCTCTTGGCCTGCGGCGTCACGTGAATACCCCTCACCCCAGCAATACAGCTTTCCGGCCTTGTCGATGGTGCACGCGCTGTAGCGCTCACTCGGCGCGACGGTGATCTCCCAGTCCGCGTTGGGCGCGCTAATGCCGCCAAAGCAGAGCGGGAACCAATCATCGTCTCTGTGGACGCTCAGGCAGAAGCCGCTCGGGCTCGCAGAGCCAAAAACGCCGGAATAGCGTCGCGCGCGATCCACCAACACAGGCGAGCGAGCGCAGGCGGCGTGCGGTGCCGCTATTGGCCCGCTGCTGCTCGGCCAAGCTCTGCTGAGCTCTGGCGGGCATGCGTCGCTGCTGCCGAAAAGACCGTCACGGCTCGCACCCACGCAGTAGAGCCCCTTTTCCGCGTACGCTCTGCAGGCGAACAGATCGCCCACGACGAATTCCTCACCCGAACCGAGAGCGGTATCGTTGTTGGCGAATTTGCGAAGCGTTGCTTCGTCCACGAGGGCGCAGGGCAGACGAAGTCCGTCGGATTCGCAGATCGGTTGGGGCAGCAAAGCGCTCCTCGATCCCCAGCAAAACCCGTTCGCGCAGCCTACGATGGCTCCATGTGTGACGGGCGTTGAATCGTGCACGAATTTGGCTTCGGAAAATGGGTCGAAGGGCACGAGCCAGGACTCGATGTGGTCCGGAGCGAACGCGGCTTCTGGCGCGCCCTCCAAAAAGTCTGGTGCTCGCCAGCAGCGCAAGTGGCTGTCCTGGGCTGCTTGCGCTGTGTCTTCCTCGTGCACACACAGACGATCAGGACCCACCGAGAAGTCCTTACCATCGAGCCAAGGCACGCTTTTGGCGACAATTGCCGAGTCTGAGCTCGCGTCGTGAGCAGTGGTCCAACATTCGAACGAGTCATCCTCGTGCCTTCCACAGCCCCAGCCGTCTCCCAACTGAATGAGCCGCCAGGGCGCCTCGGACGCTGAGCGAGCGGGCACGGCGTGCGCAAAGTTCTCTTGGTGTTTAGGAAGCGACTTGATGAACCGGCGTCGCTCAGCGCGACGCTGCATGCGCTCGCGTTCGTGAGCCGGCGAATTCGCGTCTTCGCTCGGCTCACTCGGCTCACCCGGCGCGGGACTGGCCGACAGAGACGCCTCCGGTGGCGCTGTCACGACCGCGCGCCGCTCTACACTTTCCGGCGAATCACAATGATTCGTCAACATCAGCACGCTCCCGGCCAACCACCGAGACGCATTCCCAAGCCGAGCCGCAAGCCGCGCGAGCAAGCGCGCAGCGTAACATGGGTTTTTTATGGTTAGCTGTCGCGGTGCGCGTGCCCGCGTCGCGTAGCTCGAGATACGCAAAGCTCTCGTCACGAACTCCGCCGTTCCCACAAGTTTGCGTCGAGTCGAGAACGATCGGCGCGGCGATTCCCGCGGCGACGACGAGCGTCGGACAGTGTAGTCTGGGCCCAGCAAAATGGGCGGAATTCTTGGAGATGCGACGCGCGGTGGTCGGCGAGGCTCGCACGCAAAGATCAAGGGCTGCTGCTTTTTTGGCGCCCTCTGCACGCTCGCTCTGAGCCACTCGGCGTTTGCGCAAGCGTCCGCAACGCCAAAGCCTACGTCGCGCGCGAGCGCAGCGAGTCAGTATGACGCGCGCTATATCAGCATCGAAGCGACGCGCATCGGCGGGTACGCGACTTCGGCCACGCCGGGTCATTCACCCGCATATGTGTTGCCGACCGATACTTGGGACGCTTACCAAGGTCGTGCCCGGCTGAAGTTGGGTTTGCTCGAGTTCTATGACGCCGTAGATCGGCCTGATTTGCGTTCGAAGGCGCTCAATCACTACATCCTTCAGACCAGCTTTGGCGTCGTGGGCTTCGGTCTAGTGCTGGGCGGCGGCATCTACGAATACGTTCATCTCAATCGCGAGCCATCGTCGGCGCCGGCCGGCGGCTGGATCATGATGGGAGCGGGCCTTGCCTGCCTGGTGACCGCTTACATCATTGGACCGCGACCCATCCCCGCGGACGAAGCGGTCGCGTTGGCCAATCAACACAACGCGCGCATTCGCGTCGAATTGGGGCTGCCGCAGCCGATCGACGGTGCTTCCGAACACGATCGACTGCTCCGCTTCGTGCGCACGGCCCCGGCTCTCCCTGCGCGACTCGGCACGCAAGGGTTCAACCTCGCCCTGAACTTCTGACCTGCGCGGAGCTGTGTGCAGAGCGCGTGGAGATTCCGTGGAGACGCGCCGCGTGCCCTTCATTCAATGAGTCGGCAATGCTAGCTCTCGATCATGCGCATTGCTTGGAAGCGCGTGGGCATCCGCGTGCTGTGCCTCATCCTCGGTCTGGCAGCGGCACGCCTATTCGCGCCCTGGATCTGCGGCCTCGATGCACACGCGTGGTTCGAGGGCGACGCGAGTCTCCAAGACGGGCTCGCTGAGGAGCTGATCGCCTTCGAACTGAGTGACGACTCCGAACGCACTCGAGCGTCGCAGGGGGCCTCGAGCGACCGATTTGCGGGCGAATGGGCGCTCGTCACTCATCAAATGACCGCGCTCGGTCTGGCGCAGTTGTGTCTCGCCCACTCGGAGCGCTGCGCGCGCTACGCACCGCTCGCCACGCAGGCGGCACTCAAATCCTTTCTGCCCGAGATGCGCGATTTCGGCACTCGAGCGTGGCACGGCGAGGATGCGCTAGCGAGCGTCGCGAGTAGCCACGGCCACGCCTATCTCGCCTATTCGGCGCTGGCGGTCAGCATGGCGCGGCTCGTCGACCCGGCGTTTCCCTCGCGCGACGCCAAGCTTCACGACGCACTGATCGCGGCCTATGAGCGACGGCTGCTCGCCTCCGACACCGGCTTGATCGAGACCTACCCGAATGAGGCATACCCGACCGATGTCGCCGCCGTGGCCGCGGCGATTGCTGTGCACGGCCGCGCCACTCGGAGCAATCACGCGCGCGTGCTCGAACATTGGGTGAAGCGCGTGCGCACGCGCCAGATCGACTCCCAAAGCGGCTTCGTCTTTCAGCGCATGGGGGCGCTGAGCGGCAAGCCGCACGACGTACCACGCGGTTCGGGCACGGGCCTCGCGGCGTATTACGCGGGCTTCGTGGATCGCGGCTTGGCGGAGCAGCTCGCGGAAGCGCTCTTTCAGCACGAAAAGGGCTTCTGCGGCTTCGGCGCGATCGGTGAGTTCGGAGAGGGCCACACCGGGCTCGGTGATATCGATAGTGGCCCAGTGCTGTTCGGCGTCTCCGTGGCCGCGACTGGCTTTGCGCTCGCGCCTGCGCGCGCGCTCGGCCATCGTGATTCATTCGAGCATTTGTATCGAACTACGGCGCTGTTCGGCTTGCCCACGACCTTCGGCAAAGGGTTCTGGTTCTCGAGCGGAGGGCCGATCGGCAATGCCCTCTTGTTTGCGTTTCTCACGTCAGGTCCGGAGCTCGCGTCGTGATCACGCGCCCAGGCGTACGCGAAGTCGCTCGCTGGCTCGCGCAAGAGTCGCGCAGGTACCGCGGATTGATCGTGCTCTGGCTCGTCTATGAGGCCTCGCAGCTCGCGTTCTTCTACCTCTCGCGTCGCCACGGATTGCTTCAGGGCGTGAGCGTCGTGAGTTTGGGCGTGCTGGCTTTTGGCGTGTGGGTGCTCGTGCTGCGTTTCGCGGTCTTGTTCTACTTGCCGCTCGCGCTCGTGTCGCGTGTGGCTCACCGGTGGTGGTGGGGCGAGCGGGCGCGGCCCTCGCGCATTTAGCGCACAGCCCTCGCTGTTGCCGTCGCATGTCGTGTAGACTCGTGAGTCATGGGGAACTTCATGCGGTCCGGGGCGGAAGCGAAGCGGGGCAGAGCCGTGTGGGTCGCTGGCATGGCGATACTCGTTGCATGGACTTTCACGGGGTGCGGTAGCGCGGGTGGGCACGACGCCGTTGGTGGACGCGCGAACGGCACGGCAGGCCGCAGCACTGGGAACGGAGGTGACGTCGGCGCGGCGGGTGACGACGTTGGTGCCGCGGGCGATATCACTCCGATGGGTGGTCGTGTCACCGCGATGGGTGGTCGTAGAGAGCAGGCGGGCGGCAGTGCCGGCGTAAAGGACAGCTCGGGTGGTGGCACCGCGAGTGGTGGCGTGTCGGGTGCGGGTGGCGGCGCTTCGAGTCGAGTGACGGCACTGACGGCGGGCTTCTCTCACTCCTGCGCGCTCGTCGATGGCGGAGTTCGATGTTGGGGGCTCAACCGCATCGGAGCGCTCGGTAACGGCACCACCACGGACAGCGCAATCCCGGTTCAGGTCGAAGGCCTCACCTCCGGCGTGACGGCGATCTCTGCCGGCGCTGATTCGACCTGCGCGCTCGTCGATGGCGGCGTCGAATGTTGGGGTGGGCCCAAAGTGCCGGCCGGCATCGAGGGCCTCGCTTCAGGGGTTACCGCGGTCGCTCGTGGCGACCAACACATCTGCGTGCTGCTCGGCGACAAACCGTTGTGTTGGGGACACAACAGCTACGGTCAGCTTGCGGACCCAGGAAACTACCTGGATCGCAGTACGCCAACGCCAGCTTTCGGGTTGTCTGGCGGCGTATCGCTGATCGCCACGGGCGTGATGCACAGCTGCGCCTACGCAGACGGTGCCATGTGGTGCGCAGGGGCATTCGGACCGCCCGAAACCCATGTGGCAGTTCCGGTGGAGGGCTTTACGGGGACCGTCACGCAAATGGCGGCAGGACACGGGTTCACCTGTGCCGTCATGGCCGGCGCGGCCGTGTGCTGGGGCACGAATCAGTACGGCGTGCTCGGGCGCGGCGACGATCCGGCGAGCAACACGCCGGTTATCGTCAGCGGACTGACCAGCGGAGTCACGGCCGTCGCGACGACGAATGATCACGTCTGTGCAATCGTCAATGGTGCCGCAAAGTGTTGGGGTAGAAACGACTACGGCGCGCTCGGCAATGACACCAAGCTCAAGAGCGCCATCCCAGTGCAGGTGTCGGGACTGACGAGCGACGTTACGGCGATCGCGTGCGGAAGCATGCACAGCTGCGCGGTCGTCGCTGGGATGGTGAAGTGTTGGGGAAGAAATGAGTTTGGCCAATTGGGCAACGGGAGCCAAGAGGACAGCGCCGTTCCCGTGACCGTTCAGTTGGACCCGTAGATTGGCGTTTATTCCTTCCGCACCCATTGCGCGAAACCGTGTAGGCCCGGGATCTGATAGCTCCAAAACGCTTCGATCGCTTCGCGGAGCACGCGCGGCTTGTCGCTGTGGGCGAGGATGGTTGCGATCATGACGCGCGTGTTCTCGAAGATTCGCGTGAGGACGAGGCGCGCGGGAGCCGTGATTTTGACGTTCTCGCCGTCGCGGCGGATTTGCTCGATCGTGCTCTCGAGAAGCAACGTGACGAACAGCTCCCCGTAGTGCTCGTAGGCGCTGCCCTGTGCGCGATCGAGCAACACGACCACGGCGAGCCGATGCTCGATCCAGAACTCGAGCATCTCTGCGCCATGGTCGTTGCGGCGCTCGAACGGTGACGTGCTCGATTGCGCGGCGAGCGCGCGCACGCGTTGTTGCAGCAAGCGTTCGAAGCGCGCGGCGAGTTCAGGCGTGATGGCGGCTTCGAAGAGCTCGGCCTTGCTTGGAAAGTAGCGATAGAGGCTGGCTGCGCCGAGTCCGGCTTGCTCGGCGATCGCGTTCATGGTTGCGCCGAGGTAGCCCTGTGCGGCGAACACTTCGAGCCCCGCGCTCAAGATGCGAGCGCGGATTTCGGGTTTCTGAACTTGCGGCATCAGCGCTGGATGATGCGCGGAAACGAGTACGGTGCCCAGCGGTCTCGCCAGGGTTGCGCGGCTTCTAGCTCGTAGGCCAAACGCAGCAGGGGCTCGTCATTGCCGACGTTGGCGGCGAAGTGCACGCCTATCGGCAGCTGTTCATCCGACCAATGTAGCGGAACCGACATAGCCGGGCAGCCGGCGATGTTGTGAATGGGGGTGTAGCCGACGGCGCGCGCCATGCGGGCCATGATCTCTTCGTATCCGAGGAGTGGGGAGAGATGGCCGAGCCGCCACGGCAGCTCACTGACCGTCGGGGTGAGGACGACGTCGCAGTCGGCGAATACGCGAAGGTACTTGCTCACCGCTTGCGCGAACGTAGCGCGCACCCAGTCCATCGCGGTTGCGCCGCGGCGTTGGAAGTTGCCAATCACGCCCCAAGTGAAGGGTTCGAGCTCGTCACCGCGCACGGCAGCTCCGCGCATGCCGGCGATCATTTCGACGAGTCCCGCCATTGCCGCTCCGGCACTCGTGAAAAACGCGTCGCCGAGAGCAGCGCCGTCTGCGACGGGGGCATCGATGGGCCTTACTTCGTGGCCGAGCGCCGTGCACAGTGCGACGGCTTCGTCGAATGCACGTCGGACCGCGGGGTCGGGCTCAATGCCTATGGCGGTGCGTGTGAACGCCGCGATCCGAAGTCGCTTGGAACTCGCTTCGCGAACGTAACCGATGGCAGGGAATGGCCCGCTCTGCGCCTCAGTCACCGACAGGAACAAGGCGCTGTCGCGCACCGAGCGAGAAACGCAATGATCGCTGACCAGAGCCGCGAAATCTGCCCCTCCGGGAATGGCCAGCGCGGTACGTCCGCGACTCGGTTTGAAGCCAAATAGGCCGCATACGGACGCGGGAATGCGAATCGAACCTCCGCCGTCGTTCGCATGAGCGAGCGGCACGATCCCGGCGGCCACTGCAGCTGCGGCACCGCCCGAAGAGCCCGCTGCCGAGCGCGAGAGATCCCACGGATTGTGCGTCACTCCCTCCTGCAACGTCTCGGTGCTGCCGAGCAAGCCGAGTTCGGAGGTCGCGCTCTTGCCGACAACGACCAAGCCAGAGCGATCGAGCTGTTCGCCATAAGGCGTTGGCGGTGCCTGCAGGTTATGCGCGAACAAACGCGAGCCCATGCCCCAACGCAGTCCCGGATAGGGAAACATGTCTTTGGCCAAGGTCGGTACGCCGTTGAACGGGCCATCAGCGGGCTCGAACGCGCGCGCGCGTGCCCAATCCAAAGTGACGGTCGAATGAATCAATGGCTCACAGCGTTCGAAACGCGCCGCGCAGGCGTCGAGCAGCTCTGCTCGACTGAGCTCGCCCTGGGCGACCAGCTCCGCCTGCGCCACGCCATCCAACCGAGCCAGAAAATCTAGGTCTTTCGCGGTCATTTTGCGCTCCTTGGTTCCAAACGCGAATAGTATAATCGCGTTTGGGTTGAGCGCAAGGAGCACTAGCAACCACTCCCGGAAGATTGAACCGCCGAACCGCAGAGGCCGCAGAGATCAGAAGGAGATCAGAAGTGTCCCATCCAGGTGAGGTTCAGGCTGTGATCGATGTCCGCCGTTCCCGCGGGCGAGTACTGGGGCCAGATCGCGTACTCGGCCAGGAACGAGGTGTTGTCGTTGAACTTGATGCCGACGCCGGGGACGTGCAGCACCTCCTGCACCGAGAGATCGGAGTAACGAGCGATGCTCAAGTTGTAGCGAACGGTGACGGGCGCAATCGTGTATTCGGCGCCGGCTAGCAGGTAGGTGTTGTGGGCGGACGCGCGCGGGGGCACGGGCGGATTCGCGTTGGGATTGCCCGGATAGGGATAGGCTTCGACGCTTTTGCCTGATTGGTGCAGGACTTCGCCCCAGAATCCGAGCCCGCCCCAGGTGAGTTTGGTGTCGACGGCGCCGCGCCACACCGAGTTCGAACCGCTCGGGAGATCGGCTTCGAAGTGTTCACCGGTGAAGCCGAATTCGAGCTTGGCCTTTCTTGATAATTGGATGAACGGCTGAACGCGCGCGAGCAGCGTGTTGCGGCGCCGCGCGTTCGGAATCGAAATCGTGTCACGGCCGACCAGCGATGCGTTGGTGTGCCCGTCGACGACGAAGAACTGCGCCCAGAAGGCTGCGCCTGCGCGTTCTCCGAGCGTGCCCTCGAGCGAAAGACCGGCGTTTGGGTCGAGTTTGAGCCCTTCGTAGACTTGGATGTTGCCGTAGAAGGTGCCGTCCCAAAATAGGCCCAGCTGTTTGTAGATCTTACCGACTTTGAGCACGACCGGCGCGGCGTCGTAGAACAGATACGCTTCTTGGATCCAAGCGAGGCTCTCATAATACGAGCGCATCTTTTCGTTGCTGAGTCGCGGCTCCAAGTGCAGGCCAAACGGCTTCCAGCGCGCGTCGAAGCGCAGATTGGAATAGACCAGGAACTGATTCTTCCAGCCGTTGGTGGGCTGATAGAAATAGAGCGCGATGCCGCCGCTCAGGTGGACGTGCTTCGTCCAATCATCTTGGGTTTCGGCGGGTGGTTTCGGGACGGGCTTCTTTTCGGGGGCGGGGGCGGGTTCTACGCCGGGGCCTGGCACTGCCGATGCCGTGCTCGAGAGTGCCAACATGGTTAGCGCGAGCAACCCCGAGCTGCGCGCTGATCTTTGAATCACGACTTCTACGCTAGCAAGAAAACTTGCGGCTGGGCAGCCGTGGACTCGTGAGTTTGAATGAGTATCGTGTGCTGCGCGCATTCCACACTGCGCGAGCAAGTACTAAGCTTTCGCCATGCTGCGCGCGATTGCGTCTTGGTCGAGCGTCGTTGGCATCGCGTTGTGCGCGAGCTGCGGCGGCTCTGACGGCGGTGCCGACCCGAATCATGGCGGCAGCATGTCCGCGGCTGGTCGCAGTACGGGTGGTGGTGCAGGGACTGCGCCAGCGGTTGGGAGTGGTGGCAGTGCTGGCGTTTCCAGCGCGGGTTCGGCGGCGGTCAACGGTGGCTCTGCCAGCGCAGGGGCAGCGAATGGTGGCGCTGCTGGGTCCGGCGCCAGCGCGCCGACGACGAACGCGGCCGCCTCCAAGAGCGCACTCGAACAATTGAAGGCATGGCTTGCGATGGACGCGGCAGGCCGTCCTGCGTTGGCGGAGCAAGGATTCGCCAAAGTGGCGCTCACGAAGTCGGACGCACGTGAGGCGCAGCAGCTGCTCACCGCAGACTATACGACTCAACTCAAGGCCACGCGCGCGTCCGAGGTCGGTGCGACCGAGACGAGCGCAAAGACGATCACCGCCAATGGCGTGAAGATGAAATACTACCGCGCGGAGCGCGGTCAAAAGCCGGCAACGGGCTGGAATTTGTTCATTTCCATGCATGGCGGAGGCAACGCGGACGCCGCGACGAACGACAGCCAGTGGGAAAATCAGATCGATTTGGTCGATGGCTACAATCCGAAAAATGCGATTTGGATCGCGCCGCGCGCGCCATCCAACGAGTGGAACCTGTGGTTCCGCGACGAGATCGATCCGCTGTTCGAGCGCATGATCGCCAATCTGGTGGCGTTCGAAGGAGTGGATCCGAATCACGTCTACTTGAATGGCTACTCGGCGGGCGGCGACGGTTGCTATCAGATGGGGCCGCGCATGGCGGACGCTTGGGCCGGTGTGGGCATGAGCGCGGGGCATCCGAACGACGCTTCACCGCTGAGTCTGCGTAACACGGCGTTCGCGATTCACGTTGGCGGCGATGACACGTCGTACGATCGCAATCTGAAGGCTGCTGAATGGGGCATGAAGCTCGACAGTTTGGCGGCGGCGGATCCCGGTGCTTACGTCCACCAATGGCAGGTCCACGCCGGAAAGCCGCATTGGATGGATTTGGAAGATGCGGTGAGCATTCCCTTCTTGCAGATGAATGCTCGTAATCCGATTCCGAACAAGGTGGTTTGGCGACAATCGGGCTCGCTGCGCACGCGCTTCTATTGGCTCGCGGTCGACAAGGCGGACGTCGCAGCAGGTGCCGAGATCACATCGGCCTACTCCGGCCAAAGCATCGAGCTCTCGGGCGTATCGAAAGTGAAGCGCATCACGCTACGGGTCACGGACGGGATGCTCGATCAGGATCAAGCCGTGAGCGTGAAGCGCGACGGCAAAGAGCTGTTCTCGGGCCTCGTGCCGCGCACGATTGGAGTGCTCTACGCGACACTCGCCGATCGCGGTGATCCGAGTTTGGTGTACAGTGGGGAGCTTTCGGTCAAGCTCGATTGAGGGGAAAATTGCCGTGATTCGTGGGCGAATACTTTGGGGGATGGCGCTGCTCGGGGCTGCAGCTTGTGGGCGCGCGTCTGACGCAAACCCTGGGCCGAGTGGCGGGGGCGCGTCGAACAGTGCGGCAGGGTCGAGCAGCGCGGGAACATCGAATGGTGCGGCGGGATCGAGCAACGCGGGTGCGCCGAGCAACGCGGGTGCGCCGAGCAACGCGGGTGCGGGCACGTCGGGAAGTGCCGGTGCTTCGGGTAGCGCGGGCACAGCCGGAAGTGCGGGTGCGTCGGAAGCGTGCACCAGCGGAGCTGGGACTGCGATTGAAACGGTCGCCGTTGGGGATGATTTCAGCTGCGCGTTGACCACGGCAGGGGGTGTGCGTTGTTGGGGCCGGAACAACGCGGGTCAGCTGGGCGACGGCACTGGTGCCGATCGCGCAACGCTGGCAACGACGGATGTCCTCAGCGGTGTGCAATCGATCGTCACCGGGGCGCATCACGCGTGTGCGTTGACCACGACTGGAGATGTGCGTTGCTGGGGCAGCAATTCACAAGGTCAGCTGGGCGACAGCTCGGTTCCAACGGGCATGGCCGGCGATCCGCGCAGTAGGAAACCAACTGCGGCCGTCTTGAGCGGCGTTCGAGCCATCGCGGCCGGTAGCCAATCGACTTGCGCGCTCACCACGGCCGGCGGCGTTCGCTGTTGGGGGCAAGGCTTCAAGACCGTCCCGCCTGCGCTCGATCTGCTCACAGGCGTTCAAGCCATTGCGGTGGGTGGTACGCAGATCTGTGCCCTGATGACGAGCGGCGGTGCTCGGTGTTGGTCGGCGTTTGCCATCGCTCCAGCGCCCACGACCGACTTGCTCAGTGATGTGCAGGCCATTCGTGTGGGAGGGGGCCACGTCTGCGCGCTGATGACGAGCAGGGGGCTGCGCTGTTGGGGTGCCAATCAGTATGGTCAGCTCGGTGATGGAACCACGAGCGATCGCTCGACGCCGCCCGCGACGGACGTACTGAGCAACGTGCGTGCGTTCGACACTGGGACTGAATTCACGTGCGCAGTGCTTTCGGCCGGAGGAGTCCGTTGTTGGGGGCGCAACTATGCGGGACAACTGGGTGACGGCAGCAAGAGCGATCGCCCGACACCGCCCAGCACGGATGTGCTCGATGCGGTGAGGTCAGTCGCGACCGGCAATGCTCACGCTTGCGCGGTCACGACCAGCGGTGGCGTTGAATGCTGGGGAACCAACCGTTTCGGCGAGCTCGGTTTGGGCACGTTCGACAGCCCATCCAGCGCGGAGCCCCCCAAGACCGACACCCTAACCAACGTTGCGAGCGTTGCCGCCGGGTTCGCTCACACCTGTGCGCTGATGCAAAACGGCGGCGTTCGTTGTTGGGGAGAGAACTTCGGCGGGCAGCTGGGCGATGGCACCACGGTGAGTCGAGAGGCGCCGCCGATCAGCGATCTGCAGAGTGGTTTCACGGCGCTTGCGCTGGGCCGTGACTACACCTGCGGGGTGAATTCCCATCAAGGCTTGCGCTGCTGGGGCTACAACAATTTCGGTCAGCTGGGTGATCTCAACGCGGGCGGCGCGTCTGTGCCGACGGTAGATGTGCTTGCGAACGTGGCAGCGGTGTCTGCTGGCGGCTACCACGCTTGCGCGTTGACTACGACTGGAGGCGTTCGCTGTTGGGGACTCAATGGCAGTGGTCAAGTCGGTGTCGGCCAGGCAAGTGACTCCGAGGCACCGACGAAGACTGACGTGCTGAAGAGCGTGCAAGCGATCGCCGTGGGAGCGGAGCACAGCTGCGCCTTGACCAAAGCCGGCGGCGTGCGCTGTTGGGGCAGCAACCAGTTGGGCCAACTCGGCGATGGCACGACCGAAAACGTCCTCGCTCCGGCAGCGAGCAACGTACTGGACAGCGTCCAAGCGATCGCCGCCGGCGCGACTCACACCTGCGCCTTGACGACGACCGGTGGCGTCCGCTGCTGGGGTTCGAATTTCGACGGAGAGCTCGGAGACGGAACCAACACTCATCACAGCATTCCGTCGGCGGACGTATTGAGTGGTGTGGCCGCCATCACCGCTGGCTACGGGCATACCTGCGTGCTGACCAGCAACGGCGGTGTTCGCTGCTGGGGGCAAAACATGTACGGTCAACTGGGCGACGGCTCGACCGACTCGCGCGCGACTCCGCCGACGAGCGACGCGCTCAGCGGCGTCTCTGCAATCGCCGCGGGGGCGAATCACACCTGCGCGCTGATGACCAACGGCGGTGTTCGCTGCTGGGGTGCCAATGACAGCGGTCAGCTCGGCACGGTTCCGCCGGACCGCTTCCACCCCGCGCTCGTCGAGGGAACGTGCCAGTAGCTGAAGTCATTTGGGTGAGTCGTGCGAAACGGCGGCGCGTTCACTCGGCGCTCGTCGAGGGGACACTGCGCGTGCCTGTTCGATCGCGAGCATGAGGTCCTCGGTGCGGTACGGTTTGCGCAAAAAGGCTTGAAATGAGGCCGGATCGAGCGCGCGTTCGGATGCGGCTTCCAAGTAGCCCGACGAGAGCACTATCGGAACGCGCGACCCAGTTTCGCGAATGCGTCGGATGACGTCCAGGCCGGTCATGTCGCCCATCATGAAGTCGAGCACGATCACGTCCGGCGTGTGCTGGGCAAAACGCGCGAGGCCGCCTTCACCGCTGCCGGCTTCGTCCACTCGATAGCCGCGCAGCTCGAGCGCTCGACGCAGATGAGCTCGAACCAGCTGCTCGTCGTCGATCACCAGCACCTCGCAGGGGGCGAGCGCCGCCGCATCGCGAGCGACGACTCCGGACCGTGGCGGGCTGCTGGCGGGCAGCAGCACCGAAAAGCAGCTGCCTTCGCCAACCGTGCTCTCGACTAGAATGGCGCCCTTGTGTGAAGTGACGATGCCTAGGCAAGCTGCGAGACCCAAGCCGTGTCCGGAGTCTTTGGTCGTGAAAAATGGCTCGAATACGCGATCGCGCGTGGCTTCGTTCATGCCCACGCCGGTGTCTTTGACTTCGAGCAGCACCCACGAGCCGGGGGCGACCGTGGCACCCAGGGCGTCGTTCCAGCGTGCGTCAGGGTGGGCGATGCGCGTGACGCGCACTTGCACTTTCCCTTGCCGGCCGTCGAGTGCGTCGGAGGCGTTGGTGAGCAGGTTCATCACGACTTGGGTGAGCGTCGCGCGGTCGCCGAGCACCGAGCACGCCGGCTCGATCGATAGCTCGAGTTCCATCTTTTTCGACAAGGTGGCGCTCAGGAGTTGCTTCAGCTCGCGCAGTAGGTCACCGATGTCGACCGGATCGTTGCGCGCGGGCTCGCGCTGGCCTGCATACGCAAGCATTTGACGAGTGAGATCTGCGGCGCGTTCACCTGCGGTACGGATTGCGAGCGCTGACTCGCGTTCGTCCTCTGCCGTGAGGGTCATGAGCAAGAGGTCCGCGTTGCCCAGAATTCCGACCAACAGATTGTTGAAGTCGTGGGCGATGCCGCCGGTGAGTACACCTAGGCTTTCCAGGCGTTGGCTGCGCTCGATCTGTTGCTCCAAGCGGCGGCGCTCGGCCTCCATGCGTCGCGCTGGGCGCAGATCGCGAATTCCGGCCACGCGCACGGGCAGCCCGTCGAAGGTGGAGGCAACGGCCTGAATTTGCACCGGGACTACCTCGCCTTGCGCGCTGACGAACGCGCTCTCGTACGAGAAAATACGTCCGCCGAGCACGGTCTGCTGAGTGCGCGCGCGCTCGCTGGGCGCGATGTGATCGAACAAGCTGTGCCCGATCAGCTGCTCGGGCTTGTAGCCCATCAGCTCTTCGACGCGGCCACCCATCTCGATGATGATGCCGTCGCGGCTGACCGAGAAGTAGTCGAACGCGACCGCAGCCAGATCGCGGAGCCGCCTCTCACTCTCGCGCAGGAGGGCGTTGGTGCGTTCGCGCTCGGTCACGTCTCGCACGGCTACGACACGCACGGGGCGATTCCCGAGCTTGCCTTGCTTGGACAGGATCTCGGCGCGAAAGCGCGAGCCGTCTTTGCGCACGCCGGTGATCAGGTACGCGCCTTCCTCGCCGTCGCGCAGCCGCTTTTGCACCGCGGCCAAGTCCTCCGGCGCGATGCAGCGAGCCATCGTCTGGCGGCCGAGCATTTCGGTCTGTTCGTAACCAACGAGCTCTGCCAAGCGCTGATTGGTCTCGATCACGACGCCCGCGTCGGCGTTGATCATGATGCCCTCGAACGATGCCGCGGACAGCAGTTCGTAGCGCTCGGCGAGCTCTCCGCGCTCTTCGTGCTCGATCGCGCGCATGAAACCGAGTTGCAGCGCACAGCGCAGTGAAGCATCGAGCGAGACGCGGTCGAAGCCCGGTTGGGCCGCGACCAGAGAGAGCTTGTGGCCGTGATGTTCGAACTCGAAGTGCGCAGGGCCTTCGAGTGACTCCTGTACCAGGCCGTGAGTCCGCAACAGCTCGAGCGCGGCCGCGAGCGCGAGTTTCGGATCCTCGGCGGCGAGTGCGCTGAGCACTTGCGGCAATAGATCAGCGAGCTCGCGCGCAAGGGAGTCGGTCATGGGTAGGGTGCCCAGTGGCCCTTGGAGGTCTGAGACCATAACCTGGCGACTCGGGATCTCAAATTGCGCAATGGTCATTACGTCCTCGCGAGTTTGTTGCGAGTTGTTGCATTCGAGAGCACCCCGAGCGGGGTGTTTTCCCCACGATGAGCGCGGTGCCGGCGATCTTGTTTCCGAACCGAAACAGGGGCGGTCGCGCTACTCTCTAGCTCGAAATATGCCGCCGAAGGCTGTGACGGCACGCGACGTAGCGCGTGACCATCAACCCCAAAAATTCACTGAGGGACGGACTGCGGGATTGGCACGAGTGAGCGTTGCTGAGCGGGCGTGCCCGCGGGCACAGTCGCAACGCTTGGCGGGGGAACTTGGCTCGAGGAGGCGATCGCAGTGTTTGCGGCGGGTGGTGCCGGGGGCAAGCGGTTCGCGTAAGCGCGCCAGGCGCCGTCGAGGAATGCGCGCTCTTCGGCACGGAGCGTGCCGGGGCGCTCGCGTTCGATCTCGGTGGCCACGCTCAACCAGTGTTGCGCGTGGGGCAGGTCGCCGAGTGCCACGAAGGTTGCACCGCGGTAGGCTGCGTATGCCGCGCGCTGCTGGAGCGCCGCGCGCGCTACGCGCGGTTCGCTGCGCGCGAACACTTCGTCGGCCTCGACGTAGCGACCCTCGCCGTACAGGTCCGCGCCACGTTGGATGTAGTGGCTCGACCCGCAGGCAGGGAGGAGAACGAGGCACGCCGCTAGACTCAATTCGAGCAGGGCGTTTCGACTCATTCGACAAGAATACGGGCGCCTTCGGCGCAAAGCTAGCGTCGTACTAGAAGCGGCCGCTTTGGCCGAGAAATGTTGGCCTGAGCGCACGTCAGCGCACTCTGCCGCTGTTTGTAGGTGACGCGTGCGGTCAGCGGATTTTGACACGGGTGTGCCACGGGCTCGTGCCGGATCATTCGGGGGTTTACCGAACTGCTACCTTTGCCAGTTGGCACTGTGCCATGGCACTATCGGCCGCGCTTTGGGGCTGGACCGCGCAGCCCCCTCGACCTCGAAACGAACTTCGTGTGCCAAGGAGAGATCTGATGGGCCCCCGCTTTACCTCGTTGCTTATCGCTGTGTTCGCAAGTTCCACGTTGTTGCTCACCTCCACCGCCGGCGCCGCACCCAAGGCCAAGGCAGAGACCGCCAAAGAAAAGGCCGCTCGCGAGCAAGCCGAGAAGGAGCAGGCCGAGAAGGAAAAGGCGGCCAAGGAGCAAGCCGAGAAGGAGCAGGCGGAAAAGGAACAGGCTGAGAAGGAGCAGGCGGAAAAGGCCGAGGCTGAAAAAGCACAGGCCGACAAGGACGCGGCAGCCAAGGAGAAGTCGGACAAAGAAGCCGAGGCGGTCGCCGAGGCTGAAGCGGGCAGCTCCCCCATCGAGCAACCGGGCAAGACGTACTACGGCGTGGGTCTCCGTTACCGCGGGATCATCGTGCCGAAGTTCATGATGAACATCTTCGGCTCCGGCGGGACGACGATCCTCGCGAACGGTGTGGGTCCGGAGTTCGTGATTCGCAAGGATAACTTCGAGTACGAATTTTCGGCGATGTACGCGGGCTACGGCATGGATGACACGCCGTTCAAAGCCAAGTCCGACGGCCCGGACGCCTGGGAAATCGTCCAGAGCAAGCTGAAGATCCTGTATCTGACCGCGGACTTCGATTGGACGCACAACTTCAAGCCAGAGATTGGCATCAACTACGGCTTTGGCGCGGGCATCGGCTTCGTGTGGGGGCCGCTGTATCGCACCCAGGCCTATCCGGGCCCGGGCGCAAACAACGACACCGGCGAAGGCTTCGTGAAGTGCACCTCGCCGGGCGTTCCGAACCCGGCGTACTGCGGTGGCGACAACAATCACTACAACGGCTACACCGAGCCGAACTGGGCCAACGGCGGCTCGAAGCCGATCATCTTCCCGTGGCTCGCCGTACAAACCGGCTTGCGTTACAAGCCACACCGCAACTTCATCGCGCGTCTCGATTTGGGCTTCTCGACGAGCGGTCCCTTCTTCGGCATCGGCGCGGACTACGGGCTCTGAGAGGTGGGGGGTTTGGTGGTGGCCGAGCTGGAGTTACCGAACCGGTATGAGCCGCTCGCTCAACTCGGCAAGGGGGGTGGGGGCGAGGTTTGGGCGGTTCGCGATCGCCATTCCGGGCGCAAGTATGCGCTGAAAGTGCTGGCCGAAGAGGCGAGCGAGCGCGAGATGTCCGCGCTCGTTCGCGAGGCCGTCGCGCTCTCCGGCTTGGAGGGTTTGGGGGTTCCGCGTGTCGTGCGTTTCGGGCGTTTGCCTCGCAGTGGGCGCGCGTTTTTGGTGCGCGAGTTGGTCGAAGGCCAAAGCCTCGAAGAGGTGATGGACGAAGGCGCGAGTCTGCGCGCGCTGAACGCGTTGGCGCGCGCGGCCGATCAGTTGACGGTGCTGCATCGCGCGGGGCTGTTTCACGGTGACGTGAAGCCAGCCAACATCGTGGTCGAGTTGGGCGGGCGCGCGACGTTCGTGGATCTCGGTTTGGCGGCGCCGTTTCGCGACGGTGGAAGCCAAGCCGAGGGTTTGACGCCGCGCTACGCGGCTCCCGAATTGCTGCGTGGTGCGCCGCTCACCGTGCGCGCCGAAGTGTACGCGCTCGGTGTCACGCTCAACGAAATCGTGAGCGAGAGTCGGCGCTCGAGCTTGAACAACCGCATGCTGCGCGAGCTGATGGCGGTCGCCGAGCGAGCGATGTTGGCGCAGCCGACCGAGCGCTTTCCCTCGGTCGATGAGTTTGCGAGCGCGCTTCGGCGTGCTGCGGGGCTCTCGGCGACGCCCGAAGCGGACGCTGAGCAAGTCGCGCTTTGGCCCGTGGTCGGCGTCGAAACGACGTCAGCGCAGCTGCTCGATCGCGTGCGTGCGCTCGAACCGGGTGAGCATTTGCGGATCGTGGGCGTGCCGGGTTCGGGGCGAACGGCGCTGCTGCGTCGCGTCGCGTGGTCACTCGGTGTGCTCGGCAGCAGCTTGGCCTGGATCGAGGATGTGTCGTCGGCTTCGAGCTTGAATGCGGAGCTCGGCGCGCATGCGTCGCTGCTCGGCGTAGTCGTCTTGGTCGACGACGCGGACGCGCTCAGCGAGTCGAGCCTTGCGACACTGATCGAAGCGCGCGCGCAGGGCGCACGTCTCGTGACGGTGGGCGGCGGATCGTGGCCGGACCCGGTGAGCGACTTTGCTGTGCCGCCGCTCGACGAGCAGGCGGCGATCGATCTGCTACGTCGCGCGGTGCCATCGCTGACGCAAAGCTTGCTCAAGCGTGTGTTCGAAGTGTCGGAGGGGCGCCCCGGGGAGCTGCGCCGTTTGGTGCGCATCATCGCCAGCGACGCGGTGGCTTCTGCCGACGATTTGGAGCGGGTTTTGGGCTCGGCCGAACCGCGATCGGTGCCGCCCTCGGATCCGCTGACGCGCGCGCGGTTTTTCTTGGAGCGCGGCCGCTACAACGACGTCAAAGCGGCGCTCGAGGCGCTCGGCGACGATGATCGAGTCGAAGCGGGCATCGCTCGCGCGCGGCTGCGTCTTGGCCTGGGCGACACTGCTGGCGCGGCCAGTTTGCTGCAAGCGCTGAGCGAACGTGATGATGCGACCGAGCGCGAGCGTAGCTTCGTTGCGCTGTACCTCGCGCGCACGCAGATCAGTCTGAACGACTATCCGCGAGCGCTCTCGCTGCTCGAACCGTTGCTCGACGGTGATCCGCTGCTGTCGAGCGAGGCGCTCTCGTTTCGAGGACTCGCGCTGTCCATGTCGGGCAAGCACGACGAAGCGCGCACCACGCTGGAGCTCGCGCTGTCACGCGCGACCGAGGTCGGCGCGGATCGCCTAGAGGCGATTGCGCTCACTTCGCTCGGCTTCGTCGCTCAACGTTGTGACCGTATCGAAGAAGCGGGCGAAATCTATCTGCGCGCGGTGAGCGCCGCCGAGCGCGCCAGTGACGCCGGCGCGCTCGCGACAATTCAGCTGAATTTGGCTGGATTGCTCAAGATTCGCGGCGATATCGCGGGCGCCATCGAGCACTTCGAGGCCGCCGTCGACATGGGCCGTCGCGCCGGCCGTCGTTCGAGCGCGCTGCAAGCGTTGTTGAACCTGGCCAACGCGGATCTCTTTTTGGGTCGTTTGGCGCGTGCGCGCACCGCGATCGACACGCTCGAAGAGCAGCGCGCGGAGCTCAACACGGTGATGTGCGCGCAGCTGCTCGGGCTCACCGCCGAGCTCCAACTCCGCGACGGCAACATCGACGCTGCGGTCGAAAAATTCGACGCTTGTGCACGCGCATTCGAGGAACTGGGTCGTGGTGTGGATGCGGCCGAAGCGCGGCTCGAGGGCGTGCTCGTTGCGGTGCGCGCTCCGCGTCCCGACTTGATGAAGCTGCGCAGCTGGTTGAGCCGTTCCGAGGCGGACCTCGCGGGCGCTTCAGTGCATCGCTCACTGTTTCTGCTGGCGTCCGCGCGCCTGAAAGATCTGCTCGGTGACGAGCTGGGTGCCCGTGCCAACTTGGATGACTCGCTGGCCGCCGCACGCGCGTGCGCCCAAAAAGACTGGGTTTGGCGCGCGCTCGAAGCTCGCGCCGAGTTGGAAGAGGCCGGGGGTCAACCGCTGTTGGCGCGACGCGATCGCGAAGAAGCGCTGGCCGTGCTGGAAGAAATCGGCGCGCGCCTGCCGCGCGACTTGCGCGAGGTGTATTGGAACGACACTCGCCGGCGCACGCTGCGCGCCTCGGTTCCGGCGGCGATCGGCGTAGCAGCTACGGAGTTCTTGCCCTTCGCGAGCTTGAAGAATGCGCCCTTGCCGCCGCGTTCGAACTCGAGCCTGCACGCGGGCACCAGCGCGTCGATCTCGCAACTCAGCTCGACGCCCCTCGAGCAGCGCCTGTCGCGCATTCTCGAGATCACGAGCCGGCTCGCGGGCGAGCTCGATCTCGCGCGCTTGACCGAGCGCGTGACGGACTACGCCCTGGAGCTGTCGCGCGCCGAGCATGGCTTCGTGCTGCTCAAGCAGAGCTCGGGCGCGCTCACCGTGTACACTCAACGTTCGCGCGGTGCGGACGACGCGCACGCGGAGTTCTCGCGTTCGATCGCCGAGTCCGTCGTCAAGAGCGGTGAACCCGTGTTGACACTGAACGCGCAAAGTGACGCGCGCATGCAGAACTTTGCGTCAGTGCACCAAATGATGCTCGAATCGGTGGTCTGTGTGCCAATCCTGGCGCCGCACGGCGAGGTGATTGGCGCGCTGTACCTGGAGACGCGTCTGCGTTCCGGCAGCCACTTCGAGCGCGAGCTGCCCACGCTACGCGCGTTTGCCGATCAAGTGGCGATTGCGCTCGAGAACGCGCGGTTGATCAACGAAAATAAGCAGCGCGCCGACGCGCTGGCTACCACGAACGCAGCGCTCGAAGACGCGCAAGAACGCCTGCGTGAGCTCTTGGACGGACGCACCGAGCAACTCAAACGCACGCGCCAAAAGCTACGCGATGCGCGCGAGACGTTGTACGGCCACTTCGGTTACCAAGGACTGGTCGGCACCAGCGAGGCCATGCGCCGGGTGTACGCGATCATCGACCGCGTGCGAGATACGGACGTGCCGGTGCTCATCACCGGCGAGAGCGGAACCGGCAAAGAAGTGGTGGCACGCGCGATTCATGCCGCGTCCGCGCGCTCCAAGGCTCGCACGCTGGGCGTGAACTGCGGTGCGATTCCGGAGAACTTGCTGGAAAGCGAGCTGTTCGGTCATGTGAAGGGCGCGTTCACGGGCGCCGACCGCGAGCGCAAGGGTCTGTTCCGCGATTGCCAGGGTGGCACGATCTTGCTCGACGAAATCGGCGAGACACCGCTCAAGATGCAAGCCGGCTTGTTGCGAGTCTTACAAGAGCGGCGCGTGCGTCCGGTCGGTGGCAATCGCGAAGAAGAGATCGACGTGCGGATGCTCTTTGCGACCAATCGCGACTTGGAGCAGATGGTCGCGGCCGGTAAGTTTCGCGAGGATTTGTATTATCGCATTCACGTGGTCGAGATCCGCGTGCCTGCGCTGCGCGAACGCGTGGAAGACATTCCGCAGTTGGTCGACCACTTCTTGGGTTTGTTCGCCGCGCGTTACAAGCGCGACAAGAACGGGCTGACCAAAGAGGCCATGCAGCGGCTCAGCCAGTACAGCTGGCCCGGCAACGTGCGGCAGCTGGAAAACGTGCTGCTCAATGCCTGGGTGCTGAGTGAGGACCTCGAGCTCGACGCTGGAGACTTCGATCTCCCGGACGGCTGGGTTTCGGGCCCAGCGGCCGCGCCGCGTGTCGCGCGTGAAGCGACTCCGCGTGGCGCGACGATCAAATTGCGCAAAGGCGGCGTGTCCGAGCACCGTCGGGAAGAGCGCGACCGAATCTTGGAGGCGCTGCGCGAGAGCAATTGGAACCGCGTGAAGGCCGCAGAAATCAGCGGTATCCCGCGGCGTACGTTCTATCGCCGGCTGCGCGAATACGGCATTCAGTAGTCGAGTTTGCGAGGTCGCGACCGCTCAGCCGTCCGACTTCGCGTGCGCGGTAGGTGGAGCGACTCGCCTGCAAAAATCCGTCGATTGTGTCGACGGTCGACTGTGTGAAAATGTAGGTGTTGCGCGTTCGTTGACAGAGGAAAGGCGCTCAGCGTACCGTCCGCACGCACCGGGAACCAGGGAATTTTGGCTGTTTAGTGCCACCCGGGGTTGCCGTGACTCGACCCATCATCTGCCTCGGGAGGCATCTCCATGCTGCGCTCTTCGCGTACGATCGCGTCGCTCATCCGCTCACTAGTGCTGGGAACCGCAACCACGACCACGATGGTCTTGGTGGCTGCCTCGGTCGTTGGCTGCAAAGACGAGAGTCAACCCGACTACTGGGTGGAAAAGCTCGATGACCCGGCGTGGCGCGCGCGCGCCGTCAAACGCTTGGAGCAATTCTTCGAAGACTCGGTCACCAAGAACGGCGATTTGAAGTCTGAAGGCGTGCAAACGCTGATCAACAAGACCGTCGATCCGCTGACCAAGACCTACGTCGAAGGTTACGACACGCTCGACGGCAAGACGCGCGTTTCGCTGATCAAGCTGCTCGCGGCTTACAAGGACAAGCGTATCGAGCCGGCGATCAAGAAGGCGTTCGACGAATTCGCCAAGCATCCGCAGACTTCCAAAGAGGATCAAGACCTCAAATGGGCGGCAATCGCGACCGAGGACCTCAAACTCGCGGGCGTTTCCGATTCGCTGCTGCAGGCGTTTTTGAAGCTGAAATCCAGCACGATGCTGGGTGGCGTGGCCTACCGTGACGTGAACGACGCGATGCGCGTCGCGCCGTCCAAGGCTTGGGTCGGCCCGCTCACGAAGATGCTCGAGCCGGAGATGGTTCAGCCCAAGACCAACAAAGACAAAGATCTGATCGACCCGTACCGCGATCAGCAGTTCTGGCAGGTGGCGTCGGCGGAGGTGCTCGGTCGCATCGGCGATCCGGCTGCAGTCGAACCGCTGCTCAAGGTGATGCTCGATCCGGCCAAGGGCGACGTGCAGTCGACCGCGGTGCTCGCACTCGTGAAGATCGGCAAGCCCGCCGCTGACGCAGCCGTTGCGTTGTTGCAGGGCAAGAACGAAGCGCTCGCCACGTTCAACGCGCGGCGCATCAAGGAGGTCACGGGCACGGACGCCAAGGGCAAGCCGTACATCGCGACCGCTGCGTTGATCCTCGGCACGATCGGGCGCCCGGACACCATCGGTCCGATGGTGGAAGCGCTCAAGGCCGAGACCGACGACAGCAACAAAGCCGTGATCGCCCGTGAACTCGCGAAGATCCCGGCCACCGACGAGTCCAAGCAAGCGTTCAAGAAGGCGTTCGAATCGATCTCGCTCGACGCCGAAATCCCGAACGGCGGCGGCGCGCTCGAGGTGTTGACCGAGTCAGCGGGTCAATTCTTCGATCCCTCGATGGTCGACTGGTTGCTCGGGCGCGTGGCCAAGCTCAAGGGCAGCGACGAAGACAAGAAGGGCTTGCAGCTCGCCGTCACCGTCACCGTGATGAAGCTGGCCAAGCCGGATCAGCTCGCCACGGTGAAGGTCGCCGTGGACAAGTACGGCACCAAGTTGGAGAAGGACGCTTTCGCGGGTGTCGAGGAGCTGCTAAAGGCCTGTGGCGACCGCGTGGCTTGCTACGTCACGGCGCTGCAGAAGGGCGAGAATCAAGATCGCGCCAAGCAGTTCATCGGCATCAAAGCTGGCTACATGATCGGCATCTTGGGTGACGAGCAAAGCCGCGATGAGGTCGTGAAGGGCATCGATTCGGTAACGAACGCCGCGCTGCGCGCCGTGTCTGCGACGGTCATCGATCGCCTCTCGCCGAAGGGATCCAAGGATGTCGCGGCCAAGCTGAACACGGTCATCGAGCGCAACGCCAAGTCGCCCGATCGCGAGAAATCCGCCGGTGATTCGCCGCTCAAGCAGGTGATGTACCGCCTGGAATCGCGCGCGAGCTGAGTCGAACGCAGGCATGTCGAGCCTCCGCATCGAGGTCGCTTCCGGCGGCAGCGCCGGCCGCGTATTCGACGCGGAGCTCGACAGCGTTCACATTGGGCGCGCACCGTCGAATGATTTGGTGCTGAGCGACGCGCTGGTTTCCAGCGAGCACGCGCGCATCGTCAGCAGCGTCGACGGATTCGTGCTCGAAGATCTGAGCAGCACGAACGGCACGTGGCTGCTGCGCGGAGCCGAACTGCACGCTCTGGGTGAAGGGCGGCGAGCGATGGCGCTCTCACCCGGTGATCGAGTCAGGCTTGGCGGACCCGACGCGGAAGGTGTCGAGCTGCGCGTCGACTTCGCGCCCGACACGGACACGCTGGAAATTGCGCTGCTCAGGCCGCTGAGTGAGCTGGCCAAGGGCGCGCCGCTCGCGGCTGGAGACGACCGACTGCAGCTCTTGGTGCAAGCGCTGCGCGAGGTCGTGAGCCACGAGGGGCTGTCCGACGTGGTGAGCGGCATTGCCGACGCCGCGCTGTTGCTCGTGCCTCGCGCGACTCACGCGACCGTCGTGCTGCGCCAAGAGGACAGCGAAGCGACGGAAGCTCGCAAGGCCGTCGGTTTCGTGCCCGTGGTCACGCGGGTTCGCGGACCTTTGGGACCGCGCGCGCCAGAAGCCGCGGTGCGCGTCACGCGCAGCGTCGTGCGCAAAGTGATCTCGGAGCGGGCTGCAGTGCTCGCTGCAGATGCGCCGAGTGAGACCTTCAGCTCCGAGTCGTTGCTCGGCGCCAGCATTCGCAGCACGATCGGTATCCCGCTCTGGAAGGACGACGCCATTTTGGGCGTGCTGCAGCTGGATAACCGCGACGCGCCGGCCATGTTCGAAGCGCGCGACGTGGACGCGCTGGGCGTCTTGGCCGTGAGTGCCTCGCTCGCGATCGCCAACGCGGAGCTGATTCAACGCTTGCGCCTGACGCGCGCCGAGCTGAGAAAAGAGAACCAATACCTGCGCGGTCGCGAGCGCGCGCGCACCGCGGAAGTGCAAATCATCGGTGAAAGCCGCGCGATGGCCGAGCTCTTGCGCCAGCTCGACAAAGTCGTCGATACGCGCGTGAGCGTGCTGATCGAAGGCGAAACCGGCGTCGGCAAAGAGCTGATCGCCTCGAGTGTGCACTATCGCTCGAAGCGCAAAGACAAGCTGTTCGTGGCCCAGAACTGCGCGGCGTTCCCCGAGAATTTGCTGGAGAGCGAGCTCTTCGGGCACAAACGCGGCGCGTTCACCGGCGCGACCGACGAGAAGAAGGGCTTGTTCGAGATCGCCGATGGCGGCACGCTGTTCTTGGACGAACTCGGTGAGATGCCGTTGTCGCTCCAGGCCAAGCTGCTGCGCGCGCTTCAAGAAGGCGAGATCCGCCCGATTGGCGCCACGCAGTCGAAGCAAGTCAACGTGCGCATCGTCGCGGCGACGAACAAGAACCTCGAAGCCGAGGTCAAGGCCGGACGCTTCCGCGAAGATCTCTATTACCGACTCAAGGTGTTTCCGATCCGCGTCCCGCCCTTGCGCGAACGCCGCGACGACATCGCGCCACTCGCACGCTTCTTCCTCGATCGCTACACGCGCGAAATGGGCAAATCCGTGCCCGGCTTCGCCCAAGAAACCCTGGAAATCCTCAGCGCCTACGATTTCCCAGGCAACGTGCGCGAACTCGAGAACGAAGTGCAGCGCTTGGTCATCCAAGCCGACGACAACGCCTTCCTCACGCCCGAGCTCCTCAGCCCCCGCGTCCGCCAAATCGAAACGGTGCTCCTCAGCGCAAACGCCGCCAAGGGCTCCCTCAAAGAAATGGTCGACCAAGTCGAGCGCCACATCCTGATCGAAGCCCTCCGCGAACACGGCAACAACAAAACCGCCGCCGCCAAAACCCTCGGCATCACCCGCGAAGGCCTACACAAAAAACTAAAACAGCTCGGCGTCGGCTAATCCACCCTTCGGCGTCCGGGTGAGAGGGAGAGGACTAACCGCCGAGCCGCAGAGGCCGCAGAGATCAGAGAGAGAAGAGATCGGGGGGGCGCGCACTTCTGCGCTTTGCGTCGTAGATGAATCGAAGTTCGACGTGCACTAGAGACCCAAATCTCTTTCTGATCTCTGTGGCCTCTGCGGCTCGGCGGTTCAAATCTCAGGGATCGCCCTGAGCGGTCCGCACGTGGGCTAGGCACGCTGGGTGAGAGGATGAGAGGGAGGGACTAACCGCCGAGCCGCAGAGGCCGCAGAGATCAGAGAGAGAGGGATTTGGGGTTGCCGCAGTTCGACGGTTGTCGCCGTAGGTACGGCGACGATCGGCGGTGTGCGCGCCCCCCAAATCTCTTTCTGATCTCTGTGACCTCTGCGGCTCGGCGGTTCAATCTCAGGGATCAGAGCGAGAGGGATTTGGGGTTGCCGCAGTTCGACGGTTGGCGCCGTCGGAACGGCGAAGAGCGGCGGTGTACGAGCCCCCAAAATCTCTTTCTGATCTCTGTGGCCTCTGCGGCTCGGCGGTTCAATCTCAGGGCTCGTTTTGAGCGCACGCCGAGTGGGCTAAGGATCGCTGAGTGAGAGTCGAGATGCGGGCTACGCGCCGTGCTTGGTCGTCTGGGCCCGCTAACCCAAAATTTCAGCTGCGGGCGCTTTCGAGTTTTTCGAGGATGGTGTCGTGCAGTAGGCCGTTCGAGGCGACGACGCCGCGATCGTTGTCGAGGCGTTCGCTGCGGTAGTCGATGAGGTCGCCGCGGGAATCGGTCAGTTTGCCGCCGGCGGCGTTGATGAGCGCTTCGGCGGCGCAGGCGTCCCAGCGTTTGCCGGCGTAGTGGGGGGCTACGTAGGCGTCGGCGGCGCCGTGAGCGACGACGGAGGCTTTGAGTCCGGCGCTGCCGAGTGCGACTAGTTCGCGGGCGCCGAGTGCGCCGAGCGCACGTTCGAGCGCGGGGTTGCGGTGTGAGCGCGAACCGACGATGCGCGCGTCGCTCAACGTACCGAGTGCGCTCACGGTGATCGGTTTTTCGGCGCCTTGCGGGTCGAGTTGATAGGCGCCGCTGCCCACTTCACCGAGCCAGGAGATGCCGCTTTCGGGGGCGTGAATCACCGCGGCTGCGGGGCGATCGCCTTCGACGTAGCCGATCATCACGACGAATTCGCCGTTGCGGGCGACGAACTCGCGCGTGCCGTCCAGCGGATCGACGAAGAAGATGCGCTCGGCCCTGCGATACTCGGCGAACGTCTCGGGTTCGCTCTCTTCGGCCACGATGGGCACGTTTGGGAAGAGCTTGCTCAGTCGATCGCAGATCAGCTCGTTGGCTCGGCGATCGGCTTCGGTGACCGGATCGCGCGGGGCTTTGAAGTCGACGCTGAACTTCGTGGCGTACACCTCGAGGATCAACACGGCGGCCTCGCGAGCGATGCCGTCGAGCGTGCGAAGGAGGCTCGAAGGGGTGCCCGCGCTCGTCGCCATCACGCGGAGGCCTTTAGGTTGTCCAAGCGGATCTGCAGTGCGTCGAGCGCTTCCGGAGTCAGGTAGGGGTGCGAACCGGCTTCGCGCACGAGCTGATCGAGCTGCACGCCACTGCGCGGGCCGAGCACGGCGCAGCTCACCAGGTTGTTCGAGAGAACGTAGCGCAGCGCCGCAGCGCGCAGGGTAGCGACGGTGACGCCGTTCACGCACGGGCGAATGGCGTTGAGCTGCGAGATGCGGCGCTTGATGTCGTCCGTTGTCCAGCGCTCGGAGCGGTGATCGTCCCGGGCGAAGGCTTTGTCGTATGGCCATTGGCCGCACAAGAGGCCATGCGCGAGCACCGAGCGCGCCAAGATCGCGATGTTGCTGTTGCGGAACTCCATCTCGAGCTGTCGCATGGTGCGGCTGTGGAAGGCGTTGTAGGCGAGCTCGAGCACGCGCACGCCCTGGTGCATCGCGATGCGGGCGGCATCCGCGCCTTCGACGCTCGCGCCCCACGCGCGAATGCTGCCGGCGTTCTGCAGCTCTTGGAGCACGGCCCCGGCTTCACCACGCGCGATCGTGCTCTCGGAGGGATTGTGCAGCAGCACGACGTCGATCACGTCGCGCTTGAGGCGTTCGCGGGAGCGCTCGAAGCTTTCGCGGATGAATGCTGGCTTGAAGCACTTTCGCGCGGGCGACACTTCACGATCGGTGCCGAGCTTGGTCACGATCACCGCTTCAGGGTGCGCTGCTAGGCGCACACCGAGGCGCGTCTCCATGGCGCCCTTGCCGTAACTGTCCGCGGTGTCGAACAGGGTGACGCCGAGCGCGAGCGCTCGGTCGATCACGGCGTCTTGGTCGGCTTCGGGCAGCGGTGAGTAGCCGTCACCGGACAGGCCCCACGTGCCGAGCCCGAGCTCGGAAACCGTGATTCCGGTGTTGCCGAGGGCGCGTTGCTCCATGCTCGCGGTATAGCAAAGCTCTGCCGAGCCGGCCCGCAACTTATTGCGCTGCGTCGTAAGACCAATAATGCAGGGAGCTGAAGGTTCCGTTCTCGGCGCTGATCGTAAGCTCCACGGTGCCCGCCGGCAGATCCGCGGGCAAACTCAACGCGCGGTCCTCGAAGTCCGGTCTGCTGACCGTCCAGCGATCGACCTGACGGCCCCCGATGCGCAGCGTGACCAGCAGCGGCTGTTCTGCGCCGAGCCGCGTCACCAGCCGACCGCGGGGTGCCAAATTGAGCCGAAATGATTCGCGGGTTCGGTGCAGCCGCGCGCCGTCGAGCATCACGCCGTTGCTGAGCAACACGTCGTCGCCCTGGCTCGCTGGGAGCAGCGCGTACCCATGAGCGGCTTCGCTGTCCAGATCTGCGACATCGAGCACATCGCGCACTGGCTGCGGCCAAAATTCGATCAAGGACGGACGTTCGCCGGAGCGGAGCCGCGAGTAGTCCGCGCTGCAGGCGACCATCGTTTCACCGCCGAGGATCGTGGCGTGCACGGTGCGCTCCGTCAGACACGGACCGAGCAAATCGGGCAGAGCGAACCAGGGAGGATAGAGAATGAAGAAGTTGGGCAACGCACTCTGTGGCAGACGCTCATAGTGCTCGAAGCGCGAGCCCGCGCCTGCCGACCAATAGCGCGCCTCGCCGAGCGTCGTGAGACCTACGATGTCGAACACTTGGCGACCCGAAAAATAGGCGATCGCGCCGGTGTCGTTGACGCCAATGCGCGCTTCTTTGGGCAGCGCCTGCTCGGCCCATACACCGAGCTCCACGTGTTGCGCAGAGATGGCGTGCGCACTCTCCGCCAAATCGTGCAAAGCGAAGGGAAACTTGGCGAGCAACGCGACCGCGATCGCCGCGCTCGACACGTAGCGCAGCGCGCTGAGGCGTCTCCACGCGAGCGTCGCAAAGTCCGCAATCTGATCGCCCAGCGCCACCAAGCCGATCAACCAAGGGCCGGTGAATGGCCACAAATAGCGCAGCCGATTCCACAGAAAGCTGTCGTACGTCGCGGGCAACAAAATTCCGAGCCCGAGCGCGAGCAAGATCAGGGAACGCGCGTGACGCATCCTCGCTTGGCCAGCAAAGATCAACGCGGGCAGCGCCAGCCAAGTGATGAACTTGGAGTGCTCGGGCACGAACACCGCACTCCACACTTGGCCATCCGCGAGCGTGGTCCAGAACAGCTGCAGATTGTAAGCAATCTGCGCGCGCAGCGACGCTCCGTCCATGTACGGGCTGAACGGCAGCCACTTCACTAGCGTGGTGGTCTGCGTCGCGTGGCCCGTGAAACAGAGGTAAATCAAAGGCGGCACGAGCGGGAAAGCCAGACACAGCGCTGCGTAGCCAACGCGCTGCGCGACAGTCCGTGTGCGCTCCCCACTCCCGCCGAAACCCAGCGCGCAAGCGATCAGCGCGCTACCGAGCGCGCCCTCCGGACGCATCAACGGCGTGACCAGCGCAAGCACGAGCAGCTCCCAAAAGCGCTCGTGCTCGCCCTCGCACCACTGCGCTGCCCGCCTGGCGCAGCGCATCAGCAACCAAGCGAGCGGCACCACTTCCATGCCGCTCGCGGCAAACCAGGTGTTGGCGCTGAACGCGAGTGTCAGTGCACCGGCAAGCCAAGCCACGCGCGGGCTGACGACGCCCTCGGCCGCGCGCGCCGTTTCGTACGCGAGCAGCCCCAGCGCGCCAAAGCCCAACGCCCAGGCGAACGGAATCAGCGCCAGGCCATGCACGCCGAAGCACTGCGGAAGCGCGAGCAGCAGCGGCCAGAGCAAGCTCGTCGCGCCCGCCACCGGCGCAGCCCCCGGCGAATAGACGAACGGTCGACCCTGGGCGAACGAACGCGCGAACTGAAAATGAATGTAGCTGTCGTCCAGCGGAACCGCGGGCGCGCCGTCATTGGCGGCCAAAATGTCGCGAATCGAGAGCGCACCGAGCACCGCCGCAAAAAGCAGAAAGCCCCACCAAGAACTGACCGTCCGAAGCCAGCGAGGGCTATCCGGCTGTGCTAACACCCGCCGAGTCTTAGCATCGACCCCCGCATGAAAACGAACCCGTACGAGCACGCGCCGCGACTTCCCGAAGGTGACCACGTCGATCCCCGGCTGCTCGTTGGCGCCGGTTCCTCGCCGATCGAGATTGAAATTGGACCCGGGCGCGGTGGCTTCGTGTTCGAACGCTTGGCCGCCGACCCTGAAGTGTTCATGCTCGGCCTAGAAATTCGCCGCAAATGGGCGACCATCGTCGACGATCGCGTGCGGGAACGCGGCCTCTCGAACCGCGCCCGCGTGCTCGCTGAAGACGCCCGCGTGGCCTTCCCGCGTTTCCCCGACGCCTGCGCGCGCGCCGTCTTCGTGCACTTTCCCGATCCCTGGTGGAAGAAGCGCCACGCCAAGCGCCTCGTCGTCACGACCGATCTCCTGCCCCAACTGTGCCGCGTGCTCATCCCCGGCGGCGCCCTCTTCGTCCAAACCGACGTCGAAGGCCGCGCCGCCGAATACGCCGCCCTGGTCGCCACCGAGCCGCGCCTCGTCCCCCAACATCAGGGCTTCGAAGCCGAAAACCCCTTCAACGCCCGCAGCCCCCGCGAACACCGCGCCATCGCCGACGGCCTCCCCATCTACCGCCTGCACTACCGCCTCGCGTAGAAACAGCGCTGCAAAGCCATCACCGGTTCTTGGGTTGATGGTCAAGCAACACGTCCCAGCACCCCCCAGCCTTCGGCGTCGCGGACGCAGGAGAGAGGAGGGAGAGACCGCCAAGCCGCCAAGCCGCCAAGCGCTCTACGCGACCCGTTGAGGCGAAGAGCACTGAGGACGCCGAGAAATTTGGGGTTCGCTCTGTGAGGGCGTGACTCGACATGATCTTCGACGCACGCCGTTCGTGTCCCGTTATCGAGTCGAACTTCGGCGAAAATTACGCCGAACGCACCGTTGAGCGCGACCCCCAAAATCTCACGTTTTGAGAGGCACTGTGCTTCACTGTGTCGCCCTGGGTGCTTGGCGGCTTGGCGACTTGGCGGTTTCTCCCCTCTGGGAGCGTCCAATGTCGGGAACTCAGCGCTTTGCGAGGTGCGCTGCTGGGTTGGGAGCGCCCCCTCTCGAATCGCGCTGGAGCGTTGCTGGAGGCTCTTTTTTCTCGGGGGGCGGCCGGGTAGGCTGGGCTGCGATGCGAACGGCTCTGCTTTGCTTGTTGCTGACCGCGGTTGGGCCGGTGGGGTGTGCGACTTATCGGGAGGAGTTGAATCGCGGACAGCGGATGTACGAGGAGAATCAGTACGAGCATGCGCTGGCAATGTGGCGCGTTTTAGAGGAGGACGTGGACTCGCTCAGTCCGAGTGATCGCGCGCGGTACGCTTATTTGCGCGGCATGACCGACTATCGGTTGGGGTTTCGCGCGGACTCGCGGCATTGGCTCGCGCTCGCCAAAGTCACGGATCAGCAGCACGCGGGCAGCTTGAGCGCGGCGTGGGAAGAGCGCATGGAGCAGTCGCTCACTGACTTGAACCAAGACGTGTACGGCGCCGCCGAGAAGGCGGATGCCAGCGACGCGCACGCGGTCGAATATGGCAAGGCCGGGCCGAACGAGGCCGTGAGTGCTCCGCCGAGTTCGGGAGGTGCGGGTTCCGCGGTGCCAGCCGCTGCTCTACCAAACGGGCAATGCCGCTCGAATGCGGACTGCAAGACGGGCGAGATCTGCGACGGTAAGAAGTGCACGCCGCTTTGAGCGGTGACATCACTGAGCGAAGCGTCGCGGTAGTTCGAAATTCCGACGCACAAAATGAAACGAGAGCGGACCAGGTGGTGCGCTCTCGTTGTCAGAGGCCAAAAAAGTCCGGGTTCTTCAGCCCCTCCGCATGCGGCTGAGGAGATCGCGTGTGAGGAGTCTTTCTTTCTTCATCGCAGCGTAAACCAGCTGTTCCTGCGGGGTGAGATAAGCGCGTCGCGCGAAGCGATCGACCTGCTCATTCAATGTTCGATGCTTGAGTTCGAGATCGCTCACGCGCCCGTTCGTCATCGGATCCATTCCTTCTCCTCCTCATTCGGTTTACTGCGTTCGCACAGCCTCGTGCTGGCGACACGGCCTCAGACTAGAGGGCTGGTGCTGAGCGTCAATGCTTAAAGTCCGCGTTGCAAATGTGTATTCTCGGTCGAAATGGGCGAGAAACAAGGTTCGGATCGCTTTCGCTTCAAGTTTCCGCATTGCGTCACGTCTGCTGATGAACGTGAGACAGAGCGCAAACATTCCCGAAGCTTGTCGAGGCTTCGCGTTGCTCTGTTGGTGTTCTCCACAGCGGGTCTCGCCACGGCGTGCTTGAGGCATCAGACCTTGCCGCTGCCGCCGCCTGGAGCAAAAACCAACGTGGTTGCGCCTGGTTCCAAGCCGAACTCGGCTGAAGTGCCGCGCACGGTTGTCACCCCACACTCGACCACCGACATTCCGGAGTTGTTTGCGAAGGCCACCGCGGACGGTCAGGCCAAGCGCTACGAGGCTGCGGCGAGCGGGTTCGAGCGCGCGTTCCAACTCGACCCCAACGGGCCGCTCGCGGATCGCTCGTTGTTCGAGTCCGCCGAGATGTACGACCTCGCCGGCAAGCACGAAGAAGCGCTCACGCGCTACGAGCAGGTGGCGCGCCGCTTTCCGAAGTCGCCGCTCGATCGCGTCGCGCGGGTACGCGCCTTGCGTTTGCTGACTTATCTCGAGCAATATCAGCGCGCGGGCGAACTCGCCGATAGCACCGCTGCCAAGTACAGCGACTTGGTCAGCTTTGACTTGATGGCAGTGCTTGCTGCGCGGGCGTTGTCCAGACTGGCCGCGGGCGACGACGCGCAAGCCGAGACCGCGATCAGCAAAGCGCGTGACATCATCGAGGGCGAGAACTTGGACGCCGCGGGACGAGTGCCCGCGGAGCTCGCGCCGGTGTACTTCGCGTTGGGCGAGCTGCGCCGCGTGCGCGCGGAGCGCATTCATTTCGTACCCGTTCCGGAGAACTTCGGTGCGGTGCTCGAGCAACGCTGCCAATTGTTACTCGACGCGCAGAGTGCCTACTCGGATGCGATGCGCGCCTACGATGCGCATTGGTCGGCGATGGCCGGCTACCGCGTGGGCGAGCTGTACCAAAAGCTGCACCAAGAGATGATGCAAGTGCCGCCGCCCAAATCGGCCGACACGCAGGGCAAGCGCGAGCTATTCGAAGGCGCGATGCGGCTGCGCTATTCGATCTTGCTCGACAAGGCGAAGTCGATGCTCGACCACACCGTGGACATGGCCGAGCGCACCGGTGAGCAGTCGCCCTGGGTGCTCAAGTCGCGCCAAGCTCGCGACGCGATCGTCAAGGCGATGGAGGAAGAGCGCCAAGCGCTGGCCCGCTTGCCCTACACCCGGGCTCAATTGCAGACGGCATTGGACGCTTTCGCGGCGGGGAAGGCGCCGCCTCCAGCTGCATCGAAGCCAGCGCCGACGTCGGCGCCGAAGCCACCAGCCAAGAGCCCTCCCGGAGACCCATGCCGTGACCCCCGCATTCCGTGCTTCTGAGGTCGGTGTTTCCGTCGAGCGGCCGAAAAGCGCCTAGGAACCACCTCCAAATCGTCACAGAAAGGGCTGAAATCACTGACTGAATTTTCAGTGACAAGGCCCCCAGAACCGATGTAGGTAAGTTTGCCGGGGTAGGGGCATGAAATATGCTTGACACCCCCATAACCTGGCGCTACCAGAGCGCGGTTCTCCTCGGTCCCTGCCCAAAATATCCCCGACCAGCCAAACAGTGGGCCGGAGGAAGGGTGGGGTGCCCCCTTTGAGTGGCCTTTTACTCGAATGGTGCTAAACGGGGCGCCCGCCGAAGAAAACGACAAACCACTCACCTAGTAACGAGCCCCGGAAATCTCAAGCTCGCCTAGCTCCTCACAGTTGCTCATGCAGGCCTCTCAACAAGTGTCGCTACTCACTCCCCGCCCGACGACTCCGGGTAAGGCGGGATCGGTGCGTGCGCTCGCTGGCGTAGCTCAACTGGTAGAGCACCTGTTTTGTAAACAGGTGGTTAGCGGTTCGATTCCGCTCGCTAGCTCCAACAAGGAACTGGCGACATCGTCGCAAGCACTGTCTGTATCGCTCTCTGAAACTTTGGAAGGTTGCCCGAGCGGCCAAAGGGAGCAGGCTGTAAACCTGCCGGCTCACGCCTACGTTGGTTCGAATCCAACACCTTCCACAATCGTCACGAAGGCCCGCACCGCTCGCGGGTCAAAGGCGGGAATGCGTCGCTCCCTCCAGGGGTTACGTCTTTCCCGGCACTCTGCGGGAGTAACTCAGTTGGTAGAGTCTCAGTTTTCCAAACTGATGGTCGACGGTTCGAGCCCGTTCTCCCGCTCTATGTTTCTCAACGTTTCTCGTCTTCTCTCCAAGAAGGCGCAGAAGCAAACCCGTCCCGCAAGCCGTTTTTCGACGTCGCACCAAACGACGTCGCGGACGCTGAAGGACAGCATCGCTGAGCGTTCCTCGACGTTGAGGACGCTGCAGCAAGCCCGCCGCGCAAGCTTGGTCGCGGCCGAAGCCGAGGCGAGGACCGGAGCGGAGCGTACGTTGGTACGTGAGCACCGGACCGGAGCCGAGGCACAGGCCCCGGCCAAGATCGCGCGGCGTGCCAACCGGTCACGTTTACTTATCACGCCCACCTAGCTCAGTTGGTAGAGCACGTCCTTGGTAAGGACGAGGTCACCAGTTCAAGCCTGGTGGTGGGCTCAACCGAAACCCAACCGTAGTCACCATCCCAGTAAGAAGAGAGTCGGAAAGCAATGGCTAAGGAAAAGTTCGTACGAACGAAACCCCACGTAAACGTCGGCACGATCGGTCACATCGACCACGGCAAGACGACGCTGACCGCTTCGCTGGTGAAGGTGCAGTCGAAGAAGGGTCTCGCCAAGGAGATCAAGTACTCCGACATCGCCAAGGGCGGCATCGTTCGTGACGAGACGAAGACCGTGACGATCGCGGTGAGCCACGTGGAGTACGAGACGGCTGGCCGTCACTACGCCCACGTCGATTGCCCGGGCCACGCGGACTACATCAAGAACATGATCACCGGCGCGGCGCAGATGGACGGCGCG
>DASQCO010000084.1:0-105183 GCA_035634635.1 Polyangiaceae bacterium
TCGGAGGCGACGAAGGCTGCGTTCAGCGGCGTGCAACCGCCGGTGACTCCGGGCGCGACGTTCTTGCCGATCATCACCATGACCGAGTGATTGCCGAAGTGATCGCGCCCGCTTCGACCGGACACTTTGGCGGTGCCCGCGAGATCGCGGCCGAACACGTTCATGGTGGCGAAGGTGGCCTTGCCCGGCACTTGCTTGTCGAGCGCGTCGATCACGGCTTGGATGCCGGGCACACCGGCCGATTTGCTGCCGTGATCGGTGGTGTCGAACCACTCGTCGTACAGATCGGTGTCGTTGTGGTTATCGCCGCCGAAGGGGATGTGCACCATGATCGCCGGGCTGACTTTGGCTTGCACCAACGCCGCCGCGGCCAGCGCTTGGCCGCCCACGCCGTCGTCCGTGATCGCGCTAAAGACGTCGGCCAAGTCGGTCGCGAGTTTTCGGACTTGGGCTTGGCTATTGTGCAGCGCATCGATGAACGCGATTTGCTCGGTGCTGCCGTTCTCTTTGAACAGCGAATTCAGATCGTCCAAGGTTTTGTCGCGCACTTTACGCAGCGCGACCACGGGATCCTTCATCGAACCAGTGAGCAGCTGTTTGAGCTGCGTGGGCGTGATTGCCGCCAACGTGCGACCTTGAAACGAGATTTGCTCCAATGCGTTGCCGCCCGCGCCGACGGAGACGGGTTCCGCCTGCACGGTGCCGAGACATGGCGCAAGGCGCTTGGCGTAGATCGACGGCCACATCTCTCCGCCGCTGGAGTTACCCAAGAAGCGCATCACTTTGGGGTGATCGCCGTGCACGAGGCCGCCGGTGATGTGATGAAAGAAATTCGTGCGCTGTCGCACGCTGTCGCTCAACGTCGACCAGATCTGCGCGGCCTTGACTGTTTTGCCTCCGCCGAAGTCGAATGGCGTCGCGGCAAACTCGGCTTGCGACGGATGAATGATGCCGTCTGCTTCGTACGTACCGGGCACGTTGCACGAGATCGGATCACCGGCGCTCGAGGTGCTCGCCACCAAGAACTGTAGCTTGTCGATGTTGGCCAAGGTGCAGGCCATGTCGGCCGCGCTGGCCTTCATGGGGTTGGCCAAAAACCAGGCAGGGAGCCCGGTGGAGGCCGCACGCAGGCCAGCGTACAGCGTGCCGAGAGCAGAAGCGCGAAGCAGATTGCGGCGATTGAACGGCGTCATGACTTTGGGCCTCAGATTCCGAGCGCGAGTGAAGGGGCCGATTGGCAAGCGGCGGAGAACGTGGAGCGCATGGCGTTGGTTGCCGTCGCGCCGCCCGATTTGGCGTCGTTGAAGTGAGCGGTGAGCACGCTGACGGCCGGGGCGTGTCGCGGATCGGCGGGCGGGACGCCCATCAACGTCGTCACCAAACCTTCGACCGCGGTCGCGGGGTCCGTGCTCGTGAACTTCGCGTTTGCGCCCGAGTCCACCACTTTCGCGGCGACGGCTTCGCACAACAGCTCACTTGCCGCGCGGAAGAACAAGCTCGGGTCACTGGGCGTCACCGGCGCGGCTACACCGCGGCTGAACGAGTCCGCCGGAAGCGCGCCGGCGAGTCGGTTCATCGCGCTCGTGACGCCAGTGGGAGTCGGCATCGCGATCTCGCAGATGTCCGGCGCTCCCAAGCGATTGGCTAGCGCTTGGCAGAATTGGTCACGGCGCAAAATGCTGACCGTGGCTCCATAGGTTTGATTGGTCTTCGTGGGCTCGACGTTGGTCACGAGCGCGGACGAGAACAGCTCGCCGACCAACACGTCGAACTTGAAGCTCGAGCTCTCGAACGCCTGTGCGATGCGCCGCATCTCTGGGTCGGTCTCGTCACAGCGCGTGGAATTGGCGAAAAAGCAGAGCTTTTGCGTCATTTCCAGGGCAAAGCGGCTGATCACGTTACCCGTGACTTGTTCGTCGGTGACTTGCTTCAAGAAGCCACCGAAGTCCGCCAGAGTCTTGCCGTTGCCCGACACATTGGCGTAGCCGAAGCTCGCCGCTCCGGCGCTCTTGCCGCTGAATTGCTTGTCGTTGTAATCGAACGAGTTGCCCCAGAACTGGCGCATCGGGTCCAAGCTCTTGTGACAGCCATAGCAAGCGGAGCCGTCGGTCGCGTGTTGGCCGTCGATCGCGGTCGTGGTCGGTGGCAACACGATGGCCGAGTCGGCGTTGGTGTAGCCGAGTCCAATCGAGCCGAGCAACGCTTGATTGGCCGTAACGCGGTGCTGATTGCTGTCGTTCGTGTTCCAGACGGCGAAGAACGCGGGGGTGCTGAAGAAGCTGATGCGCGGGATCTTCGAGTTCAACGTGGCGCCGGAAGCGCGCAGACCAGGCAGGTCATATGGCATCAATGGAGTGCCACTGACGATTTTCACCAGCTGCCAATCGCTCAAATCTTCGGCCGTGAAGTAGGGCTTGATGGCGTGCTCCATGCAGCCGGCATTGCTGGTGCACATGGCGTTGTTGTTCGTGTCACGCGGCATGGAGCCCACCAGCATCTGAAAGAGCAGCGTATTCCCGGGGCAAGTCGAGATCTTCGTGCTGTCGCCGGCGCACGTGCCGCTGAACTTGCGGCCCGTGGTGGTGGTCGGCGCTTCGTAGCCGAAGGTCATGTAGTTCGGGCTGTTGGGATCCAGCGTTTCACTCAACGGCGGACGCGTGCCGTGGTTGAACTTCCAATTCATGGTGTGAATGTCGTACGGCGCCTCGATTTGCATGTAGAGGCTCTTCAGCGCCGTGGTCATCATGAATTCGTCGGTCGTGAGCAGATCCGACATCGAGCGCCCTTTGCTCACGAACTCGATCGCGGTGCGCGCAAAGCTCTCTTTCATGTTCTTGAACAGCGTGGGGTACGCGCTGTCGCCGAAGATGTCATACGCGAGATCGAACGCGCCCGGCCGCTTGCGCAACTGGAACTCGAAATCCAAAACCGCCAATTGCGATTGTTGGAACGTGTTCTGAAAGAACAAGATCATCTTTTCCTGGAACTGGGGCGTGCCCATCCACGTGGCGATCAGCGTCTTCAGCCCGCCCGGGGTCTTGCCCGCGGCGAGCTCGGCATCGCTCGGACCAAGCCCCGTAAGCACGTTCTTCACCTTGCGAATCGCGCTCTCCGACGGTGGCGGCCCACCAAAACCGACCGCGCCGCCGCTCTCGACGCCGCCCGCATAACCGTTCACCGTAGCGCCGCCATTTGCCCCGTTGTCCGAACCAGAGCCGCCACTGCCCGGCTGCTCATCGCCCGGCCCACTCGGCCCCGCGGCTGCACCAGGCGCAGAAGACGAAGCCTTGTGCCCACTGTTCCCGCACGCAACGAGAGCCGGCACGCTTAAAGCGAATGAAAGAAGAGCGACACTTGAGCGCTTCATGAGCCTTCCGAAACAGCGTAAAAACACGAGCCCCGCACAATGCGACCGCACGCGGCCTACTCTGTCCCCAACTAAGGGACCCCATCCAAGACGGCTTGCCGAAATCGCCTCCCGTCGACGCACACCGCTGCACGTCACCGCCTACGGCAAAAGTAGAGCCCTACTCGAACTCGCACCCTAAGTACGTACAGAGCGCGCACGTAGCGGCGGCTCCCTGAGTTTGAACCGCCAAGCCGCCAAGACGCCAAGCACTCAGAACGACAAGGCGAACTCAGTGCACCGGAGACCTGGGATTTGGGGTCGTGTTTTGCTGCGGAGGCTCGAAATATTTTTGACGAGTCTCGGCTTTGCAAAGCAGCGCGGCGATCGCCTTACCTCTGAGATGCACTGCCGTCGAGAGTGAACCCCATCCCCCTCTTCCTTGGCGGCTTGGCGGCTTGGCGGTTCAAATTCCGGGAGCCATATTGCGCGTGACGGGCCGTATCAGTGGCGCCGATTGCGCTGAATGTGGTGCCGTTCGCGCCCGGAACAACGCTGGAGTGTGAGGTGCGATGCTGGAGTGTGAGCGCCCCCAATCTCAGTTGGGTGGAGGGCGTTCGACTAGGCCATCATGGCGCTGAGGGCGCCGGTGATGTTGGCTTTGATGGGTTGGGTGCCGAAGGTATCGACTTGTTGGTCGAACGCTTGGGCGATCGAGACCAGGATCTTGCTGTTGGTGGTGGGCGTGTAGGTGGTTTTGCCTTCACACCACATGTCCGTGGTCGGGCAATCCGCGTTCATCTTCAGGCGGCGGCCCATCTTGAATTTGCCGTTTGCGCCGCCAGCGAGCACGGTGGGTACGTTGCGCGTGCTGTGCAGCGCTGGGTTGCCCATGTCGCTCGTGACGTAGATGATCGTGCTGTCCAGAATGCCGAGCTGATCGAGCTTTTGCATCAGCCGCGCGACTTTGGAGTAACAGTACTTGTTGAACTGGGCCAGCGGCAGCCAGCTCGCTGGATCACCCGTCTGGGTGACGTTGTTGTTGCCCACGGTCGATGCATTGTACGTGTGCGCGACCGCGCCGTGGTTGTCTGCCGGCAGCATCACTGGATTGCCTGCGTACGACAGGTCGTTCATGAACAGCGTGCCGAAGCGCGTCACGTCGCAAGCCATGGCTTGCGCCAGGATGTCGATGTGCGCGTTCGTGATCGCGTCGAAGTAGGGCTCGCCGCCGTTGTATTGCTTGAGCTTGGGGAACTTGCTCGCGTCTGGCACGCCGGGCACCGTGCAGGAAACGCCGCCACCCATCATGCCGCCGCCGAGCTGCTTTTCGATGTCGCTGAGCGCCGATAGATGTTGATCGAGCTTCTTTTGCTCGTTCGCGGCCAAGCCGGTGCGTAGGCGATTGACGTCCCAGCGCACGTAGTCGACCACGCTTTGGCCGAGCTTGCGCTTACGCTCCGCCGCGGCCATGTCGCTCGGATTCGAACTCACGGCAACGCCGTCGAACAGCAGGTGAAACGCCGCCACCGGGTCGATGATCTTGGGCAAAGGCGCGCCGCCTTCACCGTAGGAGAGCGTGAGACCCGGATCCGTACCGTCGTTGCCGACGCCCAGGTTCACGCTGGTGATGCGCGTGTCCTTGCCCAGGCCCTTCGTAACCGCCAGGAACTGGTCGAGCGAAATGTTGGACGGGCGCCTGAGCCCACCGTCGATTTGGCTGCCAGTGAGGATGGTACCGGCCGAGTCGTGCCCGTTGGCGTTCGACAAATGATCGATGCCTTCGAGCACGAGCAGCTTGTCTTTGAAGCTCTTGCCGTAAGTGGCGGCGTCATCGAACGGCTGTAGCGAGCAGTCCTTGTAACTGAAGTCGAAGTTCGTCTCGGTGTCGCTCGACTTCATCGCCCAGTATTCGGCGGACAAGCCGTGTGGGTGATAAATCGTGATGAACTTGAGCGGCAGAGTTTCGCCGGCGGCTTGAGCGACCGAGTTTTCGAGCAAGCGTGAGAAGGGCAGGGCGGCCATGCCGGCGCCCATGGCGCGCAAGAAGGCACGGCGTGTCGGACTCAGTCGTTTCATTGCGCTCTCCGAAGCGTGAAGTTGGGGCTGGTGATGACTGCGCGCATTGCTTCCAAAATGCTGCCTTCTGCGGCCGACGCGGGAGTTGAGTGGTTCGCGTCGGGTGCGGGCGCGGGGACCTGCTTCCAATAATTCACGAAGGCGGTCTCGGCGGCTTTCACATCGTCCGCGCTGCGGCCTGCAGAGGCGCGGAACATGTTGCGCGCGAAGCACTCTCGAACGGCCGCGCTGTTGGCGAGCGCGGTCGCTAGCTGATTCGAGTCCGTGTAGTCGCCGTCGAAATCCAAACCCACGGCAACGCTGGTGCGACTGTCGACCGCCTGACCATTGTCCGTGTCCTGATGCTTGCCCATGCCGTCGAATTGCTCGAACGAAAAGCCGATTGCGTCGATACGCTTGTGGCACGCCGAGCACGCTGGATCCGCAGCGTGAGCATCCAAACGTTGCCGCGTGGTTTTCGATGGATCGGGTTGAAGCGGCGGCACCGTGAGCATCAACGAAGCCGGCGAAGGAATGTCGACGCAGCCGATTCGGCGCAAAACGGTCACGCCACGGAGAACGGGCGCCGTCTCACTCGCGTGCGCGTAGACCGAAAGGAATGCTCCTTGATTCAAAATCCCGATTCGGTTCGGTAGCGCGGCCTCGCCATCGCTCCCCGCGCTGGTGCCGTACAGTTGCAGCAGCTTGGCATCTTGCGTCACGGTCCAGTTGGCGCCCAGGAGCTCGCCGACGGTGCCCGCTTTGCGCTCGACCACGCGCTGCAGGAATGCGCCGCTCTCGGCGAGCATGCCCGGTTTCACATCCGCGAAGGTGCCGTACTTGGTGGTGTCCTTCGCGGTGTCCGCCAAGCGATCGATGCCGAGCCATTCTTGAATCACGCGCAGCACGCGTGCGCGTGACGCCGCCGGATCCCCGCCAGACACCAAGCGCGTGAATACTGCGCTGCGCTGTTCCGGGGTGTCGAGCTGGCCGCTTTCGGCCGCGGCCATCAGCTCTGAATCAGGTGGCGCAGCCGTGACTAGGTAGGAGAGTGCGCTGGCCGTTTCGTGCGGCGTGAGTTTGATCTGGGGGCCAGCTGCGTTGTTGCCAGTTTCTGTCAGATACAGAAAACCCGCCGATTGCAGCACGCCCGTTGCGACGAGTTCGATGCCGTCCGCGTATGTGGCGCCGTCCGCCCCAGCGTGGAAGAGCTCCACCAGCTTGGCGACTTCATCATCGCCCAGCGGGCGGCGATAGGCGTGCGAAGCGAATGACTGAATGAACGTCTTGGCGCAAGCCTCGGCGCCCGCGGTCTTGTCGGTGCACGGTGCCAGCGTGTCGATCTTGGTGCGGACTTGCGCAGCGAGTGTGCTGGCTGCGTTTCCGATCTGTTTGATGAGCACCGAATCGACCCGCTGCTCGTCGTTCAGCGTGTAGCCGCTTTGACGACTATCGGGAGCGAAGTCAGTCGTCACCGCGTCAGTGTTGCCGACCACGACACGCGCCGAATTCTCGTACTCAGCGTTGGTGAGGCGGCGAATGCGCGCGGGCAAGAGCGGCGATGACGGATCGCCCGTGCTCGTACCACCTTGTGCAGTCGCGCCGCCGCTGTCGCCCGAGCCCGAGCCCGCGCTAGAACCGGGATCGGAGCCTGCAGTGCTCGTGTCCCTGGGCTTCGCTCCCGATGCCAGGTCGCCGCCTACACAACCCGTTGCGAAGGCCATCATCGGCAAGACGATGGAGAAAAGTTCGCGCCGAAGCCGCATCACCATAGCCTGGTACTTGGCTCAATCGCCGCACACTTGCAACGCCAATTAGTGCGTTTGCGCGAGTCGCACACACTTTGAAATCATCTCGTCCCGCCGCGAGATGGCAACCAGGTTTACCAGGCAGCTAATTTGGTGGGGCTCGTACTTTTTTGATCCGAATTCGCGAGCTCGCCTGCGCGCGAATTCGGCTCGACCGGATTCCACACCTACGATGTCCTACCTTGCGGATGATTCTGCGCGTCGTCGCCGTTGCAGCGCAATGAGCGCAAACAGCAACGCGATTGCTACGCGAGATGAGCGGCGCGCATTCGGAACAGAACAGCTGCAGCCGTCGGTCGTTGTGCTCGGCGTGGCACCCGCACCAGCAAGCGGAATTCCGGAGCTCCCCGCGTGCGAAGTCGAACCACCTACACCACTCGGAGTAACGGGCGCTGAACCTCCGTCGCTGTGATCGGTGGTTCCTCCTGTCGCTACTGAGCTCGTGCCTCCCGCGCTGAACGCACCGCCACTGCCACCTGCACCATTCGAGTTGCTGACACCGCCGGCGCCGGCGCCGCTCCTTCCTGCCGCCGCGGTCGCGCCTGCACCTGCCGACCCACCGTGACTTGCCGCCCCGCCCGCACCCATGCCGCCACTGCCCGCGGTCGAGTCGTCCTCGCGCAGCACGGTGCCGTGGCGCACCGTGCCTGAGAGCACGGGCACGGTCGACGTGCTGGACCACTTATTCAAGTCCGTGCTCGTCGCCTGCAGGTAGCCGCAATTGCCGTAGCAGTCCATGAACAGCCGCCACTGACCGGTCTCGGTTTGGAACAGCGCGGGCCCTTCTTTGCCCGAACCCCAGCCCGCCCAGTCACCCTTGCCGACGAACGTCCACGGACCCTTGAGCGCATCCGCCGTCGCGTGCTCGATGAACTTGGTCGTCTCGTTCTTGGTGAACGCATGATACTGCGCGTCCACTTTGACGACGAAAGTATCGATGTAGTTCGGGCCGATACCGAGCGGCACGGGTGCATCCCACTTGGACAGCGTGTCGTCGCTTGCCGTGTACAGGTAAGACTTGAATTGGGTGTCGTTCGTGTCGATGCTCACGATCAGGTGAATGCTGCCGTCCGTGTCTTTGAACCACTCGGGCGCCCAGGTGTCCTTCACTCCGGTGACTTGAGCGGGCACCTCGGTGCGGAAGGTCCAAGTCTTCAAGTCCGGGCTCGAAGCGATCGCAAAGCTAGCTGACGTCGTTGTCCACGATTTGAGCGTGTACGCGATGTAGTACTGGCCGTCCGTGTGCTTCATGATGCTCGGATCGCGGAGCACTCCGGTAGGACCCGCGTAGCCCGTGTTGGCGAGCAGCGTGAAGTCGGTGCCATTCTTGGACGTGTACAGCGAGAGCTTCTCTTTGCTCGCGTCGTCACCCAAAAATGTGGCGAACACGTAACGGGTAGCGGCGCTGGCCACGCTGCTCGCAGTGAGCGCTGTGACCACGATAGACAGCCCGAGGAGTGACGAGGAGCGAGTCGCGCGCAGCGAAGCCGTCCGAGAAAGCGGTTTCATCGAAGTTCGGAACTATAAGGCTTGCTCCGGCCGTGTGCGCGTGTTCCGTACTCGGCGCTACTGATCGCCGCTGAACGGATGGGGGCGATGCTTGGAGATGCGATTTTTCCTGTTAAACTAGATTCGGATGCGCGCTCCCGCTGCTTGCCTCTCGAGATGAACTTTGAATTCTAGATCCTCACGGCACGCTTCGCGTAGCGGCCGCGCGCGTGCTGCTTGCACCGCGATTGCGATTGCGGGCGTTGCTGTTGCTTGTTCCGTTTATGACGAATCGCTGCGTCAGGGGTCGGGCCTCACGCCGGCCGAAGGCGGCGAAAGAGCGGAGCTCGGTGGAGGCGCGGGCACGCTGAGCAGCGGCGGAACCGATAGCGCGGCGGGTGCTGATTCAATGGACGCCGGTGCGCCGAGTTACGGTGGCGACTCGAGCGAGCCAGCCAAGGGCGGCTCCTCGAACGGAGGACGCGCCGGAAACGCGAGTGGCGGGCGCGCCGGTGCTGCTAACGGTGGAACCGGCGGAGTCGTCGCCTTGGCGGGCAGCGCAGGTACCGCGGTGAATGGTGGAAGCGGCGGCGTGGGGCTGAACGGCGGCACCGGCGGTATCGGCGGTATCGTAGCAACGGCGGGCTCCGCGTCCGAACTCGCGCTCAACAAGTCGAGCACCGCTTCGACCGCACAACCCGCGAATCCAACCACCAGCGGCAACGACGGACAAACTTCGACACGCTTCAGCGCAACTAGCGCGACACTCCCGCAGTGGTGGCGCGTCGATCTCGGTGCCAGCCACGCGTTGACGCAGGTCGCCATTCAGTTCGAGTTCCCCGATCGGAAATATACCTACGCCGTCGAGACCTCGCTCGACGACGTGGCCTACACGACGCAGGGCAACGTGACGGACGGCGTTGGCACCGTGCAAACCGTGGCCATCCCGAATCATGCCGCCGCGCGCTACGTGCGCATCACGGTCACCAGCACCGTGCCCGGTGTCGATTCGAGCGGCGCTTCGCGTCCCACTTGGATGTCGTTCTGGGAAGTATCCGTACAGGGCAACTAGTAAGCCGTTGGCGGGGATTTGGGTTAGCGGGCGCGGCACGCGCGCCGCATCGCGTAGCCCTCATCGCGGGCCCCTAGCGGGTAGCCTGGCGCGTGCTTTGCAAGCACTATCTCGCGAGATGAACAGGAGCCTTCGCCCGCACTGGTTCGGTCGGCTTGAAGCCGATTGCTCCGGCGTTGCACAAGGCCTTGCGCTCACGCCCCAAACACGGCGATTGTTTTAGCGAAGCGAAGCGAGAACCAACGAGTGAGCACGCCATGACTGACATCACGATTACGTTCGCGGCATTGTCGGATATCGGGCTGACCCGCAGCATCAATGAGGACGCGTTTCAGCTCGCCGATCTGTCGACTGGCCAAAGCTTCGAAGCGAGTCCCTTGAGCGGACAATTCAAGCTCGGCCCACGCGGCGCATTGTTCACGTTGTCCGACGGCATGGGCGGACATGCCGCTGGTGAAGTCGCCAGCTCCACGGTGGTCTCGTCCGTTCGCGCCACGCTCCAAACGGACGGAGATGCGCCGCCCGAGCATCGGCTGGAAGTTGCCGTGCGTCGCGCCAACGCCGACGTGATCGAGGCCGCGCAGACCAAGGGCCGCCACGGCATGGGCGCCACCTTGACTGCCGTCTTGGTCGATCACACCACTGCTTACGTGGCCGAGGTGGGGGATTCACGCGCGTACCTGCTGCGCACCGGTCAGTTGAAACAACTCACGCGCGATCAAAGCTTGGTGCAGATGCTCGTCGACCAAGGCTTGATGAAACCGGAAGAGGCGGAAAATTCGCCGCGTAAGAACATCTTGCTGCAAGCCATGGGCAGTGTGGAAGAAGTCCACGCCGCGATCGGCCAAGTCGAACTGCGCAAAGGTGATCGCCTGTTGATCTGTTCGGACGGCATTTCGAACGCCGTTTCAAACTCCGAGTTGCTGGACGTTTTGACCAGCAATGGCCCCTGGCACGCGTGCGAGCGCCTCGTTCGGATGGCCAATGAGCGCGGGGGTGAAGACAACCTGACCGTCGTCGTTGCCCAGTTCGATGGGCCCGGCCTGCCCACGCCCGCAGCCAGCGAAACCGTGACCGGCACGTTCTCCGTGATCAAGGACTTCGGCGCACCCGCGGTTCCGTCGGGTTCTTAGGACCCGTTAAATGATTGTAGATCGCGGGCGCGATCGTAGACTGCGCCGCGATGGTTACGAGCTTGCCACTTTTGAGTCGCCTGTGGCTTTCTTGGGTGACGAGTTTTCGCATCCTGTTCGACGGTCGCTTCGCGGCACAGCTCGCCCTGCTGCGCGAGGCAGGCGCGCCGAGCGAGCCGCCAGCGCCAGCTGAATTGCCCGTCCAGGTGCCGCCGGCGCCGGCAGCGCCGACCCCTGAAGCACCGCGCGGCTCGAACGACTCCGCGCTGCAGCTGCTCACACTGCTGCAACGTGAAGGGCGCTTCGTGGACTTCGTGCAGCAAGAGGTGGCATCATTTGCTGATGCGGAGATCGGCGCCGCTGCGCGCGTCGTTCACGAGGGCTGCCGTCGCGCGCTCCGCGCCCACGCGCGGGTCGTCAGCGTGCGCAATGAGGCAGAGGGTTCCTCGCTCACGCTCGAGCGCGCCAGTGAAGACGTGAAACTGGTCGGCAATGTCGCTGGCTCGGCGCCGTTTCGCGGAGTGCTTCGGCATCGCGGTTGGCGTGTCGAAGAGCTCACCTTGCCTACCGTCGTCGGCGCGCACGATGCCACCCTCGTTGCCCCCGCTGAGCTGGAGTTGTCATGAGCGCCAAATTCGTCGTCGGCATCGATCTCGGAACGACTCACTCCGCGCTCGCCGTTGCGGAGCTGGGTGGCACTGACGAGCGCGTCAGTGTGCTCGAAATCGAGCAGCTCGTGTCCGCGGGTTCCGTGGCTAAGCGCCCGCTTTTGCCCAGCTTTTTGTACTTCGCCCACGAGAGCGAGCCGGCCCTTTCGTTGCCCTGGGACAGCGAGCGCCGGGTTTGTGTGGGCGAATTCGCGCGCTCACGCGGTGCAGAGGCTCCGCAGCGCGTGATTTCGAGCGCCAAGAGCTGGCTCTCTTATGGCGGTGTCGATCGCCGCTCCGGGACGTTGCCGCTCAACGCGCCAGACGACATCGAGAAGATCTCACCAGTCGAAACCTCGTTTCGCTTGCTCGATCATTTGAACGAAGCCTTTCGCGCGGCACGTCCGGCCGATGGCGACCTCGCCGAGCAAGAAGTCGTGCTCACCGTGCCAGCGTCATTCGACGCGGGCGCGCGCGATCTCACCGTCGAAGCCGCGCTCGCCGCGGGCTTCGAACAGGTGACGCTGCTCGAAGAACCTCAAGCCGCGCTGTACGCCTGGATCGAACAAAACGGTGATGCCTGGCGCTCGCATTTGCGCGCGGGCGATCGCGTGTTGGTGATTGATATCGGCGGCGGCACCACCGACTTTTCACTGATCGACGCAGTCGAACAAGATGGCTCGCTCGGCCTTTCGCGCGTCGCGGTCGGCGATCACATCCTACTCGGCGGCGACAACATGGACCTGGCATTGGCACATGTAGTCAGTCAAGAGCTGGCCGAGCAAGGCAAGGAGCTGGATCGCTTTCAGCTCGGCGCGCTCGCTCATGCTTGTCGTGGGGCCAAGGAAAAGCTGCTTTCGGACGCGAGCCTCCAGCAAGTGGCCGTCGTGTTACCCAGCCGCGGCTCGCAACTCCTGGGCGGCTCGATCCGCGGTGAGCTGCGCCGGGAACAAGTCGAGCGCTACCTGCTGGACGGCTTCTTTCCTGCTGTTTCCGCCACTGAGTTGCCCAAGGTCCGCCCGCGCGCTGGCCTCACTCAAGTGGGCTTGCCGTACGCCAGCGATCCGGCGATCACCAAGCACTTGGCGGCGTTCCTCGCGCGCCATGCGTTTGCGGATCCGGCGAGCGGAGCAACGGACGCGCGGCCGCCCACCGCCATCTTGTTCAACGGTGGTGTGCTGAAGGCGGAGATCCTGCGTACGCGCGTGATCGACACGCTCAATGGTTGGCTTGCACAGCGCGGCTCTGCGAAAGCGCGCGTGCTGCCCGGTGAAGATTTGGATTTGGCGGTCGCGCGCGGCGCGGCGTACTACGGGCTCGTGCGTCACGGTCGCGGTCTGCGCATTCGCGGCGGCACCGCGCGCGCGTACTACGTGGGCATCGAGAACCCCATGCCGGCGCTGCCCGGCATGGAGCCGCCGGTGTTCGCGCTGTGCGTGGCGCCCTTCGGGATGGAAGAGGGCACGAGCGCGGCGTTGCCGCCGCAGGAGCTCTTCGTCGTGGTGGGCGAACCCGTCACGTTTCGTTTCTTTGGCTCGAGCACGCGACGCACAGACCCCGCGGGCAGCGTGCTCGAACGCTGGCGCTCGGGCGAGCTCGAAGAACTGCCGCAAATCGAGCTGGTTTTGCCGGCTGCTGGACGCGCCGCGGGTGACGTCGTCGCCGTGCAATTGCAGGCCTCGGTGACCGCGATCGGTACGCTCAAGCTGGAGGCCGTCGCGCAAACACCGCTCGTGCCCGATGAGCGGTGGCAGATCGAGCTCAGCGTGCGGCACGGTTCGAGCGCGGCATGAGTTATCACGTCGGGATCGATCTCGGCACGACGCACACGGTCGTGGCCTACGCGGCTCGTGACGATGCGAGTCGCGCCGAGGTGCCCCCGGCTGCGAGCGTTTTCTCCTTGCCGCAGCTGGTGAGTCCGAGCGAGGTCGAGGCGCTGCGCTTGTTGCCCTCGTTCTTGTACACGCCTGCTACGAGCGAGAGCGTTGCCGATCCGTGGCAAGAGTCGCCGTGGGTGGTCGGCCAATACGCGCGACAGCGTGGGCAAGAGGTGAGCGAACGACTGGTGGCGTCGGGCAAGAGCTGGCTCAGTCATGCGGGGGTCGCGCGTCGCGATCCGATCTTGCCTTGGGCGGCGGATGCCAACGAAGTGCCCAAAATATCGCCGGTCGAGGCCAGCCGGCGATTGCTGACGCACGTTCGACAATGCTGGGACGCAGCGTTCGCTGGAGAGCCGCTGTCCGCGCAGAGCGTGGTGCTCACGGTGCCCGCGTCTTTCGACGAGGTCGCGCGTGAACTCACGGTCGAAGCAGCCGAGCTTGCTGGCTTGACCGTGCGCTTGTTGGAAGAGCCACAAGCCGCGTTCTACGACTTGATCGCTACGGAACGTCGAGCTGCTGTCGAAGCGCTGCTCACACCCGGGAAAAACGAGGCCCGCGTGTTGGTCTGCGACGTGGGCGGTGGCACCACCGATCTGACGTTGATCGAGGCGCGACGGAGTTCTGGTGAGCTCGAGCTCGAGCGCGTCGCGGTGGGACGGCACTTGTTGCTCGGTGGTGACAACATCGACCTCGCGCTCGCGCAGCTGTGCGAGCAAAAATTGTTGAACGGCGAGCGCCTCGACCCGCTGCGTTTCAGTCGCCTGCTGCTCGCTTGTCGCAGCGCGAAGGAAGTGTTGCTCGGGCGCGAAGCGCCGGAGTCGGCGCCGATCCGTTTGGCGTCCTTGGGCTCGTCCCTGGTGGGCGGGACGCTCGCGACGGAGCTCTCGCGCGCCGAGGTCGAAGCGCTGGTGTTCGACGGATTTTTGCCGCTGGTCGCCCGCGGTGAGCCGGCTCCGAAGACGCGCGCGGGCCTGCTCGCCTTCGGTCTGCCGTACGAGCGCGATCCGGCCATTTCTCGGCATATCGTGCAGTTTTTGGAGCGGCACGCGGCGAGCGTCGACAGTGGCGTGGACGCGCTGTTGCTCAATGGCGGCTTGTTTCACGCGGCGCGCGCAGCCGAGCGCGTGCGTGACTTGGTGTCGCGTTTCTGCGAGCGCGAGGTCTCGCTCTTGCCGTACCCGGATCCGGATCTGTCCGTTGCGCGCGGTGCGGTCGCGTACAGTCGAACACTCGCGGGGCACGGGTTGCGCATCGGTGGCGGCACTCCGCGCGGCTTCTACGTCGCCGTGGACGAGCGCGCAGCGCGTCGGGCATTGTGCGTGGTGCCGAAGGGGGCGCGTGAGGGTGAGCGGCACGTCGCGAGCACCGGTGGACTCTGGCTGCGCGTGGGCCAAGCCGTGCAGCTCGAGCTATATACGTCCGACAGTGACGTCACGCATCGGCCGGGCGACGTCGTGTCGCTCGACGATGATTTCGCGCCGCTGCCGCCCGTGACCACACTGTTCAGCGCAGCCGACGGCGAGGGCGATCTCGAGGTCGCGTTGGAAGGCGAGCTGAGTGCGGCCGGCACGGTCGAGCTCGCATCGGTCGAGTTGCACCCGAGTGAAGGCCGCGCTCCGCGGCGTTTTCGGCTGGCTTTCGAGCTACGCTCGTTCGAACCCACACCACTGAAGTCCGCGCCGCCGAGCGCGTCGCGCCCGCCGCCAGCGCGGCTGCCCGAGGCCCTGGAGGCGATTCGTCGCGTGTTCGGCGAGGGCCGCGCGGACGTCAAGCAACGCGAGAGCAAGGACTTGCCGCGCGAGCTCGAGCGATTGTTGGGTGAACGTCGCGCTTGGACGCTCGAGTCGAATCGCAGCTTGTTCGACGCCTTGTCTGAAGGGCGCGCGGCGCGTCGTCGTTCGGAGGACCACGAGCGCGTGTTCTGGATGCTCGCCGGCTACACCTTGCGCCCCGGGTTCGGCGCGCCGCTCGACGAGCAGCGCGTCGGGCAACTGGTCCCGCTGTTCGAATCGGGCATTGCGACCGGCGCGAATGCGCGCAGCTGGCAACAGTTTTGGATCGCCTGGCGACGAATCGTCGCTGGCGTGCGTGAAGAAACGCAGACGCGCCTGTTCGGTTTGCTAGAGCCGTTTCTGGCCCCCGCCGAACTCAAACTGAAACGCAGCAAGAGCCTGAAACCAGCTGAATTCAGCCACGAGCTGCTCGAACTCTTGGCGTCGCTGGAGCGCGTCCCAGTCGAACGTCGCGTGGCGCTTGGTGAGTGGCTGATCGAACGCACCTATCGCGATCGCGATTCCAGACTTTGGAGCGCGCTCGGCCGAATCGGTGCGCGCGTGCCCGGCTACGCGAGCGCGCATCACGTCGTCCCAGCGCGACACGCCGAAAACTGGCTCGATCACCTATTCCGCGAACGCTGGCACGAAGTGCCCACTGCCGCCGCCACCGCCGCCCAACTCGCCCGCAAAACCGACGACCGCGCGCGCGACATCGCCGATCGCACGCGCGAGGAAGTGATCCGTCGCCTAGAAGCGATCGGAGCCGACGCGGAGCTGATCAGCGGCGTCCGCGAGTTCGTGCCAGTGGTCGAAGCCGAACGCGCCGCCTGGTTCGGCGAAGAATTGCCCATCGGACTGCGACTCAAAGAGTAGACCTTACCACGAGGCAGTCCGTGTTCCGGCGAGGTGCGTTGCGGAACCTTTGGGCGCCCGAAAACTCCTCAATCACGCTCCCTGAGCTTAACCGCCGAGCCGCAGAGGCCGCAGAGATCTGAGAGAGAGGAGAGAATGGGGTTGCCCGTCGCGGCGATTTGCGTCGTGACAGCGGGTACTTCGACGTAGATTGGGAACCCCAAAAATCTCCATCAGATCTCTGCGGCCTCTGCGGCTCTGCGGTCAAAAATCTGGGAGCGTTCCGCGCGGGAAGCGCCGATGTAAGTAAAACCAACCCCCCGGAGTAGGGGCTTGGTGTGCGGAAGATTGCGGCTATCATGGGCGGTCGCTGCGTAGGGAGCAGCGGAGGAGGACCGATGGCTGCTCACGGTAAAGAGGATTCCACGCCCGAGTTGCAACGCGAGCTGGAGGGCCGCTGCGATCGCTTCGAGTTTGGTGAGGTGCTGAGCGCGCTCGACCAACCCGAAGTCGGTGGCGCGCTGCCGAAGCCAGTCGTGTTGCTCTTGCGCGGACGCGCGCTCGCGGGGGTCGAGCAGTTTCACGAAGCGTACAATCTGTTTTGCGAGGTGCGTCGCGAACGCGATATTTCGGCGTTGCTGCGGATCGAGTCGCAGTTTCGCGCGGCGCGCGTCTTGCGTCACGCTTCGCCCTTGATCGACTTCGCCTTGGAGCTCGCGCTGTCTGCGGCTGAAGCGGGCGCGCGTGCGTCTGGGCGCGGACGCAGCTACGCGGTGCTCGCGCACCTGGAGGCGGCGCAGTTGTTCGCGCGCAAGCGTTGCCCCAAGCTTTCCTACGAGCAGGTCGACAAAGCGCGAGCGTTGGGACTCGAGGAGCCATTCGTGTCGGTCGGTGAGGCGGAAGTTGCGCTTTCGTTCGACGAGCGAGTGCGCGCTCGCCAAGCGCTGGAGCTCGCCGAGCGCACCACGGATCCGGCCGGGCTCCGAGTGGCGCACTTGGGGATGGTTCGATTACTCACCCTGATGGGTGAATTCGATGGTGCGGCCGAATACTTGGCGAAGCTTTCGCCAGCGGCGCCGCTGGATATTCCGGTATTGCGCGCGCGCTATCGGCTGGCCTCTTCGCAGGCGCGTTGGGCGGACGTAGCGACGGTGCTTTCGGAGATCGTTCGCGCGGCTCCCCAGGGAGATTACGTGCGCGGTTCGAGTTACGAGCGAGGCTCCGCGCTGTATCGCGCGGGGCAAATCGAGCTCGCGCGCGCGGCTTGGGCTGAGCTGGCCGAGGGCAAGCACTACTACGGCGGCCTCGCTCGCCGCATGTTGGATAAGACCAGCAAGGCCGAAACGGCGGCCAAGCGCTTGGCCGCGTTCCCGTCGGTGAGCCAGCTGCGCAATCACTGTGGTCCGGCTTCGGTCGAGCTGTGTCTGCGCTTCTTCGGCACCGCGGCCAACCAAGTGGACGTGGCGCGCGAGATCAAGCATCCGGACGGTGGCACGCCCGTGCATCGCATGCGTTGGTACATGGACCGCGCCGGCTTCGCCACGCGCCGCATCGAGGCGGACCTGCCGCGCTTGAAAGGCATCATCGACGCGGGGATCCCGGTCATCCTCGAGGAGGACTATTCCACCAGTCGTCACGTGGCCGTTGCGGTCGGCTACGACGACCGGCGTGAGCTGCTCGAAGTGCAAGACCCGATGACGCACGAGATTCGCGAAACGTTTTACGAGGACTTGCCCAAGCTGCGCGAGTTCTCGAACTACGGCGCGCTGGTTGCGTTCCCACTCGGTCGCGAGGATTTGGCGAAAAAGCTGGATGAACTGGGCGCGATCGAGTGCGCTTACATTTCCAAGACCGATCAGGCCTGGCAAGCGAAAGACGAGGGTAAGTTCGAGGATGCGGACCGGCTCACGGACGAAGCGATCGCGTTGCACGAGCCTTACGAGCTGGCATGGGTGTATCGCTTCGTGCGCGCGCGCATGGTCGCCCGCAACGAAAGCGACGAGGCCAAGTTGCCCGCGGCCAAGCAGGCGCTGCAAGCGGTCTTGGATCGCATCCTCGAGCTGTGGCCGAACGACGAGTGGCCGCAACAATACCTCGGCCAAGTGCTCGAATTCGAGGGCAAGACCTCGGCCGCGCTTTCGGCCTTCGAACGCGCTCGTGATCGCGATCCGGATGACTCCGACAATCATTGTTCGATGGGTGATTGTTTACTCGCGCTCAATCGTCGAGACGACGCCAAGAAGGCCTTCGAAGCTGCGCTCGAACGCGATCCGGCACACGTGCGCTCGAACGAGAATTTGTCCGACTTCTTGCTCGACACGGGTGACGTGTCGCGCGCGCGGATCATCAACTCGTGCGCGCTGGAGCTCGCGCCGAAGAACCCGTTCAACCACGGGGTGTGCGGTCGTATCGCGGCACGCCGCGGTGAGCATTCAGCAGCCGCTGCAGCCTTTGGTCGCGCGCTCGAGCTCGTCCCAGGGCGCCCGTACTACGTGATCGAGCGCGCGCGCGCGTTGGCCAACGGGGGTCAGGTCGATGAGGCAATGGCCGACCTGCGTGCGTTGTCCGATGCGCGTCCCGAAGACGCCGGTGCACTCGTACCGTGGGCGGACATTGCATACACTCATGCGCGCATCGGTGACTCGCTCGAAGCGTGTGCGCGGCTCGAAAAGCTGGATGCCGATCATCCGTCGTCGTACGCCATCGCGGGTGCTGCGCGTTGTCAGAACGGCGAACTCGAGGTGGGGCTCGGCGCGCTGCGTCGCGCGTTGCATATGTCTCCGACTTACGCCTGGGCGCACCGCGAGCTCGGCAAACACCTGACAATCGCCAAGCGTCACGACGAGGCGATCGCCTCATATGCCGCAAATGCCGGTATCGCACCCGACGTCCGAGCGACGTTCTTGCTCGGCGGCGCCCTGGCCGACGCAGGTCACCACACACAAGCGCTGCGTTATTTCCGGCGCGTGGCCGACTCCGGAGAGCTCAGCGAGCAAGAACTCGGGCGCATTGCTGCGAGCATGCGCATCGTCGACGGCGTGGGCGACACGCACGAGTATTTCCAAGGGCTGACCGGGAACAATCCCCGTGACACGGCCATGCACGCGGCGCACGTGCGCTTTCTGGTGGACGATCTCTGGTACCCAGGCGCGGCCGCAAGCGTGATCGCCAAATTGTCCGAGCTCGACCCGGATAGCCCCTTCGTGTTGGCGAAGGAAGGCGATGACTTGATGGACGCCTCTCTCGAAGCGGAGCTCCGCGGTGAAGAGCTGCTCCGTTCGGCCATGGCCAAGGCGCCCACGCTGGTGTACCCGCGTCGCTTCTTGGTCCGTCAGCTGAACGCGCGCGGCCGGTACGACGAAGCACTGGCGCTGATGAATTCGGCCAAGCTGGATGAAGAAACCACCAAGGATCGCGTCGATGCGTTGCTCGGGCTCGATCGCGAAGCGGACGCGCGACACGCGATCGAAAACTACGTGGCCACGTTGAACGACGAACAGCGCGAGGCCGCGCGCCGGCCGCTCTTGTTCCGTTTGGCGCAGATCGCGCGCCGGCACGAGGAGGCCTTGGAACACGCGCGTTTCGTGTCCAAACAAAAGGGCGATATGCCCGACGACGGCGAGCTATCGCCCTGGGAAAAGAAGCAGTTTTCTTGCATGGTCGCGCTCGGTCAGAGCGAGGAAGCCTTCAGCTTCGGAGAGGCGCAGTGCAATGACGCCGAAGACCGCGGCGATTTGGCGTATGCCGCCTGGCAAGAAGGCGACAATGCACTGGCCACGCGCTTCGCCGAAGCCGCGTTGGCTGAAGATGAAAACGAGGTCAGCGCGCTGCACGTGCTGGCAAAGCAAGCGGAAATCGCCGGGGACGAAGCGCGCGCGCTCGCCTTTTGGGAGCGCATGATCGCCGTCACTGGCTGGCACATCCACGTCGAAAATATCGCGCGCTTGGCGCTCGCGCAGGGCGATCTCGAACGCGCCAAGCTGAACGCGGAAAAGGCCGTGGCCACTGGGCACACCTGCTACGTCGCGCTGCAAGTGCGAGCCGAGGTGCGTTTGCTCAGTGGCGATCGCGACGGCGCGCGGCTCGACGCCGAGCGCGCGCTGGCCTGCACCCCGCTCGAATGGCGCTCTCGCTCATTCGAGACGGGCGCGCTCTTGGCGGCGCTGGCGGGTCGCGCAGACGAGGCGCGCCGCGCCTACGACGCCTATCAGAGCGAAGAACCGCTCACGCCTTCGAATCGCGCCCGTCTCACGCGCGTCCTCGCGGCGCTTGGGCTACAACCCTGACTATGAAATTCGAGGGTTTGAGCATCGCAGGCGTCGAGACCTGCATCGAAGTGCCGTCGCTGCGGCTCGTGCTCGACATGGGCCGGTGCACGCGCAGCGCGGTACAACACCCTTTGGTATTATTGAGCCACGGTCATCTCGACCACATGGGGGCCGTGGCTCAACACGCCGCCCGGCGCGCGATGATGCATATGGGCGAGAGCACCTACGTCGCGCCGGCCGCTATCGCGGCTGATTTGGAGGAGCTGTTCAACGCTGCTGGGCGCCTCGACGGCCAAGTGATCCCACGCCGTGTCGTGCCGCTTGCTCCCGGCGAAGAATTTCAGATTGCCAAGAACCGCTGGGTACGGCCGTTCGAGACCTACCACCGCGTGACCAGCCAAGGTTACACGGTCTGGGAGCGCAGACATCGTTTGCGTGCCGAGTTTCGCGGTCTGCCCGGAGAGCGGCTCGGCGAATTGCGTAAAAGCGGCGTGAACATCGAAGAAGCGCAGGACGCCGCGTTGCTCTCGTTCACCGGTGACACGCGCATCGAAGTGCTCGAACGCACACCGGAGCTTCAGCAGACCGAAACGCTGGTCATGGAAACCACCTTCCTCGACGATCGTATCGATGTGGAAGGGGCTCGTAGCACCGGTCACATTCACCTCGATGAGGTGCTGCAACGCGCCGAATTGTTGCCTCGATCTGAAGTCGTGATGAGCCATTTCTCGGCTCGCTACGCCGACGAAGAGGTGCGCCGCATCGTCCCCGAGCGGTTGCCGGACGAGCTGCAAGGGATCGTGAAGTTGTTTGGTGTCGGTGCGCCGGGCGAGTGAGCCATGCTCACGCTGTGTCCGCTTCGGCTTCGGGCCAAAGCCTTGGGAATACGAAGCGCAGGCTCTTGTAGGGAACTGCAAAGTTGACCTTCGCGCGTGAAGTCTCGGCTTCCAGCACGCCGTAGTCGAGCAAGCTAGTGAGCACGCGCCGTGCGGTTCGAGCGGGGAGTCCAGTCATAGCCATGAAGCGGCCGCGTTCGACGGGACCGAATACAGCCGCGTAGTGTAGCGCCTCGAGCGCTTCGACTTTGATGAGGGAGGTCGCCGCTCCGATCGCCCACGGCCTCGCCGCCAGAGACTGCAAGAGCTCGAGCAGTCGCTCCTTGAGTGAACCGAGGGAGAGCAAATCCTGCATAAATCGGGCTTGATCGAGGCACACCTCGAGCAACCAGGCTGCGAAAGCGACGAGTTCTTCTTGCGAAAGCGAACCGCGTCCGTCGAGGTCATTGCGCCTAGGTAGGTCCGCGTTGTTGAGTCGCGCGTAGTAGGCCTCCTGGTTTCTCGCCATGCCACGGAGCGGAGACCACAAGCCGTGGGTCAAACCCAGCGCTCTCAAAACCAAGTGTGTGTGCAGGCGGGCAGTGCGACCGTTGCCATCAGGAAAGGGGTGCACCCAAAGCAAGCGATGATGTGAACACACAGCACCAACGACAGCCAATTCCACACCAGGCAGACTGCTGTATGCCGCCTGCCAATCCGCCAAGAGCGCAGGAACCTCGGCCGGAGCGGGCGCTAAGTGTCGTCCGGCCGTGACCAGTCCTTCTCGCCATTTCCCGGCAATCAGTTTGTTGCCGTCATCGGTGATTCGCTCATTGACCGGGAGGGCCAGGTAGAGTTGTGAGTGGATATTGGCGACGAGCTCTGGCGCGTAGAGTTGGGTTCGTGATGCGAAAGGTGTGGTTTCGAGCGCTGTCTCGACCTGAATGTGAGCGAGCGCTAGTCGCTGACGATGTGCCTGCCTTTTGTCTGCGTCGAAGTGATGATGTAGCGCGCGCTCGATGTCTGCGGGACGCGTTTGCTGCCCTTCAATCTTGTTCGTATAGTAGCTGTTCATCGCGCGCAGCAGCGGCGCGAGGGTGCGGCTCAGCTGACCCGCGGCAGCTTCCAGCCGATGACCTTGGGCGACTAGCTCTGCCGCAAGGGACAGCAAAGGCCCTCGCATCCGCTCCTCGGGAATTAGCGGGTGGAAGGCGCTTATGCTCATGGGAGGAAGTTACCATGGCCAGTTTAATGCCTAGTTGACTGTGTTTGTAAGATACTGAAATAACATAGCTTTGTGTTGAGCGCGTCTGACTCTTGGCCAGTTCTTTGGCCAATTCCCTGGCCAGTTTGAGCAGCCGACCAGAGGCGCGCGAACAACGACTAGTATCGCCAAGTGTCTCGCCACGCCGAACTCGAACTCAGCGCACGAATTCGCCGCGCATTGGGCGCGCAGAGTGTCGAACTGACGGAGCGCGTGCAGTCATTGTGGGGCGGTTACGGCGAGCTGCATCGCGCTCGGCTCTTGGGTGAGCGAATCCGATACGTGGTGGTGAAGAGCGTGACTCCGCCCGCTGAGCGAGAGGTTGCGCGCGATCCCGCGGAGCTCCGTTCGCACCGCCGAAAGCTGCGCTCGTATGCTGTCGAGCACACGTTTTATCGAGACTTCGCCGAGAGCTGCGACGCATCGTGTCGCGTGCCGGAGTTGCTCTACGCGGACGCTCGCGACGAACGATTCTTGTTCGTGCTCGAAGATCTCGATCATGCGGGATTCTCGGAGCGAAGAGCGCACTGCACGCAGCAGGAAATTCGCGCGTGCCTCGAGTGGCTCGCGGCGTTTCACGCGCGCTTCCTCGGGATCGAACCTGCCGGATTGTGGAAGGTGGGTACCTATTGGCACCTGGCGACTCGTCCTGACGAGCTCGCTCGCTTGAATTCGATTGAGTTGCGGCGCGCAGCCGCGGCCATCGATCAGCGCTTGAACGCCGCGCAGTTTCGGACCTTGGTTCACGGCGACGCCAAGCTCGAGAATTTTTGCTTCGCAACTGCAGCATGCAGCGTCGCAGCGGTCGATTTTCAGTATGTTGGCGCTGGAGTCGGCGTGAAAGACGTCGCCTATTTTTTGAGTAGCTGCTTGTCCTCAGCCGAATGCAGCGCGCTCGTTCCCGGTTACCTCGATGAGTATTTTCAGGCGCTGCGGACTGCCGTCAGGTTGCCAAATAGGTTGAGCGCGAGTGAGTACGATGCGCTCGAGCACGAGTGGCGAACGCTCTTTCCTTGGGCATGGGCCGATTTTCATCGCTTTTTGTTGGGTTGGGCACCGTCGTACGCGGCGAGTGATGCATTTGGCAGAAAGCAGCTCGATCTCGTCCGGAATTCTGCGTGCTAGCGGGCACCCCAAACGCCGCGAAGCGTGTTGCCTCGGCACACGCACCCACGAACGCATGCACGCGCGCACACGCGTCGCGCGGGCGATGACGTTCGATAGCCGTCTTTCCCTCGCACGTCGCCGCTTGCAGTGCGGTCTCGACCCGTTAGAGTCGTGATCGTGAGAATTCCCTTCGCGGTGGTCTGCGCGCTGTTGTGTCCACTGGCCTGTAGCAGCAGTAAGAGTGGCAATGCGAACGGCGGGCACGCAGGAAGCGGGGCTTGCGAAGCGGACTGCGCTGCGAGCGGTTCGACCGGCTTGCCCAGTGGCGAATCCGGAGCGAGCTCAGTCGGTGGCAATGGCCCGGGCCATGGTTCCGGCGGCGCGGGTGATGCCGGCGCTTCCGGCACGGGCGAATCTGGCGCGCTGTACGGGCCGAGATACTTTCGCTTCGGCGATAATCCCGGTTACTACGGATCCGGCATCGATCGCCGAGAGAGCGCGCAGATGTCGGTAGCCGCGGGCGCCTCGAGTTTGCGCACGACTCTGCCCGAGTACTACTTGCAGAAGTGGGGCGACACCATCGAGGTCGCAGACTATGCGGCATATCAGCCGCTCGGCCTCGGACATTACGTGTGCTTCTTGATTGGACCAAGCCACGAGCACTCCAACGCACCCGCTGACGCGTCGGACTCCGAGCTCGCGCACTACTCACCCAAGAACCTGTACGAGCCGATCTTCGACGCGGATGGCAACGTGAACCAGAACAACTATTGGGCGTCGTACGTGGAGCGCGTGGCCAAGAACTATGGTCAGTACTTGGACATGTACGAGGTCTGGAATGAGCCCGACCAAGTGGGTGGCAACTGGCAAGCGACCGAGGCCTGGGACAAGACTCCGCCGAATCCCAAAGATTTGATTTGGTGGAATGATTCGATCTTTTCCTACATCCGCATGCTGCGCATCACGCACGAGGTCGTGCATAAGTTCGATCAAGACGCGTCGGTGACCGTGGGCGGCATTGGCTACGGCAACTTTTTGAGCGCGCTGTTGCGCTACACCGACGAACCCAAGGCCGGCGCGGTGAGCGCGGAGTATCCGGAGACTGCCGCAAAATACCTGGATATTTTGAGCTTCCACTACTACCCGGTGTTTGGTGGTGGCAGTTCGGATGCGGGCGTCGATGGCCTGCTGAAGGCGCGTGACGACTACCGCGCTCGTCTACTAGCGGCGGGCGTCGGTGATCGGCAATTCGTCGTCACCGAGACCGGCGCGCCGCGCTACGCAGTGGGCGGTAACGTGGGCGGCGCTGACTACTCCGCGGGCTATTTGGCAAAGGTGATGACACTCGGCCACTACGAGGGCTTGGTCGGCATCGATTGGTTTGCGCAAGGCGATGGCGCGGCAATCGGCGCATCCACGGATTCATTCGCGTACATGGGGCTCTATTTCGACTACTCGAAGGCCATGCAAGTGAGCGACGCGAAGCTCAGCCCGCAAGGTCAAGCCTACGCGTGGCTGAAGGGTTGGCTACCGAACACTGCCGCCGACCCCGCTGCGCTCACCAAGCTCGAACTTCCGGAAGACGTGCGCGGTGCTGCATTCACGACTGAAAGCGGACACCACTTGTACGTGTTGTGGGCGCGCACGACCACTGACGAGACAGCAACCGCGGCCTATGCGCTGCCCGCGTCCGGCACCGCTACCGTGCATACCTTCAGCGTCGAAAAGGGCGAAATTGTCGCCATGGTCGAGCCGAAGGCGGGCGCGCTTGACCTCGCGCTCACCGGTATGCCGACCGCGGTCGAAGTTCCCTGAAGCGCGTTGCTTGGACGTGTTCACCCGGGCGCGGTCGAGAACCGGCCCGGGTGAAGCGGCGAGCTGTCACTTCGGGATGGAGAACTTGCAGTTCGCGCAGCCGCTGTTGCCTTCGCACTCTTCGCCGAAGCTAGCTTGCACTTTGCCGTCGCCGCAGATCGGGGCGGTCTTGCAGGCCTTGGTGCACACGTCATCACCGTAGGCGGTGGCGACCGCGACGTTGTTGGCGTCGCCCTTGTCGCACTGCTCGTTGCCGTTCTTGACGCCATCGCCGCAGTAGCCGGCGAACTTGCACTCAGGGGTGCAGGTGCCGTACGTGCCGTCGTTCAGGCCGTTGTCGCATTGTTCGGGCGCTTCAACGGTGCCGTTGCCGCACTTCAAACGGCATTGCTTGTCGCAGGAGCTCGCGGCAGTACCGTTGTTGGCTCCGTCATCGCACTTCTCGGGGGCCTGAATGGTGCCGTCACCGCACAGCGTGCTGGGGACATAACCGCTGCAATCCGCCGTGCAAGAGCCGGGCAGGCCGGTGTTCTTGCCGTCGTCGCACTTTTCCGGGCCGTTGATCAGGCCGTCGCCGCACCAGCCACCGGGCAAGCATTGATCCGTGCAGCTGTTCGGGCCGTACGCCGTGCTCGTGTTGGCCGGGCCGTTGTCGCAAGCTTCGGGCGGGATCTGCAGCGTGGAGTCGCCGCAGCTCGGACCAAACTTACACAGCGCGGTGCAGCCACCGTAGTTGCCGTTGTTCTTGTTCGCGCCGTCGTCGCAGTCCTCGCCGTCGTCGTGCTTACCGTTGCCGCACTTGAACTGGCACTTGACGTCGCAGTTGCTGCTAGCGCTGCCGTTGCCATTGGCGCCCGTGCCGCTGTCACATTGCTCGCCGCTCGTGGCGTCTACGGTGCCGTTGCCGCACTTCTTCTTGCAGCTGGTGTCGCAGTTGCTGGACGGGCCGCCGTTGTTCGGGCCGTCATCACACGCTTCACCGTTGGTGATCGCGCCGTCGCCGCAACGCGCGCCGAGCCTGCAGTTGGTTTGGCACTTGCCGTAGGCGTTCTGGTTGGCGCTGCCGTTGTCGCATTCTTCGCCGTTCAGCTTTTGAAGAATGTTGTCGCCGCAGAAGCTCGGCGTGGTGCAGCCCGGCGCGCACTGACTCATCGTGGGCGGCAGGCTGGTGTAGGCGTCGATATTGAGGCCGTTGTCGCAAATCTCGAGCGGCTGATTGACGGTCGAATGGTCGCCGCAGTACGGGCCGAGCTTGCACTCGGTCGTGCACTTTCCGTAGGTGTTGCCGCCAGGTGCAACGTTACCGTTGGGGCCGGTGCCGCGATCACACTGCTCGACACCCGCGACGAAGCCGTCGCCGCAGATCGGGGTGCACACGCTCGGGGACGAATTGAAGCCTGTGAGCGTGAGCTGGAAGTTCGACTTGGAGAGGTGGCGCTCCGCGTTGAAGATCGCAATCTCGAAGATGCCGTTCTGGGTCAGGCCGAGACCGGTGATGGTCGCGCAGGTGAGCACCGGAGCCGTGTTCGCGGGGGCGGGCGTGTTCTCAGTGCAACTCGTCGCGCTACCGTCGGCGTTGAGTGTGAAGTTGCCGTGGATCTTGGAGTGAATGCCGCCCAAGTCGAGCACGCGCTGGCCGTTGACGAACACCCACAGATCATCATCACCGTAGAAGGAGAGCTGCTCGCCGCCCTTGAAGGCGAACCAGCTGCGGATCTCGGTCGTGAAGTGGAAGTTGTGGTTGCCCGTGGCGCCCGCTCGCACGAGCTCCGCATTCGCCTGCGCGACCCAACCTCTGTTATCGAGTGGGAAGAAGCCGTCCGTGTAGCCGGGGGTGTCGCAGCCGGTGTCGTCGCAGGAGTACTGGTAGGCGCCCGCGCCGATCGACTTCAGCGAAATGGTACCCGGGAAGCTGAGGTTGACCCCGCTGGTGTCGGCGTACCACTGACCGAAACGGGTCGCGATTTGTGTCGCGTTCTGCGTCGCAGCGCCGTCGCTCGAGAGAACGACGTCCTTGGTCGTATCCCAACCGGGGCCGTTCATCGTCCAGTTGGGCTGGTTGTTGTACGAGTTCGCTGGGAAGGCCGGCGATACGAACGAAGCGTAGTACTCGGGCACGTATCGGAAGGGACGCGAACCGGTCGCAGCGATTTGCTTCAGCGTCGTCGTCGTCATGTTCGGCAGACGACGATCGGCCTTCGGATCGAGCTCGAACTGGGGATGGGTCTTGGGCGCAAAGTCGCGCCAGATCACGGGTAGGGTGAGCGAGCCGCCCGGGGCCGCCTGCACGCACGTCCACGCGGGTTGCGGGGGAGTGCTCCCGGGGACCGTCTCGATCTTGCAGCTGCTGTCGCAGCCATCGCCACTCTGGGTGTTGCCGTCGTCACATTGTTCGGGCGGCAGGACCAGGCCGTCACCGCAGCGCGCGAAGCACTGATAGTTCGTGGCAGCAGGGGTGGGGGTAATGTCGGTGTTGACCGTGCCGCACAGCGGCTCATTGGTGCAAGTCGGTGAGCAGCCGTCGAACGCGACGGTGTTGCCGTCGTCGCACTGCTCGTTACCCTTGACCGTGCTGCTCGGATTGGACGGGCCGTTCACTCCGAACTTGCCGCAATAGTCCGAGGCTGGCTGCGAGTGCGGGCTCTTGGACGGATCGCAGACGTAGGTCGCCTTCAGCTTGCAGGTCGATGAGCAGCAAGCCACATCGGCGCCCTCGTCACATTGCTCGTCGCCAACGACCAAGCTGTCGCCGCAGATCTCGCTGCACGGTGCGCCCGCCAACGGACATGCCCAACCGGTGATGATCTGGCACGTCGCGGAACAGCCGTGCTTACCGTCATTCAAGTTGCTGTCGCAGGTTTCCGTACCTGTGACCTTGCCGTCGCCGCAAACCATGGGCACGCACGCGCCGCCGTTCGCCGGGCAGGTGGCGTTCGGCGCAATGGTGCAGCTGGGGGTGCAGCCATGAACGGTATCGACCTTGCCGTCATCGCACAGCTCGGCGCCGGCCAAGATTCCGTCACCACACTGCGCCGCGACGCAGGGCGTGTTTTCAGCGGTGCACTTCCAACCGGTTTCGAGCGCACACACGCTCGAGCAGCCGTCGCCGCCGGAGATGTTGCCATCATCACAGGTCTCCGAGCCTTCAACCTTGCCGTTGCCACATTGCGGGGGCGGGGGCGGTGGAGTGTAGATGCAGTTCTGACCGACGTTGCTGCAGGTGTAGTCCACCTCGGTCGTGCACACGGGCGGGCAATTGCTGCCCTTGCAGGTTCCAGTGCAGCCGTCATCGGAAACGATGTTGCTGTCGTCGCAGGTTTCACCTGGATCGAGCTTGCCGTTACCGCACAAGCGCTCGCAGCTGCCGCCGGCTGGAGGGCACGCAAAACCCGACTCGATGAAGCAGGTCGAGTCACAACCGTCGTAGTTCCTGAAGTTGTGGTCGTCGCATTGCTCGCCGGGGTCGACCGTGCCGTTACCGCAGAACAGATCGACCGCGCACGCGCCGCCGGTGGGTGGACACTTCCAGCCCGTGATGCGCTTGCAGTCGACGTCGCAACCGTGCGCGCCGTCGTTCGTGCCGTCATCACACTGCTCGCCGAGGATGCTAGTGACGATGCTGTCGCCGCAGAACGGATCCTTGGTACAGGCTTGGTTGGCGCCCGGACAGGTCCAACCGGTGACCGTTTGACAGGTGGTCGAACAGCCCGCGGTGCCGTCGTTCAGGTTGGTGCCGGCGCTGTCTTTGCCAAGATCGCAGGACTCATTGCCCGTGACCTTGCCATCGCCGCAGACCGAGTTGTCGTCGGGGGGAGGGTTGCACTTTTCGCCGGGCGTGGGGCAGGTCCAGCCGGTTTGGCGCTTGCAATTGCCGTCACAGCCGTCGCCGGGCTTGGTGTTGCCGTCATCACAGGTCTCGGGCGCTTCAACCTTGCCGTCGCCACACACTGGGCCTTCGTCGTCCGTCGACCCGGCTTGTCCGCCGTCACCGCCTGAGGGCCTGCCGCCACCACCTGGATCGATCCCTGCGCCAGTGCCTGCAGTGACGAATGCGGCGCCGCCCTGGGACATGCCGCCGTTGGTCGGCTCGCCAGGGTTGGAGTGCACCTCTGGCGTACCTCCGCAAGCAAGGACCAACAGTGCGGACGCGAAGATAGATCCTAAGGCGGTGATGCGATTCATGTCTGCCACTTGCCCAATCAGCCGAAAAGCGGGGGAAACTTACTACCGCTAACCATAGCCGCCGCCCCGCACGACTTCAACAGTCTACACAATGCGGGGCGCGAGAACAGGCGCAGCACGGCCAATCAGGATTTATATGTCTACGTCGCAGACCTTCGATCACAGGCGCGAGTGTGCGGGCAAGCACGGTCACGGCCTCTTCCACGACTAAGCGTGGCCGTGTCTATCGCAAATCAAGCGCACATCAAGAACAACCCCTGTCATTCCTGTCATGGAGCCGCCCCGGTAGGTTGTGCGGTTGTGCGGTTGTGCATTCTTTCGGCAGCTCGCTGGCAGCTAGCTCACGGTTCGAGACCCGGAAAACTACTCATTCCCCGCGTAAGATGGTTAGTTTTAGGGTCTCACTGATTCCGGCGGCACAGAGGGGGCCGAGCGCGGAATCGGAGGAGCCGGCAGTGGCGACGGCAATGGGCACCCACTCGTGCCAGTGGGCGCGCTTGGGGACGCGACGGGCTCGGACGGCTTTGGGGCTTCGCTAAGCACCGCCCATTCACGGCCGGAGTTCGGGTCGGTCAACGTCGTGGCGTTCTTGTAGATTCGACTGGTACTGTGTAACGCGGCGGTGGCTCGACTGAGCGGCATCGACTGGTATCGTCCGGGATAGTGGGCGCGGAGCAGGGCGCGCACTTCGGGGGCGTGGCGCGCGCTCATCGCCGGGAAGAGGTGATGTTCGACGTGATAACCGAAACCCAGAGTCAGCCACTCGATGAGTCGTGGGGTGGTTACGCTCAGCGAGTTGCGTAACGGATCATTAATCTCGGTCAGCGGGCTCAAGCTGTGGTTCGTTAAGATGAAGCTCATGACGATGGCGTTCGCGACCAGCAGTGGCAGCACGAACGCGAACACGAACACGAGCCCGCCCGTGGCGATGGCGAGAACCGTCCACAGTGAAATGCCGAGCAACGTTTCCGCGATGGCAAGGACGTGCTCTCGAATGGAGAGGAAGCCCCGAGAGCGCGCGGCCAAGAGCATGTGCAGGCTCTGCACCGAAAAGCCGATCAACGGGGTTGACGCGCCGCGTAGGCGGCGCAGCCCCGGGGCAACCCAAGTGGCGAGGCGGATCGCCCAGCTGGCTCGATACTCGCCCAGCGTCGGATAGGCGTCTGGATCTTTGCCCTCGATTTGCGTGTTGTTGTGGTGAACGCGGTTATGCCACGCTGCCCACAGCCGGGGCGAAACGACGAATGGGGAAAAACCGATCCAACCCACGAGGTAGCGCAAGCGAGCGTTGCGCACGATCGCGCCGTGAAGGTTCTCGTGGGCGAGGAACGTCAGCCCCGCGAAGCTCATGCCGATCACGAGAGACACCAGCGGAGCGGCGGGCCAAGGCAACACGCGCTGGTGCAGCAGGCTGATGCACAGCGTTATCACCGCGAGATGTGTGGGCAGCCACCACAATCGACTGCGCGCCGGTTGGAACGCGCCGCGTTTCAGATGCGGTCGAATCTCACGCACGTAGCTCGCCATCGTGCTCTCGATCATCTATCGAGTGTGACCTGAGGGCGAATGCATGCCGTCATGGCTGTGTCACACGAAGTCACGATTCGAGATCTCGACTCTGTCTCACTTTGTTAGAGTAGGTTTTCGGAGTGCACGGGCATGTCGAGTGAAGTCGAAGGAGACGTTGGCGCAGTGCGGCTCGAACTCGCGCGCGAAGAAGAGCGTTCACTGCTCGCGAACCTGCTCGAGTTGTACATTCACGATTTGAGTGAGGCGTTTTGCGTTCAGATCGGCGCGGATGGTCGCTTTGGATACCCGCGGCTCGCTTCGTATTGGGCCGAGCCGGGCAAGCGCTTTCCATTCTTGATTCGACAGGAGGGCAGGCTGCTGGGTTTTGCATTGGCGCAGCGCGGCTCACCGCTGAGCGATGACCCCGAGGTCTTCGACGTTGCAGAGTTCTTCGTGCTGCGCGCCGAGCGGCGTTCGGGCGTGGGTGCACGCGCAGCCAAGCTGCTCTGGGATCATTTGCCGGGACGTTGGACGGTGCGCGTGTCCGAGGCCAACCGCGCCGCGGTGCCGTTTTGGACGCGTGTCGTCAAAGACTACGCGGGTGACGCTGTGACTCAAACGCAGCGCGACAGCGCGGCGCATCGCTGGCAAGTGTTTGCATTCGACGCTCGCCCGAGTGCCGCGCCCAGCGGACGCTGAAATGGGCTACGCGCCGCGCAGCGTCGACCGCGCCCGCTAACCCAAAAATCTCGAAGAGCGATCAGCCGCGGGCAACCGCGCGAGTCGCGCGTGCCTTCGGCGACGTGATGCGGCGCGTCTGACGGCGCGTGAGCTCGGTCGCGGATTTGACGCGACCCGCGCTGCTGCGCGTCGATTTGCGCGAAGGCGTCGCCGTGCCCGAGATCTCCAGCGCGGGGCCACCCTTGTTGTTGGAGCGCTTGGAGAGATTGCGCAGCGCGGTGCCCTCACCACTCACGCCCGCGGTGGCAGCGCCGACACTGCGATCGATACTGTGCGGTTTGGGTTTCTTCGGCTTCGCTTGGCTTCTGCTGACTTGTTGTTCCGCTCGGTACCGTTCAGCTTTGGTTGCCATGTCGCGCAGGATAACGAGGCAGGTGCGTGAATGCACGCTCCGTGTGCCTGCGACGCTGAGGAGGCGAAACCGCTGACAAAATCGACACACGCAGGCGATGGCTCCGCGGAAACACGCGGCTCGTTCGCGGCGATTTTGGCTCAGCCCGAGCATGCCGGAAGCGCCATCGCAACGAATCAGAAAGCGGGTTCGGAGTACGGGCAGCGCATTCTCATCAATGCGCAGGAGGTGTTGCCTGGTTCGCAATCGACCCACTGCGGGCAGTCTTGCGCTTCTTCACAGCCGCAACCACAGCCGTTGTTGAATGCCGCCGTGTTCACTGGACAGACGTAGTCGATGAGCTGACAGGCGTTTGCGCCGGTAGCGGCGTAGTGGCGATACCATTCCTTGTCAGGGTTGCAGCTGCACGCTTTCTCGGTGCAGCTCAAGACTCCACCGGGGGAGCATTCGCACGTGTTGCAGCCGTCACGGCTGGGGAATTTTTCTCCCGAAGTGTGGGTCTCGCCCATGTACGTGCAGACGGGGCAGTCGATCAACGTGCTCGAGATGGTGCCATCGAATTCGCACCAGCAAGTGTTGCAATCACAGGCAAAGGGTTTCCCGACGGGATGAACCACGCCGTCCACTTCGCACGCGCTCACGCTGGGTTCGCCAGCGGCGCCGAACATGCCCGCGTCGCCCGCGTCGCCGATGGACGCTCGGCCCGCGCTTCCGTGCGCTGAGGGGCCGCCTCCTTCACCGCTGGCAACGCTGCCGGCATTGCCGGTTCCGCCGTCCGCGCGCGCGGCGGCGCCCGCGGCGCCCAATTCGACTTTGACTGTACCGCCGCACGCCACAGCCTCGACCAAGCAGAGCAGTGCGCAGCCCAAACGAATTCGATTCACGCGAGGTTTCCTCCCCGGCGCTGACCTGTCTGTCGTGCACGGTGGCACAGCTGCGCCACTGAATGCTCGAATCGGCCAGAAATAGCGCTGATTTTTGCCCACCGCCGGACAAGTGCAGAACCCGTGCCGGGTGCACCCCGGCTCGACAAGTTGCCCCGAGCAAGCTCTCAAGTTCCGAGCTTCATGGCCGTTTCTCGGCACGTGCGTTGGTCTCGATTGGTACTCGTTCCCTGGTTTGTGCTCTTGCTCGCGGGCTGTCACGCGCAGCCCCAGGTTCAGCCCGAGCCTGCGAAGAAGGTCGCCAAACGGGCGGGCGCGCGAGCCAAGAAAGCAGAGGCGCGCAAGGAACACGAAGCTGAACCCGCGCCGGAGACATTTACCGTGCCGTTTGCGTGGGAAGCAGCCAAAGACGAGCCGCTGGCGATGACGCGCTCGTTTCTGCGCGATGCCTTTGCCGACAACGCCGCCTACATGGAGCGTGGCGACAAGTTCTTCGCCGCGTTTGCCGACAAGCAGACCCCCCGCGCGACCGTCATTACTTGCGCGGACTCACGGGTGCACAGCCAAGCTTGGGATCTCACCCCGGAGAATGACGACTTCACGGTTCGCGATATTGGCAACCAAGTCGAGAACGTCGAAGGCTCGGTGGAGTATGGGGTGGAACACCTACATACGCCGCTGTTGCTAGTCATTGGCCACACGGGTTGCGGCGCGGTCAAGGCGGCCATGGGTGACACGAGCAAGCTCAGCCAACCGATCCGCAAAGAGCTCGAGCACCTCCATGTCCCCGCGGCCAATCCCAGCAAAACCCCCGAAGTTGCATGGGCCGAAGCGGTGGTCGCCAACGTGAACAACCAAGTGGCGTTCTCGCTCAAGCGCTTCAATCACCAAGTGCACGAGGGCACACTCACCGTCGTCGGCGCGGTCTACGATTTCCGCAACGATCTCGGCCAAGGTGCGGGCAAGCTGGTCGTCGTGAACGTGAACGGCAACGCCGATGCGGATCGCATGGAGTCGTTCGTCGATGCCGTCAATGCCCGCTCGGGCCGCGACGCAAAATCGCCCAAGACTCCACGCGACGCGAAAGACGCGCACGACACGAAAGAGAAACCGAGCAAAGCCGAACACGCCGAGGCCGCGAGCGCGAGCAAAGACATCGGCAGTGAGCTGGCCCAGATCCGCGGCATCAGCGCGCACGGCATCGAAGAGCAGCCTTCCGCGGCACGCGAGGTCGCAGAGGTCGCGCACGCCGCCGCTACGCACGGTCACTGAGGGGTTTGCGAAAGCGGCACTCGTGCCCTACGTTTGCGGGATGAGTGCCTGGGCGCTGTTGGTGTTCGTGTTCGTCGCAGTGGCGCGGCTGGGGCTTTCGTGGCTCAACTTGCGGCATTTGCAGCGGAGGGGGCACATCGTCCCGGAGGTCTTGGCGGGCGAGGTCGACGCCGCGCGTTTGGCTCGAATCAGCGCTTACACGGCTGCGCGTGCACGACTCGGTTTGCTGCGCAGCGGTTGGTCCACGCTGCTCTTGGCCGGGTTTCTGTTCGCAGGTGGACTCGGCTGGTATGACGCGCTGGTGTTTGGCTGGTTTCCGTCGTTCGTGAGCGGTGGATTGGCGTTCTTTTTGGGCTTGTTGCTGGTGAACGCGCTGCTTACCATCCCGTTTCAGCTCTACTCGGACTTTCGCTTGGAGGCGCGCTACGGCTTCAATCGTCAGACGGTGGGCTTGTGGTGGGCGGATTGGCTGAAAAATACGCTGTTGTCCGTGGTGTTCTCGGCGTTGGTCGTCGCGGGTGCTTTGCGCTTGGTTCAGGCGGCACCGCATAGCTGGTGGCTATGGGTGAGCGCGTTGATCAGCGCGTTTGGTCTGCTCATGACCGTGCTCTCGCCGTACCTGATCGAGCCGCTCTTTTATCGAATGGAACCGCTCGATGTTGCGGGGTTGCGTGAAGGCATTCACTCGCTCACCGCGCGCGCAGGCGTCCAGGTCGGGCGCGTGCTCAAGGTGGACGCTTCGCGCCGTAGCTCACATTCGAATGCTTACTTCACCGGCATTGGGCGTCAGAAGCGGGTGGTGTTGTTCGACACTTTGCTCGCGCAAATGACGGAGCCGCAAATCTTGGCGGTGCTCGCGCACGAGCTCGGGCATTGGAAGAAGCAGCACGTGCTCACGCGCATGATCGCGATGCAGGTGCTGTTGGTTGCGTTCGTCTATTTGGGGTTCGTGCTCGCGCCGAGCGCCGGTTTGCCGCTGCTGTTGGGCCTCAGCGCGGCCTCGTTCCCCGCGCGAATCCTGATCTTGGCCGTCGCCGCCTCGCTGTTGCTCTTTCCTTTGACGCCGCTGTTTTCGGCCTGGTCACGCCGCGACGAACGCGAGGCCGATCAATTTGCGGTCGAACTTCAGGGCGCGCCGCTCGACCTCGCCGGCGCTCTGGCCAAGCTCGGCACCGAGAATCTCTCCAACTTGCACCCACATCCGCTATACGCGGCGTTTTACTATTCGCATCCGCCGCTCGCCGAGCGGATCGGTGGCCTGCGTTTGCTCGCCGAGGCAACTCGCGCCTAAGGGCCCGCGAATGGCTAAGTCAGTCGATGATCGCGGCCGAGGCGCGGCGCCGCGTTTACTCGCTTGCCCAGCGGTAGCGAATGCCGAGTTCGGTGAAGTCGCCGCCTGCGAGGCCGATGCGGTCGGGGCTGACGACGGTGAAGATGAAGCTACCGCGCACGTCGACGCGGCGTGAGAGCGCGAGGCGTACGAGTGGGCCGACGCGGATGGTGCGGGAATCGTCGCGTTTGGGAACGTCGAGCAGATCGACTGCCGCGCCGATGCCGTGTTGTTTGCGATTGCCGAAGCTGAACGTGTAGGCCAAACGGGTGCGCCAAACCAGCGGCGGGTCGACGATGATGTGTAGCGTTTCTTCGAATGCGTCGTAGCCGTCGGGCACGCCGGTCACGTACGAGGCGCTGCCACGCAGTAACAAGCGACCAGGGCCAAGATCCAAGCTCAGGTCGAGCTCGGCTTCGAAGGTGAGTGTGCGCGAGGGGTTGCCCGAGTTGCTTTCGAGGTCGAGCCGCGAGTAGCTGGTTTGCTCTTGCAGGTAGGTGTGGCTGAAGGAGGAAAAATAACGCGGTCCGATTCGCAGATCGAGGTGCGGGATCTCGAGACGTAGGCCGGTGTACACGCCCAAGCCGTTGGTGGTCGCAATGGGGTTCGCGTCCCAGCCGATCCATTCCGTGAATGGGCGGCCATAGCCGAGTGACAAACGCGGTCGCAAATACACGAAGCCGACGTCCACGGTGGTGGCGACGAACGCGCGCGGCGGCAATGTGGCCCAAGAGCGCGCCATGCGCGGATCCATCAGCGCGTCTTCGGGCGTCGGCAGGATGGCGAGTGGCGGCTTGGCGTCGGGGAATTGTTCGCCCGCGGGTTCGGCGGCGCGAACCACACCCGCGAGGGTGAACGCGAGTGCGCCGAAACCGAGTGCGCGCAGATCGAGGCCGAGCGCGCGCATCAGAAGATCCCCAGCACGCCGATGCCACCCGGCTGCGGTATCAGGTTTAGCCGGACGCCGGCGAAGGTGGTCGCCGTGGTGTCGCGTTGGGCGTAGTGGAGTAATGGGATGCCGTAGCCGACGACCGTGCCGAGCAACGCGCCGGTGAGCACATCGGTCGCGTAGTGCATGTCGCCCATGACGCGAAAGGTCGCGGTGGTGGCTGCGACGGCGTAGCCACCGGCGCAGCTCACCGCATCCCAGGGCGCGCCGATCAGCTCGTTCTTGAAGTGGTGAATGCAGATCAAGGCTGCGCCCGTGAAGCTGAACGCCGAGTGTCCGCTGAAGAAGCTACGATAGTGCACGGCATTCGCGCAATCGATGGCGTCGCTCGGCAGTTCTTGGGAGCCGCAATCACGACCATAGGGGCGTTCTCGGCTGACCATGACGTTGGTCACGCCTTGGATCGCGCCGGACACGGCGAACGTTTCCAGATCGATCAGCGCCATCTCTTGCGCCGATTCGCGGCTACCGCGGTACCACCAGGCCGTGGTCAATGCGTCGGCAACGAACGGCCAAGAGACCATCAGCGACAAGCCGACGTCCGAGGCGTCGCGGAAGATGTAGCGATTGGGCAGGGTGTCGACGCGCAGCGTGTCGCGCACGCTTTCGTCGAACCACACGCCGCCGTTCAAATGATGCTGCGCGCGCGGGTGAACGATGGCCATTGCCAGGGTGAGCCCTGCGCCGACTCCGGTGACTAAATAGTTCGCCGTCGAAAATCGCTGCCATCGCCACACGAGCGCCGGGGGTGCATCGGTGGAGACTAGGGTCGGGATGTAGCCTTGTGTCAGCGGTGGGTTCGGAGCGTCCTTGGTCTGCGCCGGGGGCGGCAGAGACGAATGCGATGGCGATGGCTTGGGCTCAGGTGCAACCGGGGCATCGCCGGTCACGGTCATCGGCACAGTCGTCGCGGGAGCAGGAGCCGGAGTGGGAGCAGGAGCCGGCGCAGCGGATGCTGGTGGCGGCTGATCAGCGCGCGCGGATCCCCCTGACAAGAACGCGCTGACACCGAGAAGTGCCGCGCAGCCCGCGATCGCGCACGAGCTCGAGGCGAATCTGTACGGGCCGAGGGAGAGAGACACAGAAACTCCCTTCGCGTTTAGCAGCTTTCCGCCGTCGCGGGGCGATCGATGCTAAGCCCTTTCGGCATGAAAAAGAGTGGCCTCGCTTACGCCGTGGTGTTCGCCGGATTTCTTTGCGCGTGTGACCATCCGCCCGCGCCAGCAGCGCCCGAGCAACCTGAAACGCCTGCCCCGGCCGTTGCCGAAGTGCCGCCCGCTGCGAGCGATAGCGCTGGCCCGGCCGTCCCGGCGCCACCGCGCGGCAAACGTGCCCCATGCACCAACGACCAGAGTTGTAACCGCGACTCGTCCGTCAGCGCGCTTTGGGGTCATTGCGTGAAAGAGACGGGCGTGTGCGAATGCAACGCCGGCTTCGAGCTCGAGCCCGGTGGGCATTGTCAGCCACTGATGAAGTGAAGCGGAAACACGGCGGACGCGCAGCTCAAGCGAGCAAGGCGCGGACTTCGCGCTCCACGCGTTCGGCACTGACTTCACCGGGCCCGAGCTCAGTGCCGACGCGCAGCGTGATGCGTGACCAGAGCTTGCCGAGCGGCTTTTTGCCCTCACGCTGACGGCTGAAACGACTGCCCCACAGGCCGTTCAGCGACATCGGCAAGACGGGCACGGGTGACGTCGCAATGATGCGCTCGATGCCGCGGCGGAAGGGCGACATCTGGCCGTCGAGTGTGAGTTTGCCCTCAGGGAAGATACACACGAGTTCGCCTTCGGCGAGCGCCTCCGCGATTCTATCGAACGCTGCGTCCAGCACCTCTGCGTTCTCTTTCGCGCCGGCGATCGGGATCACTTTCGCGTCGCGAAATAGTCGCCCGGTGAGCGGGATCTTCAGGAACTGATGATGCATGACGAAGCGGATCGGGCGCTGACTGCTGGCGGAGATGATTAGCCAATCCACGAACGTGACGTGGTTGCTGACGAGCACGGCAGCACCCGCACGCGGAATGCGCTCTTGTCCGACGATTTGCAGGCGATAGAGCACGTGCGCCAAGAACCAACAGATTAGCCGGAACAAGAACTCCGGCACCACGCTGTACGTGTACGCCGCGACCAGCAGGTTCGCAACCGAGAGGATGAGCAGCACGATCGGTACGCCCACGCCTGCCGCCGACAGACCGGCCAAGAGCCCGCTGCCAACGACCATGAATACGGCATTCATCACGTTGTTCGCGGCGACGACGCGCGACCGAGAGCTTGGGTCACTGCGCCCTTGGAGCAACGTGTAAAGCGGCACCGTGAACACGCCGCCGGACAACGCCAAGAGCGTTACGCTCGCGGTTGCCCACAAGCCACGCGCTTCGCTCAAAAATTGCGTCACATTCAGCGCGCCGGCGTGCGACGCGGTCGGGCCGGTCACGATGCCCACCCAAGCCAGCGCCACGCTCAGCCCGAGTGACCCGATCGGCACGAGTCCGAGCTCAATCTGCTCGAACGAAAGCTTTTCGCACACGAACGCGCCGAGGCCCACGCCGACCGAGAACGCGCCGAGCATGAACGTGACCACCGTGGGTCCGCCGCCCAAGTGGTCCTTGACGAGCTCGGGCAACAGCGACAGCACCACCGCGCCGAGCAACCAAAACCAAGAGATGCCGAGCACGGAATGGAACACCGCGCGGTTCTGACGCGAAAGATTGATCAGCTGCCAAGTGGGCGCTAGCCATCGCCGATCGATGCGCAAATCAGGCGCGGCTGCTACGAGCACTGGCACGCCGCGCGAAACGATGTAGCCGAGGACAGCAACCGCGAGCACCACCGCCGCGAGCGTGGAGCGGTTGCCCTCGGCCAGCACTCCGCCGGCGATCGTGCCCAGCAAAATTGCCAAGAATGTACCCATCTCCACGAATGCGTTGCCTTGCACCAAGCGCTTTTCGGGCAAGAGCTCGGGCAACGCGCCGTACTTGAGCGGGCCGAAGAACGTGGCCTGCGTACCGAGCAGGAACAGCGCGCCCAAACACAGCGGTAAATTTCTGAGTAACAGGCCCGCGCCGCCGATGGTCATGATCACGCATTCGGCGATCTTGGTCGCCGAGATCAAACGATGCTTGGGGTAGCGATCGGCAAGCTGACCGGCGAGCGCGGAGAACAGCGCAAACGGCAGAATCAATAGGCCTCCCGAGAGCGCGACCAGCGAGGTCGGGCCGAGCTTACCTAGTGATGCGGCCTCGAAGGTGATGGCCACCGCCAACGCGGTCTTGAACAGGTTGTCGTTGAAGGCCCCCAGAAACTGGGTAGTGAACAATGCCCAAAAGCCGCGTCCTAGCGGTTGCGATGACTTCGAACTCATGACCTCGACTCAGCAGGTGCCCCACCGGCGAGCCTACCATCAAGGCGATCCCGCCTGTTGCCCGGAAATGCCGGGTGTCTCGCGCGAATGGCTCAGCAGGCGGGCGTCAGATCACGGCCGCCGAAGAATTCGCCGACGAGTGCGTTCCAAGCGCGCGCGTTCTCTGGGGGGCCGCATTTGAAGGCCTTTTTCGAGAGTTTGCTCTTGGCGAGCATTTCGGTTTGTTCTTTGAAGTAGCGGACGGCGAGTTCGGCGGCGTACTCGTGGACGGTATTGCCGTTGTTTTGTTGGAAGGCGTAGTAGGTGCCGCCGCGAACGGTGGTGTCGTTCGGCGCGTAGGGGGCGAGGCAGGCGAGCGTTGGGTGCGCGCCGCACTTGGCGAGGATGGCGCGGTAGTCTTTGCTGAGGTGCTGCGCGGACCAGTCGCCGTGAGCGTCGTCGTTGAGGTGGTAGATTTCGTGGAAGAGCGTTTCGCGAACCGCTTTTTCGCTCAGGTTCAGCGAACCTTCGACGTTGTAAGTGATCGTCCAGTCGTCCGCGTAGGCGCTGGGGCGATGTTTGACGAGCGAGCGGACGAAGCGAAATTCGAGCGCTCTCCAGCGATAGTTCGGTGCGGACTTTCCGGCGAACACTCCATCGAAGAATTGATCCATGCTGGTCGCGGCGCGACTTACCCAGAGCAAGTGCTTTCGATAGCCATTGACCGGTAGCTGCGGCACGAGGTGGATATGGCCACGAAAGCCGCCGTCCATCTCCTCTTCTTCACCGACTCCAGCTACGTCACCCGTGGCCTGATAGAACGCTAAGGCCAATCGACTTGCTTCCGCGTCGGCGCGATAGCCCTGCTCGATCAAGCAGGGGATATTTTCGCAGCTGACGGAGGCCGGTAGCAATTGTTTCGCCGCGCTGAGTTCGACGGCGGGCGTTGCTGGCGTCGCCGCCACGGAAACCAGTGCCAACGGGAAGAGTAACCAACGCATCGGTCGGTTTTTGGACACGCGCCGGCTGGGGCTCATTGGCGACTATTTCGCACGCAGGTCATTTCGCTGCATGATCACGTAGCCGAACTCTTTGCGCTCGAGCAGCTTGTGGTAGTGCCCGCGTTCATACTTGGGCCAAAGCGGTTTGGACTCCGGTTCGATGCCGATTTTGAGCACCAGCTCGGGGAGCTGTGCGGGGTCACCGAAGGTTTCTGCCATGAGCTGTTTGCGTAATGGCACGGGGATGCCCCAGATGATCCACAGCGACCACGTCTTGGGTCGCAGCTTCGTCGACAGGTAGCCGCTTGGAAAGCTGTCGAAGATGGTCAACGTTTGCCCGTGCTCCGCGGCGTCCTTCAAGTCTCGGTGGATGGTCTCGGCGAACTCCGCGTGGGCGCTCGTGCCAATCGTACCGCGCATGGGGCCCGATTTCACGCGCGTGTCGTGGCTGGCGAATGGCGTGATCGTCTGCGAGTACACGTAAGCGAACATGCTGTGGACTTCGAGCGCGAGGCACGCGCCCGCAAAGGCGATCAACACGAATTGATAAGCCTGGCCAGCTTTGACGTTGCTCGCTGCGCGCGCCTCGAGCAACGCGCCGAACGCGGCGACGCCGGAAATGACCGCACCCAGCGCGCCGAGTAGCGCCGCAAACCAGCCATTCCCGCTGGAATAAGTACTCACGAGCATTGACAGCACCGAGGGAGCCCACACCAGCACGAGCAAGAAGCGCCCGTGCGGCCATTCGCGATTGAGTGCGACGCACACTGGCGCAAGCACGGGGATGGCCATGAAGAAAAACATGGCCTTCGTGATTGCACCGAGATCAAAGCCCAGCCGATAGCACGCAAGGCACGAAAGCGCGCTCAGCGGAGCCACCAGCCAAACCCCGCGCTGGAGCCAACGGCAGGCGAGGGGCACGAGCACGAACAGCGCGCTGAACGCGAGCAACGCGGGGCGCCAGCCCCACGCGGGCGAATGGTAAAAATCCAGCCGCGAGAGCCCACTCAGCAGCCCATAGCCCTGACCCACTTGAAGTCCGTGAACCCGCTCGTAGCGCGGCCCTGCAAACCAGAACGCGAACGGCACGAAGATCGCGAGCGCCGCCAAGAGCGCCGAGCCGAGCCCGAAAAGCCCGCTCTTCATGGTGGCAGACGGGCACTTCCAGTACAGCCAGGCGACGACCGCGAGGTTGTACGGCAAAAGGACGATGAACAGCGCGGGGTAGCTGAAGATCGCGGACAGGAAAAACAGGTTTGCGACGAATAGCTCACGGCCAGGACGCGCGCCGAGCAAGGCATGGGCAGAGAGCAGCACGCCGCAGATGAAGCCGAGCGCGCCCATCATGTTGTAGCCGAGCGTGAACAAGTTGAAGTAGCCGAAGCAGACCAGCAATGCGGCTGCCCAACAGCCGCTGCTGAAATTCGCGATGCGCCTGACCAAGCGCCAGGTGAGAAGCGACGCGACCGCGACGTACGTCAGGTACAAGTAGCGGTTGAATAGAATGATGCCGTCGCTGGAGCCCGCGATGGCGAGGTACAACCGGTACAGCGGCACGAGTAAGATGCCCGCATTCTGGTGAACGGTTCGCTCGTCGAGGTACGGTCGATTGCCGATCAAGAACGAGTAGGGCAGCGCGCTGTAGAAGGCTTCATCCGTGTGGCATACGCCGTACGGGATCCGGTAACGCAGCGTGCCCAGCGCCCCGAGCCAAGACAGCAAACTGACTGTTTCCGTCCCCGAAAGTTGTCGAATTCTACGCAAGAAAGCCCACATTCGCGCGCGAACCCTAGCCCAAAGCCCTGGGCCACGCCTGCTAAAACGGATCGGCGGGGGTGACTGCGTGGGTCGCCGAGCCTTGCGGAGGGCTCGACGTCGATTGCCGCCAGAGTTAAGAGCGAGCCCCCAATCCAAACGGAGAATCCTGATGCGCTTCATGGTCATGCACAAGGTCGATGCGAAGATGGAAGCGGGGGGACCACCCGAGCCGCAAATCATTCAAAACATGGGCGCGCTCATCCAAGAGAGCTTGAAGAACGGCGTCTTCATTACCGGCGCGGGCTTGCATCGCAGCGAACAGCGCGTTCGCGTCAAGAGCGTCGGCGGCGCATGCCAAGTTTCTTCCGGACCGTACGCGGGTGAAAATGAGCTCTTGGCTTCGTATGCGATGATCAAGGTGAAGTCGCTCGCCGACGCGGTGGTTCACGCTCAGCGCTACGCGCTCGCCGACGGCGACTGTGAGATCGAAGTGGGGCCAGTGGTGGAGCCTTGGGATTTGGGCATGATGCCAAAGCCCGAGGGCGATATTCCGTTGCAGGTCTTGCTACTGACCAAGGCGGACGCTGCTTTTGAAGGCGGCACCCGGCCGAAAGCGCAGCATGCGGGCGCGCTGCGCGCGTTGTCCGAATCGCTCGGCGACAACGGCGCGGTGCTCGCAACGGGCACGCTCACGCCGAGCTCCAAGGGCGTGCGCGCGAAACCGAGCCCGAGCAAGCGCGTCTGGATCGACGGCCCCTTCACAGAGTCGAAGGAGCTGATCGCCGGCTTCTCGATTCTCGACGTGCGAGCGTTGCAGGATGCGATCGCTTGGGCCGATCGTTACGCAACCATCTTGACCGACGCTGAAGTGGACGTACGCCCGCTGAGCGACGAATGAACGTGTGAAGCGAAGTAGGTCATGCGGGGCGGGTCACACTGCAGAACCTACACTTACTGGTAACCGGGCTACACCTACGCCAGGCGATTTGCTGAGCCGCGGCGGGCCTGCATTCGTTTTCTGATTCAAAGTGTGGGCGAACTTAGAGCTCGCCAGCGGGGCCTCACTTTGAATCAGTTTACCGGTCGTATCGTCGGACTTTCGTGGCTGGCGCGCTTTCTGCCTAAGGACGAACGAGCTGTAAGCGCGAAATGCCGAATTCGTCCGTATTTCAACCCGTCGTCACTCGTTTCGCCCGTGCGGGCGAGGCGCGGTTGTCGACACGTTTTGTCACACTGAGTCGGGAAGTCACCACATGAAAAGTCTTAATCAATTCACTTTGAAGCGCGCGTTCTCCACCGTTGGCCTGGTCGGTCTCTTGGCCATGCTTGCGGGGGCTGGTTGCAATGTCGCTACTGATGGAACCGGGACACCGGTGAACTGCACCTCGCTCGACGCCAACGTCAGCGCGCAGGCAACGCTGAAGGCGTTCGGGCAAGCGAGCAGCGCGCTCAAGGACGCAGCGCTCGGCGTGGAAGCCAAGTGGCTGGCCACGTGCAACGCGATCAATGGTGACTTGGGTGAAGACACGACGAAGACCACGGCTGCTGAAGCCTGCGCAGTGGTGAACACGCGCATCAACAAGGCGCACGCCACCGTAACGCTCGAAGTGAAGTCCGACTGCCACGCGGATGTGAGCGTGCAGGGTGACTGTCAGGCTAAGTGCAAGCTGCCCGACTGCGACATCAAAGCCAAATGTGAAGCGGGCAAGCTGGTCGTGGAGTGTAATGGTGAATGCTCCGGTGAGTGTGACGTGCAGGCACCGAGCGCCACCTGTACCGGCACGTGTTCTGGCAAGTGCACGGCGGACGTAGCGGTGAAGTGCGCGGGCTCGTGCACTGGGGATTGCTCGGATCTGGCCTGGAACGGCACCTGTGACGCGGGGTGCACCGCGGACTTCAGCGGTACCTGCGGTGGCAATTGCATGGGCAAGTGCGACGGCAAAGACTCGAGCGGCGCCTGCAGTGGCAAGTGTGAAGGCAGCTGTTCGGCCAAGGCCAGCGGCAGCTGTTCTGCCAAGTGTACGGGGCAGTTCAGCGGTAGCTGCAAGGCCGATTGCAAGGGTTCGTGCGAAGTCGCTGGAGGCGCACAATGCAGCGGCAAGTGCGAAGGCACTTGCACCTACGCGCCGGGCAAGGCGGACTGCAACGGTGAATGCCACGGCGAGTGCAAGGCCGAAGTCTCGCCGCCGACTTGCGAGGGCAAGCTGAGCTGCGATGGTGCCGCCGAGTGCCAGGCGTCTTGCGAAGGTTCGGCCAAGGCGAGCGCCCATTGTGAGTCGTCGGCGAGCTTGGTCGTCACCGGTGACGATGAGCTGTACGGCGCGCTCCAAGCGCACATCGGCGACATCAAGTCGGCGTTTGCGATGACCTATGCCCTCAAAGATCCGATCGTCGCGTTGGCTGGCAAGACGGTCGCGTCGTTCAGCGCGCTCGGTCAGATCGGAGCCTCGGGCGCAGCTTGCGCGACGTCGTCGATTGCCATTGCTGCTCAGGCTCAAGCGAGCATCAACGTCTCGGTGAGCGCCAGCGCGAGCGTGCAGGGCCACGGCGAAGCTAGCACCAACTGAGCTTTTTCCCGGAATTTGACTGAGAAACGGCCACCTCTGTCTAGCCCGCGCCGCGTGCGTGGGTTCGGCTAGGGGTGGCCTGCGCGCGGATGGGCTAGGCTCTCGGCTGGGGAATGACCAATCTCATCGCCGACGCCAACGTTCGTACGCTGCTTCAGGTCGACACACTGCTCGTGATGGGCCTGATGTCGATGACCGGGTACACGTCCTTGGTTCGCAAGTCACAGAAGGTCTATGCAACGCCCGAGGACTACGCGCTGAATCGCGTCGCGTTGCCGGCCGTCGCACCATCGCAGGTTGACGACCCGGTCGCGCGTTCGCGCCGCATTCATCAGAACCATTTGGAGAATGTGGTCCCGTTTCTGGTGCTCAGCGTGCTCTTTGCGCTCACAGAGCCTGGGCACGGCTTGTTTGCGTCGCTACTTTGGGGGTATCTCGCGCTACGTGTGCTCTACACGTTGTGTTACAGCCGCGGCATCCAGCCTTACCGGTCGCTCGCTTTCACGCTCGGCATGGTGATTCAGGTCACCATGGCGCTGCTCACGTCGCTCGCCGCATTTTCAGCGTGAGCGGCGTCGACTCAGATCCCGTAGTCCCTGGTGTTGCTGCTGCTCGCGACGTTGCTCGGCAAAGCAGCCGGTTTGTTGAGGGGTCGGAGCTCCTTCGGTGCGCTTCGAGGAGCGCTGCCGTTTGGCTCAGTCACTGAACGAGGCGCGGGGGCGCTGTGCAGCGGGTCCTCAGCCGTGGCCACGGGTTCGGGCGCCGGAGGCGGCGGCATCGGGGTCGGGATCTTGATTGGCTGTTGCGCGGCGACTGGTTTGGCCTCGGGCGCGTCACTGCTACCGCTGCTGGCGATCAGCGCGATCACGATGCCCACGACTGCAACCGTAGCGAGCGCGATCCAGGCGCGGCGCGGCGACCAACTGCGGAACTGCGCGACTTCTCCGAGCGCGATCGAATTGAGCGTCGCACGGGCCAGCGAGCGTGGAGCGGCGGGTGCGGCAATGTTGAACGCGCTGGCTGTTGAAAGCGGTAGTGGCGGAGGCAGCCTGGATGACGGCGGCGCGCTCGCAACGGCCGCATCAGCAGGCGTGGTCGCGGAGGCCGGCGTTCCTACTGAGGTCAGCGTTTTGCGCCGATGCGAGGCCGGGACGACCTCGCCAACACCAATCAGCGTGGCAAACGGTGATTTGGGCATCACGCCGCGCGTCGTTTCCGGGCCTGGCGCCGATCTCGGAACGGACGTGAGCGCGCGCGGGGGTAGTGTGGCCCTCCGCGGCTCCGCGTTGAGCGCGCCTGGCGGCAGTGTGGATCTGCGTGGCTCCGCGTTGAGCGCGCCTGGCGGCAGTGTGGATCTGCGCGGGACGGGGGTGACCTCGCGCGGAGTGGGCGCGACCGAGAGCGGTGCTGGCGTGATCGAGCGCGGAACTGAAGGCGCCCTCTCCTGCCGCGGGATCGGCGTGACCGGACGCGCGGCGGGTGTGGCCAACGGAAATCCGTTGCGCGACGAAGGCGCACTCACGCTCACCGGAGCAGTCGGCAGGTTGACGCTCGGGAACGTGGAGCTGCGCGTGGGGACGGGGCGCGGTTGCGCAACCGAGCCGGTCGAGCGGAGCAGCGGGCCGAAAAACGCGGCAATTTCGGTATGCGCGGCCACGCGGTCACGGGCCACGATGGCGATTGCCGTGGCCAGCTCCGCGCAGTCCGCGAAGCGCTGATAGGGATCGACAGAGAGAGCACGCGCCGCGATCAACTTGAGCGGGATGGCCCAAGCGAGCTCTGGCGGGAGCTGCGGCATCTGCAGCTTGCCACCCATCAAGCGATCGACGATCGCATCAGCGTCGGTTTCGTTGAACAGTCGGCGACCCGCAAGGGCCTCCCAGAGCAGCACACCGGCGCTGAACACATCCGCCCGCACGTCTACCGATTCGCCGAGTAGGCGTTCGGGGGCGAGGTATCCGAGCGCTTCCGTAGGCGGTCGAGATCCCGGATCGGAGTGACGCGCGGCAAGCGGAAGCAAGCGGCACACGCCCTCGCCGTCGATGCGCAAATGCTTGAGCGCAACTTCGCCATGCGCAAAGTTCACGCCCTGCGCGTCGAACGTGTCGTGCAGCGCGGTGAGCCCACGCAACACGTCCAGCAGCATGCGCAGCGCGCGACCGAGCCCGTAGCCCGCGAAGCCGCGCTCCGCGTCGAGCGAAAGCCAGCCGCGGGCGCTCGGATCGAGCGCGTAGCCCAGCTCGTCGCGATCCATCGGCACGAGCCGCGCGTGCACCCGCGACAGCGCGAGCTGCATGGCAAACGGGTCAGCTGACTCGGGCCGGGCGCGGGTGAAGCGGTTCATGCTCGATTGGGTGAGGGCCATGCTGGGGGATGCTTCGCGGACAAAAACGTCAAATCTCGAATCCTTCGCACATTGGCCCACACCGCGTTTCGCGACGATTGCGCGAGCGGGGCAGCCTGTGACTCTCGGGGCCCAAAGGTGCCCCTTTCCGCGGATTCTGGCCAGCGTTTCAGTCAGGGGTCGGACATTTATTTGTCGACCGCTGTCAAACCGCGAGTTTTTCCGGGGTGTGCACGTTCGTGCCAAGCGCGGCAGTTTCACGAGCGTTACAGAAGGGTGCTGAGACCGCTTTTGGTCAGGAGGTTTGACCAGCTGCGCGAGGATTTCTCGCCAAGCACCCGGCGCTGCGCCTAACCTAATGTGCAGTGATCGCGCGTTGGCGGGAATCGATTCGTTTGCTGGATAGCACGGGCTTTGTCGGCACGCGGGCGATGCCGAGCTGATGGCGACGTCGCATCCTCTCACCCAGCGGGGTACTCCGCTGCGCGCGCTCGACACCACCGTCGAGATCGAAACGCCGGAGCACGTGGTCTTCAGTTGCAGCCTCGCCGGACCGGCGCGGCGCGCGATCGCGTACCTGATCGACTTGTTGGTCAGATTCGCGATCTTGTTCGTGATCGGTGTGGTCTTGTCGCTGGCATCCATCGGTGCGGCCGAGATCTCCGGCTGGAAGCTGGGCGCGCTCTTGCTGCTGATGTTCGCCTTGGAATGGGGCTACTTCGTGGCTTGCGAGTCGTTCATGAGCGGGCGGAGCGTGGGTAAGCGAGCGCTCGGTCTGCGCGTCGTCACGCGCGACGGACTACCCGTGTCGTTTGGTGGCAGCGTGCTCAGAAACCTACTGCGCGCCGCCGACTTCCTGCCGACCGGGTATGCCATCGGCCTATTGACCATGACCCTCGACCCGCGCTTTCGTCGTCTGGGTGATTGGGCGGCGGACACCATGGTGATCATCGAGGAGCGTCCGCGCTTGCGCGATCCGATCCGCTTGGAGCCACCCCCCAAAGCCGCGGAGCTCGACCAGCTCCCCACGCGTGTGGATTTGCCGGGACCCGTGCTGGAGGCGCTCGAGCTATTTCTACGACGGGCTCCCGAGTTGCAAAAGCTGCGCGAGGACGAACTCGCCGGCATGCTCGCGCCGACCTACGGCGCGCGCTTGAACGTGCGCTACAAGAGCGCTTCACGCTTTCTGGGCCTGCTCTATATGCGCGCAGCAGGGGGAAAACAGCGTGTTCGATAGAGAAACGTTCGTTGCGCGCCGCTCACCCGACTGGCAAGAGCTGACGCAGCTTTTGTCGGGCGACGCGCCGCTGTCCGCGCTCTCGGCGCCGCGCATCTCGCGAGCTGCGAGTCTTTACCGCGCGGTGTGCGGGGACTTGATGCGCGCACGCCAGGCGGGCTCCGCGGCGGATATCGTGGCGTACCTCGACGCGTTGACGGCCCGCGCGCACCACGCGTTGTACGGTTCACGCAGCTACGCCCTGCGCGGCGCGGCACGCGCGTTGCTCCACGGGTTCCCGCGCGCCTTTCGCAAACACTTTCGCTTCATGGCGATTAGCGCGTTGTTGTTCTACGTGCCGCTGCTGATTGGTTGGATCGGCGCGTTGCACTCACCGTCGTTTGCGGGAACCGTCCTGCCTTTGAAGACCTTGGAGGATCTGTCGCAAGCCTACTCGGAGGGCTTCGCGAACGGGCGCGCCGAACAAACGGATGCGGCGATGACCGGCTTCTACGTCGACAACAACGTGGGCATTGCCTTTCGTTGTTTCGCGACGGGCATCTTGTTCGGCCTCGGAAGCGCCTATTACACCCTCTACAATGGGTTGTTCATCGGCACCGTGTTCGGCTTCGTGCAGCGCGCTGGGCACGGTCGCAACATATTCACGTTCGTGTGCGGTCATTCGCCCTTCGAGCTGACGGCGATCGTGATCGCAGGCGGCGCGGGTCTATGCATGGGCGCCGCGCTGATCAGCACCAATGGCCTGACGCGACTCGGTTCCCTGCGCGCGCGCGCGTCGGACCTCGCGTTGCTCGCGCTGGGCGCGGCGGCCATGCTGTTCATTGCCGCACTGATTGAGGCGTTCTGGTCGCCTTCCTCGCTGCCCGAAGCCGTGAAGTTCGCGTTCTCGGCGGTGGCTTGGGTGTCGGTGTTCGGCTTCTTGGCGTTCGCAGGGCGTCAGGATACTCCGCGAGTGCTGCGATGAACGTTTGGGAAGCGCGTGTGGTGGTGCGCGAGCGCAGCTTGGCCGAAATCATCGATCTGGCGGTGCGCTTCAGTTTGGTGTTGGGCGGAGGACTCTACCTTCGACTCGGCGCAGGCCTGCTGCTGCCCTCGTATGCGTTGTGCTGGTGGCTGCTCCACTCGGGCGTTTCAGCCGCTTGGGTGGGCGTGCTCGGTGTTGTCCTATTCTCACTGCTTCAGTTGCCGTTCACCGTCGCAGCGGGGCGCCTGATGTTTAGCGCGGACGTGTCGCTCGGGTTGGTGCTGACCTCGTCGCTGCGGCTCCTGTATCGAGCGATCCTGGCGCGCTGCTTGGCCTTGCTGCTGATTGTCGGCGGCACGTTGATCATCATCCCCGCGCCGCTCGTGATCGCACGAGTGCTGTTCATGGACGAGGTCGTCGTGCTCGAGGGAGCGGGCTCGCTCGCCGCATACCGGCGCGCGACGCGGATTGTTTCCGGTCGTGTGCCGGAGTCACTCGGCGTCTGCCTGTCGCTGCTGTTCACTTCAGCTGCGTTCATCGCGGTTTGCCACATTTTCGCCAGCGCCCTGGCCGCTGAGGGGCTACCGATCGAAGCGCTGCCTTCGGTTTGGGCCGGTCTGAATTGGGAGGCAGGGCTTGCCGGTTTGTTTTTATCCGTGCCGCTCGTCGCGAGCCTGCGCTTCTTGGCTTACATCGACAACCGCACGCGCCGCGAGGGTTGGGATATTCAAGTAAGATTCTTGGAGTTGGACCGCGCGCTGAACGAGGGCGCAAAGTGATGAGCCGCGTGAAACTCTCGGGAATGCTCGCGCTGCTCGTCCTGGGGTCACTGCCGGCAGTGGTGCACGCGACGCCGAATGACGATCCAGCTCGGTCGATGTCACTGGCGCCCGCAGCCAGCAGCGACGTCGAAGAGGAAGAACACGAAGAAAGCGAGGAGGACGAAGACGACCCGAGCGAAGAGGTTCCGCTCTCCCCGTTTTCGAGCATCCCGCGCGAGGACGTCGAGCGTTCATTGTCACGGGCGCTGTCGAGCCCGGAGGCCGCGTTCTGCAATGAAAAGCTGGCCGCAGTGCGCGATGACCCGCTGTTGTGCTCGCTATCACAGCTTTCCGTTCGCCAGCGCTGCCCCGGTTTGCGCGCGGCCTGCGCCGCGAAACCGGCCGCGTCTAATTCCGATTCTTCCTTCGCTGGTTCGCTGTTGGGAAAGGGGCTGGCGACGGTCGGCAACCTGGTGTACTGGCTCGTTTTGCTCGTGCTGCTGTTCGTGCTTGCGGTCGCGCTCGCGCGGATTCTGGTGGGCGTAGAGTTCGTCGCGCCTGACCCACGCAGGAAAGGTGTGCCGTTGTCGCCGTCGGCGGTGTCCGCGGTTCCACGCCATATCGGCGAGTCTGACGTGGCTCGCTTGTGGTCATTGGCGGAACAGTCCGCGCTGTCTTCGCGCTTCGAAGACGCCGTTGCTGCCCTGCAAGCAGCGTTGATTCACGCGCTACGCATCTCCGGCAAGCTCCACGTGAGCCCCGCTCAGACCAACGGTGACTACCTGCGCGCGTTGCGCAGTGATGAGAGCTATGGTGCCGCGCGCGACGTCTTTCGCTCGGTGGAGGCGGTACAGTTCGGGGGCGCGCCCGCCAGCGCCGAGCTCTATCGCCGGCTGTTCGACCGCGTGCAGCCGATCGTCGTGCGGGTGCTGTCGGTGCTTTTGTTGTGCGCGTTTTGCTTCGCTGAGAGTGGTTGTTCCAATGCGCTCAGTGGGCTTGCGGACGGTGGGGGGCGCGGCCTCGGCGTGCTGACGCAGGTGCTCCGCGAGCAGCAAGTCACGGTGCGCCGCCGGATTCGTGCGTTGACCGAGATCGAGTCAGATGTCTCGGCGATCTTGGTCGTCGGGGAGCAGTCAGACGAGGCCTGGCCCCACTTGCTCAAGTTTGCAGAAGCCGGCGGCATGTTGGTAGTGACCGAATCGAGCGAGGCATTGGCGAAGGCGACCAATGTCCACTACCTGTCCGAGACGTACAAAGGGCGTTTGGATTTGCCGGCGGATCTCCAGAAGGTTCCGCTCGAACTCTCGGCTGTCGCACACCACGCGCTCGACCTGGGTCCCGCCGTCCAGGGCGAGCAAACGTATGCTCTGGCCGGCAAGCATCCGTACGTTGCGGAGCGCAGCTACGGTGACGGCACCGTGCTGTACTTTGGCGATGACGAGTTTCTGTCCAACGCGTCGCTGAGTGTGGGCGACAATGCCTTGTTCGTGGTGAATCTGTTGCGTAACAACGGGCGAGTGGTGGAACTGGTGGGGCCATGGACGGGTGGCGGCGCGTCGTCCACGCTTTCCTCGTTGAATAAGGCTGGGCTCGGGGCGCTCGTGGCGCAGCTCGCGCTATTGGCGGTGCTCTTCGGTTGGCATGGGGGTACCGCCTTCGGCCTGCGCAGGGACCCAGTTGCCGTGCGGCGTCGGGCATTCCGCGATCATGTACTCGCGCTCGGGGAAAGTTATCGCCGCGCGCGGGCCACGCGCTTCGCGCTGGCGACCTATGGCTCGTGGTTGATCGAGCGCCTGCGAGAGCGGCTGAGTCCGCAGCAGCCGATCGGCCTGATCGATCTCGCCGGTCGCATTGCCGCCAAGGTCGAACAGCCCGAATCGCAGCTGGTGCTGCTACTGACGGAGGCGCGCGAGGCGCAGGACGACTTGGACGTCGCGCGGCCGTCGCCCGCGGATCTGACGACTTTGGAAAAGCTGGAAAGCCTGACTTTACGAGCAGGAGGCTCGAAGTGAATCTCGAACAACTGAGTAGTGAACTACGGCGTATCGAAACCGAAGTGAGCCGCGCGCTCGTGGGCCAAGAGTCATTGGTCGAGCACGTGCTGGTCGGACTCGTGGCGCGCGGGCACGTGCTGATTGAAGGGGTACCGGGGCTGGGCAAGACATTGCTCGTGCGTGCGCTGGCGCGGGTGCTCGGCCTGTCGTTTCGGCGCATCCAATTCACGCCGGATTTGATGCCGAGCGATATCACCGGGAGCACGTTGTACAGCCAAAAATTGGGCGAATTCTCGTTCGTGCCCGGCCCAGTCTTCACCGAACTACTGCTCGCCGACGAAGTGAACCGCGCGCCAGCCAAGACGCAATCTGCGCTGCTCGAGGCCATGCAAGAACGCAGCGTGACCACCGACGGCATCACGCGCCCGCTTGCCGACCCATTCTTGGTGCTAGCCACTCAAAATCCGATCGAGTCGCAAGGCACTTACCCCCTGCCCGAAGCGCAGCTCGATCGCTTCCTGTTGAAGCTCGAGGTCGGCCATCCATCGCAGGCGGCAGAAGCGCAAATTTTGCACAACTACGTGGCAGGTTTCGACCCCGGGGAGCTGTCACATCTGACTCAGATTTCGAGCCAAGCTGCGGTGGTCGCGATGCAGCGCGCCCTGGGCGACATCCGCATTGCGCGCGAAATCATCGACTACGTCACGGACATCGTGCGCCGAACTCGGACTCACCCTTCGGTGAGCCTCGGCGCGTCACCGCGCGCCTCGATTGGTCTGCTCAATGTGGCCCGCGCGCACGCGCTCTGGGAAGGGCGCGATTTCGTGATCCCGGACGACGTGAAGTCGTACGCGCATGCCGTGCTTCGTCACCGCTTGCAACTGCAGCCTGACGCGGAGCTCGAAGGGATCACCGCAGATCACTGTGTCGATGCCGTGTTGCGCGACGCAGTTGTGCCCAAAACTAGCGCGTAGAGGAGAGATGCGCTTCGTCGTCGTTCCTACCCGGGCCTTGGTCTGGCTCAGCGTGGCGCCCCTCACGCTCAGCGTCTTCGTGGCGCTGGAGCCGTCACTGCTGAAGAACGTGCTGTTGCTCGACGGCGCTCTGCTCTTGTGCGCTGCATTGGACTTGTTGTTTTGCCTCCGCCGGCAACTCGAGATCCGACGCACTGCGCCGGACGTGCTGTCACTCAAGCGCCGGAATCTGGTGCGACTCGAGCTGAGCTCGCGAGCTGGTCGCCGTTTGCGCGTCGAGGTTCAAGACGATCTCTTTCCAGGTGCCCAGTCCGCGGACTTGCCCGCGCGTGGGGAGATCAGCGCGCGCGGTCAGCTCACGTTGACCTATCACGTGGAGCCGAGCGTGCGCGGCGCGTACACGCTCGGCGACCATCACCTCCGCTATCGCTCGTTGCTCGGCCTGTGGCAGCGTCAAATTCGTGTGCCCGCGCACTCGGTAGTGCGCGTCTATCCGGACTTGAAGCAGCTGCAAGGGTACGACCTGCTAGCGCGTGACAGCCGCGAGTATGCGCTCGTGCGCGTGTCACGCATGAAGGGTGGAGAGAGCGAGTTCTCGCGCCTACGCGACCAAGTCCCGGACGACGAGCACCGCTCGATCGACTGGAAAGCCACGGCTCGCCGACAACGCTTGACGGTTCGCGAATACCAACTCGAGAGCAACCAGAACCTGCTCTTCATGCTGGACGCAGGACGAATGATGACCGGCATCGAAGCCGGCCTTTCGCGCTTCGACCACGCATTGAATGCAAGCTTGATGCTGTCTCACGTGGCGAGTCGGACGGGCGATCGCGTAGGCATGCTCGGTTTCGATCAGAACGTGCGCGTGTTCGTTTCGCCCGGCGGAGGCCCGAGCGCGACACGCCGACTGATTCAGGCGGCGTACGACCTCCATCCGGAGCTGGTCGAACCCGACTACGAACGCGCTTTCTCCTACCTCTCGAGTCGCGTCCGCAGTCGCACTCTGGTCATTCTCTTCTCACACGTCATCGACGGCACGATTGGCGAATTGCTGGTGCGCCGCGTGAAGGCGTTGCGCGGTACGCATTTGCCGTTGGTCGTGCTCTTTCGCGACACGGACATCGAAGCGCTCGCCGAGCCTGGCTCACGCTTGGCGCCGGACCTGTACACCAAGGCCGCTGCCGCAGAGATCTTGAGGAATCAGCGCGCTGTGGCGCTGGACATGAAGCGCGCCGGGGCGCTCGTGTTGGAGACGGACGCGCGCACCCTGACCGGAAAGCTCGTCGGTCGCTACTTGGAGCTGAAGGCTCGGAACCTGCTCTAGCTCAGTGATGGAGTTCGAGGGGTGAGGAGAGCGTCCCGTCTTCGTTCACCCGGTAGAGTGAGAGTTTGGGCTTCCCATCCTCGTATTCACCGAGCGCGTAACGGTAGGCAATGTCCGCGGGTTCGGCGGGCTTGCTCTGGATCGTGCTGCACGTCTTCGTGGCCAGCGTGCCCTCGGTGCGATGGTAAACCAGCGAGTCGCCGCTGACCGTAGTAACTCCCGACGACGACAGCTGAATCTTCAAGTCACAGCCGTAGTTGGTCTCGCTGCTGTACGCTTGAATCGTCGTGCCATCGGCCGAAAACTCGTAGCTCATGCCGCTGCTCAGGCCGACCTGACTCCAAAGCCCGACGAGCTCGGCAGGTACTGACCCGGTCGGAGTCGGTCCGCTCGATGGCTCACCCTGGGCTACCGCGCTCGCATCGTCGCTGACGCAGGCAGTGAGTTCGCTCTCGCACTTGGCTTGAATGCACGTCGCATCGGCGCACTGGTTATCCGCAATGCACTGGATGAACGCGGCAGTGACGGCCTGACTGCTTTCGCTCGTTTGGTTCACGCAGGCTTCGACGCATGCGTCGAGTCCCTCGTCAGGGCAGGCCCCCGCACACTGGAGCACACCCAAACACGAGAGACCTTCTGGCGTCGTTCCGTCTCCGGGCGAGCCAGCGAACGAGGCTCCGGCCGCACCGCCCTCGTCACGCGCGCCCCCGAGTGCGGAACCGGCCGCACCGCCCTCGTCGCGCGTCCCCGCAAACGAGGAATCCGGCGCGCCCCCATCGTCGCGGGTGCCCGCGGATGACGAGCCGGCCGTGCCGCCGCTCGCGATGTTCTCATTGTCCGAAGCATTCTGCGTGCAGCCCACTGCGAGCGCGAGCGCGCTGATCGGAAGGGTCCAAGTACGAAGTCGCATCGGCCGAAGTGATACGTATCGGTTGCGCCTAGCAATACTCAGTTCACCCCAGGGATTGCACGGGAGCTACTCTTTCCTGCGGTTTCGACGGGCAAACCGAGGTCTTCGGCAATTTCCAGCCTTGTGCACTTTTTTGGATCACCACCCCAGAATCCGGCCATTGTTCAGGTCGATGGCACAAATACGGTGGTTGGGAACTTCTCCGTACTTTCGGGGGTTTGGTTGGCCTTTGTGGGTCCTCTGGGGCCTCGGTTCGGCAGCCGCGTGTAGTTCGTCGGACCGAGTCACGACTGACACGCCGTTTCCGGGTTTCTTCAGCGGCGGTGCGCCGGCGATCGTGCAGCCCAAGCTCGCCAGCGGCGGCTCGGGCGCGAAGCCGTCGGCTGTGGCGGGTACGGGTGGTGGCGGCGCCGGTGCGCTGGTCGATCCGTGCGCAAACGTGCCCGAAGGGCAACTCGCGTTGATCGATGATTTCGAAGACGCCAATCAGGACGCAGTGCCGGAGCCCGATCGCGAAGCCTACTGGTTCCCGCTCAAGGATGACGAAGCGAGCACAGGTATTCTCGTCCCCGAGAAGGAGTTTACTGGCGGAGTACCAGGCGGTGCGCACGGTTCATCTCAAGCCGCACACATCACTGCGTCGGGCTTCAATGTTTGGGGTGCGGCATTTGCCGCGAATATCAGCCACCTCAAAGATGGCATTCGCTGCCCGTTCAATGCCGGGCACTTCTCCGGATATCGCTTTTATGCGCGCGGCTCGGGTCGCGTGTGGGTAATGCTCCAAGTCCCCGAAGTGATCGACGAGCAATATGGCGGCAAGTGTCGATCGGGCGAGGGCGAGACTTGCTACGACGCGCACGGGATCTGGATCACGCTGACCCCGGAATGGCGGACCTATTCGTTCAAGTGGAGTGATTTCAAACAGCGCGGGTTCGGCAAGCAAACGCCCTTCACCCCTGGCGCGCTCATGAGCATCCAGTTCAGCTTCGAGAAGGCGGAGCTGCCCGTCGATTTCTGGCTCGACGACGTGAGTTGGGAGGATGGTTTGCCGTTTCCGACGGGCACCGGTGGCTCAGGCGGCACGGGAGGTTCGGGTGGCATGGGCGGTAGCATCGAGCTCGGTGGTTCGGGTGGCCTCGGCGGCTCGAGTGGAATCGGTGGTTCGAGCGGAATCGGTGGTTCAAGCGGAATCGGTGGTTCAGGCGGAATCGGTGGTGGCGCTGGTGCCGCTGGCTCGAGCGCCGGCGTTGGTGGCAGCCCATGACTTTGAGCAGAGTCATGGGCTGCGCGTTGTTCGCGCTCTGCGCGAGCTGCGGTGGCAGCGCGGAGCCAGCAACGGACAGCGGCCCGCCAGAGCAGAGCCTTGCGCCCGCGCTACGCCGGCTGAGCACCGCCGAGCTCGAGGCGAGCGCGGAAACCATGCTTGGCACGGTCACTGGGCTATCCGCGGCACTGCCGCCCGACGCGCGTCAGTCGGACTATTCGCGCAATGTCGCTCAAAGCGTCGATTCGCTGTTGCTCGGTCAACTGTTCGACGCCTCGCGTAGCACGGCGGAAAACCTCGATTTGAGCCTGCCGCAGTTTCCGAGTTGCGCGCGCACGGCGCTCGCGAGCGATCGCGCATGTGCGGAGTCGACCGTGAAAATGCTGTCGAACACGGCGTTTCGGCGCGCGCCAAGCGCGCGAGAGGTCGAGCAGTTGCTCGGTCTGTTCACGATTGGTGCAGAAGGCGCTGACTTCAACAGCGGTGTCGCGCTGGTCGTGCGTGCCCTGCTCGGCTCTCCCAAGTTCCTATACGCCACGACGCTCGGCGCTGCGACGCCCGGCGCAACTCGGCTGAGCAACGAAGAGCTGGGTAGCGAGTTGTCACTGCTGATCAGCGGTCAACCGCCGGACGAAGAGCTGCGGCTCGCGGCGGCTCGCGGCGAGCTCGATTCGGGGGTCGAGCGCGAGCGACAATCATTACGTCTGCTGCACACGTGGCAAGCGCGCCATCTCTACCGACGCTTCGTGCAAGAGTGGCTCGGACTGGTCGGACTCGAGGGACTCGCCAAATCCAGTCAGGTGATCACCGGCTTTCCGGAACTGCGCACGGCCATGGTCGATGAGACCAACCAATTCGTGGACGACGTCTTTTCCCTGCAAGCTGGCTCGGTTTCGGCGCTCTTGGCAGGGGGTTACGACATCGTGCCCGATGCGCTTGCGGGGTTTTACGGCATTCAACCGACGTCGCCTGGCCCTGGGGCGCGCGTCGACCTGACGGGGCTTGGCCGAGTCGGCATTTTGCAGCAAGCGAGCTTCCTGGCCACGTTCGCGCATGAATCTGAAAGTGCGCCGGTGCTGCGTGGCAAGGCCGTGCTCACGCGCCTCATGTGTTTGGACTTCCCCAAGCCGACCGATCTCGGAGTGGATATCGTATTTCCACCCGCGGATCCCAATGCGACCACGCGCGAGCGCTACGATCGCCACGCGACGGACGGCGCCTGCCGCGGCTGTCACGCCACCCTCGACGGCGTGGGCTTCTTGTTCGAAAACTTCGACGCAGCGGGCAAGCTGCGCACGAGCGAGTCCGGGCGACCCATCGACACCTCGGGTAGCGTTCAGCTCGACGGACAACAGCTCGCGCTCGGCGACAGCATGGCGCTGTCGAGCGCGCTCGCCAAGTCCGAACAAGTGCGGCAGTGCGCGGCGCGACAGGTCGTGCGCTTCGCCGCAGGCAAGACCGATGCGTTGGTCGAGCAGGCCTTCGTCGATTCGTTGAAGAGTAAGAGTCCGGAACGGCGAGGCACGTTTTTGGGCCTGTTTTTGGAGTTCGTGAAGAGCGATTGGTTCGCCTGGAGAAAGCCGCAATGATTCGCCGAAGTTCGTTGCCCATCAGCCGACGCGCCGCCCTCACGGCATTGGGAGCCGGAGCGGCGCTGACTCTGCTGTTTCCGCGGACGCGCTCGCTCCACGCGGCGCCCGTGCCCGCCAAATACTTCATCGGCGTTTACATGCCCCACGGCATGGCGCGCGAGTTTTGGGTGCCCAAGTCGGGTTTCAACATTGCGTACGCGGGCAGTTCGCTCGCGCCCTTCGATGACGCCGCGACCTACGGTCGCAGCTTCCGCGATCAGATCGTGGCCCTCGAGGGACTCGATCTCACCGCGGGCCTGCGCTCATCGACCGTAGGACATGACGCATCCCGCGTGATTTTGACCGGCAGTGGCACGAACGGACAGAACGCATCCATCGATCAATTCCTGGCGATCGAGCAGGGGCTCGGCCAAGCGACACCGCTATCGAGCTTGGTGCTCGGTGTGGGCTCGGCAGCCCCAGCGCTGCAATGGTGCATCTCGTACGCGAAGGGCGGCACCGCGCTGCCCAAAATCATCGATCCGCTGGCCACGTTCAATCACGCTTTTGGACAATTCCTCGTCGATCCAGATCCCGCCGCGGTCGCGCGCGCCGCGCGCGAACAACGCCTCGGCAAGAGCCTGCTCGACTACTGGACGACCGATCTCGCCGAGCTCGGCGCCCGCGCGCCGCAAGCGGAGCGTGACAAGCTCGATCAACACGCGACCGCGTTGCGCGATCTCGAAAAGCGCGTCGTCGGGCAGACCGTGACCTGCAAAGTCCCCGCAGCGCCCAACTCGACTCAATTTCCGTCGGTCGGTTCGTATCAAGGCGGAGAGCCGTACTTCGACCTGATCACCAACTTGCAGATCGATCTCATGGTGCAAGCGCTCGCTTGCGACGTGACACGCGTCAGTACCTTGTTTTTGGCCGATCTCAGCCGCACCCACTTCGATTCGGGATTGCCGGAAGACGTACACACCGATGTCGCGCATCGCTACGCGAGCCCCGGCCGCAACGGAATGGGTGGTTCGGATGCGGCGTCGCAGGCTCGCCTCGCTCGCCAAAATCATTACACGTACGCAAAGATCGCGCGCATTCTGCAGCGCCTCTCGGAGGCCGGCCTACTCGAGCAAACCGTGCTCGTGGCCATGAGCGACATGGGCGATCCGGCGAAGCATAGCTCTCGCCAAGTACCGACGCTACTCGCTGGCGGCTGGGGCGGCGCCCTGCGCGGCGGTCGACACATCGACCTCGGTCCGAATGGCACGCCCAGCAATCGCCTGCTCGTCTCCGTTCAACAAGCCTTCGGCGTCGAAAGCAATTCCTACGGTCAATCGACGGACGCGAGCATCCTGAGCGGCAGCCTCGATCTGACGTGAGTGCGCACTCTTCGAGAACGTATTCCTGGTTGCAAGAGAACTGTGTCCACAAAGACCTTTTCGGGTCAGCGCTAGCGTCGAGAAGGCGCGAAATATTTAGATACCGCCTAGCGATGAAAGCCGGAGCACTCAGGTGCATCGGACTCGCTAGGAGGTATCCCAATGATATCCTGTGGTGCGGCTCAGCGCCGTGCGTGGTGCGCCGCTCTGAGCTGCGGATGTGCATGTGCAGTTTGGAACAGCGCCGCGGCGGCGCAAGATAGCGCGCTCCAGCCGCAATGGGCCGCAGCGTCGCCGAGTGTGGCGGATCGACCCGCCAAGGTCGAACCCGAGCGGTCCTCGAAGCGCACGGACCACGTTCGCCTCGGTGCGTTGGTGAGCGCGGGGTTCCCTCGGCCCTTGGCGGTCGAGGGTATGGTCAAGATCGAGCGCTTGGTCGCGCTCGGCGTCGAATACAGCACCTTACCGAGCGCGACCGTATCCGACGTGCACTTTGGAGCCTCGGCGATCGCGGGCAGCGCGCGGGTGTTCCCGCTGCGCGGCCCGTTCTTCCTCGGGCTGCGCGCAGGTCGTCAGCACGTGAGCGCGGACGCTGCAGTGTCCGGCTACGGCTACACCGTGCCAGTCACCCTTGCGGTTGATACGATCTTCCTCAATCCGCAAGTCGGCTTCCTGTGGACCTGGGATCCGGGCATCACGATCGGTATCGACGCCGGCCTGCAAATCCCACTCAAGAGCGACGTCTCGAGCACGCTCGTCAACTCGACCATGCCGAGCGCGGTGCAACAGGCGGTCTCACCCGTGCAACGAACCATGGAGAATGTCGCGGGAGCGGTTGGCCAAACGGTGCTGCCGACCATCGATCTGGTCAAAGTCGGCATGCTGTTCTGAGCTGCCCTGATTTCTAGGAGAGGGGGCGCTCTCATTCCAGCAACGCACCTCCAAGAAAGGCGTTGTTGCGCACGCGTCGCGTCGCCGAGGTGGGATGGCGGTGCCGTGCGTAGGGCAGGCGCCGTGCGCGTGCGTGACGCGGCGACAAAACAGCGCCGCGTCGCGTGTTCACGTTGACCGTCGCGCAACTCGACTCTTACGGTGGTCGTTCACTGTCGTCGGCCAACCGGGGAGTTCGAGCAAGCGATGAGTAGTCCGATCCGCACTCGCAGTTCGCGTCCTTTTGGACGCGTGATTCAGGGACTCCTTGCGGCGCTGATGGCGGCCGCGCTGGCCTCCGCTTGTGGGTCGAATTCGAGCCACCCGCCGGTGCTCGGGAGCGGTGGCAGCGGTGACTCTCCAGGCTCGGCCGGCGATCGCGCACAATCCGGCAGTTCAGGTCGCACGATGAACGGTCACGGCGGTCGCTTGGTTGGCAACGGTGATGCTGGCGCGAGCGACGTCGGCAGTGCCGGCAGTGCTGGAAATGACGGCATAGGCGACGGAGGCACCACCTCGCTGCCCGCCTGTCAGCCGGTTTACACCTCGTGCGACTCGCTGTGCGGCCCCGTGCACGATCCGTGTACGGGGCTCGATCTCGAGTGCGGGACCTGCGCTGACGGATTGGCTTGCGACCGAGACAGCCACAGTTGCATTGCGCCCAAGCTCACCTGCGACGAGCTCGGAGCGAAATGCGGGCGCATTCGCAACACCTGTGGTCAGCGGCTCGACTGCGGTGATTGCCCTGACGGCCAGGAATGTGATCCGGATACCAACCAATGCATCACGTGCACTGAGCCGACCTGCGCCGATCTGGGCATCGAATGCGGTACGGCTTGGCTCGGCTGCGGCAGTCACAAGAACTCCACAGACTGTGGTGAGTGCGACACCGGAAAGGTGTGCAACCTGGCCTACAACCGCTGCGAGCCCGCGCCGAAGGCCGCCGATGGACAATGCGTGCCGAAGAGCACGAGTGAGCTCTGTGCCGCGAAAAACGCCGAATGTGGCTACATTTCCGACGGCTGCGGCGGCACCGTCAAATGCGGGGATTGTCCAACGGGCAAAGAATGCGCGACCGACGGCATTGCCAATCGTTGTGGTCCGCCCGAGCAGCCCTGGCAGTGCATCGTCGAGCAACGCGAGTGCGGACAGACGATGGGCAGCTGCGGCGGCAAGCTGGTCAACTGTGGCAGCTGCACCAAGCCCGACGTGTGTAACAGCAACGGCAAGTGCGGCGCCCCCTGCGCGCCCAAACTGCCGCCTGAAGCCGACGCAGTGGCCTGCGGCACGTTCGACGACGGTTGCAACGGTAAGCTGAACAAGGACTGCCCCAAGACCACCGCAGGCGCCAAGGAAGTGTGCAAGGCCGATGGCAGCTGCTGTGCACCGAAGACCTGCGCGGACGACTACAAGAGCCAATGCGGTACCGGCTTGCCCGACGGCTGCGGTGCGACGCTCGATTGCGGTTGCGGCACGGGCGGCGTGTGCAGCACGAAGGTCACGGCGGCCAGCGGCACGTGCTGCCAGAAACACGATTGCAGCTTCTATCCCGGCCAGTGCGGCACACTCGATGACGGCTGCGGCGGCACGATCACCTGCAATACCTGCGGCTCGCAAACTTGCAAAAAGGCGTCTGGCGCAGTCTCTGGCACCTGCTGCGATCTGCCGGTGTGCAACGGCCAGTGCGATGTCACGCTGACCAATGCCTGCGGCTCACGAACTTGTTCCACCACTTCGTGCGGGAGCGGCAAGGCTTGTGATACTGCTGCGGATACGTGCTGCGCGCTGCCCACGTGCGGCACGCAATGCGGTGTGACCTTGACCAACACCTGCGGCAACAAGGTTTGCAACGCGGACTGCGGCTCGGGCAAGGCGTGCGTTTCCGGCAATTGCTGCGCACTGCCGACGTGCGGTAATGCCTGCGGCAAGACCGTGACGAACGCTTGCGGTTCAGTCGACTGCAAGTGCAGTGGCACGGCGCTTTGTCAGGGCACTGCGGGCTCGCAAACCTGCTGCACACCGCGCACGTGCAGCGGCTACTACTCCGGCAAGTGCGGCACCCAGCTCGACGATGGCTGCGGTGGCAAGATCGACTGTGGTTGCTCGGGAACTGGCAATGTCTGCAGCAAGACCACCGTCAATACGCCGGGCACTTGCAGCTGTCCGACGCTCAAGACTTGCGCTGACTTCCCGGACCAATGCGGCGACACCTTCCCGAATGGCTGCGGCGGCACATTGAAGTGCACGTGCGCCGATCACGGGCTGCCGAGCTACGACACCTGCGGCGGAAGCCAACAAAGCGGCGTGTGCGGTTGCACCAAGACTCCCTGCGGCAGCCGCTGCGGGAACGTCGACGATGGTTGCGGCGGCCAGGTGTATTGCGGCCCGTGCTGAGGCGGAACATGAAGAGCGAGAAATCATTGCGAGCGTTGGGCATCGTCACTTGCGTCGGATTGTTGGGATTCCTCACGGGCTGCGGATCGCCCAGCGTCTCGAGCAGCAAACCGGAGCCGATGGCGGGTGGTAGCGGTGGCGTGACGAACGACCCCGACGCCAACGGGGGCACCGCCAACCAGATCGATGTCGGACCGGGTGATGGCGGAGAGACCAGCGAGGTCGATCCGAACATGGAGACCTGCGCGTCGAACGCGCAGCAAGTCGCGCTCGTTCCGCTGGACATGGGACTCGCGGTGGATACCTCGTTTTCCATGGATTTCAACGACAAGTGGCTGCAAGTCCACGACGCGCTGAACGTGTTCGCCAAGAATCCGAACTACATGAACATGGGCGTGGCGCTGCAGTTCTTCCCGGTGCGCCAAGTGTGCAACGTCGACGAGTACGCGACGCCGATCGTGCCGATGCAAGTCTTGCCTGGCGTGCAACCGGCGTTCAGCTCCGCGGTCGATGCGCAGCGCATGTCGGGTGGTACTCCACTCGTGCAGGTGATGCAGGGCATGATCGGCTACATGCGCGACTGGGCCGGCGCGCACCTCGATCGCAAGCCCGTGTTGGTGCTCGCGACCGACGGCATTCCAGATGACACGTGCACCGCATCCAACATCGATCCCGTCAATTCGCTCGACAACGCCCTGGCCTTGGCCAAGGACGCCTACGGGGGCAAGCCGTCGATCCCGGTGTTCGTCATCGGCGTGGGTGAAGAGCTGACTGCGCTGAACGCCATTGCCGAAGCGGGTGGCACCGAAAGCGCGGCCGTGATCGCGACCAGCGGCAATGTGACGCAAAAGTTCTTGGAAGCGCTCGACGGCATTCGTCGTTCGGCGCTGTCGTGCAGCTACGACATTCCACCGCCAAAGAAGGGCGAAATCGACTACGCCGCCGTCAACGTGACGTTCGGTCAGGGCAAAAACAAGCCCGAGACGTTCTTTTACGTCGATAGCGCGGACGACTGCGAACTCTCTGCGGAGAGCGCGTGGTACTACGACGATCCGAAGGATCCGAAACAAGTCGTGCTCTGCCCCAAGACGTGCGAGCGCGTCAGCGCTGCCAGTGATGCCAAGATGGACGTTGCGTTCGGTTGCAAACGCAACGATGTGATTCGCTGAGCTGAGCGGGCACTTCCTCCGTTGCTTCGCTCGCGGAGGTGCTACAAAGGCCCGAGATGAGCCCGAGCACCCAAGCCAGCCGACGTGACTGGATTGGCTTGGCCGTGATCACGCTGCCCTGCCTGCTTTACTCGATGGATCTGACGGTGCTGAACCTCGCGCTGCCGTCACTGAGCGTCGCGCTCTCGCCGAGTAGCGTGGAGCAGCTCTGGATCGTCGACATCTACGGCTTCACGCTGGCTGGCGCATTGATCCCGATGGGCGCACTCGGTGATCGCATTGGCCGGCGAAAGTTGCTCCTGCTCGGCGCGGCCGCGTTTGGCGCCCTGTCGGTGTTGGCAGCTTTCTCGGTCAGCGCGGGAATGCTGATCGCCACCCGCGCGTTGCTCGGCGTGGCAGGAGCCACGCTCGCTCCCTCGACGCTGTCGTTGATTCGCAACATGTTTGCGGACGAGCGCGAGCGCACCACCGCGATCGGGATTTGGGCGACCAGCTATGCCGTCGGAGCTGCAGTCGGACCGTTGCTCGGCGGGCTTCTATTGCAATATTTCTGGTGGGGATCGGCGTTCCTGATCGGCGTGCCGGTGATGGCGCTGCTGCTCTTGGTCGGCCCGGTCTTGCTCCCGGAATTCCGCGATCCTGATGGTCGAAAGATCGATCTGCTGAGCGCCTCGATGTCGCTGTGTGGCGTGCTGTCCGTGATCTACGCGCTGAAACAGACGGCACTGCACGGCTTGCGCGCATCTTGCGCGTTGCTCCTCCTCGTCGGTATTGCGCTGGGAATGGCGTTCGTGCGCCGGCAGCGTCGGATCGCTAGCCCGCTGATCGATCTCGCGCTGTTTCGGCGCCCCGCATTCGTGGCCGCGCTCACTACCAACTCCCTGTGCGTGTTCGTCACGTTTGGAACGCTGCTCACGGTTGCCCAGTACTTACAGCTCGTGCTCGGGTTGTCGCCACTTTCAGCGGGTCTGTGGACCGTGCCGTTCTCCGGGGGCTTCATCGTCGGCTCGATTTTGGCTCCGCTCTTGGTGCGGCGGCTGCGTGCCGAGTCGGTGCTGGTGTTGGGTCTTTCGGTCGGGGTGCTCGGCTCGGTCCTGCTCAGCCAAATCTCGGTTGGAACACCGGTTGGCTACGTCGTCGCAGGTTCGGCGGTACTCGCGGTTGGGATCGCGCCAGTGCTGACCCTGTCGACCGATCGCATCGTCGGATTTGCGCCGCCCGAGCGTGCGGGAGCGGCAGCGGCGCTCTCGGAAACGGGCGCGGAGCTCGGTGGTGCGCTGGGCATCGCCGTGCTCGGCAGCGTAGTGAGCTCCGCATATCGCTTACACATGACTGATTGGAACGGCGCGGGGCTGTCCGAACCTTCGAGCAGCGCTGTGCGAGACAGCTTGAGTGGAGCGCTCGCCGCAGCGTCCGAGTTGCCTGTTCAATCCGCGAGCGGGCTATTGGCACGCGCACGTGAAGGGTTCACGACGGGCCTGCATTTCACGGCCGTGTTCAGCGCCGTATTCCTGGCTGGTCTGGCGTTACTCACGGTTCGACAAGCGCGTTCTGCGAACGCTGGGTCGCTGCGCGCTGAAGATCAGGATCGCGCTGGGTCTTGTTTGTAGAAATCGGCTAGCTCCGCATACAGCTCGGCATGCCGGAGTTTGAGCGCGCGCGGCTTTTCGAAGAACATCTCGGTCAACACCGCGAAGAATTCGGCTGGATTCGTGGCCCCGTAGGGATCGATGTCGCTGCGTCGGCCCGCGTGCAGGCGCTGCGAGAGTTCTTCGAATTCGTCCCCCAGTACGTGCGCCCAGGAGGTGTAGCGTGCGCGCGCGCCAAGTTCGGGCGTGCCGTTCATCGAGCCGTTTTCACCATCGAGCTGGTGTGCGAATTCGTGCAGCACGACGTTTTGGCCATCGCGCGGTTGCGCAGCTCCCGCCAGCACGTGATCCCAAGCAAGCACCACCAATCCGCGTTGCCACGACTCTCCTAGACGAGTCTGATCTTCTTCGATCACGACCAGGCCATCGTGCTGTTGGGTGGGTACGCGATATGCGCTCGGGTAGACGACTATCGAGTCCACGTTTGGATAGATGTCGGTCTCGCGATGCAGCAAGAGCAAGCAAGCCTGGCCCGCGATGGTCAGCTTGATCTCATCGGTGAGCTCGAGGCCGCCGCAACCTTCGAAGGATTTCTCGGCCAAGAAAATTCGCACCAGCCCTTCCAGCTCGCTGCGGTCCTCGGTGCTCAATCGGCTGAGGTAAGGGATATTCTTGTCGAGCAGCGCGCGTTCTTCAACGCTGAGTGGCTGTGCTCGGAGTGCTTCGCGTCGTCGATTCTTGAAGAAGTCGAACATGTCCCAGGCGCCGTTTAGACCTGGCGACGACTCTTAGCTCGCTCTGCGTAATTCGCCTACGAGATCACAGAAAAGCTGGAGATCATAGGCCGTATCGGCCGCTCACGGGATCGACGGCGTTCACCGGAGGCTCGTTGGTCGTGGCCTCGTTGGCTTGGGCGGAGGAAGCTTGGCTGGGTGCGGTTTCGGCGGCGGGTGTCGTGGCGTCGCTGCTGGTGTCCAGGGCGATCTCCGCGGGCTCTGCGCGAGTCATGGTGCGGATGACGGGCGCAGGATCTTTAGGGGTAGTTCGAAAGAACGATGGGTAGGTAGCGCGTTTGCTCTTCGAATGCGCGTGCGCATCACTTGCCACGGGCTCGACGATGGGCGGCTCCGGCAGTGAGCGCCAAAGGGCGCTGGCTGCAGCCGCGATCACGGGCTGCACCGCGCGCGGAGGTCCAAAGCTTGCGGCATTACCATGCGCCTGCCAGAGGCCGACACCGCCCAGCACGAGCAGCGCGCTCAAGCCGACCATCGCCAGCGGCAAACGTGCAGAGCGTCGCAGCCGCCATTGGGGCTCGGGCTCCGGCAGCTCCACGTCCTCACTCGGACGCCAAGAGCGCAACGCATGGGAAAGCTCCCCGACGCTTTGATAGCGAAGGTTCGGATCTTTCTCCAAACAACGCGCGATGACGGAGTCGAGTTCAGTGGCCGCACAGCTCGAGTATGCGCTCAGCGAAGGCGGAGCCTCGACCATCACCTTGCCGCAGACCTCGGTGATCGTCTCTCCCTCGAACGGGCACTGACCCGTCAAGAGCTCGAACAAGATCGCCCCCAGTGACCAAATGTCGGCGCGTGAGTCGACGTCGGGGGAAGCGCGCATTTGCTCGGGCGCCATGTAGAACGGCGAGCCCACTGGATCGCCTGCGCTGGTGAGTGAGGTACGCGGAATGCGCGCGACCGAGCGCAGCGGCGAATCGATCTCTTTGGAGATCCCGAAGTCCAGCACCTTCAACACTACGCCCTCCGGCGTCGTGGCGAGAAACAGATTCCCCGGTTTCAGATCGCGGTGCACGATGCCAAGACCGTGCGCCTCTGCCAAACCGTCACAGGCTTGCAGGAGGTAGTCGATCGCTTGCGGCACGGAGAGCGGCCCGCGCTCCCAAAGCGCGTGTCCCAGGTCTTCACCCTGAAGCTGCTCCATGACGATGTACGGGCAGCCCGAATCGAGCCGTGCCACGTCCAGGACGCGCACCACGTGGTTGCTCCGCATGCGCGCCACTGCTCGCGCCTCGAACAACACGCGCTCAACGATGTCCTCGCTGCCCGCGTATTCTTCGCGCACGATCTTGATCGCCACCGGCGCATCCAGCTCGAGATGGGTCGCGCTCAGAACGACGCCCATGCCGCCCTCGCCAAGGCAGCCGTCGATTCGGTACTTGTTGCCGACAACGCAGCCGGGAACGAGTTGGGTACCGTTTACTGTGGAAAGTGGGTCACTCATGACTTGCTTCGCAGAATTTGGCCGGCAGCAACGCCGCAAGCCGCCGCTGACCCCGTCAAAGCAAGATGAGTGCCGCTCGCAACGCGCAAAGCTGTCGCGCTTTCTGGTGAGTGAGCGAGGCTCCAACGGCTGCGCAAGCGGCCATAGCCGTTGTCATTCAGAGCAATGTTTCGGGACTGAAACTCGCGCTGTGTAGAACCGCCACCGGCGATTTGCCACGCTGCGGCGTGTTGACCGTTCGTGATCAGCGACCGAGGCTACTCATCATCGCTTCTGGATAACGCGGGCCCGAAGCCGCTCCGATTGGAAAAGCTGCATCCAACTGGGCGAGCTCGGCAGGGCTCAGCTGGAGTTGGAGCGAGTGCACGTTTTCCTCCAGGTACTTGCGCCGCTTGGTGCCAGGAATGGGCACCACCTGCGGTGACTTTGCCATCACCCAAGCGAGTGCCATCTGCGAAGCCGTCGCGTTGCGCGCGCGCGAAAGCTCCGTGATGCGTGTCACCAAATCCAAATTCTTTTGGAAATTCTCACCCTGAAAACGCGGAGAAAATCGCCGATAGTCATCCTCGGCGAAATCTTCGAAGCGTTTGATTTGCCCGGTCAAGAAGCCGCGGCCGAGCGGGCTGTATGCGAGAAAGCCGATCCCGAGTTCGCGACAGGTGTCGAGCACGCCGTCGGTTTCTGGATCACGCGTCCACAGCGAGTACTCCGACTGCACCGAGCTGATCGGACTCACCGCGTGTGCTTTACGAAGCGTGGTCGCGTTCACTTCCGATAGCCCGATGAAGCGAACCTTGCCCGCCTTCACCAAGTCTGCCATCGCAGCCACGGTTTCTTCGATTGGCGTTTTGGAATCCACTCGGTGGTATTGATACAGATCGACGTGATCGACGCCGAGCCGCGATAGGCTGCCGTCGATCGACTTCTTCACGTAGGCTGCGCTGCCATCGATGCCGCGGTCTTGCGGCTTGGGGCCGCGCACGATGCCGAACTTGGTAGCGAGCACGAAACTGTCACGCCGTTTGCCACGAAGCGCGCGGCCGACGAGCTCCTCGTTGGTGAACGGCCCATACATGTCGGCAGTGTCCAAGAGGGTGATGCCCAGTTCGAGAGCGCGATCGATGGTCCGCAGCGACTCTTCGTCATCCCGGCCGGCATAGAATTCACTCATGCCCATGCAGCCGAGCCCGAGCGCTGAGACCGTCAGATTCCCCAGATTTCGTGTGTGCATGACACGCTCCTCGAGTGGTGCGTCAGTGACTAGAATCACAGACCTGGTCAAGTCTACGACCGTGAGTCAGTAACGCCAGTGTCTCGTAGTGTCTTCTGTCGGTAAATCTTGCTAGCGTGCTCGTGCTCTCGACCAACCGGACGGAATATGACGAACCAGCGCTTTTTCTTGGCAATCACTGGCGTTTTTGCAACGGCTTTGGCGGCGTGCAGCCCGGGATACATGAAGGCGAGCGAGCTCGAATCGAAGCACCAGGGCCCATCCGATTGCGAAGCGCGCTGCGTCGAACTCGGTATGCGTATGGGTGCGCTGGTGCTCGTTTCGGACACCTTGCCAGGTTGCGTTTGCCAGCCAGTACCTGCGGCCCCAGGCGCTCCGCCCGGGCCACCCGCTCCACCCGCTCCTCCGGCTCCGCCTGGGCAGCCCCCACAACCTGCGCCACCCGCTGTGTCCGCTCCACCGGGCGTGCCAAACCCAGCTCCCCCAGCTTCGGCGCCAGGACCCGTTACCGACGCTTCACAACAAGGTGCCTCGGCCGCCACTGCGAGCTACGTCGTGGCCACCATGGCGGCCGCCGCCGCCGCGCGCTCGAACCAAGTCGATCAGCAGCGTCGGGCTCAGCAGAGCTATCTGCCGAAGTAGCTTCGGAAGCCGGGCTCAGCCCCTCTTGGCAATCTCGTCGATCGTGGCTTCCAAGAATGGGAGGACCGCAAGGTCCTTCGGGCGCCCTTCAGCGAACCGGGCGCGTTTCATTCAGTTCTCGAATTGCGAATACGGACTCGAGGAAATCTTGGACGCGGGTCAGTCGTTGCTCGGGCGTAAGCTGAAGCATCTCGCGAATCTGAGAGCGATCGACGCCATTGTCGTCGGTTGCCGAGCGGCTGTGTTCCGACGTGGTTTCCGGCGACATTGGGGTTACCGTACACCGCCCTGGGGCTTCCGCCAGCGTCGCTTTGCGGCTGCCGGCGGGGGCAGAGCGATGCTAAGGCAGGCGCCTGATGAACTCTGACGCTCTGGTGACGCCGCGTTCCGACCGTACGTTTTTTACGTTCAACGCAGTGCTGTCTACGGTGGCGGTCGCGTTCATCGCGTTCATTCTCCTGCGCGGGAAGAGCGCGGGCGGACCGGATTTGAGCTTCATGCCGGCGGTCAACGCCAGCTTCAACGCGCTGTCGGCGTTGTGCCTGGTCGCGGGCTACGTCGCCATTCGCCAGAAGAAGATCGCGGTTCATCGCGTGCTCATGGTCAGCGCGTTTGCGTGCTCTTCGCTCTTCTTGGTCGGCTACCTGAGTTATCACTTCGTCCACGGCGATACGAAGTTTACCGGGGTGGGGCCGATTCGCCTGGTGTACTTCGCGCTCTTGATCAGCCACATCTTGCTCTCGCTGAGCGTGGTGCCGCTCGCGTTGACGTCGTTCTACTTCGCGTTCAAGCGCTCGTTCGTGCGGCATCGTCGCTTGAATCGCGTGTTTTTGCCGATCTGGCTGTACGTGTCGGTGACCGGGGTGCTGATCTTTTTCATGCTGCGCTAACCGGTGCTGCTGGCTTCGCTCGCCACTCGATCGATCCCGCCGCGCGATAGGTCCGTGAGCAAATGAGCGCCGCGCAACAAGCGCGCGAGCGTGGAGTGAATGCGCGGATCCAAGTCAGGGGGGAGATCCGGAACTGGGCTCTCGACAGCCGGTTTTAGGCCGCGCGCAAAGCCGGCCGCTTGGTGCAGGGTGCCGACCAAAAAGATCTCGAGCGTTCGCGCGAGCTCTGGGGCGATCGGCCCTGCGCTGTCGAGATCGCGCGCCGAGTAAGTGTCGATCGTGGTCAGCGCGCCGGCCGCACGTCGCGCATAGGTGATCAGTTGTAAGGCGTATTCACCCGCAGGGGTATCGTGCCGCGGCTCGGTCAGCAGCCGTTCCAGTGAATTTTCAGCCTCGCCGAGCGCGATGCCCGCGTCACGTCGCGCGTTCATGATGCGCGCTTCCACGGTCTCTGAATGGCGATTGCTGACGCCTTCGAATACGGTCATGGCATAGACCGCGACGGCATCCAACATGCGCGCCAAGAGTTCGGGCAAGCGCGTCCGTTCACGCGACGGAAAGACGAACACCGCGGCCACGAACGCGATCGCTCCGCCGATCGCGGCGTCCGAGGCTCGCGCAGCGGCCACCCACCAATCGCCGTGGAAGCGCTCGGCCAAGAGCACGAACACCGGCGTCAGAAAAAACGTGAATAACCGATAGTTGCGACGATGGGTGGCGACCGCGGCCACCGAGAGCGGAAACATGGCCGCGGCCAATGCTACCGGCGAATGCAGAAGCAGCGTGATCCCCACGGCGGCGATGCTGCCGAGCACGGTGCCGAGCACGCGTTGTGCGGCCTTCGCCGAGGTGGCTCCCGAATACGGCTGCAGGACCGCCAGTGTGGTCACGGTCACCCAATGCGGGTGCACCGAGACTCGATGCCCGATCAGCGACGCTATGCCGACGGTGCACGCGACCCGCACTCCGTGATGAAAGAACGTGGAGCGCGGCGAACAAGCGTCACGCAGCACGGCGAGCTCGCCGCGCCAGGAACGGAAGCGATCGCGGAGCGTCTTTCGGCTGCGGCTCGGTTGTTCTGCGTCAGCGTTGGCGCGCGCATCCAACGCCGACGTCAGTGCTTGTGCAGCGCGACTCGCGTCGTCGAGGTGTTCGAGCAGCGCGGCGATCGACGAGCTTCGATCGGCCGCGCTTCCCGGCGGTGGCACGGTCGGTGTGCTGTCGTCGGCACGTAAATTCGGTGCGCGCAGCGTGGTTGCCGTGTCGAGATTGCGCTCGGCGAGTCGGTGTAGGCGCGCGAGGATGGCTTGCCGTGCGCTCTTTGCGCCTTCCAGCTCGCTCGCCTCCTTGAGCGTGACGAGCAACGGAAATTGCGCTTCAGCCAGGCCGAGTAACACCCGAAGATTGCTGCCGATGCGAGTCTCGCCTGCGCGCCGTGCGCGGCCGCCGAGCGCCAAGCGGCGTGACTCTTCGATGGCTTCACGGATCCGGCGATGATGAATGCGCGCGAGTTCGCTCCAGCGAGGATCGCCGTCGGGCAGCTCTGCGCGCACGCAAGCTTCGATCTCTGCCGCGTAGCGCGACAGTTGTTCGAACACATTGGCTTCGGCTCGGCGCAGCGGCAAATGCGTCCAAATTGGCCAAATTACCGAAGAGAGCAGGGTCGCAAAGCCGGCTCCCAAGGTGAAGCAGGCGCCGTCGAGCAGCGGGGCCTCGCCGCCTTGCGCGCCGCCAATGGCAACCACGATCGTGATCATCGTGCCTGCGCTCGACCAGACCGCGCCCAGCGAGCGCAAGAGTGACGCTGGAAATGCCACCAGCATCAGCCCGAGCGTTGCCAGCCAGGGATTGTTCGCGAGTGATTCGGAAAATCCCAAGCTAACCCCGCCGAACAACGCGAAGGCACTGGTCGTTTTCGCTCGTGTGCTGCGTAGCCCGCCCGGATCCACGAGTGTACCGAGCCAACCGCCTAGCGCCATCCAGGCGAACTCGTGGCGATTGAGCCAAATCGCCAAATAGAAGGGCACCAGCGTGGCAACCCCGCCGCGCAGACCTTTGACCAGGTCCGGCGTCGCTGCATCGAACCAGGCTCTGTCGTAGCTGCGCAAGTTGGGCAGTGAAGTCAGCGCCGAAGCTCCTCGTACACCCAGTGTGCCAGGCCCTTCGAAGCGTCGATCGAGAAATGGACGCCATCCGGGCGGATCGGTTCGGCCGCGCCGACGTCTTGTTCACACACGCCGCCCGGGCAAAGGCGAGCGCCCACGTCGAGCACGCGCACCCCCGGTATTTCCGCCGCGGCCTTGCGGATCACCGCGTTGATGCAATCGACACGCTCGTGAAAATCGCGGCGATCGTTGCTGTCGTTCTCGTACGGTCCGACAGGGTAGGGCACGGTCGCGGTGAACACCATGCCGCTTTCATGCGCCAATTCGCCCAGGCGCAAGGTGAGCACGCGCCCCAGCTTTTGATCCCAATCCGGGCGACACGCGGTGTGCCAATCACCCTTCACGTGAAAGCCATACAGAAATACGCCAGCCAAATACACGATGCTCACGTTCGGGTGGACCGAGCGCACTTGCTCGACCCACTGCGAACCTTGGCAGGTGTCCTCGAGCATGTTGCAGCCGTCCTTGCCCATTAGCTCGACGGCGACGCCTTGGCCGTGCAGAGTGCGCAAGCTCCAGCCGAGGGAATTGGCGGTGGAATCACCGAACACGGCGATGCGAAAGCGCACGAACTCTGGCGCGGTAACCGAACTCGGTAGCTGTGCCGACGGCGCGGGCGGCTCAGTGCGACCCTCCGCGTGCGTCGCGTGCACGATCAACAGCACCGAGAGCGCGACCGCCGCGGGGACGACGTACAGCGGTCGACTGAACGGAACTCCGTGTTTGCGGATCGGTTGCTCGAGAAAGCGGTAAGACACCATCGCGATCGCGAAGGTAAGGGCGAAGCGCACGCCGTGCAGCGCGAAGCCATGCAAATGCAGGCGTTCGGTCGACAAGAACACGTTGACTGGCCAGTGCCACAGGTAAACCCCGTAGCTTACCGTCCCGAGCCAGGTGAGCGGGCGAATCGAGAGCAGGCGGGCGATCACGCTGCGTTCGCCCGCGATCGCGCAGGCGATGAGCACGAGCGCGCCGAGCTCGGTCAGCCAGAAGCCACCGTGATAGAGGAACGGATTCGTGCCGCGCAGCGTGACCCAGGCCGCGCCCAAGCCGAGCACGGCAAGCAATCCGGCGGCATCCAGCGCGCGCACGCTGCGATCCGTGAAGCGATCGTTCGGTGAAATCAGCGTGGCCAAAGCGGCACCGAACAGGATCCCGCTCATGCGCGTGTCCGTGCCCAAGTACGCGCGGGTGGTGTTTCCCGGATCGAACAGCAAGTACATCGCCGTCATCGACAGCGCGCTGAGCACGAGACACACGCCGAGCAGCTGGCGGCCGGCGTATCGCCGTAGCACGAGGCTGACCAAGAGCGGCCACACGACGTAGAATTGCTCTTCGATAGACAGACTCCAGGTATGCTCGAGCGGAGACGGGGCTGCGAATAGCTGCCAGTAGCTTTGGTGGCGAAAGATGGACTGCCAATTGGCGACGTAAGCCAGCGTTGCCAGTGCTTGTGCGCGCACCGTGCGCAGCTCGTCCGTCCGAGCAAAGTAGCGCCCGTAGATCGCGACCACCGGCATCAACGAAAGCAACGCTGGGAAAAGCCGCCGTGCGCGCCGAATCCAAAACGGACCGAGCGCGATCTGCCCCGTTTCACGCTGCTCGGCGAGCAGCAGCGACGTGATCAAAAAGCCAGACAGGACGAAGAACAGATCGACGCCCAAATAGCCGCCGGCCAGCACGCCGTTGGAGTGGAACAAGAGCACCCCGAGCAGCGCAATACCGCGCAGCCCGTCGAGCGCCGGCACGTGGCGCATTCGCGCCGCATGGACCTGAGAATTCACGCAGCGAACGTACCGTTCCTGCTCACTTCCTTCTACCCTTCGCTCGCGCTCAGCCCGCGGAAATGATGCGGAAGTCTGCTCGGTTTCCAGTGCAAGCGTAGCGACGCGTGGGACTTCGCTCCTCCACTAGAGATTTTATTGATGGTCACCGACCCCGTCGCAACCGTCAAAGCCTTCGGCGTCGCGACGAGGGGACTAACCGCCGAGCCGCAGAGGCCGCAGAGATCTGAGAGAGAAGGAGATTGGGGGTTCCTCTGTTCGACTGTCTGCGGCGTGACAACGTGCGCTCCGACGTTGAGCGGGAACCCCAAAATCTCCCTCAGATCTCTGCGGCCTCTGCGGCTCGGCGGTTCAACCTCAGGGAGCCGATGAGCGTGTTCTGAGGTCCGAGTGTGACGGCGCTCCTCGTCCAATGAAGACGACATGCGACGGGAACAGCGCCGTGTCGGGAGGTGCGATGCTGGATCGTGGGCGCCCCAGCTCTCGGTCGCAATCGGACCTTACGGCGCGCCGCCGCAAAAGCCGTTCGAACAAGTGGGTATGACTCCGATGTTGCATTGCTCACACTTGTTGTCGCAGTTGACGAGGTCGGCTTGTAGCGTTTTCCAGTGTGAGCTGGCGGCGGCAGCGTGATTCAGCTGAGCCTGTCCACACGCGCTGCGTGCTGGATGCCCGCAACCCGTCGACACGACTTCGCAGTCCGCGTTGGTCTGACAGCTCAAGTTGGTCGGTGCTGCCAGGAACTTCTCCGCCACGGCCGTCTCGTCCTCGCAATCGCCGCATGCCGGCAGCCAAACCGAGAGCGCCAGCATTGCCATCGCGCTCAATCCCGCTCTTAGTCTGCTTCTCATCGTGCCTCCCGCCTGACGACTTCGCAACGCGCCAAGTTTCACATGGGGTCTAGCGCTTCGCAAGCCTGGCACGCGTCGAGGCCTTGCTCGATTCCCGATCGACCGACGATGCCTGCGGTGGCAAAGGTTGCCATCGACGACTGCGTGTGCACCGCGGTGCGGAGTAGCGCAAGCCCGAGGCAGGCCCCCGTCCCCTCGCCGAGGCGCATTTCAAGCCCCAACAGGGGCGTGAGCCGAAGCTGTGCGAGCGCGGCTTTTGCGCCCGGTTCCGGCGATTCATGCGCAGCGAGTAGATAGCCACTGAGATTCGGTTCCATGCGCGTTGCGACCAGGGCCGCTGCGTTGGTCACGAATCCGTCGAGGATCACGGGGACTCCGTGTCGTGCTGCCTCGATCATGCACCCGACGAGCGCCGCGATCTCCAAGCCTCCGAGCGCCGCGAGCACGCCGAGCGGGTCATCGAGGTTTGGCGCGTGGAGCGCGAGCGCCTGCTCAATCAACGCGACTTTGCGCGCCATCGCCTCGTCGCCGAGGCCCGTTCCGCGCCCAACGACGAGCGAAGGCGCGACGCCAGCGAGAGCGCTGACCAGCGCAGCGGCGGCAGTCGTGTTGCCAATGCCGATTTCGCCCACGGCGATCGCGTCGCTTCCGCCGCTGATTGCGGAATTGGTGGCTCTCGCGCCGACAGCGAGCGCTGATTCGGCCTCGGCTCTCGTCATGGCCGGCTCACGCGACAGGTCGCCTGTTCCTGCTCGAACACGCTGGCGCTGCAACGCGATCAACGGCGCGGTCGGAATCGCGCTCAGATCGCCTGCGATTCCAACGTCCGTCAACAGGAGCTCGAGACGGCAATCCGCGGCCATGGCAGAGACCGCGGCTCCGCCGGACATCACGTTCGCGACCATCGCGGCCGTTAGCGTCGAGCCATAGGCGCTCACTCCGTGTGCGGCGATCCCGTGATCACCGGCGAATATCGCGAGCGTTGCGCGTGCCAAAGCGGGAGCCGGAAATGCTCGGCGCGCGCCGGCGTAGAACACCGCGAGCTCCTCCAATCGACCGAGGCTTCCGACGGGCTTCGTCAATGAGGCGAGGTGCTCGCGCGCTGCGTGGATCGCCGCTGTGCTCGCGGGCAATACGGCTGAGCGCTCGCTCGCGGTTGCGGTGGGCATCCGCATCGGCGCTAGCAAGGCGCGCTGTTCTTCGCGCCATCGCCCATCCCAATGGATGGCTTCATCGAGCGGAATCGAGCATCGCCAACCGGTCTCCTCGAGCATCGGTCGGCGCCGAAAAGCGATTGGATGACCGAGACACAAATAGGCGATCGGTTCGACGCCGGGCGGCAATGATAATTCGCGACGGAGCACGGCGGGTTCGACGATGCTTACCCAGCCGACGCCGATCCCTTCGGCGCGCGCTGCGAGCCACAGATTCTCTACGGCACAGCAGGCGCTCGCTCGCACGGCTTCGGGTTGTACCGTCGTGCCCAGGATCACTTCTTCGCGATCTCGCAGATCGACCACCACGCACAGGTTGAGTGAAGACTCGCAGATCCCTTCCAATTTGTGAGCGAGGTACGCATCGCGTCGCGCCTCGGGGAATCTTTGCGCCTCGGCTTGGCGGCAGTTCAGGAAGCTTTCGCGTACCCGCCCGCGGAGATCGAGGTCGCGGATCACGATGAAACCCGAAGGTTGAGAAAAACCGACGCTCGGCGCCTGCTGAGCGGCCCGAAGAATCCGCGTCAGTGTTTCGTTCTCGACCGGCACGCCCGGCCGAAAGTGACGGACGTCTCGGCGTAGCGCGATGCATTCGTAGACGGCCCGACGCGCTGCCTCGGAAAACACGCCGATCGCTTCGGGTTCGAGGAAATCGGGCGGTGCGGCTTTGTTCATGATGCCTCCAGGTCGGAGTGGCTCGAGCTCGGTTGAACCTGTCGAGTGGCGCGCCAGGGACGGCGGGAGCGTCCGGTAGCGACACGGAAGCTGAGCCAGACGCCGCTTGCCGCTAGTAGACTTGCGCCGAGCAAGGCAGCGACGATCGTCGGATGCCAGAGCCAGGCGCGGCGATAGAGCGCGGGAAAGTCGAGACTGTGCAGCCCGTGGTACAGCCAACGATAGGCGGCGCCGCTGCTCGAGTAGCGGCGCTCCACATGAAGGGTCCGCGGACTGACGTAGGTGACGAGGCCGCTCGTGAAGTGTGTTCGCAGAACCGGAAACGTGAGCTCCGGCTCGAAGTGTGTCGGGTAATAATACGCATCGCCGCTTTCGAGCAGGGTCTCTTCCGCGACCGTTGCGCCGGCGCCCAGCGCTCGCGACAAGCTTGCGATCGTGTTCTTGGTGAGCGCGTTTTCCGCAGGGCTATCGTCGTTGGCGTTCAGGATTCGAGACGCGCCGTGACCGTCGGTGCACACGTAAAATGCTGTTTGTCCAGCAACCGTCAACTCGACGCGCTTGACTGCGCCGCCCAGACTTCGCCCACACGCGTCGAGCGCCTCGCCCAAATTGCGGCTGAATGACAGCGGATCGAGCGGGGCTGCGCGGAGCGCTGCGACGTCCCCCGACGTTGGCCAACTTTCGGCCGAATCCGCGAACGGATAGAACGAGAGCATTCCGCTCAACACCCAAGTGAACGACAACGCACCGAAGAGCAAACCGAGCCAGTGGTGAAGCGCGAGCCAGCGGTCTCGAAACGGGCTGAGCGATAGCCGCTTGCCCCTCGCCGAACGGCGCGCGACGCGCATCACGCTCAGACCATGAAGGAGTCCGCTCGCGCTGGCGACGGCGCCCAGCGCCGAAAGCGCGATGACGAGTGCCCGCCAAGTGCCCGCATGTCGACGCAGCAAGATTGGATAGATCCAGTGTGGAATCGCGCCAATCCAGGCCAAAAATCGCGTGCGTGCCGTGGTCAGTTGCAAGACCTGACCGTCGACGAACGAGACATAGAGCTCTGTGGCTCGTTCGTCAGCGGCGCGGAAGCGTAGGCAGGGCAATTCGCCGCGTCGGTCCGCTTGCGGCGTCCATTGGTCGACTTCGGTCAATCGCGTGCGGTCCGAGGTCGTGGCACCGAGCCAGCTTGCCGCGACGAGACTCAACGTATGTTCGTCGAGCTCGCTTGGGCGTTCGCCTGTGTCGGCGAAGACCGAGTGGCTGCGTCCGGCGCTCCGCACCGAATAGAGTGCGCGATCTCCCACTGCGCGAAGCTCGATCGCATCCGCGTTGCGCGTCAATTCTGCGAGGGCAGCCCCGGGCTGAACTCGGATACTCTCTGCCCGAAGCGGCGCGGCGTGAATGAGCCTCTCCCGTTCACCGACGCTTGGAAAGCCGGCGAACGTCATCACGAACCCAGACAGAAACCAGGTCAGAAACAGCAAGCACAGGGCCGCTCCCAGCCAGCGGTGAAACCCACGAACGAGCTGACGCGCGCTCATTCGTTCACCTATTGAGCGATCCTGAGCGAGCCCAGGACGATGCGCGGCTGGCCTGGTGTCAGTTGAGTGTCGTTGATCGACGACACGAAGTAGCGCGCCGCGCCCAGCACGTTGTTGGCGTTGAGCGCGAGCTCGATGACGCTGAACCGGTAGTAGAGCGCGGCGTCGAGCAATGCGTACGCATCCATCTTTACGCGGTTCGCCGGATCCGCATACGAACTGCCGATCGCGCGCCCGCCGAGGCCGAAGCCGATGCCGGCGTTCGTGCGATAGGTCGCCCACAAGCTGAAGCTGTGATCCGGGACATTGACCGTGGTCTTTCCCGAATAGTCGTTGCCGTCGGGCGACTGATAGTTCTCGTAGCGCGCGCGCGTGAACGCGTAGCCTGCCTGGGCAACGAAGCCTCGAGTCGGAGTCAACACGGCGTCGACCTCGACGCCGCGCGAGCCCAATTTCCCTGCCTGATCGTACACGCCAGCGCCACGACCAACCACCACGTCCGTCTTCTCGATGTCGTACCCAGCAAGGTTCACGTTCAGGTGTCGACGCAGGAACTCGCCGCGCAGACCGAGTTCGAATTGACGCCCGTGTTCGGGGGCCAGTTGACGACCGTCAGTGGGCACCTCGCGGGCTGGTCGAAATGCGGTTGCGATCGAACCGTAGATGGTGCCCCACTGCGTCGGTTGGTACACGAGTCCCGCGCGCCACGTCGGCGCCGTCGCGCTGCGCTCGACTTTGTCCGTCGTGGCGAGGACCGTCAGCGTGTTCGGATCGATGTTGCGTTTGGTCTGCGTCAGACCCCAGAAATCGAGCCGTGCGCCGACCGCGAGCTTCAGCGGCGGCAGCAACGTCATGCTGTCATGCAGATAAACGGAGTGCGTCGTCTGATTCCAGTCTGTTCGGGTGGTGCGACTGATGGGGTATCCGCCTTGTGGATCCGGTCCTTTGGCATATGGCACCGGCAAAAGGTCGGTGTTGCTCAGATCGGCCTGCGGATTTTGAGCCCAAAGCAAGCCGAGCTCGTAGCCAACCAGCGCGCGATGTTCGACCAAGGCTTTGCCGGTCGCGTTGAGCTCCACCGCCGAATACAGCGGCTTCCATTCGCGCTGCAGAAAGAACCAGCCGCGCGTGACGGTTTCATTAGGGCCCAAACCGAGCGTTTCTGCTGACGCATAAGAATACGGGTTGTACGTGTAGTTGATGCGGGCGTTGAGCTCGAGAAAGCTCGTGGGCCGCAGCGTGTAGGCGCCGCTCACATCGTACGAGCGCGAAGCGAGGTAATCTTGAGCCGTGTTGAACCGGCGATCGAGGGCAATGCCGGCTGGCACTTTGCCCTGCGCGTCCGTTGGAATGCCCGTGTCAGTGTTGAATCGATCGCGCGAGAAGCCGCCGCGCACGAGCACACGATGGACCTCGTTCGGTCGCCATTCGAGCGCGCCCGAGATCTTGGCGCTCTCCGCGCGCGCACCGCGAAAGTCGACGTCGTCGCCAACGCCCATGTCTAGGCGATAGCTGAGAGCGGTGCCTGCAATCGGTCCGCCCACCCCCGCTGACGAGCGGCGAATGATGCCAGATCCTCGCGTAGTTCCGCCGATCGTGACGCCCGCGTCGTAGTGCAGTTCAGGCGTAGGAGACTTGCGCGTCAAGCTGATCACGCCGCCGATCCCACCGTATCCATAGAGTGCGGAAGCCGGGCCCTTGAGCACGTCGATGCGCGCGATATCCGACAAGTTGGAGGTCGGCGCAGATTCCACGAAGTAGAAGCGGTCGTCTCGCACGCCGTCGACCACCAAGACGAAATCTTTGAAGCCGCGCACGGTGAGGTAGCTGAATCCGCCGTACTGCAGGATCGGATTCACGCCCGCGACATTGCGCAGCGCTTCGACGAGATCGGTCGTGGCACGTTCGCGCAACGTTTTGGCTGTGACGGTGTTGACGGTTGACGGGACGTCGCGCAGCGGTTCGCGCAGCTTCGAGCCAGGGTTGGCCGGCACCTCTCCTTGAACGGTGACCTCGATCGGTGTTCGCGGCTCGCTCGTCGGCGAAGGCGCTTCAGGCTGCGCTTGCGGTTCTGCGCGGCTCGTTCGCGCATGAAAAGCGCTAACCAACACGATCAGCGCGATCAGGCGTTTCGCCCCCTTTTTTCGCGCAAAAATCCACGTATCGCTCGAACTGGCTGGGGTGAAATCCGCACCCGTGCGCCGAACACGCGAAGGCATCAGCGCCTCCTTTCGTTCGACGAATTGGGTAGGTCTCCTGGCTCGTGAGCACCGAATTTTCATTCGGCGGAAGAACTCTTTGCCTTCCCCGGTGCTGAACCGAGTGGCCGTGCGAGAGTTCTACCCACATACAGTGGCGGGACCGCGCCGGCTTCGAACCGGCTTCCCTGTTATGCCCGTAGGCACCCAAACGTCTATTGAGTTGTCAGAGCGCGGATATGCCGCGCGCTACGCGACAAGGTCAAGTGCATTCACGGCGGGCGCGATCGAGCAGTTGCTTTGCTCAGCGCGCGATGGTAGCTCCGCTGCCCTGACAATCTAAACGTCTTCGGGTGCCCGCGAGGGCACTTTAGGGAAGCCGGTGAAAGACCGGCGCGGTACCGCCACTGTAAGTGCGAAGCCTTCCCCCAACAGCCACTGCGTCTCCGCTCGGGGATTCGGGAAGGAGGGGAAAGGCGCTGCAGCAAAGCTGCTGAACGCACGAGCCAGGAGACCTGCCCGAAGCCAACCGCGAGGAAGAGCATGCGCTCCTGTTCGCGGCACTCCGGTGCGGATCTCACCGGCGGTGCCGGTTTCAACGACAAAATAGCCGTTTTTGTGATCGCTTTCGCGGTGCTGCTTGCGCCGCGCGAGGCGTTCGCGATGCATTTGGCAGACGGCATTTTGCCCGCGCGCTGGTGCGCCGTTTGGGCGCTGCTCGCGTTGCCATTCGTGCTGTGGTCTTGGCGCACGTTCGACGCACGCCGTCTGCGTGACGGACGTCATGCGCCGCTCGTCGCCATGGTGGGCGCGGCGGTGTTTGCGGTCTCGTGCATGCCGGTGCCGATCCCAATCGTTGGCAGCTGCTCGCATCCGTGCGGTACCGGACTTGCCGCGATTCTGGTCGGTCCGCAGCTCACCGTGCTGATCACCACCGTCGCGTTGCTGATCCAGGCGCTGTTCCTCGCCCACGGCGGGTTGACCACCTTGGGCGCGGACGTGATGTCGATGGGGATCGTTGGCGGATACACGGGCTTCGCAGTCTTCCGCGTTGCGAAACGCGCGGGGTTGGGAGTCGTCGCCGCTGCCTTCCTGGCGGGTGTCTGTTCGGACTGGGCTACTTACGCGACAACGGCGTTCGAGCTCACGGTTGGACTGCACGGATTTCGCTCGTTTGGCCTGGTTTTCAGCGGCCTGTGCCTCGCTTTTGCCCCAACGCAGCTACCGCTTGGACTACTTGAAGGGGCTGTCACTGCTGGCGCGCTCTCGTTTCTTCGCCGTCGTCGAGCGAGTCTGTTTGCGCAGCTCACCGGCGTTGCTGCGGAGGAGCGGTGACCATTCGCACTCGTGACGCAGCCGTTATGGCGCTGGCCACGCTTTCGGTGTGCGCCGCGTGGGCGTTCCTGATCAGTGGTCACGCCGCGACCGGCGAATGGCCCGGTGTGGACGAATCGGTCATCGGGCGTTTCGTGGGCGAAGCTGGCTCGCGTTCACCGCCGCTTCTCGACTGGATTCACGGGGATGTGCTGCTGTTCGCGTTTCTGGTCGCGGGGTTGTTTGCAGGTTTTGTTCTTGGATACTTCGCGCGCTCGGCGCTGGGTCTCGAGGAGCGGACGCCATGAGCAAGCTCCCGCCTCACGCGCTGCTGCTGGCGGCATTGGCCGGCTCGATTGCGGTAATCGTCGCTGACGCGCCGATGCTGATTATTGGCCTGGGCGCGCTACCGCTGCTGGTCGTTCTTGGTAGCGCAGCGGGCCGCCGGACCTTCGCGCGTCGTTTGCTCGTCACCGCTCCGCTCGTGGGCGTCGCCGTTCTGTTGCGTTGGTTTGGGCACGTGCCAGCTCGCGACTCGTTGCTGCCCGTCCTCCGAGTGGTATGCGCGGTCGCCTGGTCGAGCTGGTTGTCGACTGTGCTCGCAGCGCAGGAAATCCGGACAGCTCTGCGATCGCTGGGTGTGCCGACGGCGCTGGTGGAGCTGATTGCTCACACGCACCGTTTCGCGGTTCAGCTTGCAGCGACCGCGACCGAGGCTTGGAACGCCGCTACATTGCGCGCTGGCTCGAGGACTGTGCGCGCCACTCACCGCACGGTTGGACTCGTCGCCGGGGTGATCGTGGCGCGCGCCTTCGACCGCGCGGAGTCCGTCGCGATCGCCGCTGCCCTCCGCGGTAGATACTTGGCGGACGACTCGCTGCCCGAAGTATGCGCTACGGCGCAAGGCCAAGGCGTACATCCGTGAGTGCGATCGAGTTGTTTGCTCCGGAGATAGGTTACGGCCGCAGTGCTCCCGTCTTGTCCGACATTAGGCTGCAAGTCGAAGTTGGCGAGGTGGTCGCAGTCCTTGGTGGAAACGGAGCCGGAAAGACCGCACTTCTGCGCTGGATTGCAGGCCTTTTGCCAAGGCGGCGGGGCCGCTGCTCGATCGCTGGCATCGAAGTGAGCTCCGCGCGCCAAGCAGTGGAGCAATCGGTGGGTCTGGTCGTGCAGGATCCCAACGATCAACTGCTCGGTACGACAGTGCGTGAAGACGTCGCGCTCGGCCCGCGCAACTTGGGATTGTCGCCGGCCGAGTGTCACGAACGCGTGGAGCGTGCACTTTCGACGGTGGGGATCGCGGGCCTAGCAGAGCGCGAAATCGAATCGCTGAGCCTCGGTGAGCGCAAGCGGACATCGCTTGCAGGAGTCTTGGCGATGGCGCCGCGCGTGATGCTGTTGGATGAACCGACCGCGGGTCTCGACCCAGCCGGCGAACGCGCGCTTTGCGCGACGCTACGCGAGCTGTCTACGGCTGGAATCACGCAAATCGTAGCCACGCATGCGATCGACTTGGTGCCACTGTTCGCGACGCGAGCGCTGTTGCTCGCGGATGGCCGGGTAATCGCGGACGGGCCGTGTCGTGACGTGCTCCTGCGTGCCGATTTGCTCGAGCGCGCGCGGCTCCGCCGACCGTGGCCGGTGGAACTCTGGGCGCGTGCGCTCGAGGAGCGCGTTTCGACCGTCACTATGACCATGGAGGAGGTGCTGTCGTGTCTGACGACTGCGTCCTGCTGATCGGCCACGGGAGTCGCGAGCCCGGCTCGAACGCCGAGTTCGAAGCGATCGCCAGCGCGTACCGGCTGGCTAGGCCGGAACTCCGCGTCGAAACGGCATACATCGAGCTCGCGCAGCCGTTGATCGCGGAAGCACTCGCCGTGCTTGCAGCGCAGGTGCCGCGGATCACGGTCGTCCCAGTATTCCTATTCGCGGCCGGGCACGTGAAAAACGATTTGCCTTTGGCGATCGCCGAAGCGCGCCGTGCGCACCCGCAGTGCCGGATCAGCGCGGCTCCCGCGCTCGGGGTGCACCCGGCGCTCGCGCAGCTGGCGTTTCAACGCGCTTCGGTTTGCCTACCGAGCGATCCCGCGGCCCGAGCCAAGACGCTCGTATTGGCGGTGGGTCGCGGGTCGAGCGATCCCGACGCCAACGGCGACTTCTGCAAGATGTGTCGCTTGATCGGCGAGGGCAGAGGGGTGATGCAAGTCGTTCCGACGTTCATCGGCATTACGCAACCGCGCGTGGAAGACTCGCTCGAGCTCGTGGCACGGATGCGCCCCGAGCGACTCGTCGTGCTTCCATATCTGCTGTTCGCGGGGCGGCTGATCGCGCGTCTCACGACTCAGATCGAAGCCTTCCGCTCGCGCTACCCGTGGATCCACACTGAATTGGCGTCGCACCTCGGCATTGATGATCGACTGCTCGCGCTGATCGATGAGCGAGTGCTTCAGGCGCGTTCTGGGACGCTGAACTTGGCCTGCGACAGCTGCCAATATCGCACTGACATCGCTGGTTTGCCGAGCCAGGTCGGAGGTCTGCGCGCGCTTTTGTACAGCGTTCGCCACACGCTGACCCACTCGCAAGCCACCCTGCCGGTCCACCTGCACAAGCCGCTCAAGAAGCATGTGCTGGTGTGCGGCAATGCCGATTGCGTCGAACGCGGCAGTCTCGGCTTGCTCGACGCGCTCCGGCGTGAAGTGAAGGAAAGCGGCAGCGCGCGTGAAATCAAAGTCACGCGTACCGCTTGCATGGGACGCTGCGGTGAGGGCCCGATGGTCGCGGTCTACCCCGACGGCGTTTGGTATCGGCGCGTGGGTGAGCGAGACGCTCCAGAGCTCGTCACCGAACACCTGATTGGCGACCGCCTCGTTGGGCGACTCGTCGACGACATCTTGTCCTGAAGGAACCCAAGAAAGCGCGCAATTGCCATGGCATGTCACGAAATCGCGGCCCTGCGTTTGGGGCTGATGAAACTGCTCGGCGTCGACGACGAAGCGGAACGGGCGCACGAACTTGCCGAGCTCGGCGACGCGGCGAATCAGCCGGGACCGCTCAGCTCATTGGCCAAGGCTCAGGACTTCGACGCACTGCTGCGGCTCTATTCGACGTCGCTCGTCGAGCTCAACGAGAAGGTGGCCCGTGCGACTCCGAGCGATCCGAAGCTCGGCTACTACCGCAGCTTGCTCGTGCTCACGCGCAAGGTCGAGTTGGAGCTGCGCGGCCAGGTGGCAGGGCTGTCTCGGCTCAATCGCGAGCTCGAAGAGATGCACGACTTCGTGCACGAAATATTTCCGGCTGGATGAGCGATGGCAGCTAATCCGAAACAGCTTCGGATCGTCGATGCTCAAGCGGTGGGCGCGAGCACCCGCGTGTTGGAGATCGAGTGTGTGGAGGGCGGGGCGTTCGACGTCGTCGGTGGCAAATACATCATCATTCACACCGGGCTCGTGAGCGGTGAACGAGCCATCAAACGAGCCTATTCGCTGATGCCCGTTCCAGGGCGACCGGGACGGGCGACTATCGCCGTCAAGCGCCTGCCGGGGCTCGGTTCGCAGCTGATGCACACCCTCGCCGTCGGTACGACGCTCGCCTTCAGCGGGCCTTGGGGAAAGTTGATTCCGGAGCTGGGTCTCGCTCAGCGTACGTTGCTGGTTGCGACGGACACAGGCATTACCTCCGCGCTCGGGGTCGTCGAGCAACACGCAATGGCCGCGCAAGGTCGCGCGTTGTCGGTGCTCTGGCTGCGAGAGGCACCGGAGACATTTCTCGATGTCGCATCGGTGCGTCGAAGGATCGAGCACGCTGGCGCCGAATGGGCGCAGCACGACATTGCGCCGATCACTGGTCGGATGCGTGCGGTAGAGGCGTGGGGCTTGATCGAGGCGAACGCGCGACGGTTCGAGGCGAGTCACGTCATTGCCACCGGAGACGGCGCGATCGTTCACCCACTGCGCGAATCGCTGCCGGCGCGGGTGCCCTCCGTGACGGACGTGCGTATCGAATGCTTCTTCAATAATCCCGAAAAGAAGAGCGTTTGATGGCCGCAGCGCGCGCGTTTCGGACTCAGGTGCCTCCTCGAGACCCCAAAGGTCATCGTGAGGGGTTTACTACGGGTGCGTGCGCGGCGGCGGCGGCAAAGGCGGCGACGCGAGTCCTCGTGCGCGGGGAACTGTTCGAAGCGATTGAGTCGACATTGCCCAATGGTCGGCGGCACACGTTTGTGCTCGAACGTTGCGAGCTGAGCAACGAGGTGGCTCGCTGCAGCATCCTCAAAGACGCGGGCGACGATCCTGACTGCACCCATGGCGCCGAGATTGTCGCGGAGGTGCGTTTGGCGAACGAAGACGCGATTGTGCTCGAAGGCGGGGAAGGTGTTGCGACGGTCACCAAACCAGGGCTTGGGCTCGACGTGGGCGCGCCAGCGATCAACCCCGTTCCGCGGCGCAACATCATCGAGATGGTGCGTGATGAGCTCCTTCATGCAAAAGCCCCGGGCGCGCGAGTGACCATCTCCGTTCCCGGTGGGGAAGAGCTGGCCAAGCAGACCATCAACGCGCGCCTTGGCTTGCTCGGTGGGATCTCGATCCTCGGTACGACCGGTGTCGTGAAGCCGTATTCCACCGCGGCATACAAGGCCAGCGTCGTGCAAGCGATCGACGTGGCTCGGCGACGACAGATCGAGACGCTCGTGCTCACGACGGGCGGAAAATCCGAGGTCTACGCCATGCGGCTCTTTCCTGAACTACCCGAAGAAGCGTTCATTCAGGTTGGCGACTTCGTCGGCGTGGGCGTCAAGCATTGCGCGCGACGCGGCGCCGCGCGCGCGGTGATCGTCGGGATGATCGGCAAGTTGTCGAAGATGGCCGATGGCAAAACCATGACCCATGCTGCCGGTTCGGAGGTGAACATGGAGCTGCTGGCGAAGATCGCGCAAGACTCTGGGGCCGCGTCAGAGATCGTGGAACAGATCCGCACCGCGAACACGGCTCGTCACGTACTCGAGCTCGCGACGCAAGCAGGACTCGACGGCCTAGCCGACGCGATTTGCGCGCGCGTCGTCACTCATCTCGAGCACCACGCCGCCGTGGTCGCCTCGCTCGCGGTGCACGCGATCTTGGTGGACTTCGATGGTCGTGTTTTGGGTAGCGCAACGGGCACCCCTTCAACTCAGGAAGCGCCATGAATGACATGCGACAGATGACCGCGCTCGGTCGCGGCATCGAAGACGAAAGCTTTGCCATCATCGACGCCGAGGTCGGTCCGCACTCCTACTCCGACGCCGAATGGCAAGTCGTGCGGCGAGTCATCCACGCCACCGCCGACTTCGAATTCAACGGCTTGATGGCGTTTGGCAACGAGGCGATCCGTTCGGGGATCTCCGCACTGACCCACGGCTGCGCCGTGATCGTCGACGTAAAGATGATCGCCGTCGGCTTGAACGAGCAACGGCTGGCGGCTTACGGCTGCACGGTTCATGGCTTCATTTCTGATCCGGATGTGATCACCACCGCGACCGAGCGCAATTCGACGCGCGCGATCGAGGCGATGCGCAAAGCTCATCGCAACGGTCTGATGGACGGATCGGTGATCGCCATCGGGAACGCGCCCACGGCTTTGTTGGAGGTATTGCGCCTAGTTCGCGAAGAAGGCGCGAAGCCAGCACTCGTGGTCGGTGTCCCGGTGGGTTTCGTGTCTGCGGCCGAGAGTAAGCTTGCCCTGAGCGAATCAGCGGTCCCGTTCATTGCCGCGCAAGGGCGTAAGGGCGGGAGCACAATCGCGGTCGCCATTCTGCACGCGCTGCTCTACCTGTCAGTGAACTCGACACAGGTTGGGCGATGAACGCGCGCAAAGCGGTGGTCGTGATCGGGCTGGGCGACGACGGGTGCTCGAGCTTATCCAGCCGTGCCGCCAGTGCGATCGCCCGCGCACAAGTGCTCGTTGGTGGTGAGCGGCATTTGGCGTTTTTTCCGCAGTTCAAAGGGGAACGCATCGTGCTCAAGGCAGGTATCGATGCGGCGCTGGCGCGTGTGGCAACGCTCGCCGATGAACATACGGTCTGCGTCCTCGCTTCGGGCGATCCACTCTTCTTCGGTATTGGAGCTCGGGTCGCGAAGGCCGTCGGCGGCGAGCATATCGAGTTCTTACCCGCGCCTACTTCGGTCCAGTGGGCCTTTGCGCATACTGGTATTGCCTGGGACGATGCTGCCTTACTTTCTGTTCACGGCCGATCCCTAGCAGGGTTCTGCGCACAGCTACGCAGCGCGCGCAAAGTCGCTGTGCTCACCGACGGCGAGAACAGCCCTCCTCGCTTGGCGGCTCGCATGCTCGAACACGCGGAGCTGGGCTGGCAAGCGTGGGTCTGCGAGCGGCTTTCTGGACCCGAGCAGCGAGTGCGTCCGTTTTCGTTGCGCGAGCTCGCCGAAGCGCGTGATGTCGATCCACTCAACGTGTTGCTACTACTGCGCACGGATGACGCTTGGCGTGCTCCACCGGTCATCCCGTACTTACCGGAACAGGAATTCGCCAAACGAATGCCCAAACTCGGGCTGATCACCAAGCGCGAGGTCCGTCTGCTCTCGCTGGCGGCACTGCAGATCCGCCCGGATTCCGTGGTTTGGGACATTGGCACAGGTTCTGGGTCGGTTGCCGTCGAGGCAGCCATGCTGGCCCCGCGCGGCAAGGTATTTGCTATCGAGATCGACCCCGAGGGAGTGGCCATCTGCGGCGAAAACGTGCGCGCGCACGGAGTCGACAATGTGCGCGTCATTGCGGGACGAGCGCCTGAAGCGCTCGAGGGCTTGGACGCACCCGACGCGGTGTTCGTGGGCGGCAGCAAAGGGAGCATGACTCCGATTGTCGACGCCGCGCTCACTGCTTTGAGACCTGGCGGTCGCTTGGTGATCAACGCAATCACTCTCGAGAATGTGACCGAGGGCTACGCGGCGCTCAAAGCGCGCGGCGCTGAACCGGAGGTCACCTTGGTGCAAATCTCGCGCGGCGCGCCACTGGCGCACTATCAGCGCTACGAGGCGCTAAACCCGATTCACATCTTGGCCGCCGCTAAGCCTGACGCGGAGGTGAGCTCTTGAGCGCGCTCGGCACACTGTATGGCGTTGGTGTTGGCCCGGGCGCGCCCGATCTACTCACGCTGCGCGCGTTACGCGTTTTGGAGTCCGCCGACGTGCTCGCGTTGCCGCGCAGCTCCGACTACGGAACGTCCGTCGCTTGGTCGATCGTCTCTTCGTTGCTCCAGTCACGCAGCGCGCAAGAACGACTGAAACTGACCTTTCCGATGTCCAAAGAGGCCGAGGTCGTTCGCCCTCGGGTGCAGGCTGCGGTCGATGCCATCGGTGAGCGTCTACTCGCGGGTCGCTCGGTCGCGTTCCTCACTGAGGGAGACCCCTCTGTCTTCAGCACTTTTGGCTATGTTCGGGCGGAAGCGCTACGTCGCTGGCCCGAGTTGGTGGTGGAGGTCGTGCCGGGTGTCACCTCGATCACGTCGGTCGCCATGGTCGGAGGGGTGCCTCTTGCGGATGGGCACGAACGAGTGGCGATCATTCCCGCTACCTACGGGGTCGGCGACCTCGTGGAGCTATTGCAGCGCTTCGACACCGTCGTGCTGATGAAGCTCGGCGCTGAGCTGCCGCAGATCCTGGAAGCTTTGGAGCACACCGGGCTCACCGATCAGGCCTTCTTCGTCTCGAAAGCGACCATGCCCGAGCAGCGTTTGGAGCGCGATGTGCGCAAGGTGCGTGAGGAACACGGTGGCTGCTTCGCGATGATGATCGTCAAGCGCCGCGACGGTAGCGGTCTCTTGGTCGGTCAAAGCGCCAAGCGCAGTTTGGAGATCCAATGACCGAACGCAAGGGCGTCGCGATCTACGCCATCACCCGCCACGGAATCGACATTGCGTGCCGCATTTCCCAGGCATTGCCCGACTCCGATCTGCTGATTTCCGAGAAGCTCAAAGACCGAGCTCCCGCTGGCGCGCAGCTCTTCCCATTGCCCATGGGCCCGCTGCTCGAAGCAAGCTTTCCCCGCTACGACGCGCATGTCTTCGTGATTAGCGTGGGCGCCGTGGTGCGCATGATCGCGCCTCTGTTGCGCAACAAGAAGGTCGATCCCGCAGTAGTCTGCGTCGACGATGCGGCACGCTTTTCCATTTGCGTGCTCTCGGGACATGTCGGACGCGGAAACGTCTATACGGAACGAGTCGCGCACGCGCTCGGCGCCGCATCGGTGGTGACCACGGCGTCGGACGCGATCGGCACGCTCACGGTCGACATCCTCGCAAGGGATCTTGGATGGTCACTCGATGACCCAGACCGCAACGTGACTCGCGCGTGCGCTGCAGTCGTCAACGAGACACGCGTCCTGTTCGTCCAAGAGACGGGCGAACTAGAGTGGTGGCCCCTCGAGAAGGAGCTGCCCAAAGGTGTCGAGTACGCGACGTCGCTCGCTGCCGTCGATCCCGATGCCTGGGAGATGTTGCTGATCGCCTCGCATCGCGACATCGCTCGCAGTCACCCGGCGCACTTCGCGCGCTCCGTGATCTATCGCCCAAAGAGCCTGGTGCTCGGCGTCGGCTGCGACCGCGGCACGCCACTCGAGCTGATTGAACGCGGAATTGCAGCCACGTTTGCGACTCACGGGCTGTCCGAAAAGTGCGTGCGACGGCTGGCCACGATCGACAAAAAGGCCGATGAAGCGGCGCTTTTGGAGCTCGCCGCTCGCCGCCGCTGGCCGCTCCAAACGTTCACGGCCGAGCAGCTCGACTCGCTGGGCGCCGAACAGGGCGTCGAGAACCCTTCCGAGCGAGTGAGGGGATTCGTCGGCACGCGCGGGGTCTCGGAGCCAGCCGCCCTGCTCGCCGCCGGAGCAAGCCAACTGCTGGTGCCCAAGCAACGCTACACCGAAGACGGAGCGGGTCGCTCGATGACCCTCGCAGTCGCAGAGATCCCATTCGCTAAGCGAGCCAGCGGAGCGCGATGAACAATCACGGAACCCTGACCATCGTCGGCATTGGGCCCGGCGCCCATGATCACACGACCCCCGCCGCGCTTGCCGCGATCGCCGAAGCGGAAGTGGTGGTCGGTTACACCACTTACATCCGTCTGGTCCAGGATCTGATCGTTGGCAAAGAGGTGGTTCGAACCGGCATGACCGAAGAAATTGGTCGTGCGCGCGTTGCCGTCGAGCGCGCGCAGGCTGGTGCGAAGGTGGTGATCATTTCGTCTGGCGACGCAGGGGTGTACGGCATGGGAGGACTGGTCTTTCAGGTCCTGCAAGAGATGGGATGGACGCGCGGGGCGTCGCCCGAACTGCGACTCATCCCCGGAATTACCGCGCTGAATGCCTGCGCGTCGCTCGTCGGCGCGCCACTCGGTCACGATTTTTGCGCCATCTCGCTATCGGACCTGCTGACTCCGTGGCCCATCATCGAACGTCGCATCAAGTCGGCCGCCGAGAGCGATTTCGTGATTGGCTTGTACAATCCGGCGAGTGGTCGGCGCACTCGTCAGATCGTGCGCGCCCACGAACTGATCCGCGAGCATCGTTCGGGGACCACGCCGGTTGCATTGATCAAGAGCGCATACCGGCGCCGCGAGACGCGGGTGTTGACGGATCTCGATCATTGTTTGGACTACGAGATCGGCATGCTCACGACGGTGATCGTCGGGTCGAGCCAAACCTTCGTATTCGAAGGTCACATGGTTACCCCGCGTGGCTACGCCAACAAATACACTTGGGAAGGGGCCGCTCTACCTGGGCAGACTCCCGGTCGCTCATTGAATCTCGAGCCGCTCGCACAGCTCGACACCGAGGGAGACGGCTGATGGCAGGTGTGGGCAGACTCGCCGGAGCGCTCTTGCTCGAGACGCATCTCGATGGCCGACCAGCCTGGTTCCTAGTCGGCGATACGAAGGTTCCGTGTGACTGGCAGGCCGCAGGTTTCGATGCTCCGTTGCAGCGTGACGTAGTGAGCCAGCGCTACATTCAGCTTGTCGTATCGGGGACTCCGGCGTTGGTGGGAACAACGTTATCGATCGCAATCGAGGGAATTGAAGCCGCCCAGTGCATTGGCGAGCGGCTCACCGTGAGTCGCAATGGGTCCGTGAGCGAACGGCTCTGGGCTCTGATCCTCGGCGAAGCGGAGATCGAGCAACCCAGCGGGCGAGTCATCCCCGGTGCGTGGTTATGCGAGATGCCATCTGCCGTTTGGAACGTCGTTCGAGAAGCGGTCTTGAAGTGCACCTGACGGCAGTGAGGAAGTGACGATGCGCGTATATATCATCGGTGCAGGGCCCGGAGATCCCGGGCTGATCACGGTTCGAGGCGCAGAGCTGATCGCTCGCTGTCCGATCGTCTTCTATACGGGGTCGCTCGTTCCCAAAGAGATCGTTGCTCGTGCTCACGCAGACGCGACCGTCCTCGATTCTTCGTCGATGACCCTGGACCAGATCGTGGACGTGCTGATTGATGCCCGTGATCGCGACTTGGACGTGGCGCGCGTGCACACTGGGGACCCGACGATCTTCGGTTCGACCGCCGAACAGATGCGGCGTATGGAGGAGCTCGGAATCGAATACGAGATCGTGCCGGGGGTTTCCTCATTTACAGCTGCTGCTGCGGCTTTGGGGCGTGAGCTGACGTTGCCCGAGCTTTCGCAAACGGTGATCCTGACCCGAGCTGAAGGGCGCACGCCAATGCCCGCTCACGAGAAGCTCGAGGAGCTAGCTGCGCATCGAGCCACACTCTGTCTGTTTCTCAGCATCACTTTGTTGCGCGATGTCGTCGCAGCCTTGATTCCGGCCTACGGTGCCGATTGTCCCGTCGCGATCGTACACCGCGCGAGTTGGCCCGATCAGGTCATCGTGCGGGGGACGCTGGCTGACATTCGGGACCGTGCGCGCGCTGCGGGACTCAAGTCGCAATCGATGATTCTCGTAGGTCGGGTCCTCACTGCGACCCATTTCGCGAATTCGAAGCTCTATGATCCCGAATTCAGCCACCGCTTTCGGCGCGCGGCCAGGCACGCTCGCCGAGAGGTGATGAACGGCGAGTCCGCCGAGCCACTCGCGGGCAAGACGATCGTCATCGCGCGCGCCCGGCCGGGAGGATCGCAGCTCGCGCGACGGTTCCAAGAGCTGGGCGCGACCGCCATCGAGCTTCCGCTGGTCGAACGGGGAATCGTGACGCCCCTGACCTTGGCAGATGCCGCGAATTGCGAGCGCGACGTGGTGCTGCTGAACAGCACGGACGCGGTCGAGGCTTGGCTCGCTTCTGGGTTGGAAGCGCTGGTGATTGCGCTCGGCAGCGAAGTGACTTCCGCACTTCGAGATGCAAATCGTTCGCCTGCATTCACGCTTCGCGGTGCCTGTGCGGATGCATTGCACGAGGCACATTCGCTCTTGAGCGGACGCCGCGTATTCATTCCGGTTGCCGCGGGCTCGAACACGACATTGAGCGAACCGCTCAGCGCATTGGGCGCCACGCCGGTGATCGTGCCCATCTCCGCCTATCAGATCTCGATGCCAGCACGCTGGCCCGCCCACGTCGACTTGATCGTGCTGCCCTCGTCGCTGGCGGCACTGTCGCTGTATTCGCACGCGCCGCGATCGGCCTTGAACACGCCGGCCGTTGCCATTGGCCAGCGATCTGCGGCACAGGCGATCGCCTCCGGCGCCAGTGACGTTCGGATCGCCGCCACTGACACACTCGATGCGCTCGTGGCACGAGCGATCGAGTCCTTGACGACCGCTCCAACACTCGCCAGCGCGCAGCAGAACGCGGATGTGGTGCAATGAGCACTCCGAGTTCACCCGCCGCAGATAGTCTGGGGCTGCTCGTCGTTTACACCGGGCACGGTAAGGGCAAGACAACCGCGGCCTTGGGCATGGTCTTTCGCGCCCTGGGACGGGGGCTGCGGGTGACCGTCGTGCAGTTCATCAAGGGGAAGTGGAAAACGGGCGAACGCGCCTTCGCAGAGAGTTTGCCGCAGCTGCGCTTTCTGGTGATGGGGCTTGGTTTCACTTGGGAGAGTGATGATATTTCTCGCGACAAGGCGGCGGCCCGCGCTGCTTGGGCAGAGGCACGAAAGGAGATCCGCTCGGGAGAGCGCGAACTCGTGGTGCTCGACGAGCTGACGTACGCGTTCCACTATGGATTCCTCGAACTCGATGAGGTGCTGGAGACGCTGCGCTCTCGGCCGGCGGGGGTACACGTTGTCGTCACCGGTCGGGACGCACCGGAAGCGTTGCTTGCCGTGGCCGATCTGGTGACTGAGATGAAGCTCGTGAAGCATCCGTTTCAGCGCGGCGAAAAGGCGCGCCTGGGAGTCGACTTCTGATGGCTTCGAGTATGCGAGAAATCCCGCGGATTGTCATCGCGGGTGTGTCGAGCGGGGTCGGAAAGACAACCGTGTCGGTCGCGCTCGCGCGTGCGCTGGTCGCGCGAGGCCTGCGCGTTGCTCTGTTCAAATGCGGCCCCGACTACCTCGATCCGACTTATCACGCGCGTGCGCTCGGTCACGCGACGCACAACCTCGACGGCTGGATGATGGGACGAGAGGCGGTGCTCGGCACGTTCTTGGAAGGCACGCGAGACGCAGATGTCGCCATCATCGAAGGAGTGATGGGGCTTTTCGACGGCGCATCCCCCACGGGTGAAGAAGGCTCGACCGCGGAGATCGCCAAATGGCTGGAAGCGCCCGTGGCGTTGGTCGTTGACTCGGGCGGGATGGCTCGAAGCTTCGCAGCGCTCGTCGCTGGCTTCGTAGGTTTCGACCCCGAGTTGCGCGTGGCTGGGGCGATCGCCAATCGTGTCGGTAGCCGTGGACACGCTGAACTGTTGCAAAGGACGCTTCGTTCGTCGGCCTTTTTCGGCGCCCTGCCACGGGACGCTGCACCCGCCTTTCCCGAGCGTCACCTCGGGCTGCGCACCGCCGATGAGCATGTTTTACCGGAGAGCGTGCTCGAGGCGTGGGGTGGGGTCGCTGCCGAATGGCTGCGGCTCGATGCCTTGCTCGACGTGGCTCGTTCCGCACCGGCGCTTCGCGATGAGCTACTCGCTCCACGCGAGCGCTCGAACTCCGTTCGAGTTCGCATCGGGGTAGCCGAGGACGAGGCCTTTCACTTCTACTACGTCGATAACCTGCGGCGATTGGAGGCCCTCGGTGCGACACTCGTCCGCTTCTCACCGTTGCACGACGCTCGGCTGCCAGAAGTCGATGGTCTGTACTTGGGTGGGGGCTACCCAGAAGCACACGCCCTGGTTCTAGCCTCCAATCGCTCGATGCAAGCGGACGTGCAGGCGTTCGCCGAGCGTGGCGGCCCCATTTACGCAGAATGCGGTGGCCTGATGTACCTGACGCAGGCGATCCACACGCTCGACGGCGCCAGGCACCAAATGGTCGGACTGCTACCGACAGAGGCACGCATGCGCGAGAAGCTTCAGGCGCTGGGCTACGTTGAAGTCGAGACGCAAACCCGCTCGCTGCTCGGCCAAAAGGGCAGCCGCTTTCGCGGTCATCAATTCCGCTACTCAGAGCTCGAACCGGAACCGCCGCCGGATGTGGTCGACAGAGCGTACTCACTTCGTCGACGGCGCGGTGGCGAAGCGACGCGGGAAGGCTACGTCCACAAGAACGTTCTTGCTTCGTACGTTCACGCCCACTGGGCGTCGAATCCAAATATCGCGGCAGGCCTGGTCGAGGCTTGTGCTCGCTTTCGCGACGACAGGATGCGCGACCTCGAGCACGGAGAGCGTTCTGCATGAGGCAAGTCGAGCGACATAGCCCGGAGCGCAACTTCGAGACTGCTTCGGAGATGGAGGTCGTGCAACGAGAACGTTGGCTCGTGAGCTCATTTTCCAGCCCGGTTCGCGCGTGCAGTTGGGCCATCGTGCACGGCGGGTTGGTGGATGCCGAGCACGTTGCCTGGTTGGAGGTACGAGACCACGAACTCCGTCCCCCCGTCGACGCAGCCGCGCTGTTGCGTGATCGTTTGCGCGAGCGAGGCCTCGATAACGCGATCGGTTTACTCACGAGTCGAAGAGTCTCGACTTATCGTGATGTGACTCGGGAGGGCTCGGGGATCCGTGCGCGGTGCATCGCGACGGTGGGGCTGGGGAATGCGCTTCGAGCAGGTGATCCGCCGGGCGTCAGCGGACGCATCGGTACCATCAACCTTCTACTGCATGTCAATGCTCCTCTGGCCGATGTTGCTTTGCTGGAGGCCAGCGCGATCGTGACCGAGGCAAAGGTTGCCGCGATGCTGGAGTCCGGGATTTCGAGCCGGCGTAGCGATCGGCCCGCTACCGGTACGGGAACTGACTGCACGGTGGTCACCTGCACTCGGTCGCAGCGGCGGCAAGCCGCAATTTACGCTGGAAAACACACCCTGGTGGGCTCACTGGTCGGTGAGGCGACGCTGCTGGCGGTGCGCGAGGGGATCGCTGCCTGGCTCGAGGAACAGCGACCATGACTGACTCGAAGCTCGTCTTGATCGGTGGCGGTGCGCGCTCGGGCAAGAGCGCCTACGCGGTGCAGCGTGCGCTGTCTCTTGGATCACGTCGCGTTTTCGTTGCGACCGCGGAAGCCTTCGACGACGAGATGCGCGCTCGCATCGCGGCTCACGTTGCCGAGCGGGCGAACCGCTTCACGACCATCGATGCGCCGCACCATCTCGAGCGGGTTCTCGAATCGCTGCATAGCCGCGCCGACGTTGACGTTGCGGTAGTCGATTGTTTGACGTTGTGGCTATCGAACCTGTTGCTCGCCGACCTTCCCATCGCGGAAATCGAGCAGCGAGTGGAGCGACTGGCGAGTATCTGTGAAGCCGCCGCGTTTCCGGTGTTGCTCGTCACCAACGAGGTCGGTTTTGGCTTGGTGCCAGAGACGGCGTTGGGCCGGCAATTTCGCGATATCACGGGCCGCGCGCATCAACGGCTGGCACGCTCGGCTGGCGAAGTGCTGCTGGCGACGCTCGGTTGCGTGCTGCGGCTCAAGCCGGCTCCAGTGAGCCTCGTGGGAGCACCCTGAGCGTGAACGCGGCACTGGCTCTGCTGATCGCGGTCGCGCTCGATCGCGCGTTCGGTGAACCTCCGAACGCTCTCCACCCCGTCGCGTGGATGGGGTCGGCGATTTCTCGAGGGCGCGACTGGGCACTGCGGCCGCTGCGGTTCGGTCAGTTCGTGCGCGGTGCGATCGTTGCGCTCGCACTGCCCGTGCTTTGCGCGGTGTTGGCGTTCCTCGCGGCGCGTGTCGTTTCGCGCTGGGCTCTCTTGTCCGTGCTCGCCACTGCGCTCTTGTTCAAGCCTCTGTTCGCGATTCGCGCGCTTCGAGATGCGGCGTTCCTGGTTCGAGATGCGCTAGCGGCTGGCGACGTCGAGCTGGCACGTTCGCGTCTCGCCAGCCTGTGCAGTCGGAATGCGGGTGAGCTCGAACCCCCGGCACTGATCGCCGCTACGGTCGAATCGATTGCCGAAAATGCCTCGGATTCGATTGTGGCCCCCTTCTTCTATTTCGCGCTCGCAGGCCTGCCCGGAGCGGCCTTCTACCGCGCGGGTAACACGTTGGACGCGATGATCGGCTACCACGGGCGATACGAGTGGGTAGGCAAGACCGCGGCGCGCCTCGACGACTTGTTGAATCTCGTGCCAGCGCGGGTCACCTCAATCTTGTTTCTGCTCGTTGCGCCGCTTTCGGGGGGCAACGTCGTACGCGGTGCGGCCACTTTATGGCGCGACGGCGGTCGAACCGAGAGCCCCAACGCCGGACGCCCGATGGCGACAATGGCAGGTTTGCTCGGCATTCGGCTCGAGAAGAGCGGTCACTACGCGTTGGGAGACGCAACGCGCTCGATCGAAGCGCGTGACATCACCCGCGCGTGGCGAATCGTCGCGGGGTCGGCTTATGCGTCGGCCGCGTTGACCGCGCTCGGCCTGATTGCGCTCACGAGGCTGCAATGACCGGCTCTACGATGGCCACGGCACACGGCGGTCTGCTCGAAGATGAACTGGCTCGGCTCGGACTGCGCCACGAGGCGGTGCTCGACGCCAGCGTCAACGTAAACCCGTACGGCTCGTTCCCCGCTGTCATCGATGCGATCCGCGCGGCATCGATCGAACGCTATCCGGATCCTCAGGCGACCTCGGCACGGGCAGCAGTGGCGCGTTGGCTCGGTGTGCCACGAGAGCAAGTGGTCGTGGGCAACGGCGCGGTCGACCTGATTTGGTCGCTCGCGCGTTGTCTCGTTCGCGCGCGCGATCGGGTGTTGGTGGTGGAACCAACATTTTCGGAGCTACGCACCGCGGCGACGCACGCTGGCGCGCACGTCCTCGAACACCGCCTCCGCCCCGATGCTGATTTTTCGCTGGATCCAGCCCAGCTCGACGCCGCGCTGTACGAAGTCAGACCGCGTCTGGCCTACCTCTGTACACCGGGCAATCCGACCGGCAAGACGATTCCGGGCGAACTGATCGTTCAAATGGCAGACGATCACCCGCAGACGACATTCATCGTCGACCTGTCGTTTTCTTCGCTCAGTGAAGATCACCGTGACGATCTGGTCCATGCGTCGAGGCGCATCGTTTGGCTGCGCTCGTTGACCAAAGATTTTGCGATCGCCGGGTTGCGTGTCGGGTTCGCCGTTGCCCCGCAGCCAGTCGTGGAGTTGATTGAGCGCGGTCGTCCGCCCTGGTCCGTCAATGCACTGGCGCAAGCGGCGGTTGTCGCGGCAACCACCCCTGAAGCACAGGCTTTCGTCGCCCAAAGTCGCAGCCGGCTACTCGGCGATCGGGTCGAACTCGACCGCGCGCTGCGGCGATTGGGGCTCGAAACGCACCCGAGTCGAACCCTCTACACGCTGGCGAATCTCGGCCCCGAGCGGCGCGCGTCGACCTTGCGTGACGCACTGCTCGCCCGGCACTCCGTGCTCGTTCGCGACGCGACTTCCTTTGGCCTGCCACATCATGTGCGCGTCTGCGCGCAGCCGCGCGAGCGGTTACCTCGCTTGCTCGAAGCCCTAACGCGAGAACTCAATCGATGACCGCCCGCACAATCATGGTTCAAGGTACCGCCTCGTCGGTGGGCAAAAGCATCGTCACCGCCGCGCTATGTCGGCTGTTCGTACAAGAAGGTTTGCGCGTCGCGCCCTTCAAGTCACAGAACATGGCGCTGAACGCGTTCGTGACGCCGGATGGTGGCGAAATCGGACGCGCGCAAGCGGTGCAGGCCGTGGCCGCGCGCGTCGCGCCGACCGTCGACATGAATCCGATTCTGTTGAAGCCCGAGGGTGACTCGCGCTCGCAGGTCGTCGTACTCGGTAAGCCGATCGGTAGCTTGAATGCGCTCGACTATCACGCAAAAAAGCCAGAGCTACGCGAGGTAGTCGCGGGGTCACTCTCGCGATTGCGAGCAGCCTACGACGTCGTAGTCATCGAGGGCGCGGGGAGTCCCGCCGAGATCAACCTCAAGCCCCGGGACATCGTGAACATGTTCGTCGCGGAGCTGGCCGATGCCCCCGTACTTTTGGTGGGCGACATCGATCGCGGCGGCGTCTTTGCCGCATTCGTCGGCACGCTAGAACTCTTGGAAGCGCACGAACGGGCTCGGATCGCAGGCTTCGTGATCAACAAGTTCCGGGGTGACATCAAGCTACTAGAGCCGGGGCTCGAGTTCCTGCGTGAGCGCACGGGTGTGCCCGTGCTCGGCGTACTGCCTTACGTGCAACGCCTGCAAATCGCCGATGAAGATTCGGTGTCGCTCGATGATCGCCGAGGCCGAAAGCGGGCCGGACCCGACGAGGTCGAGATTGCGGTCGTTCGCCTGCCACGCATCTCCAACTACGACGATTTTCAGCCGCTCGAGCACGAACCGGGCGTCGTGGTCCGTTTCGTCGAGCACGCGCGTGAGTTCGAAGGCGCAGATTTGGTCGTGTTGCCGGGAACCAAGAGCACGCTCGCGGACCTGTCGTGGTTGCGACAATCTGGAATGGCGACGGCGATCAGGCAGCGCGCAGCGCGCGGAGAACTCGTGTTGGGCATTTGTGGCGGATGCCAGATGCTCGGTTCCAAGATCATCGACCCGCACCACATCGAGTCCGAAGTCGAGCAGGGGGAGGGCCTCGATCTACTGCGAGTCGAGACGGAGTTCGGGCCTCAAAAGCGGACCACTCAGCTGCGTGGTCGGGCGGCCAATAGAACCTTCCTTTCGTCGGAAACGGAGGCTCGAATCACGGGCTACGAGATCCACATGGGGCGCGTCTCGCGCGCGCCAGGCTGCCAACCAGCGTTCGCAATCAGCGAACGGAATGGGCAAGAACAAGCCGCTCTCGACGGTGCCCGATCCGACGACGGAGTCGTCGTGGGTACGATGATCCACGGACTATTCGAGAACCCATCGGTTCGGCGCTCGCTAATCACCGAGCTGCGAGGCCGAAAGGGGCTCGTTCCGCCGGAGCGCGCGCCGACCGCGTCCGTTGCCGACGAGTTCGATCGCATCGCAGGCGTCTTGCGCGCCAACGTCGACATGAAAATGCTCTTCGGCTTGGTAGGTCGCTGACTAAATGCAGCGCGGTGCGATGAGCTCAGCTGTCGAAAGCGATTGGAGCCTGCCGCCACCAATACGAGCGGTGCGCGCCGCATTCGTCTTCTTCACGCGCCTACCGGTGGGCGGTTTTCCCTACCGCAAGGAGGATTGGAAATGGGCCGCAGCTCACGCACCGCTGGTCGGGCTCGTACTCGGCAGCGCACTCGGTTTGCTCGATCGACTCTTGTTGCCGCTCGGGGCATTGCCGGCGGCCGTGCTGACCATCGCTGTTTCGTTGCTGCTCACTGGAGCGTTTCATGAAGACGGGCTGGCCGACACGAGCGACGCGTTGGGCGGTGGCTACAACGTCGAACGCATTCGCACGATTTTGAAGGATAGCCGCATCGGAACATTCGGAGGGACCGCCTTGGTCGTTTCGATCGTCGGCAGAGCCACGCTCCTCGCTCAATTGGGTGAAACGGTCGTGTTTGCGTTTCCGCTCGTCTTTTGTGCGGCTCGCGTCGGCCCCATCTGGCTGATGGCGAGCATGAACTACGTGACCGCCGAGGAACCCGCGAAGAGCCGCGATCTGACGCAAGCGGGGTTCTCACAGGCAACCGTGGCCAGCGCGTGGTTCGCCTTGCTCTCGATCGCGCTGGTACGCGCTGACCAGTTTTCTGCAGAGCGCGTCGGCACGCTGATCGCCGGACTCGCATTGGTGACCCTGTTCACTGGCTGGCGCTATTGGGTGCGCGCGCGCGGAGTCACCGGCGACTTCTTGGGGGCCACCGAGCAGCTGTGCGAGCTCGCCGCTCTCGCGGTTCTCGCCTGGAGGAGCTGAGTTGGGCAACGTTTGGCTGGTTCGTCACGCGCAGACCAGCCGAGTCGGCGTTTGCTACGGACAAAGTGACGTTGCGGTGCAACTCGGCGCACAGGACGCCGCGCGTTCGATTGCCAGCCAATGGGAACGAACGGGCCAAGGCGACCCTCCTGAACTGTGGACTTCACCGTGGTTGCGGACGCGCTCCGTGGGCATGGAGCTCGCGCGGCAATGGCGCGTCTCGTGCCGCGTGGACGCGCGCCTCTCGGAGTTGTGCTTTGGCGCGTGGGAGGGCCGAGAATATGCTGAAATCGCGCGCAACGACCCGGACCGCTGGCAACAATGGACACAAAATTACCAGCACTCGGCGCCGCCCGAAGGTGAGACCGTGGAGCAACTTCGCGCCCGAGTCGCAGAGTGGCTCGACGAGCGAAAGGGGGGCACAGCCGATGTGCTTGCCATCACGCACGCCGGAGTGATGCGCACTGCACGCGCCGTGATCGAGCAGCTCCCGTACGCAGCCGTCGTCGCAACCGCGGTTCCGTACTTGCAGCTCGAGCGGTTCATCTGAGCCCGGGGTGAATGGTCTCTCCGTGTAAGCATCGCGACATACGAGGTCCCACACAACTGCCGCACGGCCCCAACGTCGCGGACGTTGAGAGAGATTGACCGCCGAGCCGCAGAGGCCGCAGAGATCTGAGAGAGAGAAGATTGGGGGGCGTTTCGCGCCGATTTGCGTCGTGACAACGTGCGCTTCGACGTTCATTGGAAGCCCAAAAATCTCCCTCAGATCTCTGCGGCCTCTGCGGCTCGGCGGTTCAAAACTCTGGGAGTGTCTTGATTGCCGCGCCGAGTTGAGCGAGATCGAGCGGCGGAAAGCTGTGGAAGCGAACCACTGTCCGAAGACCGCACCGTTTAGCAAACGGGCTCGGCACCTTGCCGATTAGCTTTCCAACGTTTCGAGGAAGGCGGAGGAGTCGAACCCCTGTGTTTTACCACCTCCGGTTTTCAAGACCGGTGTGCCACCACTGGCACTTCACCTTCCATGTGACGGAGCAAGATGATCCCGGTAGGCCCCCGAGGGCAGACCTACCAGGACACGTTTTTCAAGCGAGATCACGCACGAAGCCGAGCCATTCCTGCGGCGCATTGTCCAAATCGATGCTTGGTGGCAAGCGCGGGAGCGCCTTCGGAATGCGCGGAGCCCTGAGCGGCCACATCCCAGCGTCATCACAGCTGTGATTCGCCTTGCGCGAATTGCACGTCTTGCACGCCGTGACGATGTTTGTCCACGTCGTGCTGCCGCCCGCCGAGCGCGGCACCACGTGGTCGTAAGACAACTGCGCGATCGGGAATCTGCCGCCGCAATACTGACAACGAAAGCCGTCGCGCTGGTACACGTTCATGCGCGAAAAGCGCAGCCCGCGCGTCTTTTGCGTCGGCATGCGACGTAGACGCATCACCGCCGGCATCTTCCAGACTACGGACGGCGAAGCGATCTCGTCGTCGTATTCCACGAGTACGTCGGCAGTGCCCTCGTAGCGCATCTTCACGGCGTCCTGCCAACGCAAGACTTTGAGCGGAATGTACCAAGGAGAAAGCAACAAAGTGCGGGTATGCATGGGTCGTCTCTTTCGTGTCGTGCTCGCCGCGAGAGTCGAACTCGCAAGCTCAGAGCCGATCCCAGTAGGCCTGGTCGTCGGCAGCCGATCTCTCGTGTCTGTCGGCCAGCTCGCCGCCCGTCGTGCTCGGCCTAGCGATGCTAGGCCTCCGCGCGCCGAACGACGATCTGACTCGACATCCACTTCGGTCTCGGCTGCCTCCTCGGGCGGCCTACTGGGATCGGCTCTTCAAGGCACCCAGGTTTGAGCTGAGCGTGGTTGCCGTTTCACCAGACGAGCGTAGGAGCCGGCTTTTCTCGAGCCCGGCTCGGGTGGTGCTGTCCGCAGGACTTGAACCTGCACGAGTTTCCTCACAGTCCTCTCAGAACTGCGCGTTTGCCATTTCGCCAGGACAGCGTTGGTTCCGGGATTCCCGAGCTTCACTCAGTGGCTCCCGAAGGGCCGTTTAGAACTATCGGAATAGTCTCTACGACCGAAGCCGTCGCACCTCTCCTGAGGTGAACGGAATCAGTCTGGTGCGCACGGAAGGACTTGCACCTTCACGGATTTCTCCACTGGTTTCTAAGACCAGCGCGGCTGCTATTACGCCACGTGCGCGAAAGAACCAATGCTTGCATTCGCAGCATTGGTTCGTTGTGCGAGATCTCGGTAACGCTCCGAGCGAAGCCGCCGTGTCACAGCGGTGCCGTCGCTTGCTGGCTCATCTCGCATTGGTACAGCACCAGAGAGTCGAACTCTGCCGCTCGGTCTTATCAGGACCGGCAGATCCACCGGATCGTTGTGCTGTATGCCTTCGTGCGCCGCCCGCGAGTCGAACGCGACTTTGGAGTCTATAAGCCCTCCTAGGTCACCCGGACCTCGGCGCGCAGTACGGGGCAAGAGGATCGAACTCTTCTCTGCAGGGTGTAGGCCTGCTGCCGTCACCAGACGGCGAGCCCCGCGTTGGTTCCGGGCGCACGATTCGAACGCGCGTCTTCTTCGTTCAAAGCGAAGCTGTCCTGCCGCTAGACGATCCCGGAGTGGTGACACGTGGACTCGAACCACAGCCGCCGGCTTTATGAGAGCCGCGTCGCACCTCGCGTTGTCACCGTTGCAGGGCCCGGAATCGAACCGGGTTCGCTCACGCGCTGGGTTATGAGCCCAGTGGGCTGCCGTTGCCCGATCCCTGCGGCGCTCTCGTGCCGACTCGAACGGCACAGCCACGCTTCGGAAGCGCAGCACTCGATCCCCGAGCGAGAGCAATAATCCTAAAGAGTGAGAGTGTGGGCGCCCCCAACCCAGCCACGCACCTCGAACCGCGACGCTGTTCCCGCCGCAGCGCGCTAGCGCAGGTCACGATCACCGTCGCGACTCAACCCGGCGCGGCAATCAAGACGCTCCCAGAGTTTTGAACCGCCGAGCCGCAGAGGCCGCAGAGATCTGAGGGAGATTTTGGGGTTTCCAAGCAACGTCGAAG
>DASQCO010000085.1:0-12621 GCA_035634635.1 Polyangiaceae bacterium
ACCGAGTCCGGCCTCTACGATTTTACGATTGAAGCGCAGGATGGCGACGCGATCACGCTCTGGTACACGCAGGGCAATATCGAGAGCCCGCCGGCCGAGTTCGTGATCAAGTTCGTGGCTCCGCCCACTCCCTGATCCTCGCTTTCCATCTTCATCCCGCGCGCAAGCCGTGTGGGATTTTTGATGGTCACGCGGCACGTCGCAACCGTCACAGCCTTCGGCGTCGCGGACGAGGAGAGAGAGACCGCCAAGTCGCCAAGGCGCCAAATCCCCTCCACGGTCCGGAGCCAAGTGTGTCCACCGGAGCTCACGATGAAAATTTGGGGGGGTGCGAGGAGCGTCGCGCCGAGTCGCGTTTTCGATGGCCACGGTCGCTTGCGTGAACCCCGATCTCACTCTTCTTGGCGGCTTCGCGGTTCAACCCCTGGGAAGCGCCCCACGCGGGAACAGCACCACACTCGGAGGTGCGATGCAGGCCCACGAGCGCCCCCTCTTCCTAGTTTCGCCCCTCGAATCCTATCTTCAAAAATAGCGATTCGATGCGCCCGCACCTCCGCGACCCCAATCCCCCCTCTCGCTTGGCGTCTTGGCGTCTTGGCGGTCTCTTCCTCCGGGAGCCGTCCCGCTAGCGATAAGTGCGCAGCACTCGTCGGCCGTCGCTCGCTCGGTGCGACAGGCTAGTTGCCGCGGGTGGCAAATCAGGGCTGGGTGAATCGTCGTCTTCCAGTTCGCCGACCAGGTCGTAGTCACTCGCCTGGGTGATGCGTACTCGCCGAAACTCACCGGGCAGCGCACTGCCGCCCGAGAGATAGACGCAGCCGTCGATCTCGGGCGCTTGTCCCGCGTGGCGGCCCATCATCACGAGCTCGCTGTCCTCGCTGGGACCTTCCACCAGCACGTCCAGCTCCTGGCCGATCATCGCGCGGTTCTTCTTTTTGCTGATCCGGCGCTGAATGCTCATCAGCTTCTTGGCGCGGGCCGCAATGGTCTTTGGCGGCACTTTATCGGGGAGCGTGCTCGAGTGAGCGCTCGACTCATCCGAGTATTGAAACACGCCCACTCGGTCGAACTCGGCGAAGCGCACGAACTCGCACAACTCTTCGAACTCTTCTTCGGTCTCGCCGGGGTGGCCGACGATGAACGCGGTGCGGAAGAACAAGCCCGGAATGCGTGCGCGCAGCCGGAGGACGAGCTCGCGCAGACGCTCACCACCATGACCGCGTTTCATGCGTTTGAGCATGCCGTCGGCCGCGTGTTGAATCGGCATGTCGATGTACGGAACGACCTTCGGGTGATTGCCGATCAGGTCGATCAACTCATCGGTCATCTTTTCCGGGTACAGGTAGAAAACCCGTACCCAGCGCAGGCCCGGCACGTCCGCAATGCGGCGCACGGCGTCGGCTAAGTTCGAACCGTCCTTCAGATCGCGGCCGTAAGCGATGGTGTCCTGGGAGACCAGGTTCACCTCGAGCACGCCGGCCGCGACCAAACCCTCGACCTCGCGCACGATGTCTTCGGTCGGGCGCGAGCGCTGCTTGCCGCGCATCTCCGGAATGACGCAAAATGAGCAGCTGCGGTTGCAGCCTTCGGCGAGCTTCACATATGCGCTGCGGCCGCGGGTCGAAACGCGCCGCGGATCGCTGGCCGTGACCACCCAATCCGCGGGATTACCGACCAACATGCGCGCGGCGTTGCCGCTGAGCACGGTCTCGAGCTTGAGCATGTCGCTCGAACCCAAGAAGTGGTCGACCTCCGGCAGATCGGCCGCCAGATCCTCTGGGTAACGCTGGCTCAAGCAGCCCGACACGACCAGCTTTTGGCACGCGCCATTGTCCTTGTAGCCGGACAGCTCCAAGATCGTGTCGATCGATTCTTTCTTGGCGGCGTCGATGAAGCCGCAGGTATTGACGACGATTACCGAGGCCTCTTCGGCCTCGGTAACGTGACGATAGCCCGCACGCTCGGCGACTCCGAGCATGACCTCGCTGTCGACGCGATTCTTCGGGCAACCGAGACTGACGAAGTGGATCGTGCGATCGGCGTCTGCTGCGCGGCTCATCGATCCATCATGCGGCGGAACCGGTCGAAGAGGTACAAGGCATCGTGCGGCCCAGCGGCGGCTTCAGGGTGATACTGCACGCTGAAGGCTTGTGCGTCCGGCGCCTCCAGGCCCTCACTGGTGCCGTCGTTGAGGTGGAGGTGGGTGCTGCGCGCAATGCCCTTGATGGAGTCGACATCGACCACGAATCCGTGGTTTTGAGTCGTAATTTCCACGCGTTGCGTCGTCAAATCCTTCACCGGCTGATTCAAGCCGCGGTGTCCGAACTTGAGCTTGTAGGTGCTCGCTCCGAGAGCGCGCGCGAGCAATTGATGCCCCAGGCAGATGCCGAAGATGGGCTTCTTGCCGAGCAAGCCCTTGATGCTCTCGACCGCGTAGGGGAGCGCAGCCGGGTCGCCCGGGCCGTTGGAGAGGAAGATGCCGTCCGGGTTGAGTGCCAGCGCGGCCTCCGCGGTCGTGTTCGCGGGCACGACCGTGACCTTGAAACCGCTGTCGACCAAACAGCGCAAGATGTTGCGCTTGGCCCCGTAGTCGAAGGCAACGACGTGGAAATTGCGGCCGCTCGGGGCGCTGCCACCATCGCGCGGATCGAGCGCGGGCACGCTCCACTCCGCGCGAGACTCCTTGAACTCGAAGGCACGCTTGGGGCTGACGCGCGCCACCAAATCCAACCCTTCCATGTTGGGAGCGGAGCGCGCGCGATCCACCAGAGTGTCTGGGCTCTCGCGGCCAATCGCGCCGTTTTGCGAGCCTTTGTCGCGCAGGTGGCGGGTCAGCTTGCGCGTGTCGATCTCGGAGATCCCGATGATGTTGTGCCGCGCCAGGTACGCATCCAGGGTCTCCTGAGCGCGGTAGTTCGAGACCACTGGGCTCTCTTCGCGGATCACGAAGCCGGCGACCTGCGGCCGCTCATCGACGCTCTCCGGATCTTGATTGTTGATCCCGGTGTTGCCGATCTGCGGCGCGGTCATGGTCACGATCTGACCGGTGTACGACGGGTCGGTCAGCACTTCTTGGTAGCCGGTCATCCCGGTCGTGAACACGACCTCACCCACGGTGCTGGTGTCGGCACCAAAGGCCTTGCCCGGGAAAATAGTGCCGTCCGCGAGCGCGAGGTAGGCGGTGCGCGCGCTCATTGGGCACCTCCAGCGGTCTCGAACGCAATCTGACCTCGGGCGAGGGTGAGCATGATCTTTCCTTTGAGTTCGTGCTTCATGAACGGCGTATTCCGGCTCTTGGTCTGGAACGGGAGTTGGTCGACTTTAAGGATAGCTTCGGGGTCGATCAAGACGACCTCGGCGAGTGCGCCCTCGCGGACGCGTGGGGCCTCGATGCCCACGATTTTGGCGGGGCGCGTGGAGAGGGCGTCGATCAAGCGCGCCAAAGTGAGGCCGGATTGCCCGACCAACTTGAAGAGCAGTCCGAAGCACAGCTCGAGGCCAATCATGCCCGGCTTCGCTTCCGAGAATTCGCAATCTTTCTCCAGCGAGGAGTGCGGCGCGTGATCGGTCGCAATTGCGTCGATCGTCCCGTCGGCGAGTGCTCGCCGGAGCGCGTCGATGTCGGCTTCCTCGCGCAGCGGCGGGTTCACCTTGCAACCGGTGTCGTAGCCGAGCACGGCTTGATCGGTGAGCAGGAGATGATGGGGCGTCACCTCACAGGTTACACCGATGCCGCGGGACTTCGCTTCGTGAATGATGCGCACCGCGCCGAGCGTGGAGATGTGCGCGGCGTGGTAGCGGGCCTTGGTGTACTCCGCGATCAGCACGTCGCGGGCGATGATCACGTCTTCGGCAATGCGCGGCCAGCCGCGCAGCCCGAGCTTTGCCGACACCTCGCCCTCGTGCATGTCGGCGCCCGCGGTCAGATCGTGATCTTCAGCGTGCTGAATCACGGGCAAATCGAAGTTCTTTGCGTACTCGAGGGCTCGCCGCATGACAGCGGAGGACATCACGCACACGCCGTCGTCGCTCACGCCCACTGCGCCGGCGTCACGCAGTTCCGCCATCTCGGTCAGCTCTTTACCTTGCTGGCCCATGGTGATGGCGGCGATGGGGTGCAGGCTCGGCCCGCCAACCGCCGCCGCGCGGCTCTTCATGAGCTCGGTGACGGCGCGGGTGTCGTTCACGGGTTTGGTGTTGGGCATCACGCACACATGTGCGTACCCACCGGCAGCTGCGGCAGCCAGTCCGCTGCGAATGTCTTCCTTGTACTCCTGCCCCGGTTCACGCAGGTGCGCGTGCATGTCCACGAACGCTGGCAGAAGAAGTTTTCCGCGTCCGTCGATCAGTCGTGCACTCTCGGCGTTGGCGAGGCCGCGCGCCGCGTCCCGCCCCACTCGCGTGATGCGACCGCGCTCGATCACGACGTCGCCTTGGACGTCCAAATTGCCGCTCGGGTCCAGCGCGCGCACGTCGCGGATGATGAGTAGTTCGGGGGGAGCGTTCACGGCGGCGGGTGATAGCACGCCGGGGCCAATGTGGGCAGGGTTGGGGGACGGAGTTTACCGTCCCGCCCTGAACGGGTTTCCGCTGGCCCGGCACCGAGCGTGTTAGATTGATTCCGGTTATGGCGGACGAACCGAACTCCCCGAAGAAGCCGACTCCTAGCGCACGCCCCCGTTCAGTCCCGCCACCGGCGCCGTCACGAGCACCCAAGGCACCTGAGCCTCCTCGCAGTAAGGCCCCGCCAGCGCCCGTCCGTTCGGGGCCGCCGCCAGCGCCGAAGCGGACGCGAGAAGAGTCTCAGTCTGCGCCCTCGTTGCCGGAACCGCCGACCCTCGTGGCCGCACCCAAGGTGACGCCGAGCTCATCACCGAAGGCAGCACCGAGTTCGTCGCCGAAAGCGGCGCCGAGTTCGTCGCCGCAGGCGGCGCCAGCCTCGTCTCCGCGGGCCGCGTCGGTGCCTGCCACCACGGGTGCGCCACCCAGTGCACCCAAGGCGCCCGCTAGCGCTTCGGTTTCGCATGCGCCGGTGCCCGTGGCCGTGAGCGAGCTCAGTCAAGCCGGCCGTGCCGCAGTGATCAAAACCTTGCCGTTCGGCACTCAAGAACAGACGGTCAGCGATGCGCCGACCCTGCTCAAGCCGAGCCTGCCGGGTGACAAGAACCAAGCTTCGGTGACGCGGGTTCAGAACGCGAAGGAGCTGATTTTGGCTTGCGAACGCGAGCTAGAGCAAAAGCCCGCGCCGTCCCCGCAACGGGCAGGGCGGTTGCATTTCGAAATTGCGCGCCTTCAAGACAGCTCGCTGGGGGATCTCTCCGGGGCGGCCGAGCATTACCAGATCGCGCATCGCTTACTCCCCGATCACTTGCCCTCGATTTTGGGCGCGCGACGAGCGCTGCTGCAGGCAGGACAATACTCGGCGGCCTTACCGCTGTTCGATGCCGAGCTGCGCGCGACCTCGAACGCTGCAAAGAAGGCACTGGTATCGCTCGAAAAAGCGCGCATCCTCGACGAGAAGCTCGGTCTCAAGCGCGAAGCGCGCGACGCCTACGAGGCCGCACTCGAGCTAGACGAGACGAACCCGTCCGCGCTGCGCGCGGTCGAACGCGCCGAGCTCGCGGCCAAGGCCTGGGATGCGCTCGAAAAGACCTACCAGCGCGCAGCCCAAGTATTGACGACCGATGGACGACACCGCGCAGCGGTGTTGTCCGAGCGCGCGCGCCTGTTCGAGGCCCATAAGCGCGACAATCACACCGCGACCGAGCTGTATCAGGCTGCATTCGAGGCCGACCCGGGGGCGCCATCTGCGATCCTGGCGCTCAAGCGACTGCACGCGGCTCACCAGCGTCACCATGACTTGATCACGGTTCTCGAGCGCGAAGCCGTGCTTTCGGCCGATCCAGCGGTGCGAGCCTTGTCGCTGTATCGCGTGGCGCGGTTGTACGCCGATCGCATCGGCAATCTGGAGTCAGCGGCCGACGCGCTGGAGCGCGCGCTGGCTCAAGTCGCGGACGAGCCGATGATTTTGGAAGAGCTCGCGCGCGTCTACGAGCTGTCACGGCGCCACGCCGACTTGGTGCGGATCTTGGAGCGGATCGCGGCGCGCGTGGAAACCTCGACCGAACGAGTCGGCATTTACCATCGCATCGCTCAGATCTACGAAGACAAGCTGGACGACGAACCGCGCGCGGTCGATTGGTACGAGCGCGCTTTGTCCGCTGAGCGTGGCTATGTGCCTGCGATTCAAGCGCTGTCCAAGCTCTACACTCGCGGCAAGCACTGGCAAGAGTTGGTGCGCGTACATACTGGAGAGGCAGAGGCGACCAACGATCCGGCTCGGCGCGCCGCCGCGTACTCGCGGATTGCCCAAATCTACGAATCCGAGCTCAAGCTCGTCGAGCAAGCCGTGCAGCACTATGCGCGCTCGCTCGGGGTTCTGCCGGGCTACGCGCCGTCGTTCAAAGCGTTGTCCCGGCTCTACACCCAGGCTCAGCGTTTTCCAGAATTGGCCGAGCTGTACGAACGCGCGGTCGACGGCGCCGCAGACGACGAAGCCAAGATCACCTACCTGTTCAAGGTCGGACGCTTGTACGAAGACGCGCTCGAAGCGCCGGCTCAGGCGCTCACGGCCTATCGCCGGATCTTGGACGTGGATCCGCAACACCTGGGCGCAATTCACGCGCTGCAGCGCGCGGCGGAGCGCGCTGGCCGCTTCAAAGACTTGGTGCAGGCGCTCGAGCTCGAAGCCCAAAAAATCCCCGATAAACGCCAGCGGCTCTCGATATTGCACCGCGCGGGCGAAGTCTCCGAAGTCGAGCTCGGAGACGACGACGCGGCGCTCGCGCTGTTTCGCAAGATCTACGATCTGGATCGCACCTACGCGCCAGCCTTGGCGAGTCTCGGTCGGCTGCACTACAAGGCCGGCCGCTACGAAGATCTGCTCGAGACGTATCAGGCCGAGCTACGCATCTCCGGCAAGAACCCGCAATCCGCTGCGCTCTTGTTCAAGATGGGCGAGCTGTACGAGGAGCGGATTGGGCGCGACGAAGACGCGATCGTCTCGTATCGCAAGGCGATCGAGATGGATCCGTTCAATCAGCAAGCGCTACACGCGCTCGGCCGTAAGCTGACGGAACGCAATCGCTTCGACGAATACGTGAAGTTGCTCGAGCTCGAATTGAGCTCGTTGAAGGATCCCGCGCAACGTGCGCGCACCGCCTTCCGACTGGGCGAGGTGTACGAGTATCGCCTGAAAGCGCCGGAAAAGGCGCTGGGCGCGTACGAGGCCGCGCTCGGCATGGAAGCGGATTTCCGGCCCGCGCGCGACGGGCGATTGCGCCTCTTGACCGAGGCTCGCGACTTCAAGCGCCTGGTCGACGAACTGTCGCGCGAAGCCGAGACCGCGAAGGATCCGAAGCTCGCGGTGGCGGCCTTGCTGCGCGAAGGCGAGGTGTGGCGTGACGAGCTCGGCGATCCGGGGCGCGCGATCAGCCGGTTCGAAGCCGTGCTGCAACGGGATCCGGGACACGTCGATGCGCTCCTGGCGCTCGAACCGCTGTACGCCGAGCGGGGCGCGTGGGACTTGTTGTGCCAAGTGCTCTCGTCGGAGGCGCGCGTGTTCAACGAACCGGCCGCTCGCGTGGGCGCGCTGCGCGAACTCGGCCGAGTGCAGGAAGAATTCGCCGGTGCTTCGCCAGAACAGGTGCAAAATAGCTATTTCGCGATCCTGCAATTGGTGCCCACCGATCTTGCGGCTTTGCGCGCGCTCGAACAACGCGCGCTGCGTGAAGGCGACAAGAAATTGCTCGCGCACATCGACGCCAAGCTCGGCGCGATGGTCGAGGAACCGCAGCTGATCGCGCTCTATCACGCGCGCTTGGCCGAGGCGCTCGAGGAGCTCGGTGACGGCTCCGCGCTCGAGACATTTCGGTCCGCGCTCAGGCACGATCCGGAGAGCATCGCAGCGGCGCGTGGTCTCAGCCGCATCGCCGAACGCGGGCAGATCCCGGAGCTGCTCGAGGAAGCCGCCGAGAGCGAGGCCCGCATGGGGCTCGATTCGAGCGTTGCTGCGCGGCTCTTGATCAAGGCCGCAAACAGTCGCACCGAGCGCGGTGACGTGGCAGGTGCGGTGCTGAGCTTGTCGCGGGCGCTCGAGATCAACCCGGAACACGAAGCCGCTGCGAGTCGCGTGCGCGAACTGCTGCTCGCGCGCGGCGAGGTGGATCGCTTGATCGCGCTCTTGACGCAGGCGGCGACCGTCGCGAAAAGGCCGGAGCGCGTCGCCAGTATCTGGGTCGACGTGGCCGAGTTGTACGCGGACAAGAAGAACGACGTGCCGGCCGGTCTCGCGGCGCTGCATCGGGCCAAGACTCTCGTGCCCGGTCATCTGCCGACCCTGATGAAGCTGGCCGATCTGTACACGCGCGACGGTCAGTGGGCGGAAGCAGTCGAACGCCTCGGCCAAGTCATCAAGCAAGGCCCCGCGGACGACGTCTTGGTTGACGCGCATGTCCGTCTTGCGGCTGTGCTCGATGAGCACTTGGGCGATCCCGCACGGGCTTTGAGCAATCTCAACGCGGCGCTCGCGCGCGATCCGAATCATCGCTCGGCGCTCGGGCGCTTGCTCTCTCTGCAACGACGCCAAAACCAATTGGACCACGCTGCCGAAACCGCGCGCCGGCTGGTCAAGGTGTCACCTGAGCTGAACGGCCGCGTGCTTGCCTTGATCGAGGTCGGCCGCCTGGAGCGCAGCCGAGGGCAGGGCGCTGCAGCGATCCAAGCCTACGAACAAGGTGTCGCGTTGGTCGGTGTCGATGGCGCCGCGGCCGTCGAATTTCGCGAGCTGATCGCGAGCGAAGGACGGAAAGGGGCGGCCAACTACGGCCGCTACATCGCGGCACTATCGCGCTTTGCCGACGACGCGCCCACCACGGCGTCAGCGCTCATTCCGACCTACCTCGAGATAGCGCGCGTGCTCGCCGACGACATGGGCGAGCTCGAGCAAGCGGTGCAAGCACTCACGCGCGGCTTGAACAAAGTCGGCGAGCGCGTGGAACTGCAAGCCGAGCTCGCGACGCGGCTGCTGCGAGCCGGCCAATTCGCGCCTGCGGTGGCCGCCGCGCGGCGCGTGCTCGAAACCGACGTGATGCGACCGTCGGCGTGGCGTGAATTGTCCGAGGCTTTCAAGGGCCTGGGTCGAATTCCCGAAGCCACACTCGCGCTCGCGCCGCTCTTGGCCGTGAACGCTGCCAACGACTTGGAGCGCGCCACGCTCAGCGCACGCGCTCCGCGCGCCGGCGCCGGCCATGCCGGCGCCTTCGACGTCGCTCAGCTGCAGGCCATCGCCGCGCTGCCCGCGGACGACGCCGCGACCGGCCTCTTGACACAGATCGCCGAGGGGCTGGGCAAGGTTCACCCTCCGGAGTTAGAGAGGTACGGGGTGAGCTCTCGCGATCGGATCAGCGCCAAATCGGGTCATCCGCTGCGCGCGCTCGCTGATCGCGTGGCGAATGTGTTCGGCGTCGAAGAGTATGACTTGTACTTGCACCGCGCGCCGGGGCCGACGGTCGACATCGAATTCACGGATCCGGTCTCGATCCTCGTCCCGAGTGGCTTTGCGAAGCTGAGCGAGGGCCAGCAAGTTTTCCTGCTCGCGCGTGCCATGGCCAATATCTCGCGCAGTTTGCAAGCAATCGACAAGCTGCCGGCGGAAGGTGTGGCGGTGCTGCTAGCCGCAGCCGCGCGCAGCGTGGACTCGTCGTTCGCGACGGGTCTCACCGACGAGGATTATTTGAACAACCACGCGCGGCGCGTGTCGCGCTCGCTGCCTTGGCTCGGGCGCGGCGCGGTGGAGGAAGCCGCACGTGCTTACGTGGCGGCCCCTCGCTTGGACCCAACGGAGTGGTTGTTCCGAGCGCGCTTGGGTGCGCTGCGGGCCGCGCTCATCGTCGGCGACGACTTGCCCGGGAGTATCACGCTCCTGCGTCAAACCGAGGGCGACCTTGCGGGGCTCACGGGCGCGGCCTTGGCTCAAGGCATGCGCAACGTCCACGACTTGATGCGCTTCTGGGTCAGTGACCCAGCGCTGGCGGCCCGACGCAAGCTTGGGACGCTGTAAGGTTAGCCTAAAACGGGCTCTTGGCGCGGTCGGCCAAGAGCCCTTCGAGTGAGCTCCACAGCGTACGGACGCTCTGAAAGCGATCGTTCGGTTCGACGGCGAGCGCCTTCTCCACCCAAACGTCGATCGCGCGCGGCAAGCTCGGCCTCAGCGCGTGCAAGCTTGGCCGCTCGCCTTTCATTGCCCAGGTGCACACGTCGAGCACATTGCCTTTAGGCCCAGGAGTTCGCCCGCTGAGCGCGCGAAAGACCAGCACTCCCAGCGAGTACACGTCTACCCGGTGGTCGAGGATGCGCGAGATCCCTTTCCACGCTTCCGGCGAAATGTAGCTCGGCGTGCCGGCGACCATGCCGTCCGCGGTGAGTGCGCTGGCGTCCAGCACTTTTGCCAAGCCAAAATCGAGCAAACGCACGCCCCCGCCGCGCGCGGCATCGACGATGAACACGTTGCTCGGCTTCAAATCGCGATGCACGATGCCTTTTTGATGGGCGGCCTCGAGCGTGTCCACGATCGGGCGCAGCAACTCGAGCAGCTTTGGCTTCTTGAGCCGGCCACCCATCCCCTCGGCTTCGATCAGGTAATCCTCGAAGTCTCTGCCGACTAGGACCTCCATCACGAGGTACAAGCTGCCGTCTTGAGCGATGTTCAGGCCGTGGACATAGACGGCACTGGTGCCGCGCAAGCGAGCCATGACCATCGCTTCACGCTCGATGCGTCGGCTGTACTCGGGATCGAGCGATTTTCCGTCGCCCAGGAATTTGAGCGCGACCTCTTCGCGTGTTTCGAGATCACGCGCCCGAAACACGATGCCGTGTGCACCCGCGCCGAGCTTCTCCAGGATTCGGTAGCGGTTGTTGACGACGTCGCCGGGTCCAAAAGCCATGATCGGGTGATCTTCGAGCTTAGCCCAAGACGGTACTCGTCGCTTGTGCCAAACTCTCGCGCTACCTCGTTCCGCCCGCCTCAGCGCCCACGTCACAGCCAAATTTAGATGGATTTCAAAGCTCTACTCGGTCGCGCGACCACGCTCAGCGTGCGCCGGTTTACTCCCTCCGGCGCATTCCTCGGTGATCCAGCGAATCCGGCAGAAGATGCGCCGTGCCTCCTGCTGATTGGCTCGGAAATCCCACTCGGCGCAAAGGTCGGGGATCTGCTCGACGTCTTCGTTTATCTCGATTCCGAGGATCGCCCGATCGCGACGACGCGGGTGCCTAAGCTCCAGCTGGGCGAGGTCGCGTTCCTGCTAGTGACGAGCCTCACGAATTTTGGCGCCTTCGTGGATTGGGGCCTGGCCAAGGATCTGCTCGTGCCCTTCAAAGAACAAACTCGTGAGCTCCATGTAGGATCGCGTGAGCCGATCGGCGTCTACTTGGACGACACGGGGCGTCTCGCCGGAACCATGCGCGTGGCCGAGCTGCTCGATCAGGAATCTGGTGAATTCGCTGAGGATCAGTGGCTGGAAGGGGAAGCGTGGCGCAACGATCCAGAGGTCGGCCTGTTCGCGATTCTCGAACGGCGTTTCTTGGGCATGGTGCCCGCACCGGAACCCCATCGGCTGACTCGCGGCCAAGCGGCGCGCTTTCGCGTCGCCCATGTGCACGATGACGGTAAGGTCGAGCTTTCGCTACGCGCCCACGCGCACGAAGAGCTGGAGAATGACGCACAGTTGGTGCTTCGGATCCTCAGCAAGCCGGGCGCGCAAAGCGTCGGGGATCATTCTTCTCCGGAGCAGCTGCGCGCGCTGTTCGGCTTGAGCAAGAAAGCTTTCAAGCGCGCAGCTGGACGTTTGCTCAAGCAGGGCCTGGTCACGCTCGACGCGCAGGGTTGCCTTTTGGTCCGCGCTCGCGACTGACTCGTCGCGCTCGTCGCGGCCGATCACGGGCGCGGTTGGCGGAAGCACCAAATCGTCTGGCCGCCCTCGGCGGTCGTGGCGGAGGCCATCTCCCAACCGCGCATACCCGCGGCGTTGGCCTTGAAGCTCACGTCATCGACACCCGTGGCTTCGAAGCAGAAGTACGACCAGCGCTGCTCGACCACAGCCGCAGCCTCGGCCTTTGGCACGCCATAGCGACTCGAACCGGCGACGCAGCCGACGATGAACGCGAGCGAGACGCTGAGCCCAATCAAAAATCCGCGCATCCGCGCATCCTCGAACCAGCTGCGCGCGGACCGCCAGGAGTTTTTTCTGGCCCACGGGACGAACTGGCGAGGCTTGCACCGGTTTGTCACTCGTTCCTCTTGCATCTTGCCGCCCCGCTGAGGTAGACCCGGCGCGCCAGTTGGGACCTGATCGGCTTCGCGGCCGACCCCCTGGTGACACTACGCAGAAAGCAGAGTGCCTGGGTTCTTGGGCCAAAATCCAAGAATGCCGACGTGGCGGAATTGGCAGACGCACGTGGTTCAGGTCCACGCGATCGCAAGGTCGTGGGGGTTCAAGTCCCTCCGTCGGCACTCGGTCTTCGGGAGCTCCGCTCCCGCCCCGCTGAAGCGGGGCCCCACCC
>DASQCO010000086.1:0-26024 GCA_035634635.1 Polyangiaceae bacterium
GGCGTGTCGAGCGTCGTCACGAACAGACCGATGGCGGTCACCGTGCCCGTGACCTCGCCCGCGATCACGAAGTCACCCACTTTGTAAGGCCTCAAGATCACCAGGAAGGCGCCAGCGGCAAAGTTCGAGAGCAGCCCGCCCCAGGCCGTGCCGATCGCCAAACCTGCACCAGCAAGCAGCGCCGCAAACGACGTGGTCTCGACTCCGAAGTAGCCGAGGATGGCGATCACGAGTGCGATGTTCGCGAGCACCGCGATCACGGTGCCGACGTAGCGGAGCAGGGTTGGATCGACCTTTTGACGTTCCAGCGTGCGCTGGACCAAGTGGATCACCCAATTGATCAGCCAACGGCCGATCAAATACAGAATGATGGCCCCGATCACCTTCAGCCCAACGTTGGTGAGCGTGGTGGTTACGGTTGAGAGCACGCGCTGCAGTTCTTCGTGATCCATAAATGCCTCGCTACTCGGGGATGGTCTCGCGCGGCAAGCGGGGTCAGCTTTCGGCGGCGCAAAGCGGCGCAATCTGCGCCGGCACACCAGGCACACCGCAGGAGCTAACTATCTGAATATAGCCAGATTTCCTGCGCGGAGCGGCTGACACACGACAGCAGGAACGCGCCAGAAGTCGCAGGCGTCGATCGAGGCGCAGGTGCGCGTCGATTTCGCTCTGCGTCATCGCTCGCGGAGCATCGCGCCTTTGGTGAGGCGGTTTAGTTCCGCCGAGCAGGATCCCTCTGACACCCTAAATGCTGATCGTCTTCCAATCGCCGCGGCGGAATTTCCAGATCATGGCCGTGGTGAGCAGCAGCACGTAGACGACCGCGGAAGACCAGATCCCGGGCAAGCCGAGGTGCAGGGTGATGCCGAAGAGCCAGGCCAACGGCACCAGGCACATGAAGTGCAACACCAGCTCGACCAACATCACGAAGCGCGTGTTGCCGGCGCCGAACAACGCTTGCGTCAGGATCATGCCCACGGCGATCAGCGGCGTGCACAAACCCATCATGCGCATTGGAACGAGCGCGGTATCGAACACCGCGGGGCTCCGTGTAACCAAGTGCAGCAGGGGCTTGGTGAAGACGACCCCTTCGAGCAAGCCGACCACGCCGAAGATGAGCAGGCCGAGTCGGACCGACACCCAACCGAAGCGCTCGGCTTTGTTGGGTTCGCCCGCTCCGAGCGATTGGCTGACGAGCGTCGCGGTCGAAGTACCGAAGGCCAAGCAAGCGGTGAACGTCAGCTTGAGGATGCCCACGATCATCATCGTGGCCGCACCATTGACGGCTTCGGCGCGCCCACCCGGGCACTCGGGGTTCAGCACGGTCGCGTGCGAGATGCTGTCCAAATGACTGACGATGCCGGAAAATAGCGCAAATCCGCTCATCACGGCCACGGTCGCGATAGCGCTCGGCACGGACAGCCGCAAGATGTCCGTAACTAGACCGCGCACGACGCGAGTGACGTCGAACGGGCGAAAATTGATGCGGTAGTGCGGGAGCGTGGCCCAGACGACCATGATCAGCAGCCCCACCCAAGACGACGCCGCGCCAGCCATGCCAGCCCCAGCCATGCCCATGCGCGGCGCGCCGAAGTGGCCAAAAATCAGCATGATGCACAGCAGCACGTTGATCACGTTCATGACCACGGACGCCACCATGTGCACGTGGGTCTTACCAATGCCGTCGAAGAACGCCTTGAACGAAAAAGTGACGGACATGCTCGTGATGCCGAGCAGCCGCCAGTTCAAATAGCCCTGCGCGGCCTCGCGCACTTCCGGCAGTTTGATCAGCGCATGCAGCGCGTGCGGCATCACCAAATAGCCGATGCCCGTGAACACGATGCTCGCCAGAAGGGAGCACACCCATGAGTTCACGAGCACCGCGCCAGTGTCCACCGACTTGCCCTCGGCGAAGCGGCGCGCGGAAATCGCCTGCGTGCCCACGGAGATCGCGCTCAGCGATCCACCGAACATCCAGAGCAAGATCAGTGACGGGAACAGCGCTGCCTGCGCGGTCGACGATTCGGGGCAAGGCAGGCGCGAAAAGAAGATGATGTCGACTTCGTTGACCGCGCTCTGGGTGAGCATGGCAAACACTGTCGGCAACGCCAACTTCAAGATCACCCTGGCGGGTGATCCGGACGTGACGAGCGCCTTGCCGCTAACGCTGGGGGGGAGAGCCATCCGTATCCGAAATCCGAGTCCGGCGCCGTTCTAGCACCGGAACCAGTTCGGGGAGCCAGCTTCTCGAACGCGGGCGCCTGAACGCCCTTCCCCCCTGTAAACTGCTACTTTTGCAGGGCGACGCGATCGGTTCCGCCCAAGTGGCCGAGCATCCCGCGCGCTTCGGGCGAATCCGGGTTGTCGGCGAGCACGCTGCGCACGAGCTGCAGAGCCCGCTCTCGGTGGCCGGTCTTGCGCTCCAAGCGCGCGAGCTGGAGCTTCGATTCCAGGCTCGGCTCGACTTCGACGAGATGTCGCACGGTGCGCACCGCTTCGCCCCACGCGCGATCCTTCTCGGCCGCCGCCGCGAGGGCCTCGAGCAGTTTCACGTCGTTGGGCGAGTTTTTCGCGGCGCGTCGCAGCACGTTCAGCGCCTTGAGCTCGTTGCCTTTCGCCGTCAGTTCCTGAGCCTGTGCCAACGCGGCTGCACTGCCAGAGCTTGAATCAGCTTCGCCCTTGGCGTCTTCACCTTTGACGTCGGCCAGCGCGACCTTTTCAGCGATGGCGTGCGTCGGATCGTCGTCGATCTCACCGTCTTCGTTGGTCGTCGGAACGTCGGCGTCGATCACTGGCGTCGCCGTTGCCACCCCAGTGCCGGGCGCGGGCTCAGCGACAACTTCGTCTTGCGCGGCGAGCGCGACTTCGGCCGCTGGCTGCATGGCCAACGCAGGAGCTTGGGCCGGCGCTGCGGTCACTGCCGCGGTCTCCGTACCATGCGCACGCTCGGCCGCACGCGCTCGGAACGCTTGCACCTTTTCGATCACCGGGTTGAGTGACGCCACGGCCTTTTCACGAATTTCCGGGCGAGACGCACCGACCGCGATCACACCCATCACGCCGAGCGCGACCGCCGAGGCCAAACCGCGCGCCACCCACTTGCGTCGTGAAGGCACGCTGGTTTGCGGCTCGTCCAAAGCGGCTTCCAAGGCGGCGCGCAGCTCTGCGGCCGACTTGTAGCGGTGTTCGGGTTCAGTGCTGAGCGCGCGCGAGACTGCTACATCGACCATTTTCGGAATTCCTCTTTCGGGGGCAAGCTTGCGGAGCGATTCGGGTTCTTTGCGGAATTTGGCGTCGAGCAAGAGCACGGGGCTCTCCGCAGCGTGCGGCAATCGGCCCGACAACAGTTCGAACAAGACGACACCCAGCGCGTACACGTCGCTGCGCTGGTCGGCCTCACCGCGCGCTTGCTCGGGAGCCATGTATTCCGGCGTGCCCACGATGCTAAGTCCCTCGCCGTCCGACTCGACGTTGAAGGCCGCCTTGGCGACACCGAAATCGAGCAGTTTGACCTTGCCGTCGGAGGACAGGAACAAGTTCGCCGGCTTGATATCGCGGTGAATCACGCTCGCCGCATGCGCGGTCTCGAGCGCACGGCAGGCCTGCACGGCAATCGCGATCGCCTCGCGGTAGTCCATGCCTTTCTCGCGTTCGAGTTTCTGGTCCAGGGACTCGCCGCTCAAAAGTTCCATGGCGTAAAACGGTCGACCATCTTGCGCGACCCCGAACTCGAACAACTTGACCAAGTTCTCGTGTTCCAGCTGCGCAATGGCACGCGCCTCGACCTTGAAGCGGCGCTCTGCGTCCACGCCCATGCGCTCTGGGTCCAAGACCTTGAGCGCAACACTGCGCATCAAGTCGAGATGCAGCGCTTCGTGCACGACGCCCATCGCGCCGCGCCCAATCACGCGCACCAAGCGGTAGCGCGTGCCCGGCAAGAGCGTCGGATCGACCTCGACCACCGGTGCAACCGGCGAGGGCGGAATCACGGGCGCCGGCGCCGGCGCGGGAACGTCCGTCGCGCGGGCCTGCGCGACCAGTCGGGAAAACTCCACGCGCGTGCGCGCGGGCTCCGCTGGATACAACTTCTGCATCAGCTGCGCGATGCGCCCGCGCACACTGCGATCGCCATCGGCCATGCTCGGTGCGCGCTGCAGCAAACGGACCAGGTCGTTCATCACCTGGCGCGCCGAGCTGTAGCGCTCTTCCACGCTCACCGCGGTCAATTTTGCGACCAAAGCATCGAGCTCCTTGGGCGCGCCGATCAAGGCAGCGAGCTCGGTCGGGTTGCGCTTGCCGGCGGCGACCAGCGCCATGTGCTGCGCGGGATCGCCGGCCAAGAAACGACGACCGGCGAGCATCTCCCAGAGCATGATGCCGAGCGCGTACAGATCGGCGGGGATCCCGCCGGGCGTGTTGTTCGCGACTTCGGGCGCCACGTAGCCGGGCTTGGCGAACACGATGCCGGCAATCGTCTGGCAGCGCCGGTTTTGGCCGCGCGCGGTGCCGAAGTCGATCAACTTGACGTCACCCGCGTAGCTGACCATCACGTTCTGCGGGCTGAGGTCGCGGTGCACGATGTCGAGCGGCTTACCGCCAGCGTCGGTGCGCTCGTGCACGTGAGCGAGCGCGTCGGCCATCACGATGCTCACCGCGAGCGACTCGGCCCAGCCCATGCGCATGCCGAGCTGGCCGGCGCGAGCGCGAACATCACCCAGGTTGCGGCCCTCGATGAACTCGACGACGACGTACGGCTTGCCCGCGCAGTCGTTGGTCGCTTCCATGATCTGGGCGACGCCCGGATGCTGCAGCTGAGACTGGATGCGCGCCTCGTCCAAGAAGCGCGCGAGGAAGGAGCGGTCCTCTTCGTGTTCGCGGCGAATCGTCTTCACCACGCACGGGCGTTCGGCGCCTTCGATGCCGCCGGCCGTGGCAAGGAAGACCTCGCCCATGCCGCCCCGAGCGATGCGCTTGAGCAGCGTGTAGCGTTCGAAGCGACGCGGCAGCGTGTCGCCATCACAGGCCGTATTCTCTTGTGATTTCGTCTCGTTACCGGTTGCTTCGAGGGCGTCCATGGGCCCCACTGTGCCTAGGTAGTCCGATGTAGGCAAGAAACTGACATGAGAAAGTCAAGGGCTTTCGCGGAGCGCGTTCGGGCGCTCGTTTTTGGTAGAGCAGCATCTGAAAGGGGAATGCACGGCGGGACGACCCGGTTGTGTCGTGAGGGCGTCCGACTAGACTGCCCCCGGCTCAACCCATGCCCTCGGCAACTCACACGCGAAACGCCTGGTTGGTGCGCCTCTGCACCTTGACCGCGTTCGTGCTGTCGCTCGGTTGGGTCTCGCTGGCGCATGCGGCCGCGCCGATGTGCGGCATGCGCGCAGAAACGATCGCCGCTCCTCCGATCGGCACGCCCGCGAGTTCGGACTCGTTGAGCGCCGGACGCCCGTGCGACGATCGTTCGCCACTGCGACTCGCGAACGTTCCGCAGCGTGATGCACCGGAGAAGCTGAGCATCCCCGAGCTGCCGATCCGCGCACTGCCAATCTTGCCGCGACTCGCTGACTGCCCGATCATCGGACGCGTGAGTTCCGCGCTGCCGGAGCACGAGCTACTCGCGACGGGTTTCGCGCGCAGCATCGATCGTCCTCCGCGAGCCTGAGCGCGCGCCATTCGTCGATCGAGCCGCGACGTCACTCGCGCGTCACTCGACTCGTCTACATCGCGACCGCGCTGCGCGCGGTCGGCCCTGCGCAGTGCGCGGGCAACTTCGACTTTTTCTCTGCTAGCAACATTCGTAACAGGAGCGCTCGCATTGGGCCGCAAGGCGCGTGCGAGCTTTGGGAGACAATCATGAACAAGGGAACCGCAATCGTCGGCTTCTTTATGAGCTTTTTAGCCGGCATGTTCCTGATGTGGGGCCTCGATCAAGGCAAGGGCCCCAGCATTCAGGCCGAAGCAGGGAGCACCGGTAGTGCCCCCGATCAGAGCAGCGCGAGCGTGCCCGTCACGTCGCGCGACCCGCAGTGGGGCGACGCCACCGCACCGGTGACGATCGTCACCATCAGCGATTTCCAGTGTCCGTTCTGCAGCCGCGTCGAGCCGACGCTCAAGCAGATCCGCGACAAGTACGGCCCGAAGAAGGTGCGCATGGTTTGGAAGAACCAGCCGCTACCTTTCCACAGCAATGCTCGCCCCGCCGCCGAAGCGGCCATGGCCGTGTTCGGCCTCAAGGGCAGCGAAGCATTCTGGAAGTTCCACGACACGGCGTTCGCCAATCAGCAGGCGCTGACCGCGGAGAACTTCGAGAAGTGGGCCGGCGAAGCCGGCGTCGACAAGGCGAAGTTCAAGGACGCGCTCGCTTCCAAGAAGTTCTCCGCGAAGATCGACGAGGACATGGCGCTGTCCAACAAGATCGGCGCCAATGGCACGCCCGCGTTCCGCATCAACGGCGTGACCGTCAGCGGCGCGCAGCCGCTCGACAAGTTCACGGAAGTGATCGACGCGCAGCTCGGCGAAGCTCAAAAGCTGATCGCCAGCGGCACGAAGGCCTCCGACGTGTACACCACGCTGACCAACAAGAACCAGGCTGCTGGTCCGGACAAGCCGGCTCCCGCCGCTGCCAAGCCGGACGCCGAAGAAGAAGACAAGGCCGTCTGGAAGGTCAACGTTCTCGAAGACGACCCGGTCAAGGGCCCGAAGGACGCGCTCGTCACCTTGGTCGTGTTCTCGGACTTCCAGTGCCCGTTCTGCAAGCGCGTCGAAGACACGCTCAAGCAGGTCGCCGACAGCTACGGCAACGACGTGCGTTTCGTGTGGAAGGACAACCCGCTGCCGTTCCATCCCCGTGCCAAGCCCTCCGCGACGCTGGCCCGCTTCGCCTACGTGAAGAAGGGCGACAAGGGGTTCTGGGAAGCTCACGACGCGCTGTTCGCCAGCAACCCGAAGTTGGAAGACGACGATCTCAAGGGCATCGCCGAAAAGATGGGCCTGAGCTGGGACGACGTGAAGAAAGCGATCGACAACAACAAGTTCGGTGATCGTTTCGACTCCAGCGTCGACCTCGCTGCCGACTTGCAGGCGCGCGGCACCCCGCACTTCTTCATCAACGGCGTGCGCTTGAGCGGCGCTCAACCGATCGACGCATTCAAGAAAGCGATCGACGAGCAGCTCGGCAAGGCCAAGGCCTTGGTCGCCAAGGGCACTCCCCGCGGCAAGGTCTACGAAGAGATCATGAAGGAAGGCAAAGGCCCGCCACCTCCGGAGAAGAAGGAGATTGCCGCTCCTGATTCTGGCAGCGCAGCCAAGGGCGGCAAAGACGCCAAGGTCGTGATCCAGGAGTTCTCGGACTTCCAGTGCCCGTTCTGCAAGCGCGTGGAGCCGACCGTCCAGGCGATCGAGAAAGAGTACGGCAACAAGATCAAGATCGTGTGGCGCCACATGCCGCTGCCGTTCCACAAGAACGCGCCGCAAGCCGCGGAAGGCGCTCAAGAGGCGTTTGCGCAGAAGGGTTCTGCCGCTTTCTGGACCTTCCACGACAAGGTGTTCGGTGCCGAGGGCAGCGACGAAGCCCGCACGGATCGCGCGAGCCTCGAGAAGATCGCGCAGGAGATGGGCCTCGACATGGACAAGTTCAAGGCCGCCATCGACAACAACAAGCACAAGGCCAAGATCGAAAGCGACACCGAGATCGGCAACAAGGCCGGCATCAACGGCACGCCCGCGTTCGTGATCAACGGCTACTACATCAGCGGTGCACAACCGGAGTCAGCGTTCAAGAAGCTGATCAACCGCGCTCTGAAAGAGGCGGAAGGTAAGTGAGCCCACGTGCAGCAATCAGGGCGGTGCTCTCGGCCGCCCTGTTGCTCACGGCAAGTTGCGGGGGAGGTGCGCAAAAACCTCCCCGCGCGACGCTAGGCGCGCCCACTTCGGGGGGCGCCGCCGAGTCTGACATTCGGTTCGAAGATCTACCGGTGACGCGCCTCGATCGCGCCCGAGTACCGACGCCGAACGCAGCCAATCCGAGCCAAGGCGCAACCAATGCCCAAGTCGTGGTCCAACTCTGGAGCGACTTCGAATGCCCGTTCTGTGCGGATGTGCATCCGGCGCTGACCGAGATGCTGCGCGTGTATGCCGGCAAGGTGCAGCTCGTTTGGCACGACTACCCGCTGCCATTCCATGCGCACGCTCGGCTCGCAGCCAACGCAGGGCGCGAAGCATACGCGCAAGGCGGCTCCGCCGCGTTCTGGAAATTTCACGACGCCATCTACACCACGAGCTCCCCCAAGCTGGACACGGAGGGCCTGGTCGGCTTTGCCCTCAAGGCCGGCTTGGATCCGACACGTTTTCGCGACGCGCTCACGACGCAGCGCCACGACGCCGAAATCAAACGAGACCTAGACGTCGGCAACGTACTAGGCGTGGAAGGCACGCCCGCATTCCTGGTGAACGACTACTTCTTCGTCGGCGCCGTGCCGTTCGAGATCCTGCGCGTGGTCGTCGATCGCGCACTCTCCGACGCGGGCGCGTGAAGAGAGAAGAGAGTGGGCGCTCGTGCTCCAGCAGCGCACCTCGCAGCAACACGCTGTTTCCACGCAGCACACTCCCTGAGTTAGACCGCCGAGCCGCAGAGGCCGCAAAGCACTCGACACGCCCCAGCAAACGAAGGGCACGCCGCGACAGCCAAATTTGTTTGGGGTTCGCGCTCAGAAACGTTGCGCGAATTCATTCACGACCAACACGCACCAAGACTTTGCTCCGTCGCGATCCGCCGCTCAGCGCGCACCCCCAATCTCCCTCAGATCTCTGCGGCCTCTGCGGCTCGGCGGTTCAATCTCTGGGAGCCGTTCATGGCCGTACCGGGGGTGGGGCGCTACTTGTGAGTGCGCTTCTTGATGGCGTCGATGGCGTCGGTGAGCTGTGAATCGGCGCGCATGCAGCTGTTGCAGTCGTCGCGTTGGCGGCGACCGCAGCCGGTCGTGGAGCGGTACAAGTTGAGGTAGCCGAGCGCGCGTTCGTCACCGATGTCTTTGGCGCGCGACAAGAGTGCGTAGCGTTGCGGGCAAGTGGTGGCGAAGCGTAGTGCGACGGCGATGCTCAACTCGGGCGTGCTGAGCTTGGCAAACTCCGGTGAGCGGAGCCCCTGATCGGCGCGGGTGCGGACCCACAATTTCACGACTTCGGTTGCCGCCAAGTCATAGGCCACGTCGGGGCCATGCGTGCCCATCGGGCCGAACAGCAGCGCAAAGGTGGCGTCCGAAGCCGCCTTCACCTGAGCCGATTGAAACAGAATGACGGAAACTTGTTTGCTCTCGGCCAGGGTCGAATCGAGACTGAGCGCGCGCCCGACCGCGCCGACCGCCTTCACGTAATCCTTCTCGGCCAGCGCGGCGCGTCCGAGTTCGAGCGCGAGGCGTGCATCACGCGGGTACTTCGTGGCCAAGGCTTCGAGCGCGGCCGCACCGGTTTTCTGGGCGTTCTGTAGCTCGTTCTCGGATGCCGTGGTGGCGGGTGCGGCTTCGCGCGGCGCCGCCGACGCGGTCGGACTGCTTTCGCTCGCGCTCGCGGTCGTTTGCGGAGCACCACGCAGCGCCTGCACGCCCTTCACCAAGGAGACGACCACTAGCGTCACGAGCAGCAACGAAAACGCCGCGCACACGGCGAGCAGGACCGGCGTGGGAACGGGCTTGAGCGCGTCACGCAGGGCGGGCGGCAAGCGCCGCCGTCGACGCTCGAACCCGCGCACGAAGCCGATGAAATACGTCTTCAGCCCGGGCGGTCCCAACGGCGGAGGCGTCGCGCCAATGGGCGGATTTTCGCTCAGCGCAGGTGCACCGGCGACGCGCAGCAACGTCGGTGCATCGGGCTGCTCAGCGAGCTCGGTGTCGCTCAGCGAGGGGCGTGAACCGTCGGCAAGCGTGTAGCGATACACGCCGTGGCCCGCGATCGGCGTGAGCAGCGCGTCGATCGCGCGCGAGAGCTCAGCCGCCGACTCGTAGCGTTCGGAGGCATCGCGCGCCAAGAGCTTGCGCGCAATTTGCTCGACCGACGGCGGGACTCGCAAATCGGGTGCGCGCTCGGCCAAGGTCGGCGTGGGTTTCGACAGCTGCTGACCCAAGATGCCGACGCTGCTCTGACTGCTGAAAGGACGCACTCCGGACAGCATCTCGAACAAAATCACGCCGAGCGCGTACAGATCCGCGCGGCCATCGACGGTCTGTCCGAGCGCTTGCTCGGGTGACATGTACTCCGGTGTGCCGAAGACCATGCCCGCCTTGGTGATGGGATTGCCCTTCGCGCCGCTCGGCCCCGGAGGAATGGAATCGCCGAGCGGTACCTTGGCGATGCCGAAATCCAAGACTTTCACGAAGTCCGGATCGCCGCCCTTCTCGACCAGCATCACGTTCTCGGGTTTGAGATCGCGATGCACGATGCCCTGGGCATGCGCGGCGTTCAGCGCGCTGCTGATCTGCCGCGCGATGTGCAACGCGCGATCCACCGCGAACGGCCCGCGCGCGATCTCGTCGCGCAAACTGCGCCCCGAGACGAACTCCAAAACCAAAAATACGGCACCGTCGGACAGCTTGCCGAAGTCCGTCGCACCCGCGACATTGGGGTGCTCGATGTTGCCCGCGGCCATCGCCTCGCGTTCGAAGCGCGCGACGACCTCGGGCACATTGGTCAGCTCGCGGCGCAAGACCTTCACGGCCAAACGCTTGCGCATCAGCACGTGCTCGGCGGAATACACCTTGCCCATGCCGCCCTCGCCGACCAATGCGTCGATGCGATAGCGCTCGGCGAGTAAGGTCCCGACGCGCGGATCGACCTCGCCCCCTTTGGGATGGGAGGACGCGCTCATGAATCGAGCGTCGGCTCAGTACGGGTTGTCACCGGCCGGCTCGGCAGGCTTGGGCGCCGGCTTCGGTGCTGGCTTGGGTGCTGGCGCTTCGGGAGCAGGCGCGGGCTTTTCTGCCGCGGGCTTTTCTGCCGGCGGTTTGGGTGCTGCGGGCTCGCTCGGTTCGGCTGGTGTTGCGGGCTTTGGCTTGGCGACCGCATGCGGGGCCGGCACTGCAGCCGGCTTCGGCGCTGCAACTGCTGGGACTTGCGGAACCACGGGCGGCGGCGTCGCCGGAACCGCGGGTGCAGAGGCAGCCGGTGCAGCGGGTGCGACCGGCGCGGTCGCGGAGGGCGCGGGCTCGGCGGTCGCAGGCGGCGCGGCACTCGGCGCCTCAGGCACCGCGGGCGGAGCTTCAGTCGCAACCGGTGTAGGCGGCGGAGCAGGCTCCGTGCTCGCGACCGGCGGCGGCGCGGGCGGCTTGCTGCCCGACGAGAACGCGTACACGAGGCCGCCCGTCGCGGCGAGCACGAGCGCAATCACGATCACGCGGCCGCCACCACCCGAGCTGCTCGGTGCCGGCGCAGCAGCAGCGGGCACCGATACTCGGCGACTCGCCGGCGCAGCGGAAACCGCGCTGACTTTGCGCGTCGCGGGGATCGTCGTCGCGCCCACTGCCGGGGGTTTGCTCGCAGCAGGTTTGACGGAGACGGGCTTAGCCGCCGATGCTGGCGCCTTGCTCGACACAGGCGGCGTCGATGTCGCCTTCGCTGACGCGGGCGGCGTCGATGTTGCCGGCTTGGGCGACGCAGGTTGAACTGAAACTGGCGCTGCCTTCTCCGACGGCATCGACTCGGGAGGAGCCGGGATGGTCGCCGTCTGCTCGGCAGAGCGCTTCGACTCCGGCGACGCAACCGCCGGCTTCGGGGGCGGCTCGGCAGCCTTGGGACTCGAGCTCACTTCGGACATCGAACCACCGGCTTCGCGCAGGGCGTCCTGCAAGAGCTCGGCTGCTTGCTTCATCACCGTGCGATCTTCGGGAGCCGGCATCTCGGCTTCCGACTTGGTCTCCGGGAAGAACGTTGCTGCCGGCTTTTCCGGTGCGGCCGCGGCCGGCGCGCGTGTCGCCGGAGTCATCGAACCGAGCCCAATCATCGTGGACTTACGCGGGTTCGCGGGCTTGAGCACCTCAGCCGCGGGAGTCGTCGTTTTCGCCGGAGAAGCTCCCGGCGCGGTGGTCGTTGCGCCCGCAGGTAGATTGCCGGTGTCGCCACCGCCCGCTTCGTACGCACTGGTCGCGTCGCCGCGCGACTCAACGAGCGCGTCGATCACTTTGCGCGACGCATCATCGATCTTGATGAACTTCACGCCCATGCCAGCGGGGCGAACCTCGGGCTGCGTCTCGCTGTCGCGCTTCCAAACGACGCGACCCACGCCCTGAATCACCTTTTGATCCGCGGCGATCTTCACCTCGAACTTGAGCAGCGTGCCCGGCGGGAACGGAGACGGCGTCTTGATGAACATGCCGCCGCGGCTGACATCGTACGAGTGATGTTCGATGAACTCATCAAGGGTCGCGCTCTTGTAGCGGACCGTCATGGTGAGCACCTTTGCGCGGGGGTCTTTTCGCGTATCCTGGCTCATGAAAGCGTTGCTCCAAAGCGCCCAAGACTTGGTAAACCCTCGCACTTCAGCGGGGCTTCACGGAACCGAGTCGGGCAAGCTATCGTAGCGCTGCCACCGCAAGAACCCCAACTAGTTCGCTATCACGGCATCCAGGCCCCGCGTTCATTCCACCATTAACGGAATTCATGGATACTGCCGACTCCTCGATTGAGCCGAGCCCCGCTCATTTTCGCGCTCTGTCTCGACAGTCCGTTAGCCTACTTGGTGCGCTACGTGCGTCCGATGCGCACGTCAGCTGGAACCGCGACGTACGCATCGTCGACCTCGGCCTTGGCGGCGCGTGCGTGGAGGCCTCCGACGCCGCCGCTGCGGGCACCAGCATCGAGCTCGTCATCGACACGCCTCACCTTTGGGATCCGCTCACGTTGAGCGGCGCAGTCGTGTGGTCTCGGCGTCTCCCCGACCCCGAAGGAGGCGGAGCACTGATCGGCGTTCGCTTCGAGCACACGACTGGCAGCAGCGTGCGTATGTTGACTGAGTTGTTGGAAGCGGAAGCGTTCGGGTGAGCGCGCGGCGCTTCGCGCGCGCTGAAGCGAGATTCAGAACTGCGGCTGGCCGCGCAGCACGCGGTCGTGGAACATGAGCATCTCGTAACCGCCGGGGCCGCGATTGAAATCGTAATCGTGCGGGCCGAGAACGGTCAGAAGCTCGCTGTGAATGCCGGCCGCCTGGAAGTCCATGTGCAGGAGCTGATTGGCTCGCAGGAAATAGTCGCCGTTGCTGCTCAGCAGATGAATGAACAAATCCGGTTTCTGCGCTTTGGCTTCGCGCGCGCGCCGCAAGATGTCGGCGGAGTTGTCACTGCGCAACGCTGCTTGCAATGAAGCCACGACAGCGAACGCTTTGGGCCGGAGCAATCCGATCCCGAGCGCAGCGCGGCCACCGAGACTCACGCCGTCGATACCGGTGGTCTCGGATGTGCCGATCGCCGGCGTTTCCCGGTAAACGCGCGGTAACACGGTATCGACGACGAAGCGGGCCAAGGGTAAGGCTTTGTCGATCGACTCATCCGCGGGCAACATATCCGGCACGTAGGGGCAGACCACGATCAGCCCCTGATACGGCCTCTGAGCGAGGCTCGCGTTCAACCGCGCCAGGCGTTCGTCCTCTGCGAAGCCGTGCATGTCCTCGAGCGTGATCGGCGGTCGATGCAAGCGCTCCATAGTCGTGGGCAACGCGTAGTCGTCGACCCAGCCTCGGGCGCCGAGCTCGGGTCCTTTCAATGCCTCACCGCGCCCATGCAACGCCACCAAGACTGGCAAGCGCGCGTTCGTGTCGCGTTCCGGGATCAACACGACCACACGCATTGGGCCGAGCTCGGTGTCCGGATAATCCCAAGTGACCTCGGATGTGGGCAGCATGTCCTTTTTGAGCGGAGGCGGCGCAGGAGTACCGAGTGATTGCGCACCCCGCACCTGCTCAGAGCCGGGAGGCGCGTTCCGCTTGCACGCCGCGGTGACGCATAGCACGAGCGAGAGCGCCGCGAGCGCACACCCCTTAAAAGCGATCTTTGGCAGCACGTACGGCACCCAAGATGGCGGCGGGAGAGCGATCGCCCGCGAGGCTGCCCGACACGCGTTCGATGATCGCGCGGCTGTCGCAACGCATGAACGGATTGGTGGCTTTTTCTTCGGCAAGCGTCGACGGCACCGTTGCTTCACCGCGGGCGCGTTGCTCGGCGACGCGCGCTGCCTTCGCCGCAATCGCGGCGTTTTCAGGCTCCATGTGCGCCGCAAAGCGCAAATTCGATGCGGTGTACTCGTGGCCGCAATACACGAGCGTGCTGTCTGGCAGAGCGGCCAGAGTGACGTTCAGCGACTCGTACATTTGCGCGGGCGTGCCTTCGAACAGTCGACCGCAGCCCGATGCGAACAGGGTGTCGCCCGTGAAGGCCGCGCCCTCACCCGCGTACGCGACGGCCCCCAACGTGTGGCCGGGAATGTGCAGCGCACGAAACGACAAGCCTTCGACCTCTAACTGCGCCTTGTCTTCGACGAACTCGGTTTGCTCGGGGATGCGTCCGCGATCTGACGCGTAGCCGTACACCTTCGTGCCCGGGAAGCGCTGCACGAGCGCGCGATTGCCGCCGATGTGATCGACGTGATGGTGCGTCGCCAAGATCGCGCCGAGCGTGACGCCGAGCTCGCTCAGCGCACGTTCGATCGGCTCGGCCTCACTCGGGTCGACGACCACAGCGCGCTTCGAGCCGGGCGCGAGCAGCACGTACGCATAGTTATCCGAGAGGCAAGGGACGACCGTGACTTGCATGCGAGAGAACGTAGTGCCGCGTCCCGAGTCTCGCAACGGTACCGGGCAAACGCCGCGACAATCCGCAGCTCGAGCTGGTTTGGTTGGCCAGCTAGCGACGGGCGCGCTCGCCGTGAAACTTCGACCCTGGGCCACAGCCCCGGACGTTTCCTCGCCGCAGCGGCCGCGCCTGCCCGGCGATTGAACGGAATCGCAGCGCGGCCGGTTGCCGCAAGATTGTCACACACTCGGAGGCGCACGAAAATCCGCGCGTCGTAACATCGGGCCGTGTTGGAGCAGCTCTTTCAGAACGCCGTAGAGCGACATCGCGCGGGCGATCTCGTGGCAGCCGAAGGTGGCTATCGCGAGGTTCTCTCAGCCAACGCCGAGCACGACCTGGCAAGCTTCCTGCTCGGCTCCTTGCTCCACGAATCGACGCGCACCGAGGAAGGCATTGGTTGGCTGACGCGCGCCGTGGAACTGTGTCCGGACAACGCTAGCTATCGGGCTGCCTTGGCTGAAATGCACGCGCGTGCCGGACAGCACGCGCGCGCCTTGGCGTTGTTCGAGTCTGCCGCACACCTGGAGCCGCACACCGCCCATCTTCAGCTGCTGTTCGGCTGCGCGCTATTCGACGGTGGCGAGCAAGAGCGCGCCATTGGCTACCTACAATGCGCCCTACTCTCGCAGCGAGAACAACCGGAAGCTCGAGCGCGACTCGCGGCGTACGCGGCAGAACGGCTCGCGCAACGCGGGTATTCATTGCCGAGCGCGAACGCGCCATCCGCGCAGCCGAAACGCAGCCCCCAATCAACAACGCGTTCATCGCCGATGATCGAGCGCGCGTTTAGAGTCGCGCAAGAGCATCATCGCGCTGGCCGCATCAAGGATGCAGAGGCTCACTACCGCAAGCTGCTCAAAGTCGAGCCCAAGCACGTCGAAGGCTTGTTTTGGTACGGCTCGCTCGCGCTGGAGTCCGACCGCGTTCCCTATGCCATCGATATGCTGACTCGCGCCGCGGCGCTGGCACCGAGCAACGCGGACTACCATTCGAACTTGGGCGAGGCCTGCGTGCTCGCCAAGCAATTCGAGCAAAGCATCAGCGGGTTCGAGCGCGCACTTGCGCTCGAACCCGCCCGCGCCGAGCGGCATTTCAACTTAGCCATCGCACACCGCCTCGCCGGCGATCGTGCAGCGGCCCTCGCCGGCCTGGAGCGAGCCAACCTGCTCGCCCCTGCCAACGCGCAATTTCAGCTGGAGTTCGCGCGCGAACTCCAGGACGACGCACAGGCTCGCCGAGCCCTCGGTCATTTTCAATGTTCGCTCGCACTCTCACCCGACCCAGGGGTGTATCTCGAGTTCGCGTCGGCGCTGCGCGGTCTGGCCTTCGCCGAAGCGACGATTCGAGCGTGCGATCACTCGCTTCGACTCGAAAATCGTGCGAGTGCGCAGCACTTGCTCGGCCTGTGCTCGAGCGACGCGCAGCGCTTGGACGAAGCGATCGCGAGCTTCGAGCGAGCGCTGGCCATGGATGCAACGGTGCCGCGCGCGCACGCCGATCTGGCTTTGGCGCTCTTGGGCAACGGCCGTGTCGAAGACGCCGTGGCGCATTGGGAGCTAGCCCTTCAGCTCGATCCGAGCGACGCGGTCTCCGGCAGCAACCGCTTGTTTGCGCTGGCCTTTCACGAAAAATTCAGCGACGCGCAGATCGCTGACGAAGCCAAAGGCTGGGCCGCGCGCTACGAAACACCGCTCGCGACGCGCGTTCGCGAGCACGCGCCACCTGGCGCGGCGCACAAGAAACTGCGCCTGGGCCTGGTGTGCTCGGTGTTTCGCGAGCACGCGCTGGGCTTCGTGATCTTGCCGCTGCTCGCGCACCGCTCCCGCGAGCAGTACGAGCTTTACTGTTATTCGAGCGTCACTCATCCGGACGCGCTGACCGCGCGGATGCGCCGCAGCGCGGACGTTTGGCGCGATGTTGCCGAGCATTCGGATGAAGAGCTCGCGGAGGTGATCCGAGCGGACGGCATCGACGTGCTGTTCGATCTCAACATGCACATGGCAACCTCACGCTTGCGCACCTTTGCCTATCGCCCCGCTCCAGTTCAAATCACGGGCTGGTCGTATCCTGGCACTACGGGCTTGAGCCACATGGACTACCGCGTGACCGATCGCTACCTGGATCCTCCGGGAGAGATCTCGCCATTCTCGGAGTCTGCGTTGGTCTTGCCGGATAGCTACTGGTGCTACGATCCGGGCACCGATCAGCCGAAAGTCGCGCCCCTACCGGCGCTCACGCGCGGCGCTATCTGCTTTGGCAACCTCAATGGCTCGTGGAAGCTGAATCAGCGCAGCGCAGCATTGTGGTCCAAAGTCCTGCACGCCGTCACCGGGTCGAGGCTACTGCTGCTCAGCCCGGGCTGGCAGAACGGCGGCCGGCGCAGCGTCGGGCAAGCGCAACAGCGACTCGCCTCCTTCTTCGAAGACGCGGGCATCGCGGCCGAACGCATCGTCTTTCTGCCGCGCACTTCACGTCTGCGCTATTTCGATTACTACGCGCAAATCGACGTCTGTCTCGATAGCTTACCGTATGCGGGCCACACCACGAGTTTGGACGCGCTGTGGATGGGCGTACCCACGGTCAGCTTGCGCGGGCAAACAATCGTGGGGCGCTCGGGCGTCACGCTGTCACAAAATCTCGGCATGCCCGAACTCGTGACCTCGACCGAGACCGAGTTCGTCGAGCGCGCAGTCGAGCTCACGAACGACTTGGCTGCGCTAGCGCAGCTAAGACTCTCGTTGCGCGCCCGCCTGGAAGCGTCGAAGCTGATGGACGGCCCGCGGTTCGCGCGCAACATGGAAGCCGCATTTCGAGCCGCTTGGCGTTGCTACTGTGAGGGCAAGCGTCCAGCGCGCATCGACATCCCCGGGTGAACCCCCGGCCCCGCTCAAGTCGTCGGCAAGCGCGGAGGCCCGGCAAAGAGCGGGCGGCGCGAATGCACGGCCGTGGGGGCTTCGCTGTCCCAGCCATCGGAAATCGGCGTTCCGGACTCCGTTACCATTTGGTTGACGGGAACGGTTTTGACCGAGTCTGGATCGCTCTTGGGCTCTAAGGGAGATCTCATCGAGCCGCTAGAACGGACGGGCAGACCCCGAGTTTAAGTGTATCGACACAATCGCTTTCGAAGTCACCCGATCGTCAATGCAAATACGCGAAAACCGCCAGTTGTGTGAAATCACTGGCGGTTTTCGACTCAGTCTCGAAACAGTGGAAGCGTGACAGCACGCTTCCACGTCGGCTCATGGCTCAGGGCAGGAACGGGCCGCAGGGGATCGAGTCACGACGAATCGCGTGCTGGTTGATGTTGCTGTCGTCCGAGTAGAACACAGGTTTGAAGCCGCCCACGCAGTTCGCCTCCGGCGTGACGGTGAAGCCTTCGTTGTTGGTGTTCGGCATCGTGCTCGGACGCTCGAAGCCGCGGCGAATGTAAAACTTTCCCTTGGTTGCCGAGCCCACGCGCGTATCGATGTCGAGCACGTTCGTGCGGCCCTGGCAGGTGTCATCGCACACGGCCCAGAGGTAGCCCACTTCGCGATCGAAGTTGAGGTCCATGATGCCCGGATTGCCGCTCTGGAAGCTCGCGACGCGCGTGTAGCCGCCGCCGACGTGATCGAGCGCGAAGCCGTAAATCATACCGCTGCCTTCGACACCGACGAAGAAGATGCCGCCCTCGTGATTGGGGTAGCTCGCGGGGTCGTAGGGCAGATTCTTGCTCTCGTCGATGAAGCCCTTCGCTACGAGGTACGAGTCCGGGATCCAGGCGATGCCTTCGAGACCGAGGTTCGCGCCCGTTGCCGGCAGATTCGAGGTCAGATCCCAGTCGCGCAAGGCGCTGATCGTCGAGGCGGTGCCGGCGCTGTCGTATTGCAGCACGACCAGACGGCTCACGCCGTTGTTCTCGTTGTCACGCTCCGAAGAGACATATAGTGAGCCGTTCGCAGCTTTGGTCACGCCTTCGCTGTCCGGGCTGCCGAGACCAGTCGCGTAGTGCAGCGCCTTGCCCGCCGCCCAACCGTTGTCCGGATCGGGAACCCAATTGGTGCCGTCGTTGATCAAGCGATAGAGCTTGGACGGGCCGTTCATTGCGCCCCACAACACAGCAGGAGCCGCGCCCTGGCCAGCTTCGTAGAACAGGCCGCTCAAGTTGCTGGTGAACGTATTGGCGACATCGACCGTGACCACTGCGTTTTGTCCGGGCCAAACGTCGAACGCGGAGACCGCGCCGCCAGAGCCAGCCGCGCCACCGATGCCAGCGCCACCGGAACCACCCGCGCCGCCAGCGCCGCCAGCACCACCGGTGCCGCCGCTGCTGCCGCAGTCGTTGGCCGTGCCTTTGGTGCTGCTTGCGGTGGTCGCGAATGCGCCGGTGCCATTCGGACAACGACCGTAAGTGGTCGCGGCATGCGCGGTCCAGGTATAGGTGTCGACGATGGTGGTGCCGTTCGGCAAATACAAGCGCGTGGAGTCCGCGGCGCCGAGACCGAAATTGAAGCCGGTCGCCCCGGTGTCCATCACGTAATACGCGCCCGGTGCGACGATGGTGCCCGCGGGCAAGCTGTAAGAGTGAGTGTCGTCGTTGTCCTTGAAGATGTAGCCGGACAGATCGATCGCGACGCTGCCGGCGTTGTACAGCTCTACCCAATCGTCGGGAGTGCCGCCGTTGGACTCGACCTCGTTGATCTTGATGATGCCGCCGCTGCTCGTCGCGCCCGCGCTGCCAGCCGTTCCAGTGCCGCCCGTGCCACCGGCACTCGTGCCGCCTGCGTTGACGCCGCCGGATCCAGCGCTCGTTCCGCCGAAGCCCCCGCTCGCACCCCCCGCGCTCACCCCACCTGCGCCACCCGCGCCACCGCTGCCACTGGGCGCGGCAGAGCAGGTCACGGTTTGGCTGAGCGTATCCGAGCAATCGCCATCGCTAACGGTCAGCGTCACGGTGACCGGGCCAACCGCGGTGCACTTCAATGCAGCGTTCGCCGCGGTTGCCCCAGTGAGCGTGCCCCCGTTGCTCGTCCAAGTGTGGCTGAGCGCGCTCGGAGCCTTGTCCGCGTCGCTGCCCGTGGCCGACAGGTTGACCGCGTTGCCGACGGTGGTTTCTGCGGGGTCGACCGAAAGCGAGTCGATCGTCGGGCAGACATTCAGCGAGCCGTTCACCAGCACGCTGCCGGTCTTGGGCGGCACTTTGCACTGCATGCGAACCTGCGCCGAACTCGTCGCGCCAGCGGTGATGTTGAAGCTCGCCGATCCGGCGCAGACGACCGCGCTGTTCGAGGCGTCGCTCGCGCTGAGCGCGATCGAGTAGCCGTTACCAGCCGGGATGCCGCCGACCACCGTGGAAATCAGCGTGCTATTGGCGACGTTGATGGTTCCGGACTTGCTGAATCCGTTGCCGACGATGGTGTAGCTGACGCTGCTCAGCGTCACGCCGCCGCCTTGCAGCGCGAGCCCAATCGAACCGAACGGCTCGGTCTCCGCGTGAGGCGTCGACACCGAGTCAGCCGCGCTACAGCCAAATACCGACAGGCCGGCGCTAAGACCCATCAAGGCAAGCAAGGTCGCACAACGCGAACCAGCAGAAATCCGAATCATCGCTGAAATCTCCTGCGGGCTACTCGCGACGCGCGAAGCCCAATTTGCCGCGAACGTAGGCCGAGCGACCTGCGACCTTCAGCGACATCGACGTAACAATTCGACGACAAAAAAAGATACGGGCCGCAGAGACCAGCTCTGCGACCCGCGCATCTCATTTAGAAACCCGGGGAAAGCGGTTCAGTACAGCTTCTTCGGCAAGCGAATGAAGATGAAGTCGTTGTCATCCGGAAGCTTCGTGCCCATGTGACGGCCAATGCTGAAGGGGTAATTGTTATCGTTGATGACCGCGATCGTGTCCGGGCTCATGACGAGCACGCTCTCGATCGTTTGATACGGGAACGAGAACGGGTTGCCCAAGCCGACGTCGCCGAACAGCCCGGTGCCGACGGACAGATTGGCGGAGTCGGTGATCTTCATCAGATCTTGTACGAGCTCCTTCTTCATCGCCCCGCCGTTCTTGGGCAGTTTGACCTGGAAGATCGCCTTGTAGCCGTTCAGGTCGCCCTGTGTGTTGTCGCGCTCGATGATCAGGCCCTTGTCGTCCTCGAACAGGATGAACTCGCCGATCGAGGTGCCTTTGTCGAACTGGTAGGTGAAGCGCTTGCCCGTGTACTTCTTGGTCGCGGTGTCGAACTCGCTAGCGATGATGGTGTTGCCCACGCCGTCCAGCGGTTTCTCGAGCAGCGGGTACAACTTGCTGCCATCCGGTGAAACGGCCATGCCCTCGAAGCCGCCGCTGGTCTGCGAGCGGGTCTTGAAGTCGAGCGTCGTGCGGCGGTATGGCCAGAACAGGCCACCGAGCCACGGAGAGTTGTTGCCGTCAGCCAGGTCCTCGGTGACCGGTTTGCTGATGTCGAGCGGTTGCAGGTTGGTGCTGTCGTCGCAGTAGGTGCGGCCCGCGGCGGCGTCCGCGCTCCCCGGGTTCGGGCACATGCCGAAGTCGCCGAACAGCACGACCTTGCGAATCAGCGGGAAGTCCACCTGCGCCTGCAGCAGCGTGCGCAGGTCGAAGCTCTGCAGATCCGCGCGGTCTTGCAGACCGTGAGCCATGATGCGGCTGCCGATGGCCGTCACGAATTCGCCCACGCTCTTGGTGACCTCGGGTTCGCGCGGGTCGGTCTTGGTTTCGATGTTGAAGCGCACGCGGGCCGCGTTCTTCCAACGACGAGTCGCATCCGGGTGCGATTTGCCGGCGCCGTTTTGGTAGTAGTCCACATAGAAGGCCACGAAGTCGAACAACTGATCGAGGCTCGGCATCACGTACAGGTCGCCCTTCGCGTCAGCACGTCCCTGTGCCTTCCAAAACGCTGCGGTCACGGGCGACAAGCCCGGCGCGTTCGATTGCGGCGTACCCGTGCGGATCACACCGTCGTTCAAGATGGGGTTGAACGGATCTTGAATGCTGGCCAGCGTGACGTCGCGAATGCGGGCGGGCATCGCATCGTCCAACTTGCGGCGCGACTTGCCGCCGGTCTCGCCCGGCAGCTCCGCGCGGAACACGCGGTCGTGATAGAGCACCGGCACGTTGTCCGCGCTCAGACCGCAGTCGGTCTCGAGCGTCGTGATCAACGAGTCGAGACCGGCTTCCATGGAGGGCAGCGTGTTTTCCGGGCGCAGATCGCGGCCACCGCGGTGCGCTTGCGCGTCGAACTTGCTCGGATCGATCAGGCCGTCTGCGTCGAGGTAATCCCCCTTCACGCCGTCGTTGTTGGCGTCGAAGTTGGCGACCGCGGTGTACAATAGGTCCGGGCGATCGCTGATGATGCCGTTCACGCCGAGCGCCAAGAGCTCGCTCATGCGCGCGGCGTCGTCCACCGTCCAGGTCACGACGGGGTAGCCCGAGGTCTGCATGTTCGGGAACGCGCCGGGGCTCTTGGTCAAGCGCACGATCTCGTCATTGGCGGCAATCAGGCCGGTGTCGCCGTTTTGGCCGGGCGTGTTCGGCTGCGCGAGGTTGTCGCGCTGCGTGTTGAAGCCGCGATTGCCCGTGGTGTCGGTGTCCACGAGGTGCACGTGCCAGGGCGAAAACACGGGCGCCTTCGTGTTCCCGTAGGCCGCGCCACGCGCGCGGAACGCGTTCATGATGCGCACGGCGGAGCCCTCTTCCAGCCACGGGTTCTGCGGTGAGCGAACCTCCTGATTGGGCTGATCAGGGTCGGGCAACGCGATCGGCGCGTCGAGCAGCTTGCCCGACGGATCGAAGTGGAGCAGGAACGGACCGAACTCGTCGCCGATCCAGAGCGTGCCATCCGCCGCGATGCGCAGCGATTCGATGTCGAAGTCAGCGCCCGTCAGCACGCGCTCGTTCGTGAATTGATTGACGATAGCGAACTTGATCTTGCGATCGGGGTCACGCAATTCGATGTAGCTCTCGACCGAGACGCTGCCACCGCCACCCGCTTGAGTCTTCAGCTCGGGGCGAATGCGATACACGCGCAGCCGGAAATCAGCAGAATTCTCGATCGATCCATAGCCGTTGTCGGGCATGGCCCAGAACGAGCCGTCCTTCACGTCGACCAAACAGGAGATCCCCTGCACCGGCTGCGAGGAGAAATTGGCACCTGCGAGCTGTCCGGAGGCCGGCCCCTCGACGAACGTCGCGGCGGGCAACACCGCGCGACCCACGAGGCCAGCGGGCGCATTCTTGGGGATGCCGAAGACGTCGAGCAGAGCCTGGTTGGGCTTGCTGCCGCCGTCGACCTGGCCCATGCCCGTGTCGCCGCCGGAGCCGGTTGCGCCGCCCGCGCCGAGCGCGCCTGCTGCTCCGCTCGTCCCCGTCGTGCCGCCCGCGCTCGCGCCCGCTGAACTCGAACCAGCGACGTTCGCGCCGGCAGAAGCGGACGAGCCCACGTCGCTCACTGCACCGCCGTTCGCCGGGCAAGGTTCGCGCGGATCATCCATGTGCCCGGAGCAGCCAACCAGACCGACGCCCGCAACCAAGAGTGACAGCGTGAACGATGTTGAAAGCTTTCGCATTGCTCGATTCCCTTCGATTTTTCGAGGGCGTGCGCAGCTTCGCGCGCGCCAACTCGGGGCTCATACGCCGAGACGGAGCGCGTGATTGGAGACTGTGCGCAACACTTCCGCGACAGCGCGCGTCACACCGATCGCTGCGTGATCAATCGTGACTCACTCGGTCCGGCACGATGCGCTCGGTGACGAGCTTGCCACTCGCGTTGGTTCCGGAGATCTCGACGTAGCGCACGCTGGGCAGCAGCGCGTGTGGCTCCGCGTACACGTAGATGCGCTTCAGCGCGGCGGTCTGCTTTGCGATCGTCGTTTCTGCACGGTAGTTACCGTCGACCGCACTTACTCTCAGCTCTCGTTCCGGACACGCCGTCAGTCGCACCACGCAGCCATAGGCAGTGCAGTTCGACGTCGAAAATCCATACGCGAGATGACGTTCAGTCCAGGTCAACGCTTCGCGTCGACCATTTTGCGCGAGCATCAACCAGTAGGCTTCGATCGGATTGCCGCTATCTAAACGGCCGTCCTTACCCGCACGCACCGCGTACTTGAGGACGTTGGCGTTCGTGTTACGGGCGAGCGTGAACAACTCTCGAGACTGCAGCGCATGTGCAAGCTTTGGCAGGCACAGCTCGAGCACAGCAGCCGGGGCGAGCATCTGAAACGCACGACGACTGACCATGCCTCATGCGAATGCCGGGTCTCGCGCATGATGGAAAGCAAAAACGGCTTCGGCGCACAGGGTTTGCGCGCGTGTCACCCGCTTGCGTCATTCGTCACAAAAAAGGTCGAGCCCTGACCCGTTGAATCGGATCAGGGCTCGACTGCAAACGGCTAGACGAGACGCTCAGCCGCCGGCGTGACCGCCGGAACCAGCGGTCGAACCGCCCGTGCCGCCGGAACCGGAAGCGGAGCCACCGGCACCCGCCGCGCTGCCGCCGGAACCACCCGCAGAGCTACCGCCCGTGCTCGTGCCGCCCGTCGCGGAGCCACCGGCACCCGCGGAGCTGCCGCCCGCGCCGCTGCCAGCCTTGCCGCCGGAACCAGCCGCCGCACCACCCGCACCGCCGGACACGCCACCGGTGCCACCACCGCCGGCCTTGCCACCAGCGCCAGCAGCAGCGCCGCCAGCGCCGCCCTTACCACCGGCGGAACCGCCAGTGCCCGTGCCACCGGTCTCCTCGCCGCCCTCGCCGCCTTGACCCGGCTCTTCCATACCGCCGGCACCGGCCTCGACCGGCTCAACGCTGCCGCCGCTGGCTCCGCCAACATGCTGGCCGCCAGCACCGCCGGCCTTGACGCCGCCGTGACCGCCAGTGGCGCCGCCCGTGCCGCCGGAGGCGACGGTGTCATCATCAGAACCGCAGCCCACGACCATCGTCGATGAGAGCGCAGCGGCGATAAGGCCCGCCAAAACCAGATTCGACTTCTTAAGCAACATCAGACTCTCCCTTTCCCTTAACCTTGATTGCGGTCGTTGCCGCGGCCCAACCACTTCGCCGCACACGACTCCCGGCTGAGGGATAACATTGCCAAGTGTGTGATGTCGAGTGCGTTGCCCAATTGATTCAACCAGGACTCATCGCGAAAAACTGGGTCACTTAAAAATCATGATTTTTTGAACATGGGTATTTTCAGCAACGCGCGCGGTGCCCATTGAGGAACCCCTCACGGATTAGGCGCGCTGCATGTCCCGAACGGTCCAAATCCGTCGACGTGAGCGGCGAATTTCTGCGATTTCTGACGATTTGGGAGCAATTTGCGGAATTGGTTCCAGTGCCAACGCACAACGCTGAAAACGTAGTAAACTTTTTGGATGCGTCTTCGTTTCGTTCTCAGTGCGGCCGCTGCTCCTTGGTTCCTCGTTGGGTTCTCCCCCCTGCTCTCAGGTTGTGACCTCAACAGCACGTCCTCGAGTGGCGGCCCGGCCGGCGCGACCAGCGTTGGCGGCACCCACTCGACCGGCGGCAGCGGAACGACCGGCGGGACGAACGCCGGGGGAATGAGCTCGAGTGCTGGCGGAGCAGCAAACGGTGGAACGTCGCCTGGCTCGGGAGGCACCAGCGCCGGTGGAACCACGCCCGGCTCCGGAGGCACGCCGACGATCACTGGCGGGAGCTCCTCGGGAGGTGCCGCGGCCACCTGCGCGGGCGCGTTGATCTGTGACGACTTCGAGTCCTACACAGGCACGCCCAAAGCGCCGTGGACGGTCAGCACCAACAACGGCAGCGTTGCGATCGACACGACCAAGTTCCGAAGCGGCAAACAATCAGTGAAGTTTTCGACGACCGGCGCTAACACCTACCAGCGCGCGTTCATCGGTCTCGAAGGCGCGCCGATCTCGGGCTGCGCGACGCCGGACAAGTGCATCGCCAACAATGCCTTCTACGGGCGGATGATGATCTACGCCACGAGCGCCGCCAACGACGGCGTGCACTGGACGATGATTCAAGGCGAAGGCCCCGTCGCCGCGCAGGGACTCACCAATGCCCAGGTCCGCTACGGTGGCCAGCAGATGAAGTCGCTGATGGCAAACTACGATTCGACAGGCAAAAAGAGCGACTGCTGGCAGCACTCCGCGACCAAGATGCCCGAAGGCCAATGGGCCTGCATGCAGTGGTACTTCGACGGTAAGACCAA
>DASQCO010000087.1:0-54579 GCA_035634635.1 Polyangiaceae bacterium
GGAGCCAACGCCCCCACAGCGGCGCCCCGAAACAACCCACGCCGCACGACACTCCCGCGCGCACCGTGACGAACACGCACTCCGACTTCACCGGTGGAGTCGCGCCGCATCCCACCCTCGCCGACCCACGTCGAGCCAGTGCTCCCGCAGTGGTGCACCGAAACAACCCACGAACCACGAAAGTGCCGCGCAAGCCGCGACGCACGCGCATTCCGACTCCACCGGTGGAGTCGCGCCGCGCATCCCCACGCCCGCCGGCCCCCTCAGGGCCAGAAACCTCGACAAGCGTCTTTGTGTAGAATCATCAGTGGCGTTTTGGCGGCCAATCTCCTCCTCTTCTCTTCGTCCGCGACGCCGAAGGCTGAGACGTCTGCGACGTGCCGCGTGACCATCAACCAAGGCCCCCCGCAACTTCGTTGGCACTGATTCGTGAGAGCGATGAGAGTGCGCATTTCACTATGCGCAGCGTGTAATTCGCGTACTTCGCGGGTTTCCATTGCTACACCCCATGATCCGATCGTCAGAGGTTGAACCTCTCGGAAGCGCAAAATCTGGGGTTTTCGGCTCTAAAGCGCTGGAAAACGTCGCGAAAGCGTGCGCTGGCACGCGCGATGCAATTACCAGAACTCGAGACGACGCGGTGTGACACTCCCCTCCGCTCCGCGTGCGTCTCACTAACTCAACGGCGGCCGCGAGGCTCCTACCCCTTCCCTCGCGGCCGCGTCCTTATTCTTTCGGCTTCGAGCCGGCTCAATACCGGCGCTTAACTTAGCTTAGCTTTTCTCTTCTTCTTGCTCGTTTTCTTACTCGTTACTTTAGCTTGCTTGCTCGGTTTGCTCGTGGACAGTTTGCCGCGCTTTGCGCGACGGGCTGCCACGAGCAACACCGTTTCCTGCGCGCGGATCGCAGCGATGGCAGCGATCAGCGCAGCAGGGACGGGCTCCGAAAGCGGAAATCGAATCGTACCCTTGCTGACCTCGTAGCCGGCGAGTTCGTGTGCGAGCGATTCGCGGACCTTCTCGGTCGCTGGATAGACCGAATAGTGTTCTTTCCAACCGGCGAAGTAGATCACCGCGCGCCCTTCCAGCTTCACGGTGGGGATCTGGTAGCTGATGGTCTCATCACCCTTGGGGATTGCTTTGCGGATTGCGCTGCGAACGCGCTGCAGTTTCGTGCGCGTCGCGCTGGGTAGCGTTGCGAGGTACTCGGTCACGGATTTGAAGTCGGTCTTGGCCATCGGGCTACCTCGCTTTTGGCTGAACTTAGGGCGTTTGATCGACTCGCACCACCTCGGAACTGACGATGCCGTGCGTGGCATCCACCTCGAACACGACGAAGTGGCGTCCGATGTCGCTGGCTCGCTCCGGCGAGGCTCCGCCGCCGCCCGAGATCACCGCCGGGATGCCGGCGTTTTGAAAGGAGTAGTGATTGTGGATGTGACCGTAGAGCGTGAGATCGACGCCGGACTCGGCCAGCTTGCCCAGCAACGCAGCGGCTTCCGCGCGGCTGGCGAAGGCCGCATTTCTCGTTCCCACCGGATCGAATGGCGGAATGTGCATGGCCACGATGTGCACTGAATCGCGCGCGTTCGCGAGCCAGCCGTCGAGCCAGTCGAGCGCGAGCGGATCGATGGTCGCGCTGGCCGAGTCCAGCAGCGTGAAGTACACGCCGCGATGCACGAATTGGAAATTCGCGCGCCCGAACCATTGCTGATAGGCAGGCGGGCGCTCACCGAGTTCGTGGTTCCCGAGCGTCGTGTAGTACGGCACGGTCAGCGTCGCGAGCTCATGCTGAAAACGCTGGAGTTCTTCGACTTCGCCCTCTTCGGTCAGATCCCCGGCGCCGAGTAAGAAGTCGAGGTCAGCCTGCGCGTTGATCACGCGGTAAACGTCCTGAATGCGATCGATCGCCTCCTGCACGTCGCTCAGCAGCGCGAAGCGAAAGCGGCCCTTTTCACTGGCGTTGGGTGAGGCCAGGCGAAAGTGCCAGGCGCCCGGCGTGAGCGGGAGCAGCCAGGACTTTTTCGTCGTGTCTTCGCCGCTCGCGATGGGTACGATCTGCCCCGAGTCGAGATCGTCGAGCTCGAGGTTCGCCATCGCGTTTTCGACGTGCAGCTCGAGTTGTAGGGCCTCGTGTGCGACGAGTGAAAGGTCAGCACTCGGCGCGCTGAGCCAGAGCCCGAGTCGGTCGTGTGACAGCTCTCGCACCGCGGCGAGCCCGGAGGCTACTTCGACTTCGAGCGGCGCACTCTGTGCGTGCCCGACTTCGAGGTCTTGCCGAGTCCGCTCTTCGGCGGGGCGCGTGCAGCCGAGGGCGATCGGGAGCGCTAGCCACACGACACGGTGCGAGCGTTGAATCATGGTCGCGTTCCTTGCGCAGCCAAGGTACCGTCGCGCAAGAGCAGCGACAAGCCGCCGACCATTGCCGAGCCGACTTGTGCGTCGACCAATACGCCCACGCGCGGCGTGAAGAACCAGCGCAAATCAGCGCCGAATTTGCCGAACACGCCGCTGATCCGACCCGGGGTGAGGAGGCCAGCGGCGTAGTCGTCGTGGCGATGATCGTAGTACAGCCGCGCCTCGCTGCCGGGAGCCGCGCGACCACGAAGCACGACGCCGAGTCCGACTCTCGCCAAAAGCAGGTCGTCACTTTCCGCGGGGACGGCGACGCCTTGAATGTCGTAGTTCACCCTTGCGATGCCGTAGCCCAATGCCAAGTCGATGAACGAGCCACGCAGCGTGTCACCGAGGTGCGCGAAGTCGAAGCGCGTATCGAGCGCGAACTCGATGCCGGAACGTTGGAAGTGCTCCGGCACATAGCGCTGATGCAAACCGCCCAGCACGATGTCCACATGGTCGTCACGCTGGCCCCGCTCACCGGGATCCAGACCGAGCAGGCGATACGCTGCTTCGACCCGGTAGCGTACGTTCGAAGAGTTCGTCGCAAACCAAGCCGAGGGCGTGAGCCGAAAATGGCTCTGGCGCAGCGTCATACTCTCGACGACGAAGTGCCCGTAGGCGAAATGCGGATCGGCGACGTAGCGGTAGCCGAGTTCACTCTCGAAGCGCGCGGGTGCGCGCGGAATCAGGTCAACCGCGCCGCCGTCGGTCGCGACGGTTCCGTACAAATCGGCGCCAAACGAGGCAAAGAACAAGCTTGCACCAAAGACGGTGGCTGCGACCGCAGGACCCGCCACGTGGCGTGAATTGCCCGTGGCGCGCAGCGTGGCGTAGCCGCCCAACGCCAGCGCGAGCCCGACACCCTCACCCATCAGCAACGCGAGAGCCGTTTTCTTGTGCCCGAGCGCGTAGTGCCCGCTGCCATGCAGAACGGCCCCTGGGACGACTGCTAGCCCCGCAGCGACGCCGCGATCGTGCGTCAATGGTTTGGCGTCATTTGCAGGCGTCGCGTTTGCAACAGCCGGAGTCGTAGTCGCTGGCGGTGTTGAAGTGTGTGCGCTTGCGGGTTCCGCGGCGCGTGCTGCCGCGGACTGAATCGTCACGGACAGGAAGATCGAGGCCGCGACGGCACGCACGCGCGCGACGCTATCACGGAAGACTCGTCGTCCGACCCGGATCGCCGTCCGGACGGTGAGTTTATGGGCAGGTTCTGGCACCTGAACCCGGGCCGCTTCGTGTAAACTACCGGTATGGAGAGGCCTTCACCCGAGCTCGAGGCGCTCACCCTTGCACTCGCTGAGCTCGTGCGTGACTGCGGTGCAACGCTCGGTACGATCTTCGATGAATCGAGCGTCGTGTGGTGTACGGCGCCGGCTTCCGAAGAAGCCAAGGAGACCGTCGATCAGTTTTTTCGCACGGAAGTCGCGCCGCACATCAAGGAGCTACTTCACGGCCATCGGCTCAGTATTCATCAAGAGTCAGGACCGCACCGTTATGTCGTCGCGGAGTCTTTTGCTGCCCTGTACGTCATTGCGCTTTGGCTCGCAGAAGAGTTCGACACCGACCTAGTGCGCGCGCGAATTCGGCTCGCATTGCCGAAGATCGAAGCGCTGACGCTGGCCGTTCCACCGTTCGACGGACCCGAGGGCAGCGGTGGTGCTCAAAAGCGCTACGGATAAATCCGGCGCTCGCGCTTCACTTGAACGGGGCAGGGGTGCAGCCGCGTCCGCGACACCCCTCCACGTCTACCGCGCGCGCATGGCTCTCGTTCTTCGCCCAGCAGCCCGCGTTCGTCGTGTCTTCGCGCAGGTCGAACTGATGCGGCCCGGGCGTCTGATTGTGGAACACGCCGCTCAGTAGGACGTGCTCCGAGTCCAGCTTGATGCGCACGTGAAAGCGGTAGTAGTTGCGCGCCGGACTCTCGTGCTCGTAGGCCTCCGCGGGCGCGTCGAAAAAGAGGCGTGCTTTGACGACGCACCCGTCGTTGCTGAGCTGCACGCGCGAGAACTCGTGCTTGTGAATGCGCGCGGAGAATTCTTGCTCGTTGGTCCAAGCGTAGGCGAGGGCGGGTAAGAGGAGACCTGAAGCGAGAATTGAACGGGAGATGCGCGTGTTCATGCGAAAGGTGTCCTCAGCCGCCCGTGGGCATACCTACGTTGATACGATCTTTACTGTCCGGGAGTGCAGCCGGGAAAGTTAGGATAGCCTCCGATGCCTTCACTCATACAGGGAAAGCTTGGATCGCCGATACAGTACAGGGAATCACACGTCGCCGAGTCGATGGCGCACTTCGAGAGCAAGTGACCTCGAAGACCGCCCTTCGTGACGCACGGACACCCATTGGTGGCGCTGGTCCTCGGCACCGCGTCATCGATCCCATTGAATGAATAGGTCGGCGCCGGATCAGGGCAATTCGTGGGAGGATTAGTACAGTAGAGATTCCCGCACGTGGAGGGCGAACTCGCACACCTCGAAAGCAGCCGGGACGGAACATTGTGGGGGTACACCGTGCACGTACACCCCAACAGTTGATCGCTCTGAACCCGGTTCGTCGGGAAGAAGATCCACGGACTTGGGCACCCTGTGACGTATTCTCCCGCCCCGCCGCTGGCGATCACTTCGCTTTGACGGACGGCTTCGGACTCGCTCTGCGACCCCTGCATGACGCACGCGGCGAGCGAACCCATCCCCAAAAAAAGCAATCCGAGTCCACCCCAACCACTTCGAAATAGCTTCATCTCATTGCCCTCTCATTCAACAGCGCCGCGAGCCGGCGCAGCCATTTTGAATCTTCAGCTCAATTCCCCGTCGGTTCAGTGAGCAGCTCGCCGCGCACCTGAGCGTCAGCAATGATCACCAGTGATCACCGACGCAACGCAGGAGGCTGCATGTGGTTGGGCGCGTCGAACATTCCGAGATGAGATGGCCAGGAAGACCGCTCACTGTAACGCACGCACACCCGATGTGTGCGTTGCTCCACTCCACATAGTCCGGAAGGGTCGTCCCGGCGCCCCCCGATGCCGTATACGTCGGCGCCGGATCAGGGCACGATTCGACAGGGTTAACGCAGTAGAGATAGCCACACGTTGACGGCGTAACCGCGCACTTCGACTGCAGGTGAGCCGGAACACCAAGGGTGGTGGTGCACGGACACCCCACGTCCCAATCGCCCCTAACTCGGTTCATTGGATAGACGGTCGAGGGAGCCGGACAAAGTTCGAGAACTGGCCCTCCTCCAGCAGTGTCGACCAATTCGTTTTGCCTCACGGCTTCGGACTCGCTCTGCGACCCCTGCATGACGCACGCGGCGAGCGAACCCATCCCCAAAAAAAGCAATCCGAGTCCATCCCAACCACTTCGAAATAGCTTCATCTCATTGCCCTCCCCTTCGTCCGAACAGTAAACGTGGAGCCGCACAGACTGTCAACTACTTGAGCGCGGCTGGCGTTCGCGCATTTCTGCGCTAGATAATAAATGGAATCTGATTCCGAATAATGGAACGGTCAGGAACAGTCGACAAAGCCCTACGCGTGCTCGAGGTGCTGCACCAAGCGCGCGCTCCACTCTCGTTGGCGGAGCTTTCGCGTGAGCTTCGCATTCCCAAGCCGACCGCGCATCGGCTGCTCGCGTCATTGCTCAACGCAGCATTGGTCGAGCAACAGGCGGATGCGCGCTACGCGCTCGGCATCGGCCTCGTTCGCCTGGGGCTTGGCGCGCTTGCGCTCGATCCAGTCGTGCACGCGTGCGAGTCCGAACTCGAGCGCGCTGCGCACGAACTCGGTGAGACGTTCTTTCTCGTCAAAGCGCGCGGCGGCCGCTTGGTCGTGCTGAGCAAGGTCGAAGGCACTGGCATGCTGCGCGTCGCGCCCGACGTGGGTGCTGAAGTGCCGGTCGAGATGACGGCGAGCGGGCGCTTGTATGCGGCACTCGCTCCGCAGTTGCTAGCGGGAAATCCGGGTCTCTCGCGCGTGTCGGCCGCAGCGGTCAAACGCGCGCGCACACGCGGCTACGACGTGAACGAGGCGGAGTGGTTGCCCGGGCTCACCGTGGTGGCGGCTCCAATCTCGATGAACGGGGAATTGCTGGGTTGTGTCACGTGCGCCGGCCCGGCGGTGCGGCTCAATGGTGCGCGCCTGAAAGTAGCCATCGAGGCCACGTGCGGCGTGGCCGAGCGCGTCTCGCGCAGCTTGCAAGGAAGGAAAGTGAAGGAATGAACAAGGTAATTTCAATCGATGGTCAGCTGGTAGCCGAGCAGGACGCGAAGATTTCCGTGTTCGATCACGGGCTCTTGTACGGCGACGGTTTGTTCGAAGGCATTCGCGTGCGCGCAGGCCGCATCTTTCGGCTCGATCAGCACCTAGCGCGCCTGTCCCTCGGCGCTCGCTTCCTGGGGCTCGACTTGCCGTTCGACATCGAGGGCCGAGCGAACATCGTGCGCGAAACGGTGCGCGCGTTCGGTAAGAAGGAGGCGTACGTGCGGCTCTTGGTCACGCGCGGTGAAGGCCCGCTCGGCGTCGACCCAACGACTTGTAAGAAGCCCACGCTGGTGTGCATCGTGGCGGAGATTGGTCTGTACAGCGCGGAGCAGCGCGCCCTTGGTCTGAGCATGATCACGTCGAGCTACCGGCGGCCGAGCCCTGACGCGCAAGACGTGTCGGTCAAGACGCTCAACTATCTTGGTTCGGTGTTGGCCAAGCAAGAGGCCAAGCGGCAAGGTGCGGACGAGGCGTTGCTGCTCAACGTGCAGGGCCGCGTGGCTGAAGCAGCGGTCGCCAACGTGTTCGTCGTACGCGGTCGAACGCTGGCGACTCCGCCGGCGTTGGACGGTTGTTTGGAAGGCATCAATCGCGCCGCCGTGCTCGAATTGGCTCAAAAGGCCGGTTATTCCGTGAGCGAGCGTTCGCTCGGTCGGCGTGATTTGTTGGCGGCGGATGAGATGTTCTTGACCGGCTCAGGTGCTGGTGTGGTCGGTGTGCGCAGCTTGGATGGCCGCGCGATCGGCAGTGGGCGCACCGGCGAAGTGACGCTCGAGCTCGAGCGCCTTCATCGCGACCTCGCAGAGAGCGAAGGGCCCGTCACCGTCGGCTGAACATCGAAACTCGAGCGTTCGCGCGCTCGCTCGCTCAGTGCGGGCACTCGGCGAACAGGCTGATTGAGTCCAGCCAGAAGCTCGAGATCTCCCCAGTGTCAGCGATCGACTCGGCGTAAAAGGGCATGGTGCGCCCGCGGATAACATCGAGCGTCGTACTGTCGTAGATGTCGTAGGTGAAGAACTTCCAGCCGTTCGTCACCTCGGTGCCCTTCCAGAAGTGAAATGAGTAATACTTCGGGTCGACGTCTTGTAGCGTCAGATCGATCTGATCGGACGTGAATTTGGGGTCGGGTTCGGTGCTCTTGATCTGAATCCAACCCGACACGACCAGCCTCGAAACCTTGAGCGGGATTTGCACGTCCTGCTGCAGGTTCATGTGCGTGCCTTTGTCTGAGTTCTGAGTGCCTCCGAGCCACGCTAGGTAATTGCCCGAGTAAGGCGCGACATTGGCAGCGACGAGCCGCGCGTTATCACCCTTCGTGATGATGTCCGACACCTCGCTGATGCCGGGCGCTGTCGATTCCATTCGCCAATCGACCGGACCTGCGTCGAAGTTGCCGTTCCTCAATAGTTCGGCATTGCAGCCCCCAATGACGGGTGCGCCCGCAGAGCCGGCAGTTGGCGCGGAGCCTCCGACCGGCGTGGAGCCCCCGATCGGGCCGCTGCCGCCGTTGCCGTTGCCCCCGCTCGCATAGTTTCCGCCTGTTCCGCCTGTTCCGCCGTGGGACGCCTTTCCAGGGCTTCCGCCGGTTTCTGCTCTGCCAGCACCGCTGCTGTTCGCATTGCCGCTGCCGCCCGCCTCCTCCGTCCCGCCGTTCGCGTTCTGGTGGGAGCCGCCGGAGTTGAAGTGACGACCGGCACTCGCGTCAGCCTTGCCGGCTGCCGAAAAAGTTCCGCCGCTCGCCAAGCCCCCCCCGCCGTCATTCGCTTCACTACTGCGACTGTTCAAGTGGTCGAAGCCTGCGATCTGAGCGCAGGCGACGGAACAGAGTGCGCTGATGAGTAGGAGGCGCAGACGGATGCTCACGCATCGAACAATAGCGTGCTCTCGTCGTATTCCAAGGAGCTAACGAGCGAACGAGATGGAGCGCGCGTCGCGCTCGTCGCTTTTCGAGCGAAGTGCTCAGCGGGCCTCGTGTACTATCACGGCTGATGTTGCAGCGCGCGCTTTGGGCTTCGGCGATCGGAACCTTGCTACTGATCCGATGCCCACCCGCGCACGCGGATCCGGCAGCGGCAGAGGCGCTGTTCCGCGAAGGGCGTGCCTTGCTCGATCGCGGACAGGTGAACGCGGCGTGCGAAAAGCTGGAGGCGAGCAACGCGCTCGAACCCTCCGCCGGGACGCTGCTCAACTTGGCCACCTGTCGCGAAAAGCAGGGAAAAACAGCCACGGCATGGGCTAATTTCATTTCCGCAGAGCGCCTCGCTCGGAACCAAAATCGCCCCGAGCAGGCGACGGAAGCCAAGCGCCGTGCGACTGAGCTCGAGCCGCAACTCTCCACGCTGACGCTTTCGGTGCGTGCGCCCGTGCCTGGGCTCGAGGTTTGGCGCGCAGGGCAAGCGGTGCCCTCCGCGACCTTCGACACACCCGTGCCGATCGATCCCGGTAAGATTGTCATCGAGGCGAGCGCGCCGGGCTATGAGTCCGTGCAACTGGAGATCTCGATTGGCGCTGCAGCGGATCGCCGCGTGCTCGAAATTCCGAAGCTGAAGAAGGCCGCGCAAATCGATCCCAGTTCGTCTCCGGTTGTGACAACGGACGCGCAGCGCTCGGGTGGCACGGAGCTGCACGGGGATACCAGTACTGCGTTGCCTTGGGCGATCGGCATTGCGGGGGGCGCGACGCTCGTCGCTGGCGGTGTTCTCGGCGCACTCGCGCTGTCGTCGAACTCAAAGGCCATCGCCGCGTGCGAAAAGGAAAATAACTCCGCCGCGTGCACTCAAACCCAAGATCGCCGTGACAATCAGGCCTTGGCGTCGACCGTTTGCGTCGGCGTTGGCGTGGTGGGCGTCGGCATCGCGGCGATTTGGCTGCTCACCGGGCATTCGGGAAGGCCGGCCAGCGCGTGGTCGTACCAGGGTGAGGTCACGCGCGACAGCGCGCTCTTGCAAATGAGGGTCGGATTCTGAAGAGCCTGGCACACGGCGCAATCGTCGGCGAACGGTATCGAATCGTGGCGCCGCTCGCGCGCGGTGGTTTCGGTGCGGTCTATGTCGCCGAGCAGTTGACGACCGAGCGTCGCGTCGCGCTCAAGGTGCTGGCGCGCTACGACGACCTGGTATCGGTGGAGCGCCTGCTGACCGAAGCGCGCGTGACCTCGCGCATCGTGAGCGACCACATCGTGCAAGTCATCGACGCGGGCGTCGACCGCGTGAGCGGTGACGTGTTCGTGGTGATGGAGCTACTCCGCGGCATGACCCTCGACGAGCGCGTGCTGCAACAGGGCGCGCTGCCGGGCGAAGAGGTCGCGGAGTACATGCGACAAATCGCCATTGGGTTGGATCGAGCTCATGGGAACGTGGACCGCAACGGACGACCCACGCCGATCGTTCACCGCGATATGAAGCCCAGCAATATCTTCATCACCACGCGGGATGACGGGCAGCCGTTGCTCAAGATCCTGGATTTTGGGGCGGCAAAGGTGTTGTCTCAAACCACCAAGGCAAGCGGCCTGATTCGCGGCACGCCGCTATTCATGGCCAGCGAGCAGGCGCTGGGTGAACCGAGTACGAAGGGGACGGACATCTGGGCGTTCGGGCTCATTGCCTTCTATCTGCTGACCGGTCACTCGTATTGGTTGACCGTGCAACGTGACGGGACCGAAGATCAGTTGTTCGCAGAGATCTTGATGCTGCCGCTGCCCTCGGCGAGTCAGCGCGCTCGAGAACTCGGTCTCAGTGCCAAGCTAACGCCCAATTTCGATGCTTGGTTTGCGCGCTGTGTGAATCGCGTGCAAGCGCAGCGCTTCACGAGCGCGGGGGCTGCGGCTGGAGAATTGGCCCGGCTTCTGGGCGTCGAAAAGACCGTGCTGGTCCGCGATACGCGCCATTGGTCGGCGGCACCGGTGGCGGCTGCCACAGAGCCACACCGCTCGACCGCGCAGCTCGAGAGCCACGACGTTGCTGCGTTGTCTAGAACGCGAAAACGTCAAAGCGCCAATGGCGACCGTACTCGCATCAGCCTTGCAACGCTGGCACTCGTGCTCCTTGGCGCCAGCGCTGTGGCAGCCTTCGTGTTCTGGAAACGAGCGCCCGTGCCCGCAACTCAGCCGAGCTCGATCAGCGCGCTCGCACCGCCGTCCGTCGCGAGCGCGCCATTGCCGACGCCAATCGAGACCGCGCTGCCGACTTCAAGTGCCGCGTGGTCCGCGACTCCACCCGCAGTAGACAGCGCTTCGGCGCGCCCGCCCGCTAAAGCGACCCCGAGTGCGCGCGCGCCGGGCACCGAAAAGCGCCCGTCCACGGTGCGCCCGAACACGCCCGTCAAGCCCGCCGTAGCGCCGCGTGATCCGTACGAGCAGCGCTGACCACGCGCAGTGCCGCGGCCGCCATGATGCACAATAGTGGCGTCACCACCAGGTGATAGCGATCTTCACCGAAGAACACCACGTGCGTCAGGGCAGTCACTCCCAGGAGTGATAGGATGTAGCCACCAGCGGCGCCCTGCGTCGGACGGCCCGGCAGGGGCAGCGCGGCGATCAACGGTGGCAGTAGCGACAGCGGGTAGAACGGATGCGCGTCACTGAACCAGGCGTACACGGTCACGCTGAGCATGAGCGCGCCGAGCCCGAGCTGCGTGAAGAACTCAGCCCGGGTCTGCTCGCCCCAGCGAGGCCAGGCCACGACGCTGAGCGCAGCGACCGCGAGCAACAAACGATGAAACGCCGTGAGCAGCTCGCGCGCGGCGACGCGCCGAGCCTCGGGCCAAGAGTCGGGATCGGCTTCGTGCAGGTACTCGATCGCGAACGACTCGTGGTCGAAGGTCTGCGCGAGCTTGAGCGGCGCTTTGGCGAGCCAGGCCCCTGGCGCGGCCATGATTTTCGTGCGGCCGACCTCGCCCCAACAGCGATCTTGTTGCACCTGTCCAGTCACGATTGGACAACCGTCTGCCGCGCGCAGCGTTTGAAATCGGCCGGTTTCGGTGATCGCGCCGATGGCCAGGTTCCAACCACCGTTGGTCGACACCAGCGCACAGCCGTCCAAGCGCTGGCAATTGCGCAGCGTCCAGGGCAGCACCACGAGCAACGCAACTACGGTGGCCACGACAGCGCGCGCCGCTGCCTGCCACACGGGACGCGGTTGCGTGAAAATCAGCAGCGGCCCGGCGAGCAGACTCGCGGGGCGCACCAACGTGGCCAGGCCCAAGAGCGTGCCCGCGACCACGATCGCTTGCCAGCGACCGCGATAGTGTAGCGCGCTCAGGCCTGCGCCGAGCAACAACAGCGCGGCCAGCGGCTCGGTCATCACCACCGCCGAGTAAGCGATCAATCCGGGATGCATCGCGCACAAGCCAGCCGCGACGCGCGCCCGGTCGCGGCTCAAGTAGTAGCGCGCGACGCGGTGCAGGACCGCTACCAAGAGCGCGCCGGTGAGCGCGTTGATCACTGGAGCAACCACCAGCTCCGCGCCAAAAATGCGATAAAAGAAGCCGAGCAGCGCGCTGTAGCCGACGGGATAGTGAACCCAGGGCTTCCACAATAGGTGCCCGTGCGCGAGCACGTCTTCGGAATAACCCAGGCCGCGCGCGATGCGCTCGGCGCCAAAGTGATAGTAGTGCCCGTCCCAAACGGGCTCCTTGGCCCACGCGATGGCTACGAACAAGCGCGGCAAGAGTGCCGTCATGAACACGGCCAGCGTGAACGTGACGTCGCGGGACAAAATACTCCCGTCCCGCGCCGGCGCGAGGGATGAGTGAAGCCCCCGCTCGGCCGCGTCGTTCAAGGCTCTTGATCCCCGTCGCTGAGCGCGCGCCACTCGCGCAAACGCCGCAGGTAGGTTTTGGAGACCTGAGTCGGATCGAGCTTCAAGAACTTCGCCAACTGTTGCACGAAGCCGCGCGTGTACACGAGCGCGGGCAACTCTGCGAAACGCTCGGACTCGATGGCTTGCAAATGGCTGGACGAGATCTTCGTCAGCTTGGCGATTTCGCTCAATTCGATGCCGTGCGACTCACGGACTTTGCGCAGCAGGGTCCCGGTGAACTCGGTTTCGCCGTTGATTTCTCGGGCCAGCTCTTTCTGGAGCATCGAGCGCTCGGCTTCGAGCGCGCTGTCCAAGCCCGCGTTGCGCTTGGGTAAGGGCGTCTCTTCCGCGGGAAACACCGAGGCATCGTAAGCTTTGCGGCGCAGCGGATCGAGCAAGGTGTCGTGCGCTTCTTCGACGCGCGCTTGCTCGGCCCGCAGTTGGTCGCCTTTGAGCAGCGAGGTCAACGGCAGACTGCCCGGTTGATACAGCTCGCGTTGGCGCTTGTAGGCGCGGCGCAGATCTTCGTCGCTCGCGCTTTGATGCGTCCAGAGTACGTCGTACAAATTCGGATCGCCGGGCACCAAGGACAGCGCGCGCACGGCGGGTTGTTGCTCGCGCGTGGTGCTGAGCGCGAGCACGCGCCGCGCGATGCGCTCCAAATTGCGCGCGCTCTTGCTGGTCGGAGAGTCGATCAGGAGCGGCCTGCGGTGCACGACACTGAGCCACACGGCGTCGTCTTGCTCGATGTGCCCCATGTAGTCGTAGTTCACGCCCAGGTAGCGCTCGGCCATGTCGCACATGGCGGGGCCGAGCTCGGTGTCGCCGCGCAGGCGACCGTTGTTCACGACCAAGCGCGGCCGCAATTTGGCCAATTCCGCGGCTGAAAGTTCGCCCAGCGCGGCGTCGTAACGTGCCAGCGAGCGCACCAAATCTTGCGGCGGGGGCAGCGGGCCAAGTTCTGCCTCGGCGCGCTCCAAGAGACGCATTTTGAAGCGATCTTTGGTCAGCAGGCGGCGCATCACGCGCTGAAACAGCGCGCGCGCGAAACGATATGTGGCCTCGATGCTGGGCGGCTCGGGCGAAGCCACGGTGATGCCGATGTCCGCGCTCAAGAACAGATCGAGCGTGGCGGGGCCGGTGCCGGCACCCAGATCGATGATCACGTAATCGATGTCGAGCTTTTGCACCTGGCGCGCCCAACGCGGCTTGCGGCCGGGCCGCACGGGCACCGGCGAACCCACGCGATAGCCTTGTGGCACCAGCTGCAACCCGGGGATCTGGGTCGGCAGCGCGACGAGATTCTCGTCCTCCTCATCCTCGCTGCCGCCGGCCGCGGTGTTCGGCAAGTCGATGCCGAGCACGGTGTGCAGCGCGGCGCCCGCGGGATCGGCGTCGATCAGCAAGACCGAACGGCCGAGCTGTGCCACGTACACGCCCAGGTTTGCCGCGAGCACGCTCTTGCCGACACCACCGCGACCGCCGCCCACCGCGATCGTGCGTCGCACGCCCGGAGGCGGTGCGATGCCTTGGGAGGAATCGGGAGGGTAGGAGGGCGGCGAGACGTCCGACATGTTCGGGAGGCTGCGGTTTACATGACTCGTGCCGCCTTCGCCATCGCTTCACCTTGGAGTCGCCATGACGGCGTCAGAAGGAAGCCGGACGGAGCCCAGACGGAGGGCCCAGAACGGGACCTGCGACGGGTCGCGGCAATTTGACCCGAAATTTTCGAAGTCGGTCCGCAAAGCGCTGAAATCGGTGACGAAAGCGTGCGAGCTCGTGATCCACCTTCCAAGATCGCCCGGGTCGTGCCTACCCTCGGCCCCGCAATGTTCAGCCTGCGCTTGGCTGGGGCAGCCCTCGGTTTTGCCCTGTTCAATTCTCAATTGACCACCTGTCGCTCCCCTGGTGAAAGCTCGGAAGCTGCGCCCGCGCACACCGAGGTCAAGGACGTGACACTCCCCGGGGTGGACACCTCGGAGCTGACCGCTCGCGAGAAGGCCGACTGGTCGCGTGATGTCTCGGACTTGCTCGCTCCTTGTCCGGATCAACCGGTGAGCGTCGCGCAGTGCGTGAAAGAAAATAGAAACTGTAAGCAGTGCCTGCCCGCGGCGAATTTCCTGCTCAAGCAGGTCCGGCGCGGTCGCCCGCGCGCCCAGATTGAAGCCGCCTACCGCAACCGCTTTTCGGCGGACGCGATTCAGAACATCGACTTGCAAGACTCGCCTGCCAAGGGACCGAGCGGCGCGCCCGTGCTGATCGTCGAGTTCGCGGACTTCGAGTGCCCGCATTGCGCCGCCACGCGGCCGATGCTCGACGACCTGTTCAAGCGTTACGACGGCCAGATCCGCTTCGTGTACAAGAACTTCCCGCTCGGCAGCCATCAATACGCCGAAAAAGCTGCGCGCGCCGCGATCGCCGCTCACAAGCAAAACAAGTTTTGGGAGATGGAAGTCGCGCTGTTCGAGAACCAGTCGAACTTGCAGCCAGCCGCGGTGGAAGGCTTGGCCAAATCGCTTGGTCTCGACATGCCCCGCTTCATGAAGGATTGGGAGAGCGAAGCGGTTGCCGACTTCGTCTCGCGCGATCGCAAGCAGGGTGAACGCTTGGAGCTCACCGGCACTCCGTCGATCTTTATCAACGGTCGCAAGTTCGAAAGCGCGGGCGAGTTCAAGGACGATCTCGAAGAGTGGGTCGCGCTCGATATCAAACTCGCCGGTGGCAACGCCACGCCGCACGTGGCAGAGGCTGCACCGAGCGCTCCGGCGTCGAGCGCGAGCGCCGCGCCGGCGGGTTCGGCCAAAGCCGCTAAAGAGCAGAAGCCGCGGGCACCGCTTTGAGAGTCACCAGCGCCGATCACGGCTGCTTCCCCACCGGTCGTCACTATCCAGGCATCGCTCACCTGCTGCGCATCGTCGCGGCCGGCTTGGTCGATGATTTTGGCGCAGATCACGCGGTGCACGGCCTGCACTTGGTGGCGATCGACACGGAGACCACCGGTCGCGATCCGCTGACCAGTCGCGTCGTCGAAGTCGCGTGCGTGTTCTGGCGCGACGGCGCGGTCGTCGAACGCAAGAGCTGGCTGATCAATCCGGGCTGCCCGATCCCGAAAGAAGCCTCGGATGTGCACGGCATCAGCGATGATCAGGTGAAGGACGCGCCGCCTTTCGCGGACATCGTGCCCGAACTGTTCGCTTGCCTCTCGGGCCACGTGCCGATGGCGTACAACGCCGAATACGATCGCAAAGTCCTGACTGCGGAACTCGGCCGCGTCGCGAGCTTGCCCGCGATCACTCCGCCCGCATTCAAGAAGGGCGTCGAGTGGGTCGATCCGCTCGTTTGGGCGCGCGAACTACAAAAGCTCGAAAAGAGCCGCGCCCTCGGCGACGTCGTGCAACGCCTCGGCATCGTGCTCGAAAACGCGCACCGCGCAGCCGCCGACGCCGAAGCAACGCTCCACGTCTTCGCCGCATTCTCCGCCGACACGCGCGTGCCAAAGGCGTACGGCGCGTTGATTCAAGAGCAACGCCGTTTGGCGCGCGCGTTCGAGGACGAACGCGGTTGGCGCTTCAGGTGAGAGCGACGGGCTGGCACTGAGGTTGGCGTGGCACGGTTCGTTGTCGTGGGTCATGTGCGGCCGGATGGAGGTGCGTTGCGTTGCGTATTTCCTATACGAAACAGAGCGGCCGCCCAGATCGGAAATTCAGGGACGCTCGCTGAGTGTCCTACAAAACGAGGCGTTCATTGCTCTTCGTCGTACCGCACGGGTGTCGTGAACGGCGGGAACGCGCTAACGTAGCTTTAACCGACCATGACGCAACGTGTACCCGTGAGGATTGGGGATCAGCTGTTTCAACGTGAAGACGGCCCGGCATTCGGCGCCGTGGTGGGCATTCACGCGCATGAGCTGCTCGTCGAGATCGAAGGCGTTGGCCAAGCCGTATTGCCGGGCATTGCGATCAAAGCCGTGCACGACGGCAAACTGATCGTCGACATCAATCAACTGCCCGCGCCGCTGCGCACCTCGATCAAACACGCTCACGATCGCGAAACCGAGTAGATAGAGGCGCGGGCTTCGTTGGCGGCTTGCTTCAAGGTGTCAGTACGGCTCGGAAGCGCACTCGGTTCTCCATCACCTTGGCGAACGCTTCTTCCGCTTGCTCGAGCTTGAAGCGCTCGATGCGCGGGCGCACGCCGCTGAGTGCGCTGAAAGCGAGCGTCTCCTCTGAATCAATCGCGGTGCCGCTCGGCCAACCCGCGACGGTTTTCCCGCTCAGCAGACCGAACGCCGAGAGCGACACGGGGCCCTGTGGCGCCGCGATGATCAACAGCTTGCCGCGCGACTTCAGGCCGCCGAGTGTGCTGGCCATGGCGTCGGCGTTTGGAGCCGTTGCGAGCACCAAATCAGCACCGCCCAGCTTCTGCAGACCCTCGGCGGCGCTGGTCTTGTCGGTATCGATGTACTCGTGCGCGCCGAGCTGACGAGCGAGCGCCTCTTTGTCCGCGCCGCGCGAGACAGCGACCGTGCGAAAGCCCATTTTTGCCGCGTATTGAAGGCCAAGATGCCCGAGCCCGCCGATGCCTTGGACGGCCACCGTATCGCCGGCGCGCGCGCCGCTGTTGCGGAGTGCGTTGAAGGTCGTGATGCCGGCACACAATAGCGGAGCCGCGTCCACGGCGTCCAAATCAGCCGGCATTCGTGCCACTGCTTCTTGCGGCACGACCACGAACTCGGCGTAGCCGCCGTCATAGCTGACACCGCACACCTTGGCCTTTTCGCAGTTGATGAACAGCCCCTTGCGACACGCCGTGCATTGAAAACAGTGCCCGCCGTGCCAACCGACACCGACGCGGTCGCCCACTTTCCAAGCAGTCACGCCTTCACCCACGGCGTCGATCTTGCCTGCAATCTCGTGCCCCGGAATGCGCGGCAATTGCAGCCCGGGGTAAGCACCAAATTTCACGAACGCGTCACTGTGGCAGATGCCGCAAGCCTCGACCCGAATGCGCACCTGTTGCGACCCTGCACTGGGCACCTCGCGCTCGACGAGCTGGAAAGGGCCATTTGCCGCAGAGATTTGCACTGCCTTCATTTTTGCCATGCCGCCTCCTCGCTAAAAATCGAGCGCAATGCATAGGGCGCGCCGTGCTGACCGCCAGTGGGCATGCGCATCGAAGGCACTCGAGGTTGCAATTGGGGTTGGGTTAGCGGGCGCGGCACGCGCAGCGCGACGCGTAGCCCGCGTGACGGCGTGGCAGCGCGGCTACCGGAAGCTCGGCATGACGTGCCGCGCGAATCCTCGCATGTCCGCTTCGAATGGCTGAAACATCAATAGGAAGGTCTCGACGCCCGCGCGGCCAAACGCGCGGATGCGATCCGCGACCTGCTCGTAGCTACCGATCAACCCCGCCGCCGAGGCGCCATTCGTGCCGATGGTGCGACGCAGGTTGTGCACTTGGTGCATCGCTACCTCAGGGTCGACATTGCGTGGTCGCGGTCGTGGACGTTTTGCGTCTGCCTCGGCCAAGTGCAGCAGGTACTCGTAGTGCTCGCGGGCTTCGGCGGCTGTGCTGCGCGCAATGACGAACGCAGACAGCGCAAAGCGAAGTGGCGCAAGTTTTCCGCGCGGGCGCTGGCGTAGATCGCGCAGCAGCGCCTCGACCTCGTCGAGTGGGCGGCCATTGATGAACCAATCGTCGCCATACTCCGCGACCAGATTGCGTGCTGGCTCCGATTCTCCACCCACATAGATGCGCGGACGCGGGCGATGAGTTCCCGCCGGACGCAGCATGTAGTCGCGCACGCGAAAGTGCGCCCCTTCATGGTCGACGCGTTCGCCGCGAAGCAACGGTTCGACGATGCTCAGCCACTCTCGCCCGTAGGCATAGCGCGCGTCATGCGGAGGAAAGCCGATGCCCGCGTCCTCGAGCTCGGTCCTGTTCCAAGCGTTGACGATGTTCAACGCGAAGCGGCCCTGGCTGATGTGCTCGATCTGGAGCGCGAGCTTGGCTAGCACCACAGGGTGATAGAGCAAAGGCTTGATCGCGGCGACGAGCTCGATTCGTTTGGTGAGCGTGGCGAGGGCCGCTGCGGCAGTCCACGGTTCGAGCTCGTCCAATGAATCATCGCGCGGGTTGACGGTGTGCTGCGCGAACAGGGTCAAGTCGTAGCCGAGCGCTTCAGCCTCCAGCACCAAGGCTCGATTGCGCTCCCAAGAAGCATCGTAAGGCTCCTGAGGATCACCGTAAGCGCCACGGCTGCCGTGCACCAAAGCCCAAACCCCGAATCGAAATCGCGGATCTTGCACTAGGAATTTTCGCGAGCTGCCGTCTATTCGAGGCCGAGGTTTCCGCGGAACGTGGTGCTCTCGTACTCCTTGCGGAAGCGCCCACGCTTTTGCAGTTCGGGCACCAACCAATCGACCAAATGCTCCAGGCCGTCGATGAAGCGATCGATGTTGAAGTTGAAGCCGTCGCAGGCGGCCTCGTCGACCCATTCCAGCAGATCGTCGGCAACTTTTTCCGGCGTGCCGACGATCACCCGGTGTCCCCCTGTGACATGGTTGAGCAGCACCTGCTTCGTCGTCAGATTCTTGGCCTTGGCGTCTTCGACTAGCTTGGCGCGCCTGATGATGGCCGTGTCTCGGCTCGGGTTATCGAGCGAGATCTCGTCGTAAGGCAGCGGCTTCGACAAATCCAGGATCGCAGGATCGACTTCGAGCTGTTCGGCGAGGCGCCCCTTGATGTGCTCGAGATCGAGCAGTTCGTCGAGCTCGGCTTTGCGCGCGATCGCCTCGGCTTCAGTCGAGCCCAGCACCGGGTACACTCCAGGGACGACCAGCAACTTCTCGGGGTTCCGGGCCCACTTTTGGGCGGCAAGTCTCTTCACATCGCTGTAGAACTCCTGCGCCTGCCCCTTGAGCCAATGGCTGGTGAACAGCGCATCTGCCCATTTTGAGCCGAATTCCTTGCTCAGCGCCGACGCACCGGCTTGCAGCAATACCGGCCGCTTGCCGTTGTAGCTGGGAACACTGAGCAATCCCGCCGAGCGGTAGTAAGCACCTTTGAAATCGACGGGAAGCGTCTTCGCCTGGTCGATGTAGATGCCACTCGCTCGATCCGCGACGAAGGCCTCTTGTGGCAGCGAGTCCCAGAGTTGCGTGACGATACTGACGAACTCTTCTGCCTTGTCGTACTTTTCAGCCTGGGACAGGGCTGACTCGAGACCGAAGAGCTGCAGCACCTCATCACCCTGACTGGTGATGAGGTTCCACGCTGCACGACCCTTGCTGACTTGGTCGAGGCTTGCAATCTCGCGCGCGAGCGTCGCAGGATTCCCGTACAGCGCTGGGCTCGTGACCACCAGGCCGATGTGCTTCGTGTGAGCGGCCAAGGTGGCCAACAAGACCGCGGGTGACAACGAGCGGAACGGACGCCGAAACGACTCTTCGCTCACGCCCGCGTGGCCGTCGGCGAGGAAGATGCCGTCGAGCTTTCCGCGCTCGGCAATTTTGGCAATCTGGATGAAGGTGTCGATGTCCGTCGACAACGTTTCCGGCTTCGCGAGCGTCTTCCAAGAAGCGTTGTGACGGCCAGTTGCGAGGAGATTGATGGCAAGACGGACCTGCTTCGGCATGCTGGTCTTGTATAATATAACAAACGTCTTATTTGGTAAATAAAATGGGCTGCTTCTGGAGCAGCAAGCAATCGCAAATATCTAGATTTAACTATTGAAGTGCCGAACTGCGGGCGCGCTGTTGATGTCTTCTATAGAGGAATTAGCGCGCTGCCCGATGGCGCGAGATCAGGACTTCCGCGTTCGTCTCGGTTTCGTCGGGGTAAGGATTGACGCCAACATTCGCTCAGCCACGTTGACCGATAGGGCTTCCGCTTCGCGCTTTATTTCGTCGGGCACCCAATCCGGAAATGGCGTCGAGATCGAACGGTGAGCGCCGCTCTGCGTGTGCTCGTTTGCAACCTGCGCAAGCTGAGCCTGCTCGAAGCGTGCCGCCAATTTGACCAAGGCCGGCCACACGCGGCGGTGCACATAGGTGACTTTGCCTTCGACCAGTTTGCACACCAACACATCGCGGTGCTCGGATACCGCGTTTGCGAGCTCGAAGATCTCGTGACCTTTGGGGTGTGCCCACCAGCTGCCCTTGATCGGCGCGCCTGTGATGTACTCTGCAAAGCTGGGTACTGGACCGCGCGCGGCCTGCAACACAATGCCGTGCTTCTCGACGAAGGCGAGCGCCTGTTTGGGTGTCACCACACTCGTCATGGTGCTCCTTTCGGCTCCTCTAAATCGTGGTTATTCCGGTGCTGTCGCGAAATGGAGGTCGATCAGCTCGAACAGCTCGTCGTATTCCTCGAGCTCTTTGTCCCAATCGAGCTCGATCCCACGTGAGTCGAGAAACCCTTCCCACGTTCCGTCGTCGGAAGCAGAAGCTTCAAGCAGCGGCAGCAATGCCGCGAGGCGATTGGCGGTGGCAGTGGCTCCGATCTGAGCGAGGCTCGCAATCGTGTCTCGGAGCCGACTCCAAACGTTGCTCTGCGGATCGGATGCGCTCGGACTGATGTTGTAGAGGAACTGCCCGAGGCCGCCCATCTCGAGTTCGATGGCCAATTGCCCGACGTTCCAGATCAATTGCTGTCGAGGACTGAAGTCGGACGCCTCTGGCCGATGCTTCAACAGCAGACCGAACTCTTCGTGCGACCTCACGGGTTGCGACCGTATCAGGCTTTTCCGTCGCGCTCACGCGCACTGCGAGTGCCGCACATGACCAGACCCAACCGGTCATTGCTGAACCACGAGACTTGCGGTCGAGAGCGCTCTTCGGACTTTCCAAGGCGTCCGGAAACGAGGTTTGTCCGTTCGCTTCGCTCGCGCCGGACACGGGCGACTTCCGGACAACAATTGCGGCGGATGAGACCACCTCGGATCGTCCCGAATGGCCGAACCCAGGTGCCCGAACGTGGGGTGCGGTCATTTGTGGAGTTTGTCCGGAAAGGGGGCTTGTCCGTTCGTTCGCGCCGGACACGGGCGATTTCCGGACAACAACTGCGACGGACGAGAGCACTCCGGGCGTTCTCCGATCAAGCGTCGAAACGGCACCTTCGCGAGGGCACTTTCGCGAGGGCACTTTCGCGAGGGCACTTTCGCGACGGAATGCGGTTTGACCCCTCTCGTTCGCAGGAGCGGGCAGGCGTGGTCGCTTCGGCGGTGCGCGCGTGGCTGGGTACTTACGGCCGCCCATCACGCGCGAGCGCGCCCGTTCCCGCGTGGCCACCCAAACTCCCGAATTACGGGTCATTGCGGGATTTGAAAGCTCTTCGGCAATGTAACGGAGCTGCCGCTGAAGGGCGGGACGTGTGCGCCGCGGAACATGCCGGCGACGCATTGACCGACCGCGGTGCCGGCGAAGGGCGCGGAGACAGTGACGGATTTTACGGGGCCGTCGGGTGAGAAGGTGATGCTCGCAGAGCCGGAGCCACTGGGGCCGCCTTCGCGTTTGCAGCTCGTGGCAGCGGAGGCTGCCGAGCCGAGGGCGGCGAGCGCGGCACCGCGGTTGAGGGGCGCGCGTTGATCGGGCGGGATGACCGGCGGCGGCGGCGTGACAGGGGCCGCGGTCGGGGGAGGCGTCGCGTTGACGGCTTGCGCGATTGCGGCCTGGGTGTTCACCACGGGTGCGTTTGCGGCGGGTGCGTTTGCGGCGGGCGCGTTGGCGACCGGGCTCGGGTCTTTGGTCTTGTAGGGGTTTTCGACTTGGTCGGGTTCGCGACCGACGTCTTTGCTTGCACGCGCGGTATTCGCTGCGGCGGGCGCACGGCGAGCGGCGAGCGCGTTCGGATCGGGGACGGTTGGTAGCGCCGCGATCGGCAGGCTGTCGATGTTGACACCGACGGGGCCCGTGTCGTCGTTGCGCGCGGGCATGCTCGCGGCGCGCGGTGTGGCGCGCTCGAGGCGAGTGGTGATGAGTGCGTTGGGGCCGGGGCGATGCGTTGCCCAGAAGATCGCGCTGGCTGCCGCTGCCAGGCCACCGATCGCGGCGAGCAGCGGCAGAACTCCGGCTTTTCTCGAGTGTTGGCGATCGAGGGTCTGCGGATGCGGCGTCGTGCCCGTGCGTGAATGCGAGTACTGAGAGCTGGTGGGCGGCTCGGAGTGCAGTGCGAAGTGCCCACTCAAACGCTCCGACGAAGCGCGATCCGGAAGTGCCGAATGTTCGGGGACGAGTCCGGTGACGACGGTGCCGTCAGCCACGGTGAGCGCTTCGCGCAGCGCTTGGCGTTGTTGCTCGATGCGCGGACCGAGCACGCGCTTCACCAGCTGGCCCACGCCCGCCGGCGAAACCATGGTCCGCTCGTCTTTCAGATACTGCTCGAGCGCGTCGCGAAATTCTTCGGCCGTTTGAAAGCGTTCGCTCACGTCGCGCATCAGCGCGCGCTGCACGATCACCGCGAGCTTTTCGGGATACTTGGCGTAGACCTCTTGCGGCGCCGGGATCGGTGCGCTCTTGACCAGCTCCAGCGTGTGCGCGGCGTTCTCGCCACGGAACAGGCGCTCGCCGGTCGTGAGCTCGTACAAAACGATACCCAGGGCGAACACGTCACTGCGACGGTCGATCTTGGCGGCGCTGGCTTGCTCCGGCGACATGTAGCCGAATTTGCCTTTGATCCGCTCGTTGCCTTCCAGCTCGGTGTGCGCGGTGGCGTTGGCCACGCCGAAGTCGACGAGTTTCGCTTGGCCATCGAGACCAACCAAAATGTTGTGCGGCGACACGTCGCAATGAACGATGTTGCGCAGCTCGCCGTCCCAACCGCGGAGCTCGTGCGCGGCGTGCAACCCTGCCGCGGTGTCCGCGATGATCTTGACCGCCATCTCCGCGGGGATGGCGCGGCGGCGCTTGGCCTCTTTGATCAACGTGCGTAGGGAGTCACCCTCCACCCACTCCATGGCCATGTACAAGATGCCGTGGTCTTCCGAGACCTCGTGAACTTTGACTACGTTGGGGTGATCGATGCTGCGCACGATCTGCCCTTCGCCAAGGAACATGGCGCGGAAGTCGGAGTGCCGCGCTAGATCCGGGAGCATGGCTTTGACGGCAACCAAGCGCTGCTTGCCGCTGATCGGCGCCTTCTCTCGCGCAACCCACACACTCGCCATGCCACCGCGCCCGATGCGGGTGAGCAGCTCGTAGTGGCCTAACGTCGACCCTGACTTTAATTCGGCGTTCATCTGTGGGTCGAATTCGACCAACTGCGCGTGCTCAATCTGGGAATGCGGTGCTCAAAAGCGAGCTGCCACTAGTTTGATTTATGCCACGACTCGAACGCTCACGCGAGGGTCACTCGAATGTTTACTAAGCCGCGCTGCGGCATCAACAAGTTATGCGCAGCGGCACCCGCACTCACACTGAGCCGCGCGGGTGTTCATGTAGTTCAGGGTGTACCGCTGTCGCCTGATTCTTGCGGATTCACCGCGCGAGCCTTGGCCAATGCCGCGCTCGGGCTCAGCTTGGGGGCTGTAACCTTCAGGGTTACATCGAGCAGCAATGTCTCACCTGGTGTGAGCTCGATGGTGCGTCGTTCGACCGGGGCATTCGGGTGCTCGAGGCGCACGTAGTGGCTGCCAGCACTGAGCGGGATTGGTCGCGCAAAGGGTGTGATTTCCACCTCTTGCCCGTCCACGATCACGTGCGCCCAGGGGTGCGCGACGACGCGCAGGGCGGCGCGTCCGGTTGGTAAGAGCTCCAGACGGCGACCCGCTTGAGCGGCCACTGCGGTGCCCACGGCCTTGCCCGAGAGTGACTGGATTGCGAATCCTCCGCCTAGAATGCCGAGCAGTGCCACGAAAAGGCCGGCGACGGTGACGCCCATGCGGCCTTCGCTTGGCCGCACTTTTCGCTCGACGGTGCCCTTCAGTGGGCTGCCGTCGATCAGCCGCGCGCGAATCAAGGTGTCGCGAATCAAGGGCGCCGTGGGCTCGGCGCCCAATTCTTGCGCGGCTGATTCCAATATTGCGCAAGCCTCGAGTGCGCCGTCGAAGCGATCGCTGGGCATTTTCTCGAGGCAACGCTGAGTCATGCGTTCGAGCGCTTGGCTCACGCCGGGCGCTTTCTTGCTCAGCGGCGGCACTGGGTCGCGCCGAATGCGCAACGACGTGCTGCGGTCGTCTGGGCCGTCGAACGGGCGCTCGCCGCACAACATCTCGTACAAGAGCACGCCGAGCGAGAACAGATCGCTGCGCCCATCGGCGCGCTCGCCCAAGATCTGTTCGGGAGACATGTACGCCGGTCCGCCGTAACCGGTGCCTCCCTCGAGCAGCTCGGGTGCGGTGGGCATGCGTTCGTCGAAGGCGACGCTGAAGTTCGCCAGCTTGAGCGAGCCATCCTTGCCGAGCAAGACGTTCTTCGGTTGCACGTCGCGATGCACGACGCCATGCGCGTGCGCGTGCGCCAGCGCGCGACACACCTCGAGCGCGACGGCGCACGCGAAGCCCTCGGGCACGCGCTTGGCGCGCTTCATCACTTCCTCGAGCGACACGCCGTCGACGTATTCGAGCACGAGCCACATGCGCTCGCCGCGACGCACGAAGTCATACACCTCGAGGATGTTCGGATGGCTCAGTTCCGCGAGCAGGCGCGCTTCACGCTCGAGCGAGGCCGCGAACGGCGAGGAGGGTAAGATGCTCGAGCCAAGAGCCTTGATGAACGCCGGGCGACCGAGCGGTTCTTGGACCACGTGGTACAGGTCCGTGATCGGGCCCGTGCTCAGCTTTTTTACGACTTCGCAGCCGTCGAAGCGTTCCGCTGCCGACATTTCGCGCGCACGTTAACATCGGCAATCCGCCCGCTGTCGAGCGAAGTTCCGCGCTGGTTGAGACTTCGGGGGCTTGGCACTACAACCCGAGGGCGTAGCCTATGAACGGCGAATCATTCCCAAGCCCGGTCGCTCAGGCGCAGCCAGCTCCTCCGTCCCCGCCGTCGCCGGCAGAGCCTGGCGTGACGCTGCGCGAGCGACTGAGCGCTTGGTTCCTCGGGCTACGAGCGTACTTCAGCGAGCAGGACCCGCGCTTCTTGACCGCGTTCGCCCCGGCGTTCGTGTTGAGCGTGCTGATCTACGTGCGGAGCCCGCTGTCGAACTACATCTTCGACGAGCAAGAGGCGCTCCTCGCGAACCCTTACGTCAACGGTCAGGCCGGCGGGTTTCTGCACGCATTCACGCGAGATTTTTGGGGACTCCCGCCCGATCGCAGCATCGGTTCTTACCGACCGTTGCCCGACTTGGTGTGGCGCGCGCTGTGGTTCGTGAGCCATCGTCCGTTTTTGCACCATTGGGTCAACGTCTTGGTGCACGCGGTGAACGCTTCGCTGGTCGCGAGCTTCGTGTTCTCGCTCAGCCGCCGGCGAGACACGGGCTGGCTCGCCGGCGCGTGCTTCTTGGCTTGCGCCGTGCTTACGGAAGCGATCACCGGTGTGGTCGGTATTGCCGACGTGTTCGGCGGTCTGTTCGTGCTCGCGGCCTTGGTGTGCTTGCAGCGCGGGCTGCTGGCGATGCCGGCGTGCGTGTTCGCGTTGGTCTTGCTCGGGTTGTTCAGCAAAGAGAGCGTGCTGGTGGCTCTGCCGCTCGTCCCCTGGGTGGCGCTGATCAGTGCGCCAATTTTGCACCCTGCGCGTCCGCTGCGGATAGCGCGAGCGGGGACCGCATTTCTTGCCTCGGCCGTCGCGCTGGTGGCGTACACCTATTTCCGTCGGCGCTATTTCCCAGTCGTTTCGCAGGTCGATGCCGGTGCGGCGTTGCCGTCCGAGGCGGGCGCTTCAGCGCGCTTGCTGAGCAAGTTTTTGCACTGGTTTCAGCAGCCGCAACTGCCGCACGACCCGGTCAACAATCCGCTGGTCGACGCGGATCTGCCTCACCGAATCGCGGGCGCGTTGCGCGTGTACGCGCGCGGCCTCGGCCAGATCGTTTTCCCTTGGACGTTGAGCGGCGACTATTCGTTCCCGCAAGAGCCGATCCCTGAGCGCATCTTTTTTCCGGAAAGCATCCTGGGCGGCTTGCTGCTGGTGCTACCGCCGATCGCGGGCGTGGGCATCTGGATCGGAAGCTTGATCCGCGAGGCGCGCATCCGCGCTCGAAACACGCTCGCGGGGCTGGACGCTTTGGCGCCCGCGTTCGACGAACGACAAGGGGTGCTCGCGCTGCTCGCGATCGGCTTGGTCTGGCTGCCGCTCTCGTACTTTCCGCATTCGAACATCCCTGTACTGCTGCCCACGATCCGCGCGGAGCGCTTTTGGTATCTCCCGGCGTTCGGCTCAGCGTGTGTGCTTGCCGTGCTCTTCACGCGCTTGTTGCGGTTGCAATGGCCGTGGGGGGTGAGCGTGGTCTGCGTGTTTCTCGGCTTTCAGGCGTTTGCCGGTCGCTGGCACGCGCTCGACTACACGGATGATTTGTATTTCTGGCGCGCGACGCACAACGCGGTTCCGCGCAGCGCAAAAGCGCAGCTCAACTATTCGGTCATGCTCGGCGCTCGCGGTCAGCTCGAAGAGCGGCTCAAGATCAACGCCGAAGCCATGCGCCTCGCGCCCAAATGGCCGATGGCCCATGTTTACTACGGTGACACGTTGTGCCGCCTCAAACGCGCTGAACAAGCTTGGCCGCACTACATGCACGGCTTCGAACTCGCGCCCAATGATTTGAACCTGATCGCGTTGGGCCTGCAGTGCGCTTGGGAAGAGAAAATCATCGACGCGCACAAGGACGAGTTGCTCGCGGCGTCCGAGGCTCACCCGGGCAGTTGGCTCGCGTTTCTCGGCAGCGATCTCGTCTACAATGGCGTTGCGAATGGCGGCGTGCAGAAGAAGTACCGGCCGCGCGCGTACGACGAAGGCCCCAAAGACAATCCGTGAGTGAAAGGGCCCTCGCCCGCGCCGGAAGGTGATTGCCAAAGACTCCGATACGGACTCTGGCGCTCCCCTGCTGGGCTCGGGCGACTCCAGGCCCCGACTCGAGTGCCACTCAAGTGCTCCTGAATGCGCCGATCGCCGCGAGCGCATGTCACTAGTCCCACGCTTGCCCGCGAGTGATCCGGGGGATCGCGTTTTTAGGTGAACGGGAGAGCAGCCAGTGGCATGATGTGCACATGCGTTGCAACCAGCACGGCTTGGCAGTTGGGCCAGGAGGCGAGTGCGTGCTGTGCTTGCGTGCTGCTCGCGACCGCGCAGGACGCCACGCGCGCTGGTTGGAGATCGGGTTTCTCGGTGTCGTCGTCTCAGCGTGCGGTGCGTTGTTGGTAGCGCGCTCGCTGCGCACGCCGCCTGTTGCACAGACGCGTCGCGTCGCGTCGCTCGTCGCGACCGCGGAAGCGTCACTGCCCGTAGAAACGCACGAAACAGAACCGGTCGCGGCGCCGCCACACGCCACGGATCTGGCTGAAAACGAGGCAGATCTGCGAGTTGCGGCTCCGGTTCTTGCTGCAGCGCCAATTTCGTCTGTGCTTGTTCCGGCACCGCCAGCCGAGCGCGCGCCGAGTGCGCGAGTGCCGAGCTCGCGCGAGCTGCTCGCCGCGTTGCACGCCACACCCGTGTCGATGTTTTCGACCAGTTGGTGTCCGCACTGTGAGCGCGCGCGTCGCTTCTTCCGAGCCAACGGAGTGAGCGTCGTCGATCACGACGTAGACGCTGACGCGCGCGCCGCGGCAGAGCTCAAGCGTCGCTCCGGCGGCAAAGCCGTCCCGCTGATCGACGTCGACGGGCGCGAGCTCAAGGGCTTCGATGAGCGAGCGACGATCGAGGCTGTAGTGGCGAGCGTGGAGCGCCGTTTGGGCGTCACTGGGCTGAAGCTCAGCGTGGCATCCGTGCCTGCGCGCGGCGGCTGAGTTTGCCGCGGCGCGGTGCAGTAACCGCACCGGCTGCGAGCAGGCACATTGTTTTGAACTCGATGTCGATCACCGCAAAGCGCGGTTAAGTAACGACACTCACATCGAACAGGCACGTTGTTTTTAATGTGATGTCGATATTGCGATTTATTGCGTGAGCATTGCTATTTGTGGGGAAGCCGAGATATCAACGCAATCGCTGACTGTGGTGTTGGGGACAAGGCGTCTTGCCAAAATTTTTGGCTCGACACGCAATGACCGTATTTGCATCAGCGAAAGCAAGAAGCGATGTCCAAAATGAAGAAGCAGCGTAGTGTCCTATTGAGTGCGGGCGTGATCACGCTCGTCGGTACTGGCCTCATGGCAGGCTGCGGCGCCGACACAGGCGGTGGTGACGAAGGAACTCCTCCCCACGCGGGCTCACCGGGCAGCGCAGGCAGCAAGCCTGCTGGCACTGGCGGGTCTGGGCCTGCAACTGGTACCGGCGGCTACAATACGGGCACCGGCGGGTTCATCGCCGGTACCGGCACTGGTGGTGAGTCGACTGGACCCGGCACTGGCGGCGACGGCGGCTTCGGTAAAGGCGGCGGCGTCGGCGGTGGCTTCGGCAAAGGCGGCGGCTTCGGTGGCGGCTTCGGCAAAGGCGGCGGCGTCGGTGGCGGCTTCGGCAACGGCGCTGGTGGCGGCTTCGGCAAAGGCGGCGGTGTTGGCGGCGGCTTCGGCAAAGGCGGCGGCTTCGGTGGCGGCTTCGGCAAGGGCGCCGGTGGTTCGAGCTCTGGCGGCTCGGGTGGCGCTTAAGTCGACAACGTCGCAACGCGTGCGGCGCTCGAGGTGTGTTTCATTCTCGAGCGCTGCGAACGTGGCTGCGGTGTGATTGCGGGCGGCGCACGAAGTGAGCAGTGCCGCCCCGATCGACACCAATTTGTCTAATTTGAAATGCGAATCGAACGCCTACTACGTGCCCTGCGGAACGCCGCTCGGGGGCCGGCTCTAGTAACGGCAGCGCCCCACTAGCAGGCAATTTCGGCTGAGTTTCGTTCGTTTCCTGGCGTCGACATTTCGATTTGTTGCCCAGCCATTGCTATTTGTAGCAATGCCGAGATATTCAAGCGCTGTGGGCTTCGTTTTGGGGGACCGAGGGGTCCGACGAAGCAATCTCGACAGCATCTGCGGATTGGCACGAGCGAAAGCGAGAAGCGATGTCCAAAATGAAGAAGCGTAGTGTAGTCACGGGTGTAGGGGTGATCGCCTTGGTCGGCGCCGCCATGCTGGTTGGCTGCGGTGACGATGCAACGAACCCGGACAACAGTGGTGGCAGTGGCGGCGTTGCACACGGCGGCTCTGGAGGAAAGTCGGGTGGTGCTGGCGGTAAAGCCTCTGGCGGCTCGCACGTCGGAGGCTCTGCCCACGCAGGAAGCACCGGCGGTATCGGCGGCACCGGTGGCACGAGCACAGGTGGCACGAACACAGGTGGCACGAACAGCGGCGGTAAAGGCGGCGCAGCTGGTGGCGGCGGTAAAGGCGGCGCAGCTGGTAGCGGCGGCAAAGCCGGTGCTGGTGGCGCTGGCGGTAGCGGCGGCAAAGCCGGCGCAGGCGGCACCTCTAGCGGCGGCGCAGGCGGCAGCGGTGGCAAAGCCGGATCCGGTGGCACGTCGAACGGCGGTTCAGCGGGACTCGGCGGCTCATCTGGCAATAGCGGCAGCGGCGGCAAAGCCGGTGCGGGCGGCTCGAGTGGTTCGAGCGGCAACGGTGGCGCTGGCGGCGTGAGCGGCTCTGGTGGCAGCGGCGGCAAGGCCGGCAGCGGCGGCGGCCCCTGATCGCGAAGTTTTCACTTCGTCCGCGAAGCTCGAGAGGCGTCAACAACGCCTCTCGAGCAACAACACCGCGACACACGCTTGATGCTACGTTCGCGCGCGTATGAGCGAGAACGGCAAGCCTGGGTCGGCGGGGGAGACGGCGGCGCACGAGACCAGCGCGTCGATTTTGCAGCAAGCGATCATGCGTCGCTTACCGCAGCGTATGCGCGCGCGCGCTGAGTACCACGTGCCTCCAGTGCCTGCGCTGCTCGAGCACTACGTGCAGCTGTTCAACACGGCGTGGACGGGGATTGGTCGTCCCTTCACGCCCGACGATCTCGAGCAGTTCCGGATCGCGCTCAAGCGCAACCTCGAGCAGGCGTGGAACACCTCACAGTACTCACCCGTGGTCGTCAGCTTCGAGACCGATCCGCCGCCGCAGTCCGCCTTGAGTTGGCGCATCGATGTCGATGTCGTGTCGATGAGCGACGAGTACGACCGCTGGGTCGCGACGCGCACCCCGCCGCTGTTCGGTACGCACCCGGATGCGAAGATCCTCGAACTGGCACGCGCGCAAGGCACGCCGGCGGATGTACCGATTCTGGATATCGGTGCGGGCACGGGCCGCAACACGTTGCCCCTCGCGCGCGCCGGCTTCCCGACGGACGCCGTCGAATTGGCAGCCTCGCTCGCCGCGATCCTGCGTGAAGAGGCTGCAAAAGAGGCGCTCCCGGTGAAGGTATTCGAGGGCGACGTGCTCGACCCGAACCTCGGTATCACCCATGGGTATTATAAGATCTTGCTCTTGGCCGAGGTCGTGGCTTCGCACTTTCGCACGCTGGGCGAGGTGCGCGCGGTGTTCGAAGTCGCAGCCAAGCTGCTGATGAAGGACGGGCTGCTCGTATTCAGCGTGTTTCTCACCAGCGACGGTTACGAACCCGACGATCTCGCTCGCCAGATGGGGCAGGTCTTCTGGTGCAACATGTTCAACCGGCAGGAGATGGACGAAGCGCAAGCTGGCCAATTCGAGCTCGTCTCGGACGAATCCGTCCAAGCCTACGAAAAGGAAAATCTGCCGGCTGAAGCCTGGCCACCCACTGGTTGGTTCCAGACCTGGACCGGTGGACAAGATCTGTTCGATCTCCCAGTGGGTAAGCCGCCGGTGGAGTTGCGCTGGCTCGTCTACCGCAAGACTTAGCGCACTCACCGAGCGCGCGACTGTCAGTTGGAACGAAACAACCAGGTCAGTCCCAGAATACTGAGGCCGATCACGATCAGCGCCAGCACCGCGACCACGGCATCCACCGCGCGGAATCCCTGGCTCTTCTTGGGCGGTTTCGGTGCACGAGTGGGCACCTCGACCATCGGGGCCGCGTCCGTCGAACCAGCCAGGTGAGGCTGGGCCGCGCTCGGTGCTGCGTCAGGCGCGCCGTTCGGCGGATCGATCGAATCACCGGCTTGCATTTGCTCGTCGCGGCTGGCTTCGATCTCGCTCAACGCGGCTAGCACCGGATCTTCGAAGCCGAATTCGCTCGAGCCGAGCGCGAGCACTGCTTGCGGGGGCCAGGGCGTGTCGCGCTTGGGATCGAGGCGCACGCCGTCGAGCGTCGCGCCGTTCTTCGAACCCAAATCGCGCACCAAGATTTGGGTGCCGCGGCGCGTGACCTCCACGTGACGACGTGAAGAGTCGTCGTCCGTGAGCACCAAGTCGGCGTTGGGTGCGCGTCCGATGCTGTACGCGCGATCGAACTCCGCGAGCTGCAGCTCTTTGCCGACGTCTGGACCAGCCGTCACGAACAGGCGCGGCGCGGACTGCTCACCGCCGGCCGCGAGCGAACTCGCTACGAGCGCGAGCGCGATCTCCTTCGTGACCAAGCTCTGGTTCTGCGTGGGCACGACCTGCGCCGTGGTCAGCTCCAGCCAAATTCGCCCCACGCGGATCAAGTCGCCCGAGCGCACCACCCGCGGGGCTTGTGGCGAGAGCCGCACCGGTCCGACGAACGTGCCGTTGCTGCTGCCCTCGTCGACCACGACGTAGTCGCTACCGCGCTGACGAATCGAAGCGTGGCGATGACTCACGCTGGGATCCGGCAAGCGGATTTCGCAACCGTCACCTCGTCCGATCACGATCCGCGGAGCATCGAAGGTGATGGTCGCCTGAGACTTGAGGTCGCCTGAGCGGACCACGACCGTCAGGGCCATGAGCGGCGCATGATGGACAGCGGAAGGGCGCATGTCCACCTCTCGGCCGAAAAATTGCCGTGCCAGCGTGTCACGCGTCGCGTCGCGTCGGCGGTCGGTCCGGGGGCCCTCGGTTCATTTTTGGGGGCGCCCCCAGGGCCAGCATCGCAACTCGCGGCACGAAATTTGGCCCTTTGTGCGCCGCCGACGTACTCGGGTCGGGACGCAGGATTCGAGCCCTCTCTCGAGGAGCAGGTGCGCTCGGACCCCGCTGGAGGCAGCCAATGACCGAAATTCAAGAACGTCGCGCCGAGGGCGCAGGTCGCGTGCGGGTCGAAACCCTGGTCGAAGTTTGCGGCAACCAGCCCGGAATTCCGGCCTTCGAAGCCGAAGCCGTCGACGTCAGCGCGCGCGGCATGCACTTGCGCACCGCCTACTTGCCCGACAACGGCGCCCCCCTGATTTGCCGCTTCGAAGAAGGCGGTCGCGAAATCGTGGTCGAGGGGCGCGTGGCTTGGCGCCGCGAAGGCGCGCGCGGCGGCGAATTCGGCGTCGAATTCACGGCGCTCGACAGCGGCAGCGTCGGCGCGTTGCGCGAACTGTGCGATGGCGCAGGCGAGCAAGGCACGGTGCAGGAGCCCATTCACGACGCCAAATCGGAAATCGGCTCGCGCGTGCGCCTGCACATCGACGGCTTGGGTTCGCCGATGAAAGCGCGCGTGCGCGAGACTTCCGCGGCGAACGTCCAAGTCGGCTCGAACCTGGAGTTCCTCAAGGTCGGTCGCAAACTCGAGCTCGAAGATCTCGAAGCAGGCGGACGCCGTCACGCGCAAATCGACGGCGTGAGCGTCGCGATCGATCCGATCACGCGCGTGCCGCAATTGGTCGTGCAGCTACGCTTCGCCGGCGTGGAAGACACCACGCCGGAACCGAGCGTGGCCTCGCTTCACTTCGGTGAACGCGAGCCCAAAGGTTTCAAAATCCCGGCCAGCTCGGTCACCACCGACGCAGCCGTCAAAGCGCGCGACAACAGCGCCGACAATGGCGCGGAATACGAAGACGACGACGATGACGCGGAGGCCGCCGCACTGCGGGGCAAAATCGGCGAAGCCGCCGCCAACGCCGGCGAAGCGGTGCAAACCGCAGGCGCTGCCGTAGCCCGCTTTTCCGCGCGCGCAGCGCATGGCATGGGCGGCCTATTCAAAGGCGCCGGCCTCAAAGTCCTCGCGCTCTCCAAGCGCGCCGAACCCGCGCCGCAACGTCGCACCACGGCACCCGCGCCGCATGGCAACAAGAGCGTCGAAGGTCCGCGCCTACGTCCACAATCGTCCGCGAGCGTGAACGCAAACGCGAGCGAAGAGACCGCGCCCGCCGCGGTGAAACCGATGCGCAAGAAGGTGATGCTCGGCGCAGCTGGCGTCGTGCTCTTGGCGTCGCTCGCCGCAGCCGCGACTCACTTTGGCGGGTCGAACGCGCCGCCCGGTGCGCACGCTTCGCAAACGCCCGCAGTGACGGCCTTGCCACCCTCGACCGGCGCGCCGCTCTCCGCTACGCCCACCAACCTCGGTCCGGCCACGAGCACCATCGCCAGCGCGAATATTCCGCTGTTCGGCCCCACGCCGATGGCGACCATGGAACCCGCGCCGCTCGCGCCGCCACCCGGTTCTCCCGAAGCCGTCGAAGCGCAAGAAAGAGCGGACGCCAAGAGCAACCTCTCCGGCACGCCAATCTCGAACGCCGCGGCCGACGAAGCCTTCTCCGACGAAAGCTCCGACGACGACAAGGCCGACAGCAAGTCGAGCAAAGACGACAAGAAGGGCAAAAAGGAGACGGACACCACACCGTGGGGTCACGGCAAACTGCGCTCGCCCACGATCTATCGCATTCGCCTCGACGACCAAGGCGGCAAGCTGCAAGGCGCACTCTTGCCGACCGGCTTCACCGTGCTCGTGCCCGGCCACAAAGTAATGGAATCGGGCAGCGGCATCGCCAAACGCGACAACCGCATCTCCAACGTGCGCACCAGCAACCGCACCGAAGGTGCCGAAGTCAGCTTCCGCTTTCGCGACTCCATCCCCGCCTACCGCGTCCGCCTACGCCGCGACTACATGGAAATCCTGATCGGCGAAGGCGACGCAAAAGAGTCGAAAGAATCCAAGGACTCCAAAGACTCCAAAGACTCGAAGAACAGCAAGAGCTCGAGGAGTGACAAGGCCGACAAGAGCGACAAGGCCGACAGCAAAGTCGCGTCGCACAGCAAGTCTCACCGAGACTGAGCCCTCGCTACGCGCCCAAAGAAGGCCGACGTCCTCACGGATGTTGGCCTTTCGCGCTTTCAGCGCACACAGCCTTGGTGTCGTGGGCGATGGGAGGGGAAAACCGCCAAGTGCAGCGCCGGACGAAGACGAAGGGAGAGGATTAACCGCCGAGCCGCAGAGGTCACAGAGATCTGAACGAGAAGAGATTGGGTTCGCTCTTCGCGGCGATTTTCGTCGTGACAACGTGCGCTTCGACGTTGATTGGGAACCCCCAAATCTCCCTCGGATCTCTGTGGCCTCTGCGGCTCGGCGGTTCAATCTCAGGGAGCCGCCCGCGCGCCGAGTCGTCTCAACCTACGTCTAGGCGCTCCGCAACCCGGGCTCGCCCGGCGCTTTACTTGGCGGTTCAATCCTCCGGGAGCCGCACTAGTCGTCACTCCATTTTTTGATGGTCACTCAGCTCGTCGCGTGGCGTCTCAGCCTTCGGCGTCCTAGGGCGGGAACACAGTTGCCGCTTCGAGGTGCGATGCTGGTTTGTGGCCGCCCCAATCTCGATTCGTCAGTTGCGTTGGATGAGCGGCGGCTCACGCAAACTGGCGCGCTTTTTTGATTTGGTCGAAGGCGGCGTTGAGTTCGCGGGTGCGCTCTTCGGCGACGACGCGCATGCTTTCCGGGAGGCCTTTGGACGCGAGTCGATCGGGGTGATTTTCGCGGATGACTTTACGATAGGCGGCGCGGATGTCGGCTTCGCTCGCGGTCGCGCTCACTCCGAGCGCGACGTAGGCGTTCTCGAGCGGCGACTTCGACGAAGGCGCGCAGTCGCGGGTCGATGTGGTTTGCGTGGCGGATCGCAGTAGCGCTTCGAGCTGGGCGAGGTCGTGTTCCGACAAGCCGAGTAGGCGTGCGACTCGCATCAACATGGCTTGCTCGGTCGGGTGGAGTTCTCCATCGGCGTTGATCGCCGTGCGCTGGAGTTGCAAGAAGAGCTGAAAGAAGGCGCTGCCGGGGGGTGCCAACCGAGCGAACTCGCGCACCGTGCCGTCGAGGTCGAAGCCCGGCGCTTTGCCGCGCTTGAAGGCCGTCTTTGCAGCTTCCTTCTGTTCGGGCGTCAAATGCAACCGCGTCCAGATCCGCTCGACGACGTCGAGTTCGGCGCGAGTGACCACGCCATCGGCTTTGCATAGCGCGCCCATCACCGAAAAAGTGGTTTCGATGAATTGTTCGCGGACGCGGCGGAGCGATCGGCCCACCATGACGAAGCCGAACACACCACCGATCAGGCCGCCGATCACGAAGCCCGCGACGCCTCCGAGCAAAGCCCCCAACAACGCAGCGACGACGATGACGATGACAATCAGCATGCCACGTGATGTTTAGACCCTCGAGACCGCGCTGGCTAGCCGCCTCGATGCGTCGTCGCCAAAAAGATGCAGCGCTCGATCACCAATCGGCGGGCGGCACGGGCGCGTTGACGCCGACACAGCCGATCGAACCGTCCGTTCGAATCCCACAGATTCCGCCGCTGGGCATGACCAGTTGCTTGAATTCACCCGATGGCGGCTCGGGATTTGGACCCGCTCCGAGTGAATCGCAAACGACCGTGTGGTCCTCGCGAATGGCGCACAAGCGACCTCCGTCGTCGATCACCACTTGCAGGAAGCGCTGGGCGGCGAGCGCGGGCGGCAAAGCCGTGGGCGCGCAGAAGAGTTCGTGGTCCAAACGGACGGCACACAGCTCACGATCGCTGCCGCTGATTTGGCTGTAGACCCCCGAAGGCAGAGCAAACTGAGGATACGGCACGCTTACTGTGCCCGAAACTCCCAAGCCAAACAGATACCCGTCGCGGATTAGCAGATCTTGGAATGGTCCCGAATCGGCCGCGATGGGCCCGACGATCCCATCATCGACCAAGCACTTCAATGCGCCGTCGGCGCTGACGACGCATAGCCCTTGCGAGCCAGGTGCGATTTGCGTGAGTGGGCCACCGACGGAGCGATTGCTCGTTTGGCCCCAGCATACGCCGCCGCCGTTCTTGTCGATACCGCACAAGTCGTGATCCGTTTTATCGCCAACGTCGTCGGTCAGAATCAATTTTGACCATTTGCGAGCCGGCGCCGCGGCGAGCAGCGGCGCCGAGTACAGGTCGAAGCTCGGGCCGAAGCAAGTCATGCGTCCGTCGGACTTCACGGCACACACGAGCCCTTGTTCCACCGAGCCCGTGATGTCGGTCGCACAGACGAAGCTTTCTTCGACCCAGACGCCGCTATCGTCGCAGTGCTCGCGAACGGTGTTGCAGCGCATTGTCCCCGGCGTGCAGAGCTCGCTTGCGCCTGCGCCCGCTTCACCCGCTGCTCCCGCGCTCGTCGTTCCGCCATCGGCCGAGCCGCCGTGCGCGGAAGCCCCGCCGAAGCCGCGTCCGCCTGAGCCACTCGCGCTCCCACCGCGCCCCGCTTTGCTCGTGCTCGTTGGGTCGCTCTCTCCAGCGCCGGCCCCAGAGCGGTCGGCTTCATTGCCCGCGGTACCTCCGCTTGCATCCGCGGTCACCGCGGGCGCTCCGTGGCGAGCGCTCTTTCCGCCGCACGCGACTGCGCACAACAACCCCAGGACCCACCAATGACTGCGCATCGCGCGAGGATAGCGCGAACTCGCTGCGCGTCCCAGCGCTCGAATGAGCCGCTTTCGGACTTGCTAGGTGAGAAAAACTTCCGACCTGCGCGACGATGCCGGAGCGCGACAAGCCGCGTTTCGCGCCTTCACACACCTCCGCGCAAACTATCCAGTGTGGATCGAGAATGGCAATCTCGCCGCGCATTTCGCCCCGGAAATTCCCGCTGATTGAGCCTGAAACGCGATCGACGACGCGCGTGATTCGAGGCATTCTCCGGGAGCGATTGCGGCCTTTGGTACCCTTGCGCCGCGCGGAGGCTTCCATGCGTCATCACCTGATCTCGACGGGTGTTTCGATTCTCTTCGTTTGTGCGTGCGGTGGGAACTCGAGCGATAGCTCGGGCGGAGCTGCTGGCTCGCATAGCTCCAACGGGGGCACGACCAGCACAGCCAGCGGCGGAAGCGGCGTGAGCAGCGGCGGTAGCGCGACCATCGTTGCCGGCTCAGCGAGCGTTGCCGGGTCGAGCACGGTGGGCAGCGGTGGCACCAATGGCGGCATCGGTGGTTCGGCACCGAGCAGCGGCGGCAGCGGCGGCAGCGCCGGCAAAGCGACGGGCAGCGCAGGTGGTCCTGCGAGTGGTGGTGCGGGTGCTCCGGCGACGGGCGGTAACTGCACCCGCGACAGCCTCACGGCCATCGTCGAAAAGTATCAGGCAGCGCAGACCGCGGGCGACAAGTCGAAGATGCCGCTCTCCGCCTCGGCGACCATGACCGAAAACATGAAGTCGACGACCAAGGGGATCTGGGACACGCCGCTGATGATCTCCTATCGACACGACCTTCTCGATACGTTCGCCTGCCAGACCTTCAGCGAAGTGTTCGTCACCGAGGGCACGCAGCAGTACGTGATCGGTCTGCGCTTGGCCATCAAAGACGGCCAGATCAGCGAGATTGAGTCGATCGTCACGACCGGTATGGTCAGCGGCAGCACCATCACCAGTAAGGACTGGAACTTCGACGCGCAAGCGTACCTGACGTGCGCGAAGAGTGAGGATTGGAGCGTCGTTCCCGAAGCCCAGCGCAATACGCGCGAACAGCTGATCGCTGCGGGTGAAGCCTACTTCATGGTGTTCTCGGACAAGACCACGACAGTGCCCTGGGGCATGCCTTGCTACCGCTTGGAAGGAGGCAAGGGCTGCACACCGGCAGCGGACAAGGCCAGCCAGAGCTGCAACGTGGGCGTTCCAGACGGCATCAATTTCAAGAACACGCACTGGGTCGTCGATCTCGAGCAGAACACCGCCGTGGGTCTCACTCTGTTCGGCGGAGCCTCGCCGGACAGTCACATGTTCCGGCTGCTTTCCGGCAAGATCGTCAAAGTGCACACCTTGACCCAGGGTACCGGCAAGTAACTCTCAGGGGTTATTCGCCGCGCAGCTGCTGCGCGATCAAGCTCAAGAGGTCGGCTTGAATCCGCGCTTCTTCTTCGGAAAAGGCGCGGAACGAACGCACGCCGAACACACCGCAATCCGGATCGTGCTGGAGCTGCTCGGCGCACGTGAGTTGCTCGCGCTCCTGCTCGCTGAGCATGAACGGCAGCATTTGGCCGACGCCCAAGCCGGCCATGACCAGCGCTTTGACCGCGCTCAAATTTTGAGTGATGGCGAAGGCGTCGGCGTCGGCGTGTATCAGCGAAGGCTGACCGGCGAGCGCCTCGATTTCGACGATCGGTAGGCGCCTCAATTCGAGCTCGGTGGTGAGCGTCGCGAGTTCTGCGAAGCGGTCCTTTCGGCCGTAGTACTTCATGTTGTAGCTGCCTACGCGCTCGGAGCGCTCGGACGGTGGTCCAGAGTAGGCGACGAACGCGAGGTCGAGCGTGCCTCGATCCACCCGTTCCAGTAGCGTTTGGGTGCGTCCCATCCACACCTTCAGCTTGAGATCCGGGTGACTCGCTTGTAGTCGCGTGAGGCAGTTGGGGATCACATGGGTACCCAAGCTGTCGACCGTGCCGATGCGCAGATCGAAGTAAGCGTCCTTGGCTGCGCGTTGGGCCTGTAACTTGGCGCGCTCTGACTCACGAAGGAGCTGTCGCGCACAGGGGATGAGCGCGCGCCCGGCAGCGGTCAGCAGCAGCCCTCGGCCCTGACGGTCGAACAGATCCGCGCCGATGTCTTCCTCGAGGAGCTTGAGGCTGCGACTGACCGCCGGTTGAGTCAGGTTCGCCTCGCGGCCGGCCGCGCTCACCGACCCCGTATCGACGATCTTGAGGAATAGTTCGATTCTCTCTAGATTCATGCGTGATATCTATGGCTACCCATGCGTAGAACGCATGGCACTCGCGGTTGTGGCTGAGCTATTCTACACGCCGATGCACCAATCTCGCTGGGCCGCGCTGACTTATTGCGCCTTTTCGCTGAGCGTCAGCGGTTGCTCCGCGTCGGACGCAGCCGGCGGCGCGGCGGGGAGCGCGGGCGCGATGAACCAGAATCCCGAGAACCATGCGGGAGCATCGAACAATCCGGGCGTCGAGGCTGACGCGGGCACCGGAGGCGAAGCGCCGACTACCGCGTCCATCGCGGTTGTCCAAGTCGAAACGGTGACGACCGTGCAATCGTCCGCCGGTTCCTTCCTTTCCCCTACACCTGAACAATTGGTGCCTTCCTACGTCGAGCGCAGCGTCGAGGGCGCGAGCGCTGCCACCGCCGAGGCCGAAGAGCGCGCGAAGATCGATCTGGCGCTGCTATTCCGCGGTGCTGACGCGGGTAGCGTCAATCAGCGCTTCGATGCGCGACTGGTCTCTGCTGGCGCAGCCCCATGGTCGACCATCGACCATTATTTTCCACACGTCGAGCTGTCCGCCTCGGTGGTCAGCTGGCCGCTCGTGTTGTCGAACGTCGGCTCCGCCGATTTAGACGAGAGCATTTCGCCGGAATGGCGCGGCTGGCAGGACTTTCGTGGCCTCGGTGTTCGTGATGCGCGACTCACCGGACTCAGCGTGCCGGTGGCTACGCTCGACTTCGAGGCTAGTGGTCTCAGCTCTCCGCTGGTTTTGACGGTCGAAGGGGATTCGCTGCTGGTCACCAACCGCTCGGCTCACGCCGTTGCGCGCGCCCTGCTGGTCTATTCACACCCAGGTGGGATCGGCGTGACCGCGATCGGTGCGCTCGACCCCGGCGAGCGCACGATCACGCTCCTGGGCCCGAAAGAGCACCCGCCAGACACGTTGCTCCAGCTCGCGCGCACACAATTGACCGAGTTTTTCGCGGCGAGCGTGGACTCCGACCTCGCTTCGGCGATGGCCGCTGCCAAGTCGATCCCGTTTCTGGAGACGCAAGGTCTGCGCTTGATCACGCTGTTGAGTGACGACCTGGAGCCGGTCGCCGTGTCGTTCTCGGCGTCACCGGCCAGTCAACAGCGCGTCGTCGTTTCGCACTCCGAAATCTTGAAGCCTGAGGAAGAAGCGCGTGTGCTCAACGTCGTCACCGATCCGAGCGTCGACGCTGCGGGAGCCCTCTCGACGCTCGGTCGATTCACGCAGGCCAAGCTCGAGTTTGCCGAGCAAAGTACGAACCCGAGCGTGAGCGCGAAGGCCACCAGCTTACTCACCGAGTTGCGCGCGCGCTGAGCGCTGCTTCATCAGCAAAACGTATCGCGGTCGATGACTTAACTCGATTGGACGGAGTTTTTGATGGCCGCTAGTTTGATCGCCATGGGTATCGTCGCACGCTCGCGCGGTTGGGTCGCTTCGGCGATCTGCGGGGTTTTCATGGTGGGTTGCGGCGGAGTGACGGAACCCAGAGGGGGGGAAGGGGTCCTGACGAACGATCCCGGAGGCGACGCGAGCGATCGGTTCGCGTTGGCCAAGAGCGGCCAGCGAGTGCTCGCGTTGGGCTACGTCAGTGAAGGCGTCGAGCAATTTCGCACTTTGCATGACGGACAGCTCGACTTCGATTGCGAGTTCGTCAAAGGGGAGCCTGGCGCGGACTTGCACTGTGTGCCCAAACAACAGACCTCGCTGATCTTCCTGGATGCGTCTTGCTCGCAGCCCGCTACGTGGATCATGGATAGGGCGCAGGGCGTGGGCGAATGGGTGAGCGTCGGATTGGCGTATCGCCAGGGTTCAGAGGTGATGCTGCCCCATCGCGATGTGTTCGAGCTTGGAGAAGAGGTGTACCCCGAGTCCGACCTTTCCGAGGGCTCGCAGGTCTACGAGTTGCAAGGCACGTCGTGTACGCGCGCGTGGCCGCCGGCCAAGTCGTTGCCAGCGGTCAATCGGCTGATCGCGCACTCCGACACCGAACTCGCGACGGCGAAGTTGCTGGACGTCGACGCGGGCGGCGGATTGCATCTTTCGCGGTTGATCGGTGCGGATGGTTTGGAGTTCACCGCAGCGGTCACCACCGCTGATGGCGTCGCGTGCGCCGTTCAACCAAGCGGTGAATTCGCAACGATGACCGGCAACGGCCCTGCTGCGGCCCCGGCGACTCAGCGTGTCCGGTTGGGGGTTGCCGCCGTGCATGTCGAGCTGATCTCATCTTTGCCAAGTGGCGGGCGCGCGGGCGTCCCCGTCGCGCAATACCCGGCAGAAACGGATTTCTTGGATGACGCGGGCGACCTCTGCCGACCGACGCCGGCCGTCGATGGCACGCTGCGCTGCGCGGCGGTCGTACTCGGTGCTTACCAAAGTGATCGCTGGTCGGACGCCGCGTGTACTCAGCGGCTCTACTACAGCGATTATCCCGGTACCGACTTCACGATGTTGCACGCCCCGGTGCGCGCGAGCGACGGTTCCTTGACCGCAGTCGCAACCGTCAAAGGCTACGACGGCCCGACTTACGCGATCGACAGCGACGGGTGCGTCCCAAGGGAGTCAGGAGCGACGCTGGTGCAGCTCGACCAACGCATCGACATTTCGGCCATGCCCGAAGTCTTCGAAACGACGCTTTGAGCCGCCCGCGCTGGAATTCGGGTTGCGCGTTGGCAGTGCGAGCGCTCAACTACGCTCGATCCGCATGCTTCGCTCGGCACTTCTCGCGCTCCCTGTCTGCTTGATGTTCGGTACTTTGGCGTGCGGACAATCGCACAACGCGCCCTCCAACGCTGATTCGGGCGCGGGAGGGACGACCGCGGGCGCCAGCGGTGGCGCTGCGGGCAGCGCACCCGCAGCGGGGGGGACGAATGAGCCAGCGAGTGGCGGAACAGCCTCAGCCGGCACGGCAAGCTCGCTGGGCGGCACGAGCGCCGCAGGCACCGCGCCCGGCGGAACGAGCCCATCCGGTGGCAGCGGCGGTGAAGCGACGAGCGAAAGCGTCTCGCTCTTGGTCTTCTCGAAGACGGCTGCCTATCGCCATGAATCGATCCCCGCGGGAGTTCAAGCGCTGACCAAGCTGGCGTCGGACCACGGTTGGCAGCTCACCGCGACGGAGGACGCGAGCACTTTCAGCGATGTCGGTCTCGCGAAGTACAACGCCGTGATCTTCTTGAGCACCACCGGTGACGTGCTCGACGACACCCAGCAAGCCGCCTTCGAACGCTTCATTCGCAAAGGAAATGGCTTCATCGGCATCCATTCCGCGACCGACACCGAGTACGACTGGGCCTGGTACGGCGGGCTCGTCGGCGCCTACTTTCGCGAGCACCCCGCCATTCAAGCCGCTGACGTCGTAGTCGAAGACGCTCAAAATCCCGCCACCGCGTCGCTGCCGAACCCCTGGCACCGCAGCGACGAATGGTACGCGTTCCAAAGCAATCCCCGCGCAAACGTGCACGTCGTGCTCTCACTCGACGAGCACAGCTACAACGCCGGAACCGCCAACATGAACGGCGATCACCCCATCGCCTGGTACCACGACTACGACGGTGGCCGAGCCTTCTACACCGCCCTAGGCCACACCAACGAAAGCTTCTCCGACCCCACATTCCTCGCCCACCTAACCGGCGCCATCACCTGGGCCACCACCCACTGACCGTCTTCTTTGGTTGATGGTCACTCACTACGTCCCAACCGTCCCAGCCTTCGGCGTCGCGGACGAAGGAAAGGGAGAGCGAGAGGGGACTGACCGCCGAGCCGCAGAGGCCGCAGAGATCTGAGAGAGAGGAGAATGGGGTTTCCTCTGCGTGCCGCTTTGCGTCGGAGGAACGACCGACTTTGACGTGCGAGAGTCTTCCTCACCGCGAGTCGCCACTTCGCAATTTCCACGACGCGCTCGGGCTCACAAAGCAATAACCCAAAATCTCACTCAGATCTCTGCGGCCTCTGCGGCTCGGCGGTCTAATCTCCGGGAACGCCCAAAGCTCCACGAACGACTATGAGAGCGAGCGCGCCCTGGGGTGTAGCCGTATATCGCCGGGAACAGTGCGTGCTGTGAGGTGCGTTGCTGGAGTTTGGGCGCCACACTCTCGGATCTCATGCCCTGGTGACGGGGAGTTAGGCTTTGAGGGCGGTGAGTTCGCCGGGGTTGGTGATGCCGGCTTCGGCGGTGAAGCCGTCGAATTGGCCGAAGCGGGTGACGGGGCCGCCGTCGTCCGCTTTGCAGCCGATGGCGTTCATGAGTGTGACGTACAGTTTGTTGATGGGGACATTGCCGCCGACCGAGCCGTTCGAGACGGCGACGTAGTCGCCCGTGTCGCCGGGGCAGCTGGCTTCGCTGTTGCCGGGGCCGATTGGTGCGCCTTCGACGTTGATGGCTTGGCCTTGCTTCAAATAGCCGCCTGCGCTGCCGGCGATCACGATCGGCATGTTGTTGAGGTTGAACGCGGAACCGTCTGAAAATTCCTGCAACCAGGTGGTGGCGGTGTTGTCGAGCAGCGTGCCGTCGCCCTCGGGCAAGCTGTCCAAGAGCGTCACGAGCTTTGCGAACTTGCCGGCGTACCAGCGGTCGATCTCCGCGATCATGCCGAGCACGCCGGGCAGGCATTTGCCGACTGTGAAGTCCCCAGTGCGGTGGGAGAGCCCGTCGTTGTCGACAGTGTGATGGATGCCGTCCCAGTCGAAGGTGGCCCAACCGGGAAATGAGAAGACGAGCGAACGGTTGACGTCGCAGAGCAGAGTCAGCGCCATCAGTTTGAACATCGTATCGGCGCCCAAGGTGAACGCATCGGCCATTGCGCTGCTCTGGCTGGCCTGATCTGCCAGCTCCTTGTTGACGCCGACCGTGTTCTCGCTGCACGTGTGCGCCTCGAGCCCGCGCTCGGTATCTCGCACCAGATCGAGCCAAGCGCCGATCTTTTTCTTGTCGGCCGCGCTCATGTCTTGGCGCTGGTATGAGTTCAGATCGTCCGTCACGAGATCGAGGACGCTCTTTTTCCGCTGAGTTTGCTCGATGAGCTGCGTGTTCTGGCTGTACACGATGCCGTCCAGGCTCGCGTACACCTTTGCCGGGCTCACGATCGGCGAGAGCGGCCGATTGTCACCATAGAACGACAGCAGCTCTTTGATCTTCGTGGTCGCCGGGCCCACGGACAGGACCATCGGACCGCGAGCTGCTGGGTTGATCTGACGCGCGATCTCGTGATCGAGTGATTGCGCGGTCGCGTAGCGGTTCGCATCCTCGTTGATCAGCGCGCAGGTCAACTTGGAACCCATCGCTTGATCGTGGGGATCGATGCTTTGCGGGCTGGGGTAGGCATTCATCGCCCGAAGTCCGCGGGGCACCAAGAGCTTCTTGACGTGAGGCGTCAGGACTTCGAGCGAGGTGCCGGCGAGAGCATCCGCGTCGAGCGGGCCGTGTTCGACCTTCGGGAACCAGCGGTTCGTGAGGCAGCCGTGCGGCGTGTGGTAGATGACGCTGCGTCGCGGGAGCAGCTTGGCCTCCGCGCGCGCCGTGCGCTGACCGACCGAAGACAAGAACGGCGCTGCGAGCAGCAACCCACCCGCGCCGCGTAGGAAAAAACGGCGATTCATCGTGCGGCTCCGTGGGCGTGGTGCTCGCCCCAGTTGGTCTGTGTATCGCCCTCAGTTGAGCCAAAACACGCTGACTTCATCGCTCCCTCCTGCGCCTTGATGCACGGCCCCGCCGGCCAAATAAATGCGGTTGTCGAGCACTGCGGCGCCGTAGCCGTGGCGTGGCACGAGCATCGGCGGCAACGCTTGCCATTGGTTCGTCGCTGGATCGTAGACGTCGATGTCCGGAAAGACGCCGTTGCTCGCGTTCATGTTGCCCTCTCCGCCAAAGACGAACAGGCGATCCGCGAGCACGGCTCCGGCCAAGCCTCCGCGCGGCGGAGCGAGTGAGGCTTTCTCGGTCCAGGCTTTGCTCGTGAGATCGAATGCCCAAGTCTTGGGTTCGATTCCGGTGATGCCATCGGCACGGCCGCCGGCGACATACAGCGTGCCTTTGATGAAGCCCGCGGTGCAATGCTCGCGCCGCTCGGGCAATACCGGGAGCTCTTCCCAGCTGTTGCTGGCGGGGTCGTAGCGCGCGGCGTCGTCTACGCTTCTGCCGCTGTCAGCGCCGCCGATCACGTACATCAGTCCGGCGTTGACTGCGACGCAGGCCGCGGCGCGCTGAGTGCCCGTCGGCAGCGAGGCGATCTTGGTCCAAGTGTCCGCCTTTGGGTCGTACGAGTAGGCGTCCGTCGTGGACGTCGACATCGTGCCATTGATGTAATAGCCAGCGACGTAGATCTTGTCGTTGATCGAGGCGGCGTTGCCGTGGTTCATCTTGGCGGGAAAGCTCTTCACGTCGCGCCACTTGTCTTTGGCGGGATCGTAGGCTTGCACCGAGTCAGTCACGTTCGGGTTGTAGCCGCCGATCACGTAGATCTCGCCGGCTGCGGCGGCGACCGAGTGCTCTTGGCGCGCGGCGGGGAGCTTGACTAGGGCCTTCTCCATGGGCGTGCCGAGCGCGGGGCTCGGCGTGCTCGAGCCCGCTGTGCCGGCGCTCGAGCCGCCGTTGTTCGCGGAGGAACCGCCTTGAGTCGAGCTGATGTTGCCGCCTTGCGCTGGCTCGTTGCGGTTGCCACCGAGTGCACTGCTTCCTCCCGCAGGCTGTGCTGTCGATGCGCTGCCACTATTGCCGCCGCTTGCCGATGAGCCGCCGACTTCGGCGCTGCTCGGCTCTCCACCGCTTGCAGCGCCAGGGTTCGACGCACCATGGCCCGAGCACGCCGCGAGAAGCGCAGCGAACACGAGCGGCACGCGAGCACGTTGCCCCGTCGTCATTGCGCTGCACAGTAGCGCTCTGATCTCGCGCGGTCGAGTGAAACACCCAGTTTCGTTTCACTCGCGAGTTCGAAGATTTTTGACCCGATTCGCAAGCTCGCTGGCAGACATGGAATCAAGTCAAATTTGCGGTTCTGCGCTGATTCGAACGATGCGAGCGAGGCGGCTTGGTGTTGCTGCCTTTCGCCGTTGCCGACGGCGATCGCTTCGCTCGTTCGAACGACGAGCGCGATGAGCAACGCGCTCATCGTTCGCGCAGGGTTCTTTCGTGCGCCGCGCCGGACTCCTTCGTTGCTGGATTATTCCATGGCCGTTGTGCGTGAGCTCACGAGTGCGATCATCTGCGATTGCACGATTCGATCACTCGCGTTGCGTGACTCGCGTCGTCGACGATTGCACGACTCGTCTCAATTCGATCGCTAACGCGTTGATATACCTTCAGGGTGAAGTTGTGGGTGCACGACTCGATCGCTCGGGTGCACTACGCAACTCGTGCATGTTCGTGCAAGTTGTGCAGAAACGCCAGAGAGTTAACCAAGGCGCGTTGCGCGACGTCGCTCTACACGAGCTCACAGTGCGCGTGTGGTGAGCACGAGTAGGTAGCGCGCGAGTGTGTCTCGGTGCGCACGCTGACTTGCGCCGATTTCCGCCAGGTGGCCGAAACCGACACATCTGCGCAACTCGCTCACGGCGGCGCTTCTCTCCAGCCATCTGCTTCGACTCGCGCACAAAACACTACGCCGCGAATTTTACGCCGGTACGAAGTCTGCAGAGGGAACGCGCTCGAGGGCGGCAAGCATTCCCCACCATGACTGGCCATTCGCAAAGGAAATATATGAACCGAAGAACGTCGATGTCGGACAAGATGAGCAACGGATTTGGGCTCAGCAGCTCGGTGGGGCGATGGTTGCTGGTGGGGGCGGTGTTCGGCTTGGGCGGTTGCAGCGCAGCCGCGAGTGAAGAAGTGAGCGATGGGGTGGCATCGACGAGCGAAGCGGTCACCGCCGCTGCGACTCCGATGCCGACCGACGGTAGCTGTGGTTTCAAGGTTACCTCGAACTACTTTTCGCGCCGCTCCGGCACAGGCTACGTGGGCGAGTTGCTGCTCAAGAACGTCTCTGGACCCAAAGCGAAGTCCTTCGAGGTGTTCGCCGATCTCGGTGGCGCGGGCATTCGCAAGCGCTGCTTGTTCGCGGACTGCGACGCCGTCGACGGCGGCTATTCGATGACGGAGCCTTTGCTGATCAAGCTGTTCGGCTTGAGTCAGGGTCAGACACTGCCGATCTTGTACGGCAGCCCCGATGCGTATACTGGCATTACGCCATACGTCATCTCGATTAACGGCACCAAGTGCGACACCGTTGCTCCGACGATCGCGCTCTCCGCCAATCAGTCCTTGATTACCTCGAGTGGCACCCTCTCGCTCAGTGCCACTGCCAGCGACAACGTGGCGGTGCGTAAAGTCGTATTTCAACGCGACGGCGTGGACATCGGCACCGACACCACCGCGCCGTACAGCATGGACATCGCCGCAGACGCGACGCTCAACGGCCGCCACGTGTTCACCGCGGTTGCCTACGACCCGAGCGGCAACACCGCGACCAGCAACGGCGCGCGCGTGCTGACCGGCATCGGTAACAAGTTCTTCGGTACCGCTGCGACCAACGCCGCGGACTACAACTCCGCCGCGCTGCGCACCTACTTCAATCAGATCACTCCGGGCAACGCCGGTAAGTGGGGCAGCGTCGAAGCCACGCGCGACGTGATGAACTGGACCGAGCTCGATACGGCGTACCAGTTCGCGAAGCAGAACGGCATGCCGTTCAAGCTGCACACGCTGATCTGGGGTCAGCAACAACCGAGCTGGGTGGCGAGCTTGCCCGCCGATCAACAGCTCGCTGAAATCGAGCAGTGGATCGCAGCGGCGGCAGCGCGCTACCCCGATGCGCAACTCGTGGACGTCGTGAATGAGCCGTTGCACGCGGTGCCCGCGTACAGCGCGGCGCTCGGCGGCGCGGGCGCCACTGGCTACGACTGGGTCATCAAGTCCTTCGAGCTGGCGCGCAAGTACTTCCCCAAGTCCGAGCTGCTCTTGAACGACTACAACGTCGAAGCCACGGACAGCGCGGCGACCGACTACATCAACATCATCAACCTGCTCAAGTCTCGCGGCTTGATCGACGGTATCGGTCTGCAAGCGCACTTCCTCGAGCGCGCCGAACTCTCGGTAGTCTCCGCAAATCTCGATCGCTTCGCGGCGACGGGCTTGCCGATCTACGTCTCGGAGCTCGACCTGAACCTCGCCAATGACGCCAAGCAGGCCCAGAAGATGCGCGATCTGTTCACGCTGTTCTGGTCGCACCCCTCGGTGCTCGGTGTCACTCACTGGGGCTTCTTGCAAGGCAACATGTGGCAGCAGGACGCTTACCTCGTGCGCACGGACGGCACGTCCCGTCCGGCCATGGATTGGATCACTTGCTTCAAGGCCGGTGGCACCAACTGCCCAGTGCCGGTCTACGTGCCCACCCCTCGCACGGGTGACAGCAACGGCATCACCCTTCAGGCTGAAGACTACGACGATATGCATGGCATCGTCGCGGCCGGTGACGTGATCGCGTACATCGACAATGGGGACTGGGAGAGCTTCAGTCGTGTCGTGTTCGACAAGAACTGGGACAGCTTGTCGGTCACCTACGCCAACGGTGGATCGACCGCGACGACCGTCACCATCACCGGTGACAGCCTCACCGGTCCGGTGCTGGCGACGGTGCAATTGCCGCCCACGGGTAGCTGGAGCTCGAACAGCACGGTCACCGTGCCGTTCTTCTCCGTCAGCGGTGAGCGCAACGTGTTCGTTTCGTTCAGCGGTGGTGCCAACGTCGACAAGTTCGCCTTCAGCGCGCCTGCCGGCTTCGGCCCGAACTTGATTGCCAACGGCGAGTTCGAATCGAACACCAACGGTTGGTACTCGTGGAATGGCACGCTCTCCACGAGCAATCAGTACACGCTGACCGGTGCCCAAAGCTTGCGATCCACCAACCGCAACGGCAATGGACCGATCGCGACCAACATCACCAGCTTGGTCACGCCCGGCCGCAGCTACGCGGTCGAAATGTGGACGACCGTCACGGGCGCCGCTGCCAACGTCAACGTCACGCAGGCCGTCAATTGCGGCGGCACGACCAGCTACTCCTGGATGATCAATCCCGTGGCCGTGCAGGTCGGTCAATGGACGAAGCTCTCGGGCACGCTCAACGTTCCCGATTGCGTCCTGAACGACCTCCAGATCTACGCCGAAGGCCCGAATGGCGGCGATATGTATCTGGATCACGTCTCGCTGCGTGCGAAAACGGCTTCGAACATCGTCGCCAACGGCACGTTCGAATCCGGCACCAGCGGCTGGTCCACGTATAGTGGTGTGGCTTCCTCCACCACCGCACGTGCTCATAGCGGTACGCGTAGCTTGCTGATCAGCAATCGCACGGGCAACGCGCCGGCGATGACCAACCTGACTTCGGTGGTCACCAAGGGCGCGAGCTACAACGCGAGCTTCTGGGTTTCGATTGGCGGTGCTGCTAGCGCCAACGTGAACCTGACGCAGAAGGTCACGTGTGATGGTGTGACGACGTACAGCTGGTTCGCCAATCCGGTCGCGGTCAGCGATGGTCAGTGGGTCGAGCTGAAAGGCACGCTGAACATTCCTACGTGCGCAAACCTGTCGGAGTTCACGATCTGGGCCGAAGGCCCTGCCGCGGGCGTCGACATGTACGTGGACGACGTGAACGTCTCCATCCCAGTCATCACCAACTTGCTCACTGACGGCACGTTCGAATCGTCACAGGGCAGCTGGTTCACCTGGGGTACCGGCACGCTCGCTGTGACCTCGGCGCGAGCTCACGGAGGCTCGAATAGCCTCTTGTTCTCGAACCGCGTTGGAAACGGCCCGATTGCTCGCTCGTTGATGGGCATCGTTCAACCCGGCAAATCGTACACGGTCAGTATGTGGACCTCGATTGGCGGAGCGGCCAGCGCGCAAGTCAACATGACCTCGGCGCTCGGTTGCAGCGGCACCGACTCCTACGCTTGGCTCGTGAATCCGACGACCGTCGCAGACGGCGCTTGGGTCAAGATGACCGGCACGCTCAACGTTCCCAACTGCACCCTGACGAACGCGCTCGTCTACTTGGAGGGTCCCGGCACTGGCGTCGACATGTACGTCGACGATGCAGTCGTGAGCCCGTGATACTCGAAGCGTACTAGCCGCGCTGCTCACGACGAGCGCGGCTAGTTGCAACGAACGGCGCGCAGCCGGTATTCACCGTCCAGGTGGTACCCGCTGCGCGCATCTCTTTTGTGCGGACCGTCCCGCATCTGTCCTAGAAAAGGCCGCAATCAGCGTGTGGCGTCGGGGCACTTTGGGACAGACGCGAGCGAGTGCTGGCGTCGGTGCTGCATCAGATTAAGATACTCAATCACCATGGTTCGTCGGGGACTGCGAGTGATGGTCACTCTGGCGGCGCTGCTGTTCGTGCCCGCCAGTGCGTTCGCGCGCGGAGGACACGGGCACGGAGGACACGGGCACGGAGGACACGGACACGGAGGACACGCGCACGGACACTGCGGGAGCTTTGTCCACCACGCCGTTGGCGGCCACGGTGGGGGCCACGGTTCGGCATCGCCCTATCGCGGTCCTTGGGTCTTGGTTGGCCGTCCATTCCCCTGGTCGCCCGCGCCGTTCGCGGTGACCGGCGGCCAATTCATGCAGTGCTCTGGCCAAACCATCGCGCCCGGAGCTGACCCACAGACCGTCCGCCGCGCCTGCGGTGAACCCACGCTGACGCAAACGAGCACCCAAGCAACGCCGACCGGCAGCCAACCCGTCGAAATCTGGTCTTACTCGCGCCCAAACCAAATCATTCGCAAGCTGCGCTTCGAAAACGGCGTCGTCTCGTCGATTGACACCGAACACCGCGCCAATCGCTGACGGCTTGGAGTCAATCCAGTCCGCGCTTGCCGGGTGACCAATAGGCTTTCACCAATTGTCCCGCGTGCGCGACCGACTCAGCCTTGAAGCCCTTTCGCAGCGCTTGGATCGACGCTGCTTTGCCGCTGAGAACCAGCCGCGTTTCGGCGTTTTGTTCGACGGCCGCGCGCAGCCGCGCCTGCACATCAACGAGGTGAGATTCGTCTGCCTGTCGCTCGACGATCCACGCGTTCGGCAATCCTAGCGTGTCGAGCACGCGCTGAGCTTCGCTTGCGTGCGTCACTTCGAACACGAACGAACAGTCGCCCGCGCCTGCGCGTGCTTCGAGCAAAGCTCGTCCGACCGCAAAAGACGTCTCATCGCCGAACAGCGCGATCGGGGCAGCTTCTGCCGCGAGAGCGAGCGAGCTCCTCGGACCGAAGGCGAACACGCGCGCTCCTTCACGCACTCCCTTGGCCCAACGCGCACTCGGGCCATCGCCGTGGAGGTAGAGCAGCACGCTCAGCGCGCCTCGCACGCTGTCGAAAGCGAATGGCGTGTACGTGCGGGGGCCGCCGTCGAACGCGATTTGCACTTTGTCTCCTGGCGAGCAACGCACGCCGCGTAGCCCCTCTGCGACGAAATCAACGCGCATGAAGTGCTCAGAAAGACCAACGACGCGCGCCACGGTGAGCTCACGAAACAGCAGGCGCTTCAACGAGTCGCTGATCGTCTTACCGAAACTTGCCATTCGGATGAGCCTAATCGGCGCCGCGCGCGAGCGCTCGCGTTCTGGTGCTTGGTTCACGTTACTTAACGAGGCCCAAACAAACCATTGTTGACAGGGTGGTCAATAAATGAAAGATAGCTCTCGTGGCTGGGCGTCCGCGCAACTTCGACGAAGAACAGGTCCTGGATCAGGCCATGTTCTTGTTCTGGAAGAAGGGCTACGAAGCCACCGGGCTCGCCGATCTCGAACAGGCGACGGGCCTCGGCCGACAGAGCCTGTATGGCGCCTTCGGTGACAAGCGCGCGTTGTTCCTGCGCATCGTAGAGCGCTACTTCGATCGCATCCTCAAGCCCTACGTGGTGGACGTGCTGGACGCGCCTGGTTCGGGTCGCGCGAATTTGGAGCGCATCTTCGAGCAGTGGCAAGCCACGGCGGAGACGTCCGAATTTCACGGCTGCTTGGTGGGCAATTCGGTTCCCGAGTTCGGCGCCAAAGACAGCGAGATGTCGGACGTGCTGCGGCGCAAGCTCGAGCTGATGGAAGCCGCGTTCGTGCGCGCATTGCGGCGCGCCAAGCAGGCAGGTGAGGTGAACGCGGAGTTGGACACGCGCGCCACCGCCCGCTCGCTGCTCACGATCGCGCAGGGGCTTGCGGTCGTCGCGCGCGTCAATCGTGAACCGAGCTTCGTGCGCGGCGTCCTGCACGCCGCGCGCCGACTCTTGGACTAGCTTTTCGTTCGTCTAATTATTGACCGAATTGTCAAAAATAGGGAGAGCCATGGAACAAGCTGAAATGAATGGAGTATCAGGCAAAGTTGCGCTCATCACCGGAGGCACGACCGGCATCGGGCGCGCGACCGCGGAGCTACTGCACCAGCGAGGCGCGCGGGTCATGATCACGGGGCAGAACGCGGACACCTTGAGTGCTGCGCGCCGCGAGTTGCCCCCGGACATCGTCGTGCTGCAAGCGGACGCACGCTCAGTCTCGGACGCCGACCGCATCGCGAACGAAGCGAAGCAACGCTTTGGCAAGCTCGACATCGTGTTCCTCAATGCCGGCATTGCCCAACTTGCGCCATTCGAGGCAGTGACGGAGAGCTTCTACGATGAGCACATGAACGTGAACGTCAAAGGTGTCGTGTTCACGCTGCAGAAACTCCTGCCCTTGTTGTCCACGGACGCTTCGGTAATCGTCAACACTTCTGTCGCCGACATGCGCGGCGCGCCGATGATGTCGATCTACTCGGCGACCAAAGGCGCGGTCGCGGCCTTGGTGCGGTGTCTGGCCGTTGAGCTCGCGCCGCGCGGCATTCGCGTCAACTCGGTGTGCCCCGCGACGATCCTGACGCCGATTCAGGCCAAGTTCGGACTCCCGCCGGACGTCGCTGCTGCGACGGCCAAACACTACACTGAGCGCATCCCGCGCAAGCGCTTCGGCAACGCCGACGAAGTGGCCAACGCCGTCTTGTTCCTTGCCTCGCCCGCGGCGTCGTACATCACCGGTGTGGAGCTGCCCGTCGATGGCGGGCTTTCAATCACCTGAAACCGCAGATCTCGCGTGTCGCAACGACGAGGTCAGGATGGGACTACTTGAATGTCCGTCACGTGATAGCTCGCGTCGTAGGTGATCGCGAGAGTGAACGGGGCGGAGGCCGTGAACACGGAGTTCGTACTGTCGACGAAGATGGTACGCAGTGCGGGGTGGGCAGCGCTGCCGGGCCTGACGAGTCCGACCGGCGCACCGAGCCCGACGTATGACGCGAGGATTAGTTCGTAGATATCGAGTGGGCCCGCGGGGATGACGGAACACGTGAGTTCCCCCGTGCTCGCGTCATACGTCGCCGATGTCACGCGTACATTGGTTGTCGCTGCCGACGCTTCGGTGGGCAATAGCAGGCGTGAGCCAGCGAAGAGCACGGCCGCAACTGAAGCATTCATGTTCATCATTTCGCGCCTCCCTTGAAACTCCGTTCTTCACCCCGAACAGTTCCGCGGATTCGCAGTCACCCCGCGTCCCCGATAACGTTTAAACCACGTCCGAGAGAGCCTGGCTAGCCGCCGGCTGAACAAACACGCGGATGGGCGAGCCTAAGTGCCGCAGTCGAGAGAATGGGCGCTCGCAATCCAAGCACAGCACCCCGAAAGACGCATTGTTCCTGGGGCGCTGCGTTTGTCACACATTCTCGCCAAATTGTGCCATAAGGCCCCCTTATACGGCTCCCAGAGGATTGAACCGCCAAAACGCCACTGATGATTCTACACAAAGACGCTTGTCGAGGTTTCTGGCCCTGAGGGGGCCGGCGGGCGTGGGGATGCGCGGCGCGACTCCACCGGTGGAGTCGGAATGCGCGTGGGTCGCGGCTCGCGCGGCACCTTCGTGGTTCGTGGGTTGTTTCGGCGCACCACTGCGGGAACACTGGCTCGACGTGGGTCGGCGAGGGTGGGATGCGGCGCGACTCCACCGGTGAAGTCGGAGTGCGTGTTCGTCACGGTGCGCGCGGGAGTGTCGTGCGGCGTGGGTTGTTTCGGGGCGCCGCTGTGGGGGCGTTGGCTCC
>DASQCO010000088.1:0-34528 GCA_035634635.1 Polyangiaceae bacterium
TTGTGGGTCATTCAGGACTTGAACCTGAAGCCAATGGATTAAGAATCCACTGCTCTACCAATTGAGCTAATGACCCGTGTAAGGGGATAAGGAACCGTAAGGAGCGGCGTATCTCCCACAGAACGCGGCGATCGTCAACCCGAAATGTCAGCTTCGACAGGCGGCGCGCCGCGGCCGCTTTTCGGCCGTTACTCGCCCGCTTGCGTGCGGTCCGTGGGGCGGTTACTGGCCGCGGATGCGACTCGAGTGGCTACGCGAGCAGTTGGGTGGGTACCAGGCGGCGAATGCGACAGAGGCGGCGTTCGTGGAGCGCATGGTGGAGCTGAGCCGGGCGGAGCTTGCGTGCGAGCGGTCGCACTTCGTGCCGGGGCACTTTACGGCGAGCGCGTTCGTGTTGAGCCCGGACCGGCGTGAGCTGGTGTTGATCCATCATAAGAAGCTCGGCATCTGGGTGCAGCCGGGCGGGCACGTCGAACCGACGGACGCCGATCTGCTCGGCTCGGCGCGGCGCGAGGTGCTCGAGGAGGTCGGGCTGTCCGAGCTCGAGGCGTTTTCGGGTTCCGATCGATCGCTCTTGTTCGACGTGGACATTCACCTGATCCCGGCGCGCAAGGCGGATCCGGCGCATGAACACTTCGATGTGCGCTTTGCGTTCGTTGCAAAGACGCGCACGCTCGTGCACTCCGACGAAGTCGCTGACTTGCGTTGGGTGCCATTGAATGCCGTTGAAGAGATGGGCACGGACGAATCCGTGTTGCGCGCAGTCGGCAAACTGCGCGCGCTCGGCGCGTAGCGCTAACTTCGACTATTCCTGCATGCGGGCGCGGACGAACAAGCCTTCGCCGTGCAGGTAGTCCGCTGTCCAACCGCCGTTCACGGGGGCGTCCGCGCTGAGGAAGCAGGTGGAGTCTTGGCAGTTGTCGAACTTCCACGCGGCCCAGCTGATGGAGTACTCCTTGAGGAAATCCATCCAGGTCTGCGCTTTGTCCAGGCAGACCAAGCCATCAAGACCGCCGTCCGCGTTGGTCGCGCCCCACTCGGTGACGAACAGCGGGGCACCGCGTTCCATTGCCACCTTGGCTTTGCTGATCAGGTAGGTGCCATGCGTGCAGGAGTAGAAGTGGAGCGTGTACATGAGGTTGCGCCCCGCAACGAGATCCTTGGCGGCAATGTCCACGTCTTGCGACCAATTGGGCGTACCGAGCACGATGATGTTTTCGTTGTCCGGATCGGCGGCGCGAATCCCAGCGACCACGGCCTCGTGGTACGGCTTGATCTGGTCCCAGGTCAGCTTGGTCGGTTCGTTGAACGTTTCGTACAAGACGTTGGGTACGCCGGCGTATTTGGTGGCCATGCGTGAGAAGAAGTCGACCGCAGCGTCTTGATGGTCGGGCGCCTTCTCCTCGTGCCAGTCAATCAGTACGTAAACGCCGGCAGCGATGGCGTTGTCGACGATTTGTGTGACTTGAGCTTCGGCCTTTTCCGGATCCGTGAGGTAAGCGCCGGTCGGCGTGATGCCCATGGAGGCGCGAATCAAGCTCAAGTTCCAGTTGTTGCGCAGCCACTTCAGCCCCTCGAGGTTTTCGGCGTAGCCGTCTTCCTCCCAGTTCAGCCACATGCTGCTCACGCCCTTGAGCTGAACGGGCTTGTCCGACTCGTCACGTAGCTGCACGCCCGTCACGTGAAGCTTGCCGTGAAGCTCCACGGGGGTTGGGCCAAAGTCATCACCCGCGCCGCGATCAGTGTCGTCCCCAATTTCGAGCGCGGTGATGTCGCGCGGTTTTTCGACCGGGCTCGAGCTACCGACGTCACAGCCTTGGGTCGCGAGAGCAAGTAAGAGCAATCCGGAGAGAGCTAGCGAACGCAACATGGGTCAATGTGAAATGACTCAATGTGCGTCGATATGCCAGCACCAAATCAACGCGCGCAGTGCGATTTTCTCTTACATCGGTCGCGTCAGCGACAAATACGGAACCGGTTCCAGCTTTGCGCCGTGTTTTTCAATCCGAGCGCTTCGTAATGGATCGTGCTTGCACGATGGCGTGTGTGCGCCGAACGGGCGCTGAGGCTCGATCACGCCTGACGACTGGTTGGTAATGTGTCTTCCTCCTCGTTGTCGAACTCGGGGACCTTCGGTGCTAGCTTGCGGCTCCCGATGGCGAACGAAATCGACCCGAGCAAGTGCCCGACGTGTGGCGAGCCGAACGCGTGCGGGCTGAGTCAGGGCAAGAGCGAATGCTGGTGCTTCAGCACGCTGGTCTCGAGCGCCGCTCTCGAGCGCGTGCCGAGCCAGGCCAAGAACCTGGCCTGCATTTGCGCGCGTTGTGCCGCCGCCTCCGCGGTCGAAACCAAACCCAGCTGAGCCGCGCGCTTTGCTCAATTCGGCCAAGCCCCAACACCCGAGCGCGGCGTGACTCTCGCTCAGCGTCTGCTGCTCGCCATCGGTGCGCTCAGCCTAGTCACGATCATCGCGCTTGGCTTCGGTGTGCGCGAGGCGTGGCATCGCAGTGAGGAGCAGCGCTTTCGCGACCAGTTCGCCCAAGCCCTCGAGCCGCTCGGACGTGAACTCGCAGACGAGCTCGAAGGGCTACCGCTGCTCAGTGAACCCCTGTGTCGGCACGACCCTTTGGTCGACAGCGCACTTGCCGGGCTCGAAGCCGGCGATCTCGATCAGCGGCGCTTGGCGATCAGCGTGCGCGTCCCGGAGCTCGCGCAAGCGCTGCGGCTCGACGAACTGTACGTAGTCACTTCCAGCGGAGAGATCCTGGGCTCGCACACTCCGGGCGCTACGGCAGAAGCGAAGACCTTGGTCGGCTACCTCGAGCACGCGACCAAGGCGGAGGTCCGCAGTGCGGCGCCGCTCGCCATCGAATACGGCTGTGTGCATCGCTCACGCGATCACAAAGGCTTGTGGGTGGGCGTGTATTCGGCCCGCCACTTGGAACCACTCTTGGCCAAGATCGGCGCCGCTTACAACGTGAGCCTCAGCTTCGAAAGCTTGGCGCCGTCGGAGCAGCGCATGGTCGAGGTTTTGGATCTTCCCGAACTCGGGCACAAGAAGATCAGCGCGTTTCGATCGCGGGTGCCGCTACTTTCGGCGCTCGAAGATTTGGACGTGACTATTTCACTGATTGGCGTCGGGACACTGGTCGCGGCGCTGGTGGTTTCGTTGTTGTTGTCCAAGAGCCTGAGTCGCCCCCTGGTCGAGCTGGCGCGTGAAGCCGGCGCGGTCGCCCATGGCGAGCCGAAACCCGTGGCCGCGCGCGGAGCCGCGGAAATTCGCGCCTTCGCCGACGCGTTCAATCGCGCGATCGCGGACCTGACCGCGCTCCGTAAGCGCCTCGCGGCCACCGAGCGAATCGCGGCGCGACGTGAGATCGCGCGGCGCGTGGCGCACGAGATCAAAAATCCGCTCGCGCCGATCCGCGCCGCGGTCGAAACGCTGCGTCGGCTGCGCGCACGCCAAGATCCGGCCTTCGACGAATACTTCGACGAAGCCACACGCACCGTGCTGGACGAGGTACAGCGCATCACGCGCATCGTCAGTGAGTTCACCGAGTTCGCGCGACTCCCCGCGCCGAACCCGGCACCGCTCGATGTCGTGGACGCGTTGCGCGCGCAGGCCTCGCTGCACGGCAGCAGCGGCGCCAAGATCTCGTTCACGACCAGCCCCTGTCCACCGTTGAACGCCGATCGCGATCAGCTGGTGCAGCTGTTCACTAACTTGCTTCAGAACGCGCAATACGCCGCCGAATCGCGCAAGCGAGACGACGGCGCTTCAGCGCAGGTCGAAGTCGACGTGCGCCCAACGGACGGCGACAAGGTACGCATCGTCGTGCGCGACAATGGGCCAGGCTTGGCTCCGGAAATGCGCGCGCGACTGTTCGAGCCCTACGCCACCAATAAGCCAGGTGGCACCGGCCTCGGGCTAGCAATCGCGCAGCGCATCGTGATCGAGCATGGCGGCGAGATCAGCTATTCGGAGAGCCCAGGCGGAGGTGCCACGTTTACCGTGGAGCTACCCGTCTCGGGCCCAAGTTTCCTTCAGGAAGCACCACCCGCGAGCGAAGGGTGAGCCAAGGGAAGCATTCCTCGCGCGCCACGTAGATCGAAACGTGGCCTACCGCATTGTCTCGACCGGTGTTCTCGGATTGTTGCTGTTGACCGCGAGCGCGTGCACGCTCACGGTGCAATCTGGGCCGAGCTCGCCCGCGTACGTAGGATATGCGCCCGAGGCCGCGCCTCAGAATCCGGTGTATGTGCCCGTCGTCTCGAGGCCCGCGCGCACACCGGGTAACGCCGTTGCCGTCGCGTGCCCGCCGGCCACGATACCGAGCCCAGCAACGCCGAGCCCAGTGACGCCCGCGAGTCCGCAGCCAGCAACGAACAACCGGCCAGTGTTTGCTCGTGTGCCGATGACCGAGCCCCCTCGCGCATCGAACATGACCCCTCGCTCTCCGAGCCCCGCTCCCACTCCCACTCCGACGCCGGCGTCGCCTCCGCGCCTCGGACGCACGGCAGGGTACCCGAGTGGGTCCACCGCACACACGCCGGCGCCCCTGACGCCCGTTTCTGCAACAGTTGCCAAACCCAACGCTCCACAAACGGCGATCACGCTTCCCTCTGCGCCGAGTCCACTCACGGTTCCGGCGAAACCCGGCGGTCCTCGTGCCCTGCGAGCGGCCAACTGAGGTGCGGTGCCGAGCGAGCTAGTTAAATAAGCTCGAGGAATCGCTTGTGGGATGACGGGCCGGGCTGAGATCCGGCAGGTGCGTGTGGTGAAGGCGCGGAAGAGTAGTGTTAGGCTCTAAGCTCTAATTTCCGCTCATCCCGGGGACACGGCCGCACGCAATGATCCGCATCTCACCGCGTCAGCTCACGACCATCATCGTGCTGGGAGCGATAGCGCTCCTGGCGGCAATCTTGGGACACTTCAACATCGTGACCGCCGAGGCGGGCGCAGGGATGTTGTTCTTCGCCGCACTGCTAGCAGTGTTGAGTGGCCCAGGTGACGGCGCATCTCCCGAGCAATTCGACGGCTTGCGCTCAGCAGTGCGCCGCGTGCTCGACGGTAAGCGTCCGGATGCACCCGCTGGTGCGCCGCCCGCGGTTGCCCAAGTTTATCAAGAGCTGCAAGAGGCGCACGAGCAATTCAGTGAGCTCAACAAGCGCAGCAACCGCAACGAAGCGGAGCTGCAAGAGGCGGCGACTTCGCTCTCTAACGCAGTGCGTACGCTAACCGAGGGCGTGGCCGCGCAGCTCAACGCCAGTGACGAGAGCGCCCGCTACGTCAAAGAGGTCACCAACGCGCTGCGTGAAATTGCGCAGCACGTCGAAGTGCTCGCTGCCAGCGCCGAAGAATCCAGCTCGTCCGTGCTGCAAATGACGGCGACCAACGAGCAGGTCGGCGGCAACATCTTGGAACTCGCGGCCTCCGTGCGTGAAACCGTGGCCTCGATCGAGGAGATGGCTTACTCGATCAAGGAAGTCGCCAAGAACGTGGACGCGCTCTCGCTCACCGCCGAGGAGACTTCCTCGAGCATGAACGAGATGGACGTTTCCATCGACCAGGTGCAGTCGAACGCCAACGAAACCGCGCGCTTGTCCGAAGAAGTGGCGCAAGACGCCGAGCGCGGCGCCGAGGCGATCCTCAAGACGATCGGTGAAATCTACCGCATCAAAGAGAGCAGCCAAGAAGCCGTGGCCGTGATCTCGAACCTCGGTTCGCGCATCGATGCCATCGGCCAAATCTTGAACGTGATCGACGACGTGGCCGAGCAAACCAACCTGCTGGCTTTGAACGCCGCCATCATCGCCGCGCAAGCCGGCGAACACGGCAAAGGCTTCGCCGTCGTCGCCGACGAGATCAAGGACTTGGCCGAACGCGCCGGCGCAAGCACCAAAGAAATCGCCGACCTGATCAAGACCATTCAGGCCGAGAGCAAGAACGCGATTCAAGCCGTGGAACGCGGCGCTCAGAACGTCGACCGCGGCGTGGAAGTGTCGAACGAAGCCGAGCGCGCCCTGAAGAAAATTCTGGAGAGCTCGCAAAAGAGCACGAACATGGTGCGCGCCATCGCTCGCGCCACCGTCGAGCAAGCCAAGGGCAGCAAGCAGGTGACCGACGCCATCGGCCGCATTGCTGCCACAGTTCAGCAGATCGCCGCAGCCACGGCGCAACAAGCTCGTGGCTCGGAGTTGATCATGAAGAGCGGCGAGAAGATGCGCACTATCTCGCAGCAGGTGGAACGCTCGAGCCAAGAGCAATCCCGCGGCAGCCGTCAGATCACGCAATCGATCGAGACCATCAACAACCTGGTCAACCAGCTCAACTCGGCGCAACGCACACAATCCCGCGGCTCGGAACGCGCACTCACCGCAGCCTCTCAAATCGAAGAAGCCGCGCGCCGCCAAGACACCGCTCTGCGCGATCTGATCAGCAGCACCGAGCGGATGAAGAAATCCGTGGCGTGAACCGTCGAATTTGCTGAGCGGCGGCACGCCACTTGCTCCTCCACGCGCTCATGCCCAATCGGATGTTCAGAACGCCCATCTCGAAACAAGCAAGCGTCCTCCGTGCGTCGCTCTTGCTCTCGCTCGGACTCTCCGCGGTGGCGTGTGCCAGCAGCGATCCTTCCCCCTCGAATGGTGGCGGTGGCTCAGCGGGTGCGGCGGGATCAGGGGCAATCGGCACCTGCCCGGATCCGATGGTCGATTCAGCCACCGGGCTCGTGAATTGCTCCAATGGGCTCAAGCACCGCGCCGAAGCCGTTGCATGCATGGTTACCGCGTCGGGCGAGGGTGGAGCGGGCAACGACGGTTCTTCGAGCGCAGGGGCCGCAGGCAGTGCAGAGATCGGCGACTACTGCCGTACGCACGCTGATTGCGCCGGACTGCCATTCGGCTTTTGCGACATTGGGGTGAACGGGGCTGGAATGCCCAGCTGCAGCTCGGGCTGCGCGGCAGACAGTGATTGTAAGATCGGCCAAATTTGCCTGTGCAATGGCGAAAGTCCGGGCCGTTGCTCGGATGCCGGTTGCGCGACCGATGCGGACTGCGGGGAAAGCTCTTTTTGCGCGCTTCGAGTCGGTCCTTGCGGAGATACCTCTTTCCATTGCACCACCCCTGAGGACGAGTGCAATTCGCCTGCCGACTGTGGCGAGCACACGAAGTGCTACTACTTCGCAGGTAAGCAAACCTGCACCAATGCGGTCTGCGGTCGACCATTCCTGATCGCAGACGCGCCACGCATGGCCGCACTCGAGCCGCGCACGGATTGGCTCGATGCCGCGCTCACTCCCAATCCAGTCGACCTCACACCGCTGGAGCGCGCACGGCTGGCCGCACACTGGGCGCGCCTCGGGCAAATGGAACACGCCTCGATTGCGGCGTTCGCGCGCTTCAATCTGCAGCTCTTGTCACTCGGTGCTCCGAGCCATTTGGTGGAGGCGTGTAATCGCGCGCTTTCTGACGAAACCGCGCATGCGCGCAGCTGTTTTGCGCTCGCCAGCGCGTACGGCGGCACAGACGTCGGCCCCGCAAAGCTCGACATCGCACACTGCTTCGAAGATGCGAGCCTGGAGTCGATCGCCAAACTCGTTTTGCGCGAAGGCTGCTTGGGCGAAACCGTCGCAGCGCTCGAAGCCGCCGCGGCCGCCGAACTTGCCGTCGACCCAACCGTAAAGCTTGCGCTGACGCGCATCGCGAGCGACGAGCGCGACCACGCGGAGCTCGCGTTCCAATTCCTGCGCTGGGCACTGTCGGTCTGTTCGATCGAAGCGCGCCACGAACTCGCTCGCAGCGCCGCACAACAACTCGCTGATTTCGAAAGCGAGGCTCGGAATCGCGTGGCCACGCACACGGATCCGCGACTCGTCGGGCACGGGCTGCTCGAAGGCGACGAGTTGCGTGCCGTTCACTTGGCGGCCGCCCGTGACGTGTCTCGCCCGCTGCTTGCGGCGCTGTTTCAGTTCGACAGCTCCGAAGCGGCGTAGCCAGCCTCGGGGCTCGAGGCCGCTGCGAGGGCTCGGGGCCGCGACTCGAACGCCAGAGCCAATGTGCCGGGTTGTGCCAGCGACCCGCGCATCGGGCCGCAATCGCGGTGAAAATGGGCCGGGCCACGAGCCCCGAAGCGCGGCACGCAGCTTGCTCTATCTCACGCAATGCGCCGATCCCCTCTGTCCGGACAAGCCAGTCTCCTCAGGACCTCGCTCTTGCTCTCGCTCGGACTTTCTCCACTCGCCTGTGGCGGCTCGACCGTGCTCCACGGAAGCAACGGCGGAGACGGCGGCTCGGATCGTGAATCGACCGCAGGCACTCGCGATCCGGGCACGGCCGGCAGCGGGCACGACGGGGGCTATTCGAACGGCGGGCATTCGAACACCGGCGGCACTCGAAACACTGCGGGCAGCTCAGGCTACGCAGGCACCGACCACGGCGGAGGGAACTCGTCCGTCGCTGGCGGTCCCTCACACGGCGGAAGCAGCGGTGCGGGCGGTGGCGGAACCAGCGGTGCAGGCGCAGGCGGAACCGGTGGCCGTGGCGGCGCGAGCGGTGGCGGCCCGATCGATCCGAGCGAATGTCCGAACCCAGTCTACAACCCCGGCACCAAACTCACGGACTGTAGCAACGGGCGTAAGCATCGGCCCACGGCGATCGCATGCACCTACAACGGCGGTGGTGGCGGTCCGGGTGATGGCAGCGGGGGCTTTGGCAGCGGGGGAACGCCGAGCACGTGCACCGCGGACACCCAATGCACCGCGCTGCCTCACGGCTTCTGCAGCCGCGACGGCAACCAAGTGCCCGTCTGCAAAGCAGGCTGCGTCACCGATAGTGATTGCGGCGCAACCGGCGTTTGCGCCTGCGACGGCATTCATCCAGGTCATTGCGTCACTGCCGGTTGCGTCACGGATGCGGATTGCGGCCCCAATTCCCTGTGCGCGCCGGCCGACGGCGTTTGCGGTGGGTCTTCGTTCCAATGCACTTCGCCGCAGGATCTGTGCATCGACAACGCTCAGTGCGTGGGTACTTGCGCGATGCAAAACGACCACCGAGCTTGCAACAATGCCGTCTGCGGTCGCCCGTTCCTGATCGCCGAACGAGCGCGCCTGGCCGCCGTCGAGATGCGCACCGATTGGCTCGACGCCAAGCTCACTCCGGATCCGAGCGGGCTCACCCCGCTCGAACGTGCGCAACTCGCGGCACATTGGGCGCGCCTCGGGCAAATGGAGCACGCTTCGATCGCAGCCTTTGCGCGCTTCAACTTGCAACTCTTGTCGCTCGGTGCGCCGAGCAATCTAGTCGAGGCTTGCAACCGCGCGCTGGCGGACGAGACCGCGCACGCACGGAGCTGCTTCGCGCTGGCCAGCGCCTACGGCGGCGTCGCGGTTGGCCCCGCGCGGCTCGACATCGAACACTGCTTCGAAGACACGAGCCTGATTGCCATTGCAAAACTCGTCTTGCGCGAGGGCTGCGTGGGCGAAACCGTCGCCGCGCTCGAAGCCGTCGCGGCCGCCGAAGTGGCCACCGATTCAGCCGTAAAACACGCCCTCGAGCGCATCGCGCAGGACGAGCTCAACCACGCAGAGCTCGCGTTCCAATTCTTGCGCTGGGCACTGTCGATCGCTTCCCTTGAAGAGCGTCACGAACTCGCCTGCGAGACCGCGCAGCAACTCGCCGACTTCGAGAGCGAAGCGCGCAACGGTGAACGCGCTCCCACGAACGACCGACTCGCCGCTCATGGTTTGCTCGGCAGCGACGCACTGCGGGCCATTCACTTGGCCGCCGCGCGAGATGTCTCTCGCCCGCTGCTCGCGGCGCTCTTCCACGTCGAAGAGTCGAACGAAGCCTAAGGGCTGCCGCACTGCGCGGTTCGTGGAGTCGTCGCGACTACCGAGTAGTCGCCCACTTCCAGATCGAACGGCAGAGCCACGCGGCCGTCGAACTTTCCGCTCGGATCGGTGGCTAGCGCGCCCAGCCAATGCTCGGTGCCTGCTTTGTCGCGCAACGCGATGTCGACGCGTGAATTGGCGCACACCGCTTGCTCGGTGCGTGCGATCCCGGTGACGTGAAAGCGCGCGCCGCGACGCAACTCGTGGTCCTCGCTGCTGACCGCGATTTCATTTTGGGATTGGGGGTCGTCGCGCGGCTTGGGCGGCTCCGAAGGCGCAGACGCCGAGGGCACGACGGTGCGCGGCGTCCGCGCGCTGGGCGGCGCGCCGCTCGTCGCGGCTCCCGGTGAGCCAGATCGCGGCCCACCACTGCCCGACGCTTGCGCCGTGAGCGACTCACCGGCCTCACTGCCCGGCGGCCACTGATACGGATCTGCCGGCGGTTGATGCTGATGCTCACTCGAGTGCTGCTCGTAATCGAGCCGGCTAGCCGCGCCGCCCAAATCGACGCGATGCCACGAAAAGCCGTCCGACACTTCGACCCAAGCGTGCGCCTCGTTGCGCACCAAGCGCGCCGGAACACCGAGCGCGAGCGCCGTAATCACGAACGCATACGCGCGATGTCGACACACGCCCTTCTTCGACAACGCGAGCTCCGAATACAGAGCACTCCCGGACGAAGCGCGCGGTGAATCATCCGACGGCGCAAAGGTTCGGAAATAGTTGACCAGCGCACGCACGGCCTCGGCCGGACGCTGCGCTTGCGAAATGGAGACGGCGCGCAGCACCTCGTTCGCCGCCGAGCGCGCCGCGGGCGGCAAGGCCGGCACACTTCGCGCGAGCTCCGACCAAGAAACCTCGCCAAATTCCGAACCGAACACGCGCCGCGCGATCGCAAGCTCCAACACCAAGCGCACGCGCTTGCGCGCATCACCCACGATGAACCAATTGTCCGCGCCATCGCGCTGGAGCTCGAAGCGCAACGCGGGTTCGACGCGCGCCACCAACACCCGCGCGCCCGGCCCCACGCTAGGAATGCGCACCGGGATCCCCGGCACGATATCGACGAACAGATCGCCGTAGAATTGATCGTCGTCCGGTCGAGGCTCACCGCCGATCGGCAACGTGCGCAGCTGCTTGTCGTGCACGACCAACTCGAACCCCTCGTCGAGCCCATCGTACGCGTACAAGCGCTTGAAGGGCGTCACCGCCGGGATGAACGGATCGTCATAGCGCACCGCCTCCGGCCGCGACGTATCGCGATCGATGCGATAACTGGCGTCGATGCTGTCCGGCGTCGCGCTGCCACCGTACGCAACCTGACTTGCGGCTGAGCTCGTGCGCGGCTCGGTTGGCGCGGCGAGCACGCCGCTGCGCGTGTCGATCGCCGCCGGCATCGCGCCGTCTTGCGTCGTTGCGCCCATACGCAAATCTTCGGCCGCGTCCGGCGAGATGTACTCGTGAAGTACGGGGCCGTCCGCATGCGCCGGAATCGCGAACACCAGTATCGCGATCAGCAGCAGCTTGGGGCGAACGCGCATGGCCTGACTCTACCACCCATTGCCCCGAACGCCCGCTGCCGGCTCGATCGCCCGATCGCGCCAGAGCGCTCATTTCGATAGCTTCGGGCCGAGGCTAGGTCCAACGTGAGGCTCGTGGTGACCCGCAGCGCGCTGTGTGCCGTTTGGATGACCCTGCTTTCAGGCTGCGTGATCGGCCGCGCAACGCGACCCACGGGCAGCGAGTCCGCGCGAGGACCGCTTGCCGTTCCGGTCACGGGCGGTCCGATCGCCCCTCAAACCGCGCCCGCAAACGATGAAGCGCCCGCGGAAAAGGGCAAACCCGGTGCAACCTGGGTGCCGGGGTATTGGCATTGGGATGGCGTTCGCTATGTCTGGCAACGCGGTCGCTTCGAGGACGACGTTCCGGCAAGCGGAGCCACCGCTCAGTAGATGTGCACCGCGGCGAAGTGCAGATAGCCCTGCTTGAGCAAGCGGATCCGAAGGTAGCGGCTGGTCACTGGCGCGAAGGTCGCATCCCAAGTGCTGAATTCACCTTGGTGATGCGCGATCTTCTTCCAGTGCTTTTGGTCGGAGCTGACCTCGATGGCCAATGGGTCCGCGCGATCCGAGCAGCAGTCGGAGCGGTTTTCCACCCGAACCTTGGAGATCTTCTGGTTGGTCCCGAGATCGAATTCAACCCAAGGGGTTGGATCATCCAAGGTGTGAAAGAAGTAGCCCGTGTTTTCGGCGCACTGCTGGGCGGGCGACTTGCATCCACCTTCGTAGCGCGAGCTCGTGCGCCAGGCTTTGCCGACGCTCAGTTCCGAGCGCATTTCGAGCACTTTTTTCACGCCGGCCGGGCTCAGCGCCAGGCACAAGCCGAGCAAACCCAATAGCGCCAAGCGCCAAGCGCGCTTCTGATACACCGCGTCCAAGGCGACCGAGCGCTCGGCGAGTTTCGCGAGCAGCAATTCCGAGAGCTTTTGCAGCTCCGCGAGATGCAAGGTTTGTTCGGCCGGCGCAAGCTCGGCAAAGTAGACGAACGACCCCGAACGCAACGCGCGCCGCAAAACCTCGGGACCGTCTTCATCCGCCGTGGCGCGTTCGAGCAACGTGTCCGGAACGGAGTCCCAAGTGCGAGCTTCGTCTTCTGGGCTGAACGCCGGGTCCGTCTGAGCGATCAGCGCGCACAGCGCCCAATAGCTGGCCTGCCGATAACCCTCACAAGCGTTGCTCTCCGAGCCGACTTCACCGGGCTGGGCTGGGGCGAGCGAGTTCTTCGCTAGCTCGACGCTCGCGTGTGCGCGCTGGGCGAACGCCACCGAGCGCGCTCCCGGTTCGGGCAGCGCGGCGCGGACCTGTGCGAGCTCTGAGCCACGCCAAAACCAATCGCCGATCCGCTTGAGCGCCGGGGCTCTCGCGGGAGTCTTGGCGAAATTTTCTTGGTCCTGTCGCGGCTGAGCGATTGTCACGGGCCGAGACGCAAGCAGAGTGGCGACCGAGGGTCAATCGCCATTCCTAGGCGGAAATACCGGCATCGCGCGCGGGCACCGTGACTTGCCATTCTCCCTCCGCCATGACAAACACGAGCCTCGTAACCACCGTGATCGTGTTGTACGCACCCTGAGCTACTGAGAGAACGGAGCTCGGGCGCGTTCGGTGGGGGGAGAGACTCAGGATGTTTCGCGATTCGAGAATGATGTTGGTAATAGCGGTCTCGGTCGCTCTGTGCGCGCCGCTGTTTCGCATGGATTGGTTCGCCGGACACGAAGGCTATTCGTATGTTCTTCGGACGCTCGAGTGGGCCCAAGAGTTGCGCGCTGGCTCGATCTATCCCCGCTGGTGCCCCGACTTTTACGGCGGCTATGGTTCGCCGCTGTTCCTGTTCTATGGCCCAGTGATCTACGGCTCCGCGGGCGTCCTGACGGCGACCTTTCTCAGTCCGTTCATGGCGCTCAAGGTCGCCACGTTGTTCTTCTCGGTCCTGTGCGGCGCTGGAACCTACGCATTGATCTACGGCGAGACACGCCACCAGGATGCGTCGTTCTTGGGCACGATGGCCTACATGGCGTCGCCGTACCGCAACGGCAACTTGTACGCCCGCGGTGATCTCGGCGAGTTCAGTTGCATCGCGATTCTGCCGGTGGTGATCGCGCTGTACCGCGCGGCGGCGCGCGAGGCCTTGCCCAATCGGGCACGCCTGCTCGCGGTTGCGGCGGCTGCAACCCACGGGGTGATGATCATGAGTCATCCGGTGATGGGCTTGTGGGGCACACTCGTCGTGGGGCTGATCGTGCTGTCGAGCCTGGTGCCACTCTGGGTGGCTGGAATGCGACAGCGTGCCGTGACGCTCGTGGTGGCCGTGGCCTGCGCGCCGGGTCTAGCCGGCGTGTATGTGCTGCCCGCGATGTCGTACCGAACCCTGACACGCACGGCGGACATGATCGTCGGCTTCTACAAGCCGCAAGACCAGTTGACTCCCCTCTGGCAGTTGTTCGGCGTCCATAGCCACCCGCTGTTCGGACCCAATTTCTTGTCCGTCGGTTACTTGGTTGCAGCAGCCACGATCGCGAGCGTCCTCGTGCTGATCGTCAATTTCCGAAAAGCTCGCGGCCTGCTCGGGTGGCTGGCTCTGACCTTCTTTTTGGTCTTCCTCACCCATCCGGTCTCGCACTGGTTTTGGGCGCCTGATCGGCTTCCCTTGACGCAGTTCATCCAGTTTCCCTGGCGCCTCTTTGGTCCGATCTCGCTCACTAGCTCGATTGCCCTGGGCGTTGCGCTCGCGCACTCTCGCCTCAGCGAACCACTAAAGAGCGGCGCTGCGATCGCGTGCTCGACGGCATTCTTCCTGTTCACGAGCTGGCCGTTCCTGACGCAACAAGAGATCTCGCCGAATAACACGCCGCAAGATCCCGACTCGATTCGCGTCGGGATTTACTCCGCGACCGACGCCAACGAGTACCACCCGCTCAGCGCGGGAGATTTTCCGCGCGAGCCGCGGGCCGAGCTGGTGCAGAGCGCTGAAGGCGTCACGGTTCAATACACGAGCAGCGACGGCAGTAAGCACTCGCTGGGACTCAAGGCCGAACAGGCCAACGCCGAGGTGAAGCTCGGCGTGTACTTCTTTCCTGGGTGGACAATGAACACGATATCGGGCCCCGCAAAGGCCCAACTCCTCGCCGATGAAAACGGTCGCTTGAAGGTGCGCCTGCCAGTCGCGGGTGAATACCGCGTGCGCGTGCAGTACGGCGCATCACCCGCCGGTAAGATCGGTGGCTGGCTGACCGCGATCTCGGCATTGGTTCTGCTCCTCCTCGGCACCTGGAAGACAGGCCTTTGGCCATGGCCCATCCCGCGCTTGCGCGCCGTTGGAGGTGCCAAGTGAACGCTTCAGGCAGTGAAGCCCTCGGGCAAGCGCAGCGCGCGATCGTCAGCGCTCGGTCCTTGTTTCGTGAAGGGCTCGTCCCCGAATGTCACGAATACATGCTGAAGGCACAAGACGCGCTGATCCAAGCGTGGCTGCCCGAGACAAGCGACGGTTCCGAGCCGCTTTCGCATACCGAACAAGCGCTGAAGGCTCTCGAGCAAGCACGCTATCGCCACCCAGATCGCCTCCGCGCGGCACTCACTGCCGCGCAAAAGTCGGCTGCAGGAGACGCTTCGGGGCCCGTCAATCTCGGACGAGATCCGGAACCCGTGTGGGATGAGCTCGAGCGGTTGAATCGCTTTTCGGTGCGCCACTTCCGGTCAGCCGCTGAGCGCAAGCAGCTACGCATCAAGCTCGGGATCGCGGGCGGCTTGGTCTTGCTCGCGTGTTTCGCATTCTTCATGCGCTTGTGGGGTCGCCCCTATGCGCACGCCTCCGCCGTGATCTCCGACCAGCATTTGGCCTCGCTCGCCCTCGACGGTCTCGACGCCACCGAGTGGTTGCTACCGGACAATACCCCCGGTTGGATTGACATCATTCCGCCCAAGCCGCGCACGTTGCAAAGCGTGCGCTTGGTCAACGCACACAACGAATATTGGCTGGATCGGGCGACCCACAAGGTGCGCGTCACCGCGTATTCGGAAACAGGCCCGGTCGGCGAGATCGAGGGTGCGTTCGCAAAGTTCAGCCAGGACCGTTCGGTCTTGGACCTACCGTTGAAAGCCTCGAACGTCATACGCGTGCGCGTCGAAGTGCTCTCGCATTTCAAGCGCGGCGGTGGCTTCGCCGAAATCGAATTGCACTGAGCCACCGAACGCCGAGCAGCCCGGTCTCTCGCCGGGCTGCGGCGTTGCCGCTTCGTCGTTGCTAGCGCCGCGGCTCAATACGGCGTGAGAACTTGGCCCTTGCCGGCGCGGTACCAGGTGCGGCCGGGGTAGTGCTCGCGCGCACAAGCCTCTTCGGCCTTGCTGTGGCGACTGAGGTACAGCACGTCCGGATTGGCATCGAGCGGGGGGTTCTGCACCATGTTGCTCTCGGTCAGGTTGGTCTGACCTTCGATGATGAGCACAATCGCGTTCTTCAGGCCCTTGTTGCGGACCGCGCGAAACGTCTCGGTGTAGTTGTAATACTCGCGATAGGCGACGGGATAGAGCAGAGGAGCGACGCAGATCACGCCATAGGCCATCGCGGTGGTCACCAACATGGGCGCCAGCAAAGACCGAAGCCAGCTCGCCGGCGCATTCATCCTCGGCAGAGACAGTCGCGCGAACAGGGGGGCTAGTAGCGCAGCGCCGCCCGTTGCCATCGGCACTACCACCGGCAAAGTGTAGCGTGGACCGAGCCCATCGTCGGCGCCGCGTCCGAACTCGACGAAGTAGTAGAAGCCGAACAGCGCGAGTGCGCCGACCGCCAACATGAACGCCACTCGACGTTCACGACCGCCGAGCGCACGAACCAACCCGGCAATACCGAGTGCCGGTGTCGCTGGCCACCAGCAGTAAGCACCCGTCGCGAGTGGGATGCCGTACTTCAGCTCATTTGGCTTCGGCCAACTCATCACGAACTCATTCCCCGGACGAATGAGCGGCGTCAGCTTGTAGCCAGTTTGGAACCACTCCCCCAATTGCAGACGGAGCAAGACCAAACTGAGGCCGCCAAAGGCCGCAAAGCCAAGCGCCGTACCCGCCCAGCCGCGCCAACCGATGCGACGCCGAAAAGCCGCCCACGCGAAGTAGATGAAAATCCCGACGCCCAACGTGGCGCCGTCCGTCGGACGAGTCGCCAGCATCAGCGAAGTCGCGCTGCCCAGGCCAATCCCGCCAAACCAAGCACGCGCCCGGCTCTTGTCCGGGTCGGACAAGACACACAGGGCTTCGATCGACCACGCGAAGCAAGCGCACACCATGGTGTGCGAAAATCGCGAGGCACCGTTCAGCAGCATCGCCGGACCGAGGAAGGCGAGGAGCGGCCCGAGCACGCTGGCGATGCTGACGATGCGTCTCGACGCCTGCGGCGTCGAACCGAGGCCAGCCGCCAAGCGCCGCGAGAGCCGCGCGATGCCAACGGCAGCAATGCCCGACATCACCGGTCCCGCGAGCGAGATCACGCCAAGACGGGAGAAGATCGCCATGAACAGCGGCCAGCCGGGCGTGTATTGCGAAAACACCCGCCCCTCGTGCCGGAACACCCAGTAGTTCTCGAACATCGGCGCGCACGGCGGGAGCGGCGCATAAGCGCGAAGATGACCGTAAACGTTGGCCTGAAAACTGTTCGCGACTTCGTCGCCGTTATAGACGAAGCGATCGAACACCAGGTTCGTGATCAAGAACGCCAACCCGACGGTCAGCGCGAAGATGATCACCTCCTGCACGACGAAGGACGGTCGCGCAGGGCCCTCATCGGGCTCGTATTCATGCGTCCTGGGCGGCGCTGCCCACATCAAATGAACGCCGACCAAAACCCCGTACCAAAACAGATGCAGGAACGCGAGCTCGTTGTCGGATTGACGCACGTAGTTCGCGAGCGCCGCCAAGCCCACCTGACCCAGGACTGCCAACGCGCGGAACCAATTCAACCGCTGACCCAAGAAGATGGCCAAGGTCGCGAGTGACGCCGACACCTGCAAAATGGGCAGGACGGTGAGATCCTTGGAGATGAGCCCCAATTCCGGGATGGCCGCAGGCAACAGCGCGGCAATCGCGATCGCGCCCGTGAACGTCGCGGTCGCGATTCGCGTGCTGAACGATCGCGACCAAACGACGGCCGTCAGCGCGACGCCGATCACCTCGCCCGCGATGGCTACGGCTTCGGAATAGTGATCAGTGTACGGCAGCTGCATCTAGTGAAGCGCGCCGTCACGGATGAACTTTGATGGCTTCGAGATGCAACATCGAGTCGCGCGGGATGCGGAGCCGCAGATAGCGCGCGTGTTGCGTCGGAAAGCTCGGCTTCCAGACGTCGAACACCGCTTCGCGCTTCGCAACTTCGGTGAACGACTTGTCGTCGTTGCTCACCTCGACCACGAGCGGGACTGTGCGGTCTTGCCCGTAGTCACTCCGGTTTTTGATCGTGAGCGACGAGAACGCGATCGGCGCGCCGAAGTCGTATTCGAACCACGGGTTTTTCTCGAGCGCGGTGTGGAACAAGATATCCGTTTTGACTTCACCGCACTCGTGCTTATCGGGGTGGCACTCGGCGGCGCTGGAGCTGACGTGCCACGGCACGCCCTTGGCCAAATCGCGCTTTTCAGGCCATAGCGCGATCACAGCGGCTACTGGAACGAGCAGGACCAAGCCCACGCGCAGCACGCGCTTCACTTTGGCCCACTCGAAACGCCAAATCACACCCTGAGCATTGCTCACGACGCGCTTGGCGACGTTTCGCAACTGAGCGGCGCCAGTGCGCTGCGCTTCTTCCGTGCCCTCGGCCAGCTCGACGAATGTGGAGCGCATGACTACCGAGAGGTAGGCGTACTCCCCGTCGTTCCCGGCCACCGACTGCAACACCGAGCGATCGGTCTCCGACCAGAGCTGCTCGGGGCTGATGGGGTCCCCCTTGGGTCGCTGCGACAGAAGCGCCCAGTACACTGCTTGCCGAAACAAGTTCGTGGCCAGTGGCGCCGTCGATCCCGAGCGAACTGTATTGCCGGGGGCATATGCCAGCTCACCGAGTTCGAGCGCGAGCTTGGCCCGACGCAGAAATTCCCGCTGCTCGCTGGTAAATTCCGAGGCAGCCGCGCGAGCCTGGGCGAGCTCGGTGCGAGCCAGCAACCAGTCGACGACTTTGCCACCCGGCGCCTTCGACCCTTCACCCTGGGGGGTATGCAAGGGCTCGTGCGCGCTCGGCGCTGCATCATCGCGATCGACTTCGTTTGGCGGAACCGCCTCGCCTTTTTCTGAACTCACCATGACCGAACTTCCCCGAGACCTACTAGCCGCTGTGGTTCCGTTTGCAACCTGTCACATCTGCCCATCGCGCGGCGGAAGATAGCAAACAAGGGCTCTTGGGTCTCGCATTACGCGAGATCTTTGCGCGCCGCGCGCCCGGGCACGAACCCGCGAAAATTTCACGGCTAGACGCGGATTTTCTGCCTGTCGAGCCGACCCCTCGGCGATCTCGCCGGGTCCGTGGCGCGGCTCCTCGCCCCTGCTAGCGCCCGTGATCCGAGCCATCTGAGCCGCATCAAGGTCTTTGAGGCGCGTCGGTCGACGATGGCGGTTCGAAGTTCACCAGTTTGGTGACGACGAATTGGGGACGCTGCTTCACTTCTTCGAAAATCTTGGCCACGTACTCGGCGATGAACGCGAGGCTCAACAAATTGATCGCCCCCAGAAACAAGCTAATGACGATGATCGTCGCCACCCCATGCGGGATCTCCGGGTGCAAGATGCGACTGATGATCTGAGCAAAAGCCGCCACCACCGCGATGAACGACACGATCAGCGCGCCCAGCGCGATCATCTCCAACGGGACGTACGAAAAGGAGAAGATGCCCTTTTTAGCCCAACGGAAGTTGGCAAGCATGCTGTTCGTCGAACGACCGAACATGCGCTCGGGCCTCACGTAAGGCACGCCGATTTGCTTGAAGCCGGACCATGCGCGCAAACCGCGCACGAAGCGGTCGCGCTCTGGCAAACCATTGAGTACGGTCATCACCTTGCGATCGATGAGCGAAAAGTCCCCCGCGTCGACCGGCACGCGGATGTACGCCATGCTCTGAAACAGCCGATAAAATCCCTTGTATCCGAACTCGAGCAAACGCGGCATTTCGCGGCGCGTGCGCACGCCGTAAACCACCTCGTACCCCTCGAGCCACTTCTCGTAGAAGCCCTCGATCAGCTCCGGCGGATCTTGCAGGTCACCGTCCAGCAAGACGCAAGCGTCGCCCGTCGCCAGCTTCATACCGCTCGTGAACGCGTTCTGTGAGCCGAAGTTGCGGCTGTGGGTGATGCCCTTGATCTTGGGGTTCGCGGCGGCCAAACGCTCGATCACGGTCTGCGTGTCGTCCGGGCTGCCGTCGTTGACGAAGATGATTTCGAAGTCGACGTCGATCTTCTCGAAGGTCTTCTGAAGCCGCTCGGCCATGAACGGGATGGCTTGCTCGTCCTTGTAGCAAGCAGCAATTGCGCTCAGCTTACGCGTGCGCTGTGCGACTGCGCTCATGGCGCGCTCAATCGTGCTCGGACGAGCTCAACGAGCACCTCCGGGGTGAGCTGCGTTTGGTGCATGTGAAACGCCGCGCTGCCATAGCGCTGATCGGGCCGGTAACTGGCGCTCAACAGCGAAAAGTCGACCTGTGACGGCAGTGCCAGCCTGAGTGATTCGCCCATTCCTCCGGCGGCGTAGTGCTCCTCCACGAACACGACCTTCTTGGTCTCGAGCACGCTGGCCATCAGTGCCGAGTCGTCGGCGAGCCGGAACGGAAAGCGCGTCATGCCGAAGACGTCCACATTCTCACGATCGAGCCCATGCGCAGCCAGCGCACGCAGGGCGACCTGCACGCCATGACCCGCGCCGATCACCGTCGCGGCGGGCTCGCGCGCGTCACTGCGTTTCGCGTAGGAGCGGGTGAGGGTGAGCGGATTTTCGGAAATTGGTGCGCACGCCGTGTCGTAAGCAGACACGGCGAGGCGAAGATACGACGGGCCGTCGAGCGCGGCGATCGAGCCGACCGCCGCAGCCACTTGATCGCTTGCGCACGGGAAAAACAGCTGGATATTGGGCAGCGCCTTCAACACGGCCAAATCTTCGAGCGCGTGATGCGTGGGGCCCATGATGCCGTACGTGAAACCTCCGCCGTTCCCCACGACGCACACCGGCAAGCGATGCAAGCAGAGGTCATTTCGGATCTGCTCCACGCAGCGGTAGGTCGCGAACGGAGCGATCGAATACACCCACGGGCGCAGCCCCGTGAGCGCAACTCCCGCTGCCAAGCCGATCATGCTTTGCTCGGCAACGCCCGCGTTGATGAAGCGCGCGCCGTATTTGACGACCAAATTTTCGAAGGCGTTGAAGCCCAGATCGCCAGTGATGAACAACGACTTTGGGTCGCGAGCCAGCGCGTCGTCTACGGCTTCGACGAAAGCGACTCTCATCGAAAGAGCTCCCTTTCAGCCTGATCGAGCTCGGCGATGGCTTGGCCGTACTGAGCGTCGCTCATCGGCCAATAGTGCCAATCCACCGTATTTTCCATGAAGCTGACGCCGCGTCCCTTGATCGTGCGAGCGATCACACAGCGCGGACGCGACAGCGCGGGCCGACCAAGTGCCGCGTGAATCTGCGCAAAGTCGTGACCGTTGCACTCGCCGACGTCGAAACCGAACGCCTCCCACTTTTTCGCGAAGGGTTCGAGTGCCAGCACTTCTTCGGTCCGCCCGAAGGCCTGAATGCCGTTGGCGTCGACGAGCACGGTGAGATTGTCCAGGCGATGATGCGCGGCAAACAACGCGGCCTCCCAGGTCGAACCTTCGTTGCATTCGCCGTCGGACAACAAGCACGCGACACGCGCTTCGCTCGAGCGCAGGTGCTTGTAGCTATGCGCCATCCCGACCGCGATCGGCAGCCCATGTCCGAGCGAGCCGGTCGCCGCGGGAATCGCCGCAACACCGCCGGGCGCGGGGTGTGCCGGCAGCAGCGTGCCGTCCTGGTAATACGTCGAAAGTTCGGCGTCGGAGAGCTTGCCGAAGTGGTTCAACGTCGCATACAGCGCCGACGCAGCGTGACCCTTGCTCAGGATCAGCTGATCGATTGGCTGCAACCAAGCCGCATACAGGTACGTGAGCAGGTCAATCGCGGAAAGGCCGCTACCGATGTGGCCCGAACGCGCCTGATGATGCATGCCCAAGAATCTGCGGCGAATAGCCAACGCCGCGCGCGCGAGCGCCTCGGGCCGCGTGACCTCGGTCACGGCTTGGACTCCAACACGGTGTCGGCGCGCCCTTCGGTCACCAGTTCAGGATGGTCGTCGATCCAGCGTGCAAACGCCGAAAGCCCCGCGCGCAGCGGCACCAAGCTACGCCAGCCCAGCACGCGAGCCGCCTTACTCGGATCGGCAAACCATTCGGGATGATCCCAGGCGCGATCGGGCATCGTGCCCCAAGCGGGCTCGGCGCGAACCTCGAACAGCTCACGCACGACTCGCACCAATTCAGCGAGCGTGGTGCGAACACCGCTGCCAACGTTGAATACCTCGCCTGGCTCGAGCTGTGCGGCCTGCGTGAGCACAGCCTCGAAAGCCCGCACGACGTCGGTCACGTAGACGAAGTCGCGCGAGGTGTTGGGGCTAACCAGCGGTGGGAGGCGTCTTTCCTGCGCGTGTCCGAGGAGATTCGGGATCAGACGACTGAAGTCTTCGTAGGGGCCGTACACCGAGTACAAGCGCAGCACCCAGCCCGGCACGCCGTATTTCTTGGCGTACATCCGTACGAGCTGCGTGGCCGCGACTTTGGAAACCGCGTACTCACTATCAGGCTCGGCGCGGGCATCTTCATTCGGGCCGCTGCAATTGCTGCCGTATTCGGAAGAACTGCCGGCTTGCACGAACGCCTGAAAACCAGCGAGCCCGCGCACGGCTTCGAGCAAGTGGCGCACGGCGAGCACGTTGACGTCGAAGATGCGCTGCGGGTCGTCTTGCACCGCGTAGGCGCCGTAGGCCGCGCAATTGAAGATGGCGAGCGGCTTCACCCGCTGGATGAAGCCGTGCACCTCTGACTGCTGACGCAGATCCAGACGCACTAGCTCGACCGCGTTCAGCTCACGCGTGCGAAAGGAACTGCAGCCTGGCCTTTCCACGCCGATCACGCGGCCACCACGCGCGCTGACCGCAGCCGCCAAGTTTGCCCCGATGAAGCCCGAGCACCCTGTGATCAGTACCGGACGTATTGGTGAACCAGACATTGCGAATGACTCACGGAAGCTCTCTCGCGGCGAACCGGGTGAATCAACGAGCCAAAGCGACGCCGGTATTTCTGGCTTTCTCCAGGGTCATCACCACCAGGCGATCTTGCCCCATCCAGCCCGCGTACCAATTGAAGCTGATCTCGAGCGGGCCGAAGATGGCTTTGGTGAGCCACTGATCGTTGGTCTGAAAATTCCACGAACCCGGGCCTTCGGCGATGGCCCAGAACAGTACCTGGTTGAAGGGAGCGCGATCGCCCACGACGTTCTTCGGCAGGGTGAGGTGCTGCGCCTGCACGCTCTGACGGACCTTCTTGGACACACGGAACTTCGTGTCCGCGTGCTTGGTCATGTAGTCGACCGACTCGCGCACGTATCGATCTTGATCGTAGTGGCGGATGCTCTCGGCAGCCTTGATGAGGAAGGCCGCCTGCAGACAAAACACAGCGACTAGGCCAGCACCGTAGAGCCACCGCAGAGACGGTTTCGGCAACCAACGGGCAATGTCACCGACGGTGCGCGCCATCAAGATCGCGAAGCACGGGAACAAGAACAGGTAATTGCGGCAAATCATCACCCGATACTTGGCGCAAAACATGAACAGAAACAGGATCGGGAAACCGACCAAAAAGGTCGAAAAACGCCGATCTTTCTTCACCCAAAGCACCGCACCCGCGAGCGTCGCTCCGAACATCGGCACGGCGAGCCATTCGTAGCTCGAGAACAGCGAGAAGCCGTAATACTCGAGCACGACCAGCGCGTGATTCCACGAACCCGTGGTCGTGTGACCCGCGTGGTGGTTGTGTGCGTAGTAGTTGGAGATCATCCGCGTGTCGGTGATGAACACGATCGGTTCGAGCACCGTGCCGGGCGTCGTGAACAAGTACACCACCGAAGCGATCACGCCGAGCGTCACGGCCCGCTTCAGCTGCTCGACGTAGGCCGTGAGCGGCAGAGTCAAGGCACCGGCCACGAGCACCCAGAACAGCAGAATCACGCCCGGATACTTGGTGCCCATGCCGAGCCCCGCGGCGAAGGCTGCGGCGTGCAACCAATGCGATTTGCCGGTCCGGTGGAAGAGCGCCAGCATGAACATCGTGAGCGCGGTGAACTGAACGAGAATGCAGTCCGTCACTGCCCAGCGCGAGTGATAGGCGTACTCCCACGACAGGCCGATTCCGCAGGCGGCGACGAACGCTTCCCAACGCCGATAGCGCAGCGCGATGGCCGCGCCGTACGTCCAGAAGATGGCCAGCGCGCTGACGAACAGGAACACCTCTCTCACCCGCAGGAGATAGTTGCCGGTGTCGAACATGTTCAGCATCGCCGCTTGCACGGCCGCCGGGTCACCGTCCGAAGCGATGGCAGCTCGGGCTCCACGCACGGCTGCGGGGATCATTACCAACCACTTATCGAGCGACGGATAGATGTAACTTTTCGGCAGAAGTATCCCCGTTTGCACCATCGTGCGGACGGGGGTGATGTGCCAGTCCTGCTCGTCCCAGTGATAACCGAGGTTGATGCCGCGCGACCCGGTGACGAGGAACAACGCGAACAGCGCCACCACGGGCAGCAAGCTGGCTAGCCGCAGGCTCCACACTCGCGCGAACGGAAACGCCCAACCCGGCCGGCGGCTCGCCTCGACCCGAACCCGCTCCTCGGCGACTCCGCCGCCCTTGAGGAGGCGCTTCGCGATCCCCGACGCGGGGAGACTGTACTGGACTTCGTTCATGATATTTGCCGGGTTTCTGCGGTAAGAGCGCAGGTCACTATCATTGTTTCCCGGGGCCCGCGAGCAGCAGCTACTTTTCGCCGTCCCCGGCGCCCCGCGGGTTTTGGCGGGACGTGCCGATACCGGGCGCCGTTCTAGCATGGCGCTGGCGATGTGCTCGCAGCTCGCTCGCTTCAGCCATCCGTGATAGAGCACCGGCCCCTTCAACCCACCCTTACCCGCCCTTTGCGCTCGATGCCGAGAAGAAGACGTGATTGGTGCAGCCCCGCCTTCGGGCTATAACGAGCGACGCATGGTGGAGCGGGTTTGCATCGTAATCCCAGCGTTCAACGATTGGGATTCCGCAGCGCGATTGTTGACTGATTTGGGGAGTGTGGGGCAGGCGCACAATCTTCGCTATCGCATCATCATCATGGATGATGCCTCCACCGTCAGCGCGCCCGACACCTGGGACTCGTTCGACCCAGCGAGCTTCGACAGCTTCGAGATTGCGCGGCTCGCCTGCAATCTGGGGCACCAACGGGCGATCGCCGTCGGCCTCGTCCTCGCCAAAGACGAATTGGAGAACTGCTCCGCCGTGATCGTCATGGACGGTGACGGTGAAGATCTGCCGAGCGACATTCCGCGCCTGCTGGCTGCGAGCTCCGCGAATCCGGGCTCTGTGGTTTGCGCGCGTCGCGCGCGCCGGAGCGAGCCCATCGTGTTTCGCCTGTCGTACCAGGTGTACAAATTCCTGTTCGGGAGTTTGACCGGGACACAGATCGATTTCGGCAATTATTGCCTGATTCCCAAGCCCGCCCTGCGCGCCATCGTTTCCCAGGCCGGCATTTGGAATCACCTCGCAGCAACGTTGACGCGCTCCCGCGTACCGCTGGTCAAGATCGACACAGCCCGCGGGGAACGTTACTCCGGCCGCTCCAAGATGAACTTCATCTCCTTGGTCGTGCACGGATTGACGGCCGTGGCGGTGTACGCGGACGTCGCGCTGGTCCGACTGGTGCTCGTGGCAATGGTGCTGGCGGCGGGCGCGTTTGCCGGCATCATCGCGACGATCGGCATCCGCGTGGCCACTCCCTGGCCAATTCCCGGCTGGGCCTCCGACGTGGCCGGTACTCTTTCGATCCTGCTCTCTCAGGCAGTATTGATTCCCGCAATCGGCGTGTTCGTCGTGCTCAGCCTACGAACAGCGCGTACGGTCGTGCCGCTGATGGACGCGAAGCACTACGTCGAGTCCATTCGCACGATCTTCAGCACTAGCGAGACCTAATGTCAGCAGAAACCGAGTATTCCTACGTCGGCAGCGAACTCGAGCTGTTCATCAAAGCCACCCGCTGGAAGAATTATTGGGCCAGCCGAGTGCGGCCGTTCGTGCGCGGCAACGTGCTCGACGTCGGCGCGGGGCTCGGCGCAACCTTCGACTATTTGGGTGAGAGCGCCGAGCGTTGGACCTGCCTGGAACCCGACCCTGCCCTGTGTGAACAGCTCTCGGCCCGGCTCGCGACCCACCCAAAGCCGCCACGCGTGCAATGCGGAACGCTGGACACGATCGCCAGCGGTGAACGCTTCGACAGCATCGTCTACATCGACGTGCTGGAGCACATCGAGCACGATCGCGCCGAGGTCGAACGCGCCGTTCAACACCTAGCGCCGGGCGGCTCGCTGATCGTACTGTCGCCCGCGCTGCCGTTTCTGTTTTCTCCGTTCGATCAGAGCGTTGGGCACTTTCGCCGCTACACCTCCGCTTCCCTGAAAGCAGTCGCGCCCGCAGGCTTGTCGCTCGAGGACTGGTTCTACTTGGACGGGCTCGGGGTTTTGGCCTCGCTCTTTGCTCGGGTCGCGAAGCGCAGCGCCCCGACACAGGCTCAGATCGCCACCTGGGACAAGCTGATCGTGCCGGTATCGCGGGTGACCGACGCGCTCACCTCGCACTTGTTCGGGCGCACCATCATCATGGTCTGGACCAAGGACTGAGCTCACGCGCGCGGGGTTTCGCTTTCAGCTCGTTGCCCGCAGCTGCCCAAGCTGCGGCGCAAACGACAGTCAGCCGTTCGCCGACGCCAACATCGATCCGGACGCGCTCGACGCCTTCGCGTTCGCGTCACGCAAGCTGCCCGAGTACATGCACCACGCGCTGGTGGTGTGCCGCCGCTGTGACCTGTTGTACGCGAACCCCGCGCCCGATCGCGAATCGCTCGAGACGGCGTACCGTGACGCCGCCTTCGATGCCTCCGAAGAGTCGCGCTACGCCAGCCTGACTTACGCCGGCTTCTTGCCGAGCATCACGGCTTGCTTGCCGGATCGCGATGGCGCGCTCGACATCGGCACGGGCGACGGCGCGTTCTTGGAGCAGCTGATTCGGCACGGCTTCACGAACGTGGTCGGCGTCGAGCCTTCCGCCGCGCCGGTCGCCGTCGCCAAGCCCGAGCTCCGGGCGCTGATTCGCCATTCACCGTTCCGTAATGCGGATTTTACGCCGGCCAGCTTGCGGCTCGTGACCTGTTTCCAGACCCTCGAGCACGTCTTGGACCCGCTCGCGCTCTGCCAAGACGCACGCAGCCTACTGCGACCAGGCGGCGCGCTCTTCGTCGTTTGCCACAATCGGCGGGCACTGCTGGCACGCGCAATGGGCTCGAAGTCACCGATCTTCGACGTCGAGCACTTGCAGCTATTTTCGCCCAAGAGCGTGCGCGCCTTACTGGCTCGCGCCGGCTTTTCTCGGATCATCGTACACAGGGTCGTGAATCGCTATCCCATCGACTACTGGGCCCGGCTCTCGCCGCTTCCGGGCGCACTCAAGCCGCGCGCGCTCTCGTTCCTACGTGCGAGCGGCATTGGCCGCATCACCCTGGCCGCGCCCGTCGGGAACCTAGCCGCAATCGCGTACACCTGAGCGCCCGCGGCGCCTTGACTCAGCCCTCAAACGCTGGGATTCCATGACTCGATGAACCTGTATCAGAGAGTTTTGGGAACGCCGTTCGTGTACAACCACGTGCGTCCGATGGCCGTGGGCGGCATCGACATGACGCCGTTCTACGACCGAGTGAACGCGGGACCAAACGACGTGGTGTTGGACGTCGGCTGCGGCACGGGTGATGCGCTGCGCTATCTGAAAGGCTTCGCGCGCTACGAAGGCATCGACACGGACGACGTGGCGATCAACTTCGCGCGCAAGAGCTACGGCGACAGGCCCAACGTCTCCTTTGCATGTCAGCTCTGTACCGCCGAAGACGTGGCGCGCATTCAGCCTTCACGAGTGCTGCTGTGTGGTCTGTTGCACCACCTGTCCGATGATCAGGTGCTGACACTGCTGGGCAGCTTCAAAGCCTCTCCCGCGCTGCAGCGCATCGTCACCAGTGACATCGTTTACCTCGAAAAGAGCGTAATCAGCAATTTCCTCGCCAGCATGGATCGAGGGCGTTTTTGCCGACGGCGCGAGCAGTACGAAGCGCTGGTCGCGCAGACCGGGTTGCGCGTCGTCGAATCGACCGTCATTCGTTGTCACCCGAAGACGGGCATCGCCAAATACCTGCTGATGACGATCGAGCGCTGAAATTTACGGGACCGCGATGCCCAGACGGCCGAGCGCATCGCGAGTTTCGGGCGTCTCGGGCGAGCGTTGAAACAGGTAAAACTCGTCGAAGCTGGTCGAGGCCAGCCGGTATTGCCGCGTCGCAAACAGCTCCGTCAGTTGCTGACGGACCGACGACACCTCACGGTTGCTGAGCAACAGATAGTCCGGGCGGCCACAAGGGACGGCCAAATCGCAGGCATCTGGGCGACTCGACACGAACGAGACCAAATACGACGTGGCCGCAACTCGGGCCGTAGCCGGAATTGGCTGCAGGACTTTGCGCAGCGCCGCATAGCGCTGATCGCCCCAGGTCGAGCGACGCACGGTCTCCGGATTCAAACCACCATAGCCGTCGGCTCGTAACAAGGCACCGTAGTTGTAGCTGTGACTCACGACAGTGAGCGTCAGAGCCAATGCGCTGGCCACGAGCGGCGCGCGACCGAGCGCACGCCGCTTCTCCAAAACGACGACCAAGGCCAGGAAGCACGCCGGCAACCAGATCAGCGACGTTACGTAGCCCTCCGCGTGGTCGGGCCAATACAGCGTCGTGGCTGACGTGAAGAGCACGCCGGGCAGCAGCAGCGGCCAACACGCAAGCTCGAACAACGGCAGCAGGCACAGCGGCGCCAGCGCGTGGAGCATCACCGTGACGCAGCGAAAGCGCGCCAGATCCCACACGAAATATGTGGGATTTCTGAAAATCGACACGATCGCCGACGTGAGCTCGGGGGTTTGGCCAGAACGAGCGCCGCGGGCCAGGAGCCACAAATTGAGCGCAATGACCGGCATTGCCAGCACGCTCAGCAGCAACCCCAAGCGAGCCTTGCGACGCCCAGCGACCAACATCAACCCGTACGCAAAGACGTTCAGCGGGCCCACCTCGGAGATGGACAAGAGCAACAACAGCGACAGGCCCATCAGCCAGCGCCGACCGCTCTCGACCGCGTAGTAGAGCGTGAAAGAGAACAGCGTCACCGCGTGAAACCAGCTGAACCCGGTCACGAGCGCGCCGTGCAACGGCGCCGTCAACAGGTAGACAGCGCCGACCCAAGCCGCGACCGCACGACCGAGTTTGCTCGCGGCCAGCAAGTACAGGGGAATGACGGACAGCGCAGCGAGCGCCGCGTCCAACCAAATGAGCGTCTCCGCTCCCGGGCGCAGGCCATAGAGCGGCGCGAACAAGAGCGCGCCGTACTCGGCGTGCACGGTCAGATAGTTTCCGGGTGTGGCCGTCCCGAACAGCACTGGAGCTTGGAAAAAGCGCCCGTGCCGCAAGTTTGCCAGCACGTTTTCGGGCACGGCCAAGTACGCCGGAGTGTCCTGAATCAGCCGGTGTTTCGACAGCCCCTGCTGCACCAGCAGGAATGCGCACAGAGCCGCCAGCAGCAGCAAGAGAAACAGCGGCGCTCCACGCGGAGGACTGAGCAATGCCTGCACGAGTGGTCTTCGCTGCACGCGCGCCAAAAACGCCGACATGCGTGGGCCGATGCCGACGCTGAACGCTTGATTGAGGAGCGCGCTGAAGATCAAGCCGACGGCCGACAGCGCAATCAAATAATAGAGCGGCTTATCGTGTGCGACCTGACTCAGGAAGAGCGGCGGCAACATGAACAGCGCCGCCAGCGGTGACAGGCGGCGGGCCACGCGCTCCAGCGTCGGCGTCGCGATTTCGATGCGCCGCCGCGCGACGAGCGCGAGCCCCAGCGCCGCGGGTAGCGCGAGCCCAGCGCCGAGAGACAACAAGAGGCTCAATCGACCCGCGAGGCCGAGCGTGTTTCGCTGTGCGAAGTCCGTGCGCTGCGCGAGGTTCAGCCAAACCATCTGGCACGAGAGCACCAGAGAGAACCCGACCAGCGCGAGCGTAGTCAAAGAGAGCGCCAAGCGCGGCAGATCACTCGGGTCGTCTCGCAAACGCCGATTCGCCATCAGTCGTCGACTCACTCCGCCGACGGGCGTTCGTTCGCCGCCGTGCCCAAATTGACTTCTTCTTGCGTGATGTACAGCGGGCGTCGCTTGATCTCTTCGTAGATGCGACCCACGTACTCACCGAGCACGCCGGTCATCAGCAACTGCGCCGAAGAGCCAAGCGCCACGGCGATCATGATCGTCGTCCAACCGGGGACGACGCCGGTGCCGAAGAAGCGCTGATAAGTCGCCCACGCGGCGGTCAACCCGGCCATGGTCCCCGCCATTACGCCGAGCCAAGTAGCGAAGCGCAGCGGCACCACCGAAAACGAAGCGATGCCGTCGATGGCAAAGCGCACCATTTTCTTGATCGGGTATTTCGTCTCGCCGGCGAAACGAGCGGGGCGCGCGTAGTAGATCGCGGTTTGCCGGAAGCCGACCCACGCCACCATACCGCGCACGAAGCGATGCCGTTCGCGCAGCGCGCGCATCGCCAGCACCACGGGGCGCCCGACCAACCGAAAATCACCCGCATCCGCAGGGATCGAAATCCCACCCAGCATCGCCCGCAACACGCGGTAAAAGATGGCAGCGGAAGCGCGCTTGAACAAGGTCTCGCCGTCGCGCTTCGTGCGGACGCCGTACACGACGTCGAAGCCCTCACGCCAACGCAGGATCATTTCACTGACGACTTCGGGCGGATCCTGCAGATCGGCGTCCATGATCACGACCGCTTCACCCTCGGCGCGATCGAGCCCGGCCGTAATCGCCATCTGATGGCCGAAGTTGCGGGCGAAGGAGATGACCTTGAAACGAGGCTCCTCGGCGGCCAATGCCTTCAGCTGTTCGAGAGAGCGATCCTTCGAGCCGTCATTGACGAACACCACCTCCCACGAATCAATCAGGGTATTCCAGACTTGAATCACCTCGCGCAAGCGACGCGCCAACTCCGGAATGACCTCCTCTTCGTTGAAGATGGGAATGATGACCGTGAGGGTGGGCCGCTGCATGGCGAGGGGTTTATACAGGAGTTCGGCGAGCGAAGGGCGCGGGAGGGAAGCGAAAATGCGGCTAAATGCCCAAATGACGCAGGGCCTCGGCCGTGCCCGGCGACTCGTAGCCGCGCTTGAATAAGTAGAACTCGCGCTTGCCCTTGGCGAACAGGCCGTAAGGGGTCTTTTTGAACTTCTCGCGAAGGTTGTTGCGCATGTCGCCGTTCATCTCATTGTCGCTGACGAACACGTAGTCGACCGGCCCGCAGTCGTAGCGAAACACGTATGCTTCCTTGCGCGCGGAGATGTGCGGGTTGAGCGTCTCGGTCGCGACCACGCTGGCCTCGACCGGGATCTTGTCGGCAACGGAGCGCATGTCCCGATAGCGCTCACGCTGTGTATCCGACAGCTCGAATGAAACGCGACCAAAGCCGCCCGTGAAGCTCTCTCGCTGCAAAATAGCGCCGAAGTTGTAGCTGTGGCTGAGCAGCACCACGACCAACGCACCGGTCACGGCAATCAGCCGCACGTGACCGTCTCGCCCTTCGCGGATCACGAACAGGCTCATCGCCGCGCAGGCGAACAAGAACGGAACCCAATGCGTCGTGTACTGGAAGGAGATCGCCAGTGTCGGCCAATAGCCGGTCGTCATCAGGGTGAAGACCGAGCCAGGGATGAGCAAGAGCCAGAAGGCCAAACGCCGCAGCGGGAGAAACACCAACGGCGCGAGCATGTGCAGCGCGTAAGCCAGCTTCGGCCCGCGCACGAAGGTAGAGAACGCGTAGAAGGGATTCGAGATCAGCGTCTTGACGACGTTGCCGTAGCCGGATTTCCCGTCGGCAAAGAGCTCGTTGTACATGCTGTCGAACCACCACGGTCCGGCCCACGGCATGATCACGAACTTGTTGATCACGAACCAAACCACCGCCGTCGTCGCCAGCGAGATGCCGAAGTTCACGCGCAAACCGGAGACGAATAGGAACGTGCCCAAACACGCGAGACCGACGGCAATGTCCTCGCGCAGCGCGAACAACAGCAAGACCGTCAGGATGGTCAGCCACTTCTTGCGTGAGGCGATCGCGTAGAACAGCCAGAAGTAGAAGAACACGCCCAGCGGCAGCCAGTGAAAGTCGTAAAACTGTGCGCCGTGCAGCGGCGCGAACAGCACGTACGCCAGCACCAGCGCCACGGACGGCCAAGCCGTCAACATCGTCCGCGCGAAGAGGTAAAGCGGGATCACCGCAGCGCCCAAGAGCACCGCTTGAATCAGCAGCAACGTCTCGGCGCGCGGCGAGAGCGCGTACACCGGCGCGAACAACACCATCAAGTACTCGGCGTGCGTCGAGAGCGAGTTGTGATGCCCAGGGCCGAACATCACCGGCGACTCGAAGAAGCGCCCCTTGAAGGTGTTGAACATCAAGTTGTCGAAGATCCCGAGATCGAAGGCGCTGGTCAGGATCTGATGGTGATGTCGGATCGTGAAAAAACCGGTGTAAGCCGCGTAGCCCGCGCCCGCGAGCAGCACGACGGCCGGCGCGGCGATGCGCGTGATGCGCGCCGAGCTGCGCGACCAAAACTGCCGAGCGTCCGCAAAGCTCGGCGCGCTCACCAACGTAGCCACCTCAGCGACGCTGATGCGCAGCAGACGCTCGAGCGCGAGGCCAAAGAGCCCCAGCAAAATCAAATACCCAATCGGACGGTTTTGACCGAACTGCCAGGTGAACAACGCTGGCAAGACCATCGCCAAACCGGCCGGCGCCAAGATCCGCGCGAGCGACTCGACCAAGCGCGCAGCGCGCTCACGCGCGACCAGTAGCGACAGCAGCGCCGTGAGCAGCGGCACGAAACCGGTGAGCAGTGGCAAGCCGAGCTGTAGCGGCACCGAGGGCAGCGCGTTTTGATTGAAGAACGCAGTGCGCTGGGCCGCGGGCACGCTCTGGAACGCAAAGAACTGCGCGAGCGACTGCCCGATCAGCGCGAGCGCGAACAGGCTCCCGAACACGCGAGGCGCAAGGCTTTCGCCCGAAGCTGCTCGCCTCGAATGAGAGGCAGGAGAGCCCTGTACTTGCGACGCCACCATTGCGCGGTGTTTTATGTTGCCGCGGGGCTGTCCGCAATGCTGGAACGCGCTTGACCTCGCTGAAATACACTGCTTCCGTCCGCGCCGTGTCCGCCGAACCACCAACGCCCAGCCAAGCGCTAGAGCCGTCGCCAAGCAAAGCGCGCTCCCCCTTGGCCTACGCGCCGCGAATCTTGGCTTCCTTGGCGATCGCCGGGGGCTTCGTCTGGCTGTTCAAGCGCGGTGGGCTACCGTTGATTCCCCCCGCGAGCACGCTCTCGACGGTTCAGCCGCTCTCCGTAGCCGCGTACCTGGTCGCAACCCTGCTCGGCATCTATTTCCGCGTACACCGTTGGGTACCGTTGCTGCGCCCAGTCGCGCCAGAGATCTCCGAACAGCGCGTGGTCAGCGTGAACCTGATCGGCATTGCCGCGATCATGCTCGCACCGCTGCGCATGGGCGAAGCCGTGCGTCCCTATCTCCTGGCGCGTGACGGCAAGGTGAAGTTCTTTCAAGCGCTCGGCGCCGCCGGCGCGGAGCGTGTCGTGGATGGGCTGACACTGATCGTCACCGCCGCCGTCGCGTTCCTGCTCTCGACGCCCATCTCACCGCTCCCCGATCATCTGGGCAACGTCGCTCTGCCGGTCGAGATCATTCCCCACGCGCTATTCGTGGCCGCGGCGGTGTTCATCGGCGGCGCCGTCGCGCTGACCGTGTTCTACGTCGCGCGCGGCTTCGCGCACGATCTCACGACCAAGTTGCTGAGTCCGATCTCGCCCAAGCTCGCGAGCTTCGTCACCGGCACCCTCGAGCGCCTGGCCGACGGCTTGGGCGTGCTCGGATCGCCCGAAAATCGCGGCCGATTCTTCGCCGAAACCGCGGCCTACTGGCTGTGCAACTTCGTCGGCCAATGGCTCTTGATGCGCGGCTGCGGCATCGAAGCATCCATCCCGCAAGCCTGCGTCACGCTCGGCGTGCTCGGCCTCGGCGTGATCGTCCCTGCAGGCCCAGGTCTGTTCGGCGCCTTCCAAATCGGCACCTACTCCGGCCTCGCCCTGTACTTCCCGCTCGAAGTCCTAAAGACCTCCGGCGCCGCCATGTCCTTCGTCAGCTACGCCGGCCAACTCGTCGCCAACCTCCTCTCCCTAGCCGTCGGCCTCCTCCTCTTCTCCCGCCTAAAAGCCACCCCCCCCATCGCCGACGAACGCGCCAGCTCGTAAAGAGAGTTGGCGCTCGCGCCCCAGCATCGCACCTCAAAGCCCGCTCTGTTCCCGCCGAACAACGCTCACCGAGCACGCACCTGCGCTCGCGGTCACGACGCAGCACCCCCAAAGCGGCTCCCGGAGTTTGAACCGCCGAGCCGCAGAGGCCGCAGAGATCTGAGGGAGATTTTGGGGGTTCGCGCAACAAGTCGCTTGGCGTCATAGATACCGCACAGGCGCGGCTTGGATTGGGAAAACCCATCGCTGCGCGGTGCTGGGCGTCTACTGATTGCGTCCCACGGCGACCCCCTTGAGTTTGAACCGCCGAGCCGCAGAGGCCGCAGAGATCTGA
>DASQCO010000089.1:0-24031 GCA_035634635.1 Polyangiaceae bacterium
GCAGTCGTGCCCGCGCCAGCGGTCGTGCCCCTGCCAGCGTTGCTTGCCGGCTGCTCGCCGCTGGCTCCGCCGTCGTTGACCTGCGCAGCGAACCCACCATTGGAGTCGACGGTACCAGCCGCGTTTCCTTCGTTGCTTCCAGCGTTGCCCGCAGCAGGCTCGCCCACGCCACCAGTGCCGGCGCTGCCACCCATCCCAACCAGGCCGCCTGTCTCGACGACGCCGCCCGTCGCATCGACTCCGCCCGTCCCGTCCACGCCACCTGTCCCAATGACGCCACCTGTCGCAACACCGACGCCACCCGTCCCAATGACGCCGCCGGTCGCAACACCGACGCCACCCGACTCGCCGACGCCACCTGTCGCAACACCGAGGCCACCCGACGCGCTCATGCCACCTGTCGCAACACCGACGCCACCCGTCCCAATGACGCCGCCGGTCGCAACACCGAGGCCACCCGACGCGCTCACGCCGCCTGTCGCAACACCGACGCCACCCGTCTCGCTCACGCCACCAGTCGCAACCCCGACGCCACCCGACCCGCCGACGCCATTTGTCCCAATGACGCCGCCTGAGCCTCCACCTCCGGTGGAGCTAGGTGCACCCCCGACTCCTCCTGTGCCCGCTCCACCGTCGGTGAGCGTCGCGCTGCGCGCTGCGATGCGATAGTTGCCGTACGGGGCTGCCGCGACCAAGTGCGAATAGGCGACCAGCAATTGGTCGCCGTTGAAAGCGAGCGCGGGGTTCACCTCGTTGAACGGATCCGTCGCGATGGGGATCGGTTGCGCCGAGGCGCCGCTGCCATCACTAGCCACGAAATTAGCGTAGATATCGGTATTCGTTGGGCCAGTCTTTGACCAGGCAACGGCGCAACCCGTTGTTCGCGATGCAACGGCGAAGCCCGGCTTGATTGGCGCCCCCAAGTCCAGGTTGCCGACCAACACCGAGCCGGAAAGGTCCACGAGGGACGCCGTATAGATGCTTGGCTGCGACGGGAGAGGACTGAACACCAAGAAGTTCGAGCCACACGGATACATCCGCTGCGCAACGCCCGGCATGGGCGAGCCCACTCGATGACCAGTTGCGTCGAGGCGCACGGTGCCACCCTCGCCATACTGAAGGACATAGCCGTCTTCACTCGGCGCGAGTGTCAAAGGTGCTACGGGATCCGAAGACGGAAGGACCTGAATCGGCGGCGTGTCCAGCAAGGTGCCGTCGGCGCCCAGACGTGTCACTGGAAGGCCAGGTCCGTAGCATGCAAGCAGGCAGTCGCTGTTTCGGCAGGCCAACACCGGCGAGGCGCAGATGTCGGAAGGGATCTCGATCCCGTTCGGATCTTTGATCAGCCCCTGCGGGGAGATACGCGTCAAACGGCTCCCCAGTACGAGGAAATCAGTGCCGTTGAACGAGACGCTTCTAGAGCCCGATGGGAGCACCAGCGGAGTCGGGTCGAGCGATGCACCACTTGCGCTTATGCGAGCCGCGTAAGTGGTCTGTGTGCGATCGGCCCACGTCACCAGATACATCCCTGCACCCGCGCCGACGACCGGGTCTCCTTCGAGAGGGGCTTGGATGGCTGGCTCAATCGTCGGAGGATCCAGCGGATCGCCCGCAGGTGACACGCGCGACACTTCGCTGCCGGATGCCGGTTGCTGAACGAGGCACCCCGTCGCGTTGCAAGCCGAACCGCCATACGCGTGAAGCGTCGCAGGCGATGAGGCGTTCGTTGCCGGATCGATCTGTGTGTTCCCGACAATGTACTTGCCGCCGACGTAGCCGATTCTCAAAAATGACATGGGATTCGATACCGCGACCGCCGCGAACTTCGGTTGCAGATCACTACGGAGCTGCAGGGCGCTCTGCGTGGCGCAGGAGGACCCATAGACCACGAGCAATTCCCCACTTCCACGCGACGTGAGGCCGACCACATTGGGCCCGGAGCAGTTCGGATCCGTGAAGGTGACCGGCGCCGAATCGAGACCGGCACTGCTGAAACGCCTGATGGTAAAGTCATTGATGAAGTAGTAGTTGGTGTTGTAAGCAACCGCGTACTTGCTGCCATCGAACGTGAAGAAGTGCGGGCTCCAGGGGAAAAAACCAAGATCCACGATGGGCGACAGTGTTGGGTCAACGTTCGAAAATGAAATGAACCTGCCTTGTTCGTTCGCGGGGGAATTCGCAGCCGTGTCTTGCCAAGCAATGAAGAAACCGTCCCCATCGGACAGCAGCGTATCGAGAAGAACAACCGAGTTCATGCTTGCGAGCACAATCGGCGCCGCGTCGAGTTGCTCACCGCTCGTGGATACCCGTACTCCAACGATCTCGCTGCTGGTCGAAGAAACCCGTCGGACCCACGCGACCAAATAGAATTGCCCATTGGAAGCGGTGAGAATCGCCGGCCTAAAGGATCTCGGCGACGTCGGTTCGTTGGTCAGCAAAGTCCCATAGGGAGTCGAGACAACGCCGGAGTTCGAAATGTGGGTCGATTCGACCAGCCCTAGTTGGTCGTCCATCCAGGCGCAAAGAAAGCCCCCTGGGTCAGCGGCGATATCGAACATCGGCGAGACCGGGGTGCCCATCGATGGAGCAGTGAGTAGAGTTTCCGGCGACACGCTCCAACTGAGCGCTTCGCTAACGACTCCGATCCGGGCAGACTCCTGCGCGGGGGTCTGCGAACCGCAACCGGTCGAAAATCCAAGGCACGCCAACCCAAACGCCCACGTCCCACCCCACGTATTTCGACGATTCATTCGAGTTTCCTCCCGCGAAGGACGGAAACACGATCGGACTGTTACGACTGTCGCGCAACCTCGAACTCGTATGTAAACAAATCAACGCGCGCTCGATTCAGTGTTGCACCCTGCCTCGTAGTCATTTCTTACTGCGCGAGGGAACTCACGCTCGCTTACTTGAACCGCGCGGAACCCGTCAGGTTCAAATCCACGCAGGTGTAGGTCACCTGGTTGGACTGCGCGCGCGCTTGAATCATGCCGCCTTTGCTGTTGCCGCATTTGTCGGCCAGTGCGGCTGAGCACGCGACAGGGACGGGGTTGCCCTCCGCGATGCCATTGCAGTTGGGCACGTTTTCGGTGGCTGTCTTCGTTCCGGCGCCGCAAGCGATCGCGAAGGTGCCCGAAGTGGCGCCGACTCCGAGATAGAAGCCGATCTTGTACGCGCCGAGGGAGCTACACGCTGCCGCCATCTTTTCCAGACACGCGGGGCTCTGTTGCTGCCCTGGACCGCACTTGTTGTCGAACAGCGAGCTGTTCGCGTCGTATCGTTTCACTCCGGTGATGCAGCCGACTCGGTACTCGTTGTCTGCGTTCTGTCCGGTGACCATGCCGGCCTCGGGCGAGTTATTGTATTGCTTGCACCAGTTGGTGACCGCGACCATGCACACGGTTTGGGTGATCTGGTTGATGTTCTGACAATCCCCGCTCAGCGCATTGAGTGAGGCCGCGTTTTTGCAGCCGTTGCGGCACAAGTCGGTGTCTACGGTGTTCTTGTCCTCGCAGTCCTCGCGCGGGCGCTGAACGATTCCGTCGCCGCAGACTTCGTTGCGGCACACGGCGCTGCAGCCGTCGTTGTCGTTCTTGTTGCCGTCATCGCACTCTTCGGTGCCCGTCTTTTTGCCGTCACCGCAGACCTCGGTTTGGCACGACGAGCTGCAGCCGTCGCCGTCGAGCTTGTTGCCGTCTTCGCAGGTTTCCCCTCCCGAGAGGATGCCGTCGCCACACACGGGCCGCCGACAAGTGGTGGTGCACATGTCGCTGTTGATGGCGTTGCCATCGTCGCATTCTTCGCCCGTCTGGGTGACGCCGTCACCGCAGCGCGCTGCGTGACAGGTGTCCGTGCAGCCGTCGCTGGCGATGGTGTTGCCGTCGTCGCACTCTTCGGTCAGGCGCTGGACAAATCCATCTCCGCACTTGGCCAAGCGACACGAAGTGGTGCAGCCATCCGTATTGATTGCGTTGCCGTCATCGCACTCTTCACCGGCCTGGACGAAGCTGTCCCCGCACTTTGGCTTTTTGCAGGCCACGGTGCAGGTGTCGGTGCTGATCTGGTTGCCGTCATCGCACTCTTCATTGGGCGATTGGGTGGTTCCGTCGCCACAACCTGGCACGGTGCAGGTGCTGCTGCAGCCATCGCCGTCGACCGCGTTGCCATCGTCACAGGCTTCGCCAGCCTGGACGATCCCGTCGCCACAACGAGGGGGCGTGCAAGTGTTGCTGCACGCATCGTTGTCGATGCCGTTGCCGTCGTCGCACAGCTCGCCGGCTCGAACCACTCCGTCGCCGCACTGCGGCAGTGTGCAGGCGTTGCTGCAAGCGTCGGTGTTGTCGCTATTGCCGTCGTCGCAGGCCTCGTTCGGTCCGATGCGACCATCACCGCAGCGCGCGACCTGGCAAAAGGTGCAAGCGTCGCCGTCATCGGCATTGCCGTCGTCGCACTCCTCGGGTGGTACGGTCACTCCGTCGCCGCAAATCGCCGCTTTGCAGTCGTTCGTGCAGCCGTCGGTGTTGTCGAGATTGCCGTCATCACACTGCTCCGGTGCAGAGGTGACGCCATCTCCACAGCTCTGAGCCATGCAATTCCCGCCCACGCACACGCCATCGCAGGACTCGGTTTCGAGGCGCACGAGGTCGAGTCCGCACACCTTCACTGCGTCCGCGGCGCAAAAGCGGGCGCCGACGCGCTTTCCCACACATTCGGCGACGATCGGTAAACAGGTTCCGGATAGCTGATCGCAGTTGTTTCCAGCAGGGCAGGGCGTGTCGAGTTGATAGACGCCGTTGTCGCAAATGAGCCGCTGATCCTGCGACGGACCAGCGCACGCGCGCAGCCCTCGTTCGCTGCACGCATCTCCGACGCCAATCGATGAGATGGGGACGTTCCCTGCGCCTCCGGAGTCAGCGAACTTGCGTTCGACGATGGTGCACTGACAAAGAATGAAGACGATAAGTAGCAGAAGACGCGCGCCAGGGCGGCTCGTTCCCTGAGAGAGGGGACGACGCACGAAGCGGCTCTTCCGTTCGAGTTGCCGGGTTTGGCTCATACCGCGCAATAGAATGAGCGAGATTCACCGTGCGGTATTGTATGTCTGTGATTGTATGTCTGTGCACTGATCTCTTCAGCTTCGGTATGTTCGTGCGCTCACGCAGTGCGTCGAACGGCGCGTTACTGCGGGTTGGTCGCGCCCGGAGCTACGCGTCGTGCTGTGCACGCCGCGCCCGCTAACCAAACCATCCGACATTGATCAACCTCAAAACGGGTACCTCGGAGGCGCGTCTTTGATCGTGAGCCAGCGCCATTGGGTGTAGAGCGCAGGATCGGCGACGCCGCCCATGCTGGTGTGGTTTCCGGAGGCGCCTGGGCCGCCGAAAGGGTTCAGCACTTCGTCGACCACGGTTTGATCGTTGACGTGGACGTGGCCGGCTTTGATTCGTTCGGCCAGGGCGAGCGCGCGCCCGACATTGCGGGAGATCACGGCCGTGGCGAGGCCGTATTCGGTGTCGTTGGCGAGCGCGACCGCTTCGTCGTCGGTCGCGAAGCTAGTGACGTTGGCGACGGGTCCGAAGACCTCTTCGCGGAATGCGCGCATGTTCGCGCGCACGCCGGTGAGTACGGTGGGCGCGTAAAAAAGGCCCTGATACGTGCCACCCGCTTCGAGTTTGGCGCCTTCGGTGACGGCTTCCGTGACGATGGCGTGGACGCGATCGCGTTGTCGCTCGTTCATCAGCGGGCCGATCGGTAGGCCTCCGCGCGGATTGCCGACCGGAAGGCGTTTGGCTTTTTCTACCAAGCGCTCGACTAGCGGAGCGACGACTTTCTCGTGCACCAACACGCGCCCCGTCGCCATGCAGATCTGACCCTGATGCAGGTAGGCGCCGAATGCGGCGTTTTTCGCGGCCAAGTCGAGATCGGCGTCATCCAGGATGATGAGCGAATTCTTGCCGCCGAGCTCGAGCGCCACCTTCTTCAGGTGTTTGCCGGCGAGCTCGCCGATGCGTCGCCCCGTGGCCGTGGAACCCGTGAAGCAAATCAGCTGCACGCGCGGATCTTTGCACAGCGCCTCGCCGGCCTCGGCGTCACCGGGCAGCACCTGGAGCGTGCCCGCGGGAAGCCCAGCTTCTTTGAAGGCGAGCGCGGCGAGAAAGCCGCCACTCAGCGGCGTTTGCGCGGGCGGTTTGACCAAGACGCTGTTGCCGAGCGCCAGCGCGGGGGCGATGGAACGCATCGAAAGAATCAACGGATAGTTGAAGGGCGCGATCACACCGACGACGCCCAAGGGCACCCGCTTGGCAATGCTCAGGCGGCCTGGCGTTGGCAGCGTCACCCCGTCGGGTTGCATCATCAGACCGGCTGCCACTTTGAGTTGCGTGACGACCGCTCGGACCTCGTGCTGCCCCTTGAACGGAGGCCCGCCCGTTTCGCGCCCGATGAGTTCGCCGAACTCCGCGATGTGTTGCTCGAGATACGCGGCCGCGCGATGAAACACATCCACGCGCTCCGGAAACGGTGTCGCAGCCCACCCGGGCTGAGCTTTTGCGGCTGTCATCGCCGCAGCCGTCACATCTGCTTCGTTGGCGACGCCCGTGCGCGTCAATACCTCGCCCGTTGCGGGTTCCTTCACATCGACAGAACCGCCGAGCGCGTTTGCCCAAGCGCCGTTGAAAATGCAATTGGACCACGGCGCAGTTTCGAGGACTCGACTAGACGAATTGGTCATGGTTCCCGTTTCCCAAGTTGCTCGCGTTGCGGTTGGCTGGACGTCAGGATCGTTTCGTCCATCGCTACACCGGTAGCCGCTATCGCCCCGGTTGCCCGTGTGATGTACTGTATCCGCGTGATGGCGGGTTCAAGCTCGCGTCGGCGAAATCCGTCGCTCTTCGGGGTTACCCCGAGGGATTTCATTGGGCTCACCATTCGTCTCGCGACTCCTCGCCCCCGCTTCGCTGGGGAACCGGTCGCAAAGGACAGGCTTCGTTGAGCCCGCCATCACGCATCACACCCCCGTCATGAAATATCGTTTGCTGGTGGCTCGCGCTCTCGCCAACGCGCTCGTCATCGGTCCGTGGGAGCCAGCCGCGTTGCGGCAGCTCGCGGCCGACGTGATCGGGGCGGAGGCCTCTTGGATCGCACCGGTCGTACGCACGGTGCTCCGCCGCTTTCCCGAGCCGCCGACGGCAGGCGAGGACGGGATCGCCCGGCTCGCAGCCGTCGTCGCGTCGGCCCCTTCGTTCAGAGGCGCCTTCTGGGGACGAGAGGTTCCGCGCATTCGGCGTTGGCTCGCGCTCCCGCCCGCGATGGACGTCACGCCCTGGCCGGTGCCTCCAGCCGCAACGCTGGTCGAGCTCGCGCGTATTCTGGATGTGGAGCCCAGCGAGCTCCAATGGCTTGCTGATGCACGGCGCTATCTGCGCCGAAACACGCACTCGCGGCTCGAGCATTACCATCGCACTTGGCTGCCCAAGCGCAGAGGCGGCTTTCGGCTGATCGAAGTGCCCAAGGCGCGCATCAAGGCCGTGCAGCGGCGCGTGTTGCGCTGCATCTTGGACGCCATTCCAACGCATCCTTCTGCTGAAGGCTTCGTGCGTGGGCGCTCGGCCTTCTCGCACGCTTCACGCCACAGCGGGCACGCGGCGGTGCTGTGCCTCGATCTCGAGGATTTCTTCACATCGATCCCGCACGGACGCGTGTTTCACGTCTTCCGCGCTGCCGGCTATCCCGCACCAGTCGCACGTGTGCTCGCGGGTGTTTGCACGACGGCATTGCCGCCCGCGGAGTTCGCGCGCTGCCCGCGTCCCGACAGTGCCGCAGAACTCGCTCGCTATCAGCGATTGCGACAGAGCGCGCTGACTCAGCACTTGCCGCAAGGAGCGCCGACATCGCCAGCGCTCGCCAACCTGTGCGCTTTCGGGCTCGATCGACGTTTGGCGGGCGCCGCCGTCGCCGCTGGCGCCAAGTATAGCCGCTACGCAGACGATCTCGCGTTCTCGGGCGACGCAACGTTCGCCCGCCGCATCCGCGATTTTTCGACACTCGCTGCCGCGATCGCTCTCGACGAAGGCTTCGAGGTCAACTTTCGCAAGACGCGCATCATGCGTCGCGCGAGCCGCCAGCTCGTCTGCGGCCTAGTCGTCAACGAACGACCAAACTTGCCGCGTCGGGACTACGATCGCCTGAAAGCGATACTGTCGAACTGTCTGCGTCATGGCGCCGACACGCAAAATCGCGAAGAACACGCTGACTTTCGTGCCCATTTGCAAGGCCGCGTCGCGTGGGTCGAAGCGGTCGCGCCAGCGCGCGGGGTAAAGCTACGCGCGCTGTTCGACGCGATCCGCTGGCCCGTGTGACGGCGCTTCGCGACGGGAGCGCTCGAAGAACAATCATCCGACGCCCAGAACCCGTACCTCGCGAAAATAGCTCGTGAGTTTCGTCAGATCGGGCACGTCCGAGGTGTAGACGAGGTCGCCCCGCTGCGCAGCGGACGCCATGACGATTGCATCGATCGCAGTTGCTCCCTTTACGGCAGCAAGAGCCTCACCGGCGAGCTTTGCCAGGCTCTCGGAAAGCGCTTCTACGCGTACCCCAGCTAGGATGATGTCCCGGGCGTCGTTTCGACTGCGCCACCATTCCGTGATCACCGCCGCCGGTACGGTGATGCGTATCTTTTGCTCGGTCGCCCTTTCTACGACCTTCCGAATGCGTTGTCCTCGACGCTCGAGCGCAATCAGTGCGCCCGTGTCGAAGGTGATGCCATTCTTCACTTGGAGCCCTTTTTCGGTCGTAGTTGCTTCGAGATCGGCGTCGCCCCCGCCCATTCTCGGTCGATGGTTTCGCGTTCAGCGTCCGTCAGCGATGGGCCACCCAACCAGCCAACCAATTCATGCATTCCCTCGAGCAAGGCTGCATCAGCTGCCAGCTCCGAGATGACCGCCGAGACGTTGCCACCGTACAGGCGTTTCGCTCGCTTCTTCAGCGAAGCGAGCTCGCTCCGACTCAGCGAGATGCTGATTTTCGCAGTGACGCCCGCGCGCTTTTTCATAGTGCCACCATGGTAGCACAACAGGAGATGTGCGCTTTTCGGCTAATGCAGCGCCGGCAGCGCCGTCTCCACCAATGGCGCCAGCTCGGCCGCGACCATGCGCGTGCCTTCGGCGTTGTAGTGGACGTTATCCTTGAAGTAACGGCGGTGTTTCTCGATTCCCGGGCGAAATAGCGCAGGGACGTCGAGGAATTGCACCTCGGTGCCGCTGGCGAGCGGGCGCATGAGGACATTGAGCGGTCGATCGCGACCGTTGGTGTTGCCGCGACTGGCGCCGACCAAGATCACCGGAATCGAGCGGGCCTTGGCCAGTTCCAACATCGTTTTCACGTTGCGCTCCGAGCCGGCCAACCATCGTTCGGTCTTGGCTCCATAGTCCAAGCCGGCGCCGTCATCCTCACCGGGCGGGGCGACTGGACGCGGCGCTGGTACGTCGAGCGCTGTGGACCACAGCTTCTTCAACACCACCACTGCTTGCGAGTACAAGAGTTTGCCGGCGATGCCTGAGTGCAAGCTGCGTACGTAGGCGCGGCGCTGATCCTCGCGCACCTCGTTGGTGTCGTGCGTGTGCACGATGAATAAATCGGGCTCGTAAGCGAGCGCTTCGCGAAAACGCACGACTTGTCGCGTGGAACCGAAGCCGGGCACCGATAGGTTGATCAGTCGCAACGATTTCTCGGGGTGCCGCTGCTGAAGTAGCTCGAGCGTGCGGCTCGGGTAGTTTCCCTCGCTCTTGCTCGGCTTTGCCCCTTCCCAAGAGACGGAGGCACCGATGACGATGATGCGCAGCTCTCCCGGCGGCTTCTTGCGCGGGAAATCCTGCGTAATGATGTTCATGTCCTGGGTGGCTCGGCAGCTCATTTGCTCGCGCACTGGAAAGCAAGCACGCGAGCCCTCGAAGCCATACTGCGGAGCGAGTGGGTAGTTGGCAGTGAAGGTCTCGAGCGACACGAACGGCGGCTTGTAGAACGCGCGCACGCCGAGTTCCAAGCACCCGAGCAACGCGACTGCGAACAGCGCACCGAACGGCAAACGCCGCCACGGCAAGCGCCGCCCCCTAAAACTGGAAGTAGATGAAGGTCTGTCCACCGGGAGCTCCCGCAATCAGAATCGACAACAGCACTGCTGCATAGACCAAGCCGCGCGCCCAAAACTGACGGCGCGCCAGGAAGTCTGGTTTGAGTTCCTCGGCGAGCTCGAGCAGTAGGAGTAGGCCCGCGCAGGCACAGAGCCACTTGGCGGAGCCCGCCGCTTCGGCGAAGCTCCCGCCGCGCTGGAGAATGCCGAGCAAGACCTGCTTCACCTCGAGCAGCTTGTGCGCTCGGAAGGGCAGCCAACCGAGCGCCACCAGGTGGAACATCACCACGCAGCGCAGCGCCGCCCAGAGGCCAGAAGCCACGACGTTTTTCGGTTGAACGCGATTCAACACCGGTTTCAGCAAGCGATGCACGACGAGCAAGAGCCCGTGGTACGCGCCCCACAGCACGAACGTCCAGGACGCGCCGTGCCACAAGCCACCGAGCAGCATGGTCAGGAACAGATTGAGCAACGTGCGACCGGTGCCACGTTTGTTTCCACCCAGCGGAATGTACAGATAGTCGCGCAACCAGCTGGACAAACTGATGTGCCAGCGCTGCCAAAAATCGCTCGGGTTTCTAGCGAAATAGGGCCGACGAAAGTTGAGCGCGAAATCGAAGCCCAGCAGTCGAGCGGTGCCGCGTGCGATGTCGGTGTAGCCCGAAAAATCGCCATAAATTTGAAACGCAAATGCGTACAACGCAAGGATCGCTTCGGGGCGAGTCAGCGCTTCGGGCTCCGAAAAGGCTCGATCGACGACCGTGGCCAAGTTGTCGGCGATGAACACCTTCTTGTACAACCCGAACAAGATCAGCGTCGCGCCTGAGTAGAGCGCTTCCGGCGGGAGGCTGCGTGGCGCGTTGATCTGCGGCAAGATGCGCCGCGCGCGTTCGATCGGTCCGGCCACCAATTGCGGGAACAGCGACACGAACGTGGCAAACGAAAGCAAGTTCCGCTCGGCAGGGATCACACGACGGTACACGTCGATCGTGTAACTCATGGTCTGGAACGTGTAGAACGAGATGCCGACCGGCAGCACGATGCCCAGCGCGATCGGGTGCACTCCAAACCCCAGCCGTTGCAACAGCGCCGCCCCGCTGTCGGCGAAGAAGTTCAAGTACTTGAACAAACCGAGGATGCCGAGCTGCACCGACACACTGAGCGTGATCAACCACTTTCGCTGGCGCTCGTTGCTGCTGGCGTCGAGCCGCATGGCCACGACGTAGTCGACCAACATCGAGAACCAGAGCAGCGCCAAGAAGCGGTAGTCCCAACAGGCATAGAACCACTGACTGGCCAGAACCAAGACCACGTTTTGCGCACGAAAGCGCTTGCCCAATAGCCAATTGGCCAGGAACACGATCAGAAAAAACAGCGCAAAGCGCCCAGTATTGAAGAGCAAGTGGATCCGCCGATCGCCGTTCTTTCCGCACGGCGGGCGAACCTTACACCGCCCTGCGCCAATCGCCCTAGCTCATCGCGGAGCAGCGAATGCCCGAAAAAATCGAAACGGCGCCATCGAATGTGCGACACTCGCGCCCGGAGGGTCGATGAGTCGGAAGCGTGAATCGAAGAAGGCCGGAACCCCAGCGAGTTCGGTGAGCCGCCGACGTCTCCTCGAGGGACTGGGTGCGCTCGTGGCGGCCGGCGCGTGCAGCTCTGAACCGCACCGTAATTTCGGAACGGGAGGCAGCGGTAGCGGGGGAAGTACCGGGAGCTTAGGGGCTGGGGGATTGCATGGCGCTGGCGGCCCTGGCCGCGCAGGTGCGCCCGGTGCCGGAGGCGCGCTGGACGAAGCCGGAGCCGGCGCGCTAGGTGAAGCGGGCGAGGGAGGCGAAGCCGGCGCGTTTGGCGAAGCAGGCGCACCAGGCGTCGGAGGCTCGCCGAGCACCGCGGGCAGCGGAGGCACTGCAGGCAAAGCAGGTACCGCGGGCAGCGGAGGCAAAGGGGGCAGCGCAGGCACCGCCGCCGGCGGCGCGTCCAACACGGCGGGTGCCGGTGGGAGCAGCACGGGCGCGGGTGGAACGTCGAGCACGGGCGGGCTGGTGTCTCCTCCGTGGACGGGCGTGCCCGTTCAAGACTCCACCGATCCGAGCAACCCCAAGCCGCTCGCTTGCGATGTCGTGACGAGGGTGGACTCCTCCGGCCAGGGCCCGTTCTTCATTCACGAACTCGAGATACCGAACGACGTCACGTTAGTCCGACAAGACATCCGTGGTCAGTATGATCCCGCCGCCGAGAAGGGCATGGACATGGAGCTCTACGTGCGGGTGCTCGACAAGACCAAGAACGACGCAGGCTGTATCAACCTCGTGCCCGTGCCGAACATCGAAGTCTACATTTGGCATCCCGACGCGCAGGGCTACACGAGTGGCTTCGGGACCAAAGGCTCTTCGACCGAGCAGAAGCCGGACGCTCCGTACACCGGTAGCCCCGGAGCGAACAACCTCGAAAACCTCGATCGTTTCTGTCGCGGTGTTCAGGTCACCGATGCCGACGGCGTGGCGGCGTTCTTGAGCGTCTTTCCTGGCTGGTTCAACGGTCGCGCTTTGCACATCTGCGTTGCGTGCTTCAAGAAGGGTTCGCAGTCACGCGGTCGCGTTGCTTACAACAAGAGCATCGAGCCCGCGTGGATCTTTACGACCCAGTTCTATTTCGATGCGCAGTTCAGCAAATCAATTCATGAGTCCGTCGAGCCCTATAAGCGCCGTACCTCGCTTTCCGCGTATGCAGGCGCGATGGCCGCGACCGAGTCGGGCAACAGCGGTCGTCACGCGACTGCAACCCAAAACGGCAACAAGGTCATCGCCCAGATTCAAATCGTCGTCGACCCGAGCTGAAGTCGAATCCCGTATCGATGTATCTGCCGCTCGGAAACTTGCTTAATCAGTGATACCGTGCACCGCGCGGAGTTGCAGCGGGTGCCAGCAAATCTCCGCTTGGGCGAGCACGTGGCGGGTTGGGTGGGCACCGAAATAGAAAGGAGTGGACCATGGTAAAGCGAGGGTTCTTTGCGGCGGTTCTGGTCGTGGGGTGCGCGGGCGCGGATCCGGAAGCCGTGGGCGAGCAGCAGAACGCGCTCGGGGGGAGCGATCTGGCGGTTGATTTCTCGGGCTGCACCGAGTTTGCCGGCATCGGCTTCGTGCCGGCGGCGAACGCGCGTCCGCTCGTGCCAGCGCGCTACACGCTCGCTGGTGATGCGAGCAACGCGGTGATTGTCGTGCGTACCGCTCAGTGCGACCAGACGCGCATCGCGGGTCGGAGATCACCACGGGGCACGCTCTCTCAAATTGGCATCAACTTGGTTGGTCCCGACAGCACCGCGGACATCAACAACTACACGCTCTGGTACACCACGACGGATCCGTTGCTCGCTGCTGCCTTGCTGAGCAAGGGCGTCCGCGCAGAGCCCGATCCGAGCTTGCGCTTCGTGCTTCGGCCGAGCAGCACCGGGGGCACGCTTTCGGTGAAGGACGATCCGCTGCGCGCGCCGGCTTACCAGCTGCTGGGACCGGTGGTGACACCAACGGCGGCCCCGGTCGCGTTTACCGCCAGCTGGTGGCAAGACGGCCTCGCGGGCTCGTCACAGATGCGCACGGTTTTGCCAGCGATTCGCTTCAGCAGCGGCACAATGACGCTCACGACCGATCCGCGCTCGGCGTTCGGTCGGCTCATTGGCGGTGCGTCACTGACGTTCCCGTTGCTCGATAGTTACAATTCGTTCGACAGCGCGCACCTGGTGGTTCATCAGAGCGCGCCGTAGAGGTACTGGCTCACGGCTCAGTGAGCGCCCTGCTCGTGGACGATCGCCGTCTCTTCGAGTTCCCCGACTTGCATGAGGTGTTGCTTGGCGTCGCCCCGAAGGAGCTGCCCACTGTGCAGCTCGATTCGACTAGAGCCGCCTGGTCCGCTGAGCTCCAGCGAACCTTCGAGCAAGACCACTTCGAACTTGTCGAGTTCGGGTACCCAACTCCACTCGAAGCGCGATTCAGTCGTGTGCATTTCGTAGGGGCCCGCCGCAAACGTCCAGTCCGCATTGCTGCTGTGCATGAGCTCCGCGCTGACTTGCCCTCGTTCCAGTAACACGCGCGCGCTGTGCGAGGTCGCGTCCTCGATGCGGAGCCGCGAACCGGCACTGGCCACGAGGCTCGAGGCATCGGAGAATCGCAAAACTGCGGATGCCTGATCGGTGGCCCTCATGTAGCGGCCGCTCCGCTCGCCACCTTCAACATTGAAAGTGAGCAAAGGCCGTCGCCAAAACAGTAAAAGAGAGGCGGCGACACTCACCACCGCCGGCACAGCCAAGAGCCAGCGAAAGTGGCCCCATTTCCTGAGTGGTGAAGCGAGCTCCGCGTCCACACGCGCAAGAAACAGCTGCAGGGACAGCGCTTCATCCGAGGCGCTGGGCGCGCGTGCCACCGCGCGTCGCGACAATTCCGCGATGCGCGCGAGTGGGTCCACGTCGTTGGTCTCAGCCATTGGACCACCCTCCTCGATCAGCCAAATATTCGGCGAGCGCCGGCTCACGAGCCACGCCCCGCAACACGAGTTCGCGGGCGCGCGCCAATTCGCGTCGTAGTGTCGACTCCGAAATGGCTAGCGCCGCGGCCGCTTCCAACATTTCCAAGCCTTGCACGTGCCTCAGCACGAACGCCGTTCGTCGGCGCTGGCTCATTCTCGAGAGCACTCGCTGGAGCGCGTGCAATATTTCTTGCCCATCGCGATCGCGCGATGGGGCGACTAGCTCCGGCAGACTTCCCGTCGGAGACAGCGTGAGCCAACGACGTAAGCGTCGGCGTCGGATCTCGTTTGCAGCCTGCCTCACGGCCACTCCGGACAAGAATCCGCGCAGCTTGCTGCCGTCTTTGATCGTCTTGGCGCTGCGAACGAAGACCAGGAACACCTCTTGGACCAGATCCTCGATCGCGCTATCGCGCCCGAGGCTGCCATGCAGCACACCGCGCACGAAGTTGGCATAGCGCTTCCACACCTCGACGATGGCGTGGCGATCGCCGCCCGCCGCGGCCTCGACCAGGGGCCCGTCGCCGGTTCGGCTCACCGGGAACACCGCCATTGTTGGCGCAGGCTTCGGCTCGAACGTAGACGACATCAACGTTCAAGGTTGCGGGACGCGCTCAAAACTCGTCAAAAATCGTGCATCGACGTACCTTTAGGGCAATAGCTCATAGGCTAGGTCAATGAGGTCAGGTTTCCCTTCGAACAGGCTTTGTGGGGCGCTCACTGTGCTGCTGCTGAGCGCACTGCCCGCGCGTGAAGCACGCGCGAACGGCACATTTCCAGCAGTAAGCCAGCTGGTCTCCGAGCCCGGCGATCCGACCCACTTGGCGTTGCGCACGACCTTCGGCGTGGTCTTCAGCACCGACGCCGGAGCCAACTGGAATTGGATTTGCGAAGACGCGCTGGGCTACACCAATACATTGCCCGCGGTCGCGTTGCTCCCCGGTGGCCCTTTGGTGCTCGGGGTGCCCGCGGGGATCACGCGCACACAACTCGCCGCGTGCGACGTCGCGCCGGTCAGCGGTGTGACCGAGAGTGTCGTGGATCTCTCGGTGCTTCCCAAAAATCCTCGCGGTGTGATCGCGCTGAGCGTCGACTACGTGGTCCATCGCTCGCAGGTCTGGGAGTCGACCGATGCGGGCGTGAGCTTCGCGCCCTTGGGCGATCCGCTCCCCGACTTCGTTGCAACCACGCTCGACGTCGCGCCGAGTGATCTGGATTTGCTATACGTCAGCGGCATGCCGACGCGCTCGGGCGCAAAGGGCCTGCTGCTGCGCTCGGAAGACCACGGCAAGACATTCGTCGAGCACGAAATCCCGGGTAGTACAGGGGGCGCCTGGCCCTACATCGGCGCCATCGATCCAACGCACGCCGACAAAGTCTATGTGCGGCTCGGGGAGGTTCCGGGACGCCTCGAGGTGACCGTGGACGGTGGGGCTACTTTCAGCGAGCGGCTGCGTCTGGACTACGAGATGCAAGGCTTCGCGCTGGCACCTGACGGACAGACAGTGGTCGTGAGCAGCCCTGCCGTAGGGACATTTCGCGCGGACACGGAGACGCTCGACTTCGAGCAGGTCTCCTGCTCCGGCGTCAGCTGCATGCTGTGGAACAGCGCCGGCCTGTTTGCGTGCGGCGATCAAAGCATTGATGGTTATGTCGTCGGCCGATCGCTGGACCGAGGCGCGAGCTTTCAACGGGTGCTCGACTTTGGGTGTATCCATTCGGACTTTGGTTGCGCAAGTACAACTTCGGTCGGCTCGACTTGCCCCGCGCTGTGGCCTCCAATCCAGATGTTGCTGACCGGATTTGGCGCCTGCGATCCGAATGCGCCTCCGCCTCGGGTGTTCAATGAGTGTCTGGCCGGCGGTGCGCCGTCCGGAGGCGGGCCAAGCACTGGAGGGAGCAGTGTTGGAACGAGCGGCGCTAGTGCGAGCGGCGCAGACAGCGTTGCGCAGGGCGGGCACAGCTCGGGCGGTAAAAAGAACTCGGGCTGCAGCTTGACGAACGTGCAGGACGCTGCACCTCCCTGGCTCATGCTGGGCTTGCTGCTCAGCTACGTCATCCGTTGGAGTCGAAAGCGGACGCGCGATTAGTCTCGCTGCGACCTCGCGTTTGGTTTCCTTGGCCGGCGCCAGCGAAACGCGAGTGCGGCGCCAATGGTGAGCGCCAGGACCGCCCGTGGCGCCGTGCGTTTGCTTGGAACGCCGCACGAGCATCCACCGCTCGTGTCTGCGTTGCCCGGTGGAGTGCCGCCATTGCCCGCGAGCGCGCGTTGCCCGCCGTTGCCGCTGCCTGCAACGGCGCTCACACCGCCCGTCGTTGCATGACCACCGGTCGCGCCGATCTGCCCGCCGATGTTGGAGCTGCTCCCTGCGCTGGAGCTTTCGCCGGGCGCTCCTCCGCCGCCCAGCTCGGCACCCGGGTTTCCGCCGCTGGTCGCTGAACTTCCAGCACTGTTTGGCGCTCCGCCCGTTGCCGGCGCTCCGCCGTGGCCAGCGGCTGCGGACACACCGCCGTGGCCGCCGATCGAGGATGTACCGCCGTGACCTCCGGTCGAGGACGTTCCGCCGCTACCCGTCGTTCCGCCGCCACCCGTCGTTCCGCCGCTACCCGTCGTTCCGCCGCTACCCGTCGTTCCGCAGTTGATCGCGGGGGGTGGAGTCTGCGTGCCTTGAGGGTTCATGGCGGGCAGCGTGATGAGATCCACGAGCCACGTGAGACCGCCGTTTGGGGTGCGGAGGTTCTTTGCCGTACCCGCGCCGGAACCGGTGCCGGTTGCTCCGTATTTGGCGCCGTTTCCGCCACCGCTCTTGGGCCCCCACGTTGGGTCAGCTGCTGCGAGATGGAACTCGGTGCACAGGTAGTACTGCGTGTCGATGGTGTACGAGTCTTGGTCGGCCTCGGTGGCAAAGCCGAAACCTCCCGCCAGCATCGCGCCACTGGCTCTCGAATAAGTCGACACGACCTTGCCGAGCTTCATGGAGGTCATGGTCTGAGTCCAAGTCGTGTTGTCCGAGCCGAGCTTGTATTCGATGGTGATGTGGTCGTCAGGGTCGAAGGCTGCAGACGACCCACTGAGTTGACCGAAGCTCCCGAAGATCGACGTTTCGCCGCACCACTGGCCCGTTGCAGCGCCGCACGCGCCCTTGTTGTCACCCCAAGCGTCCAGAGTGGTCTGGATCAGATCGCCCTTACCGTTGGACAAACCAGGCCAGATGAACAGTGGGCCCTTGCCCGACTCGGTCGGCGGTAAGCGACCCGGAACCAGCGTGGTTTTCGCAGAGATCAGGTGGTTCGTCGCCGGCGAAATCGCGTTGAAGCTATAGCTCGCGCCCCAGCCATCTGCCGCCGCCATGGCCCTCGCTGATGGCAACGCAACGATCAAGATCACGCTCGAAACGACGGCTCGCGACATTCTCGGTCCCATGTCACTGATGGTCGACGGAATGACTCGGCGACAGGCAGGGAATACATCTGCCCTTAGTAGAACAGGTAGACCCACCAATTACGCATCGGACTGCCGTCGTCGCACTGGGCTTTGGTGCCGGGACCCGGGAAGTTTTGATAGAGATACGCCGTGCCGTGACCACCGCAGTCGTCGTCGAGCTGCGGGTAGAGCTTGTCGGTCATGGCGTTGGTGTACTTGTTGGTCAGGTCCAGACCGTTCGCTCCGTTGTGCAGGCCGTAGTTCTCACAGGCGCAAGAGACCTCTGGATCCGGGGTCTTGGCATCGTACGAGTAGTTGCCCGTCGTGTTCGGGTAGTAGTGAGCGTTGCCGCAACCTTGCGAGATGTCCGCAATGTCGAATTGCTTGGAGGCGGTCGCGCCGCTCTTGACGTGGACGTCCGAAGCCCAAACCATGCAGTCGGTGGTTTGAGAGGAGTTGGTGCTACACGCCTGATAAAAACTGCTGAACGGAGCGCTGTAGCGCTTGTCCATGTCCCAGTTGAGAAAGCGTTTGGCCTGTTTGGCGAGCATGGGTACTGCGCCCGCGTCCATGTAGCGCTCCCAGGCGTGGCCCATGGCGTGCTGGTGGCAACCCGTGCCGCGCTTCGAATTGAAATCCGTGATGCGTGCGGTCACCTTGCAGCCGAGGTTCGTGATGTTGTCTCCGTTGGACGCCGAGACGAACTTGCCCGCGACCTTCTTGCCCGTGGCGTCGTAGACCTGCTTGGCCTCTTGTGTTTCGCCGCACTTGGGATCCGAACCCGCCATGCACCAGACCTCGTTGATCACGCCTTTCTCGAATGCCTCACAGAGGGTGAGGTTAGGGCCGGTCGGATCGGCTGGGTCCTTCAGCTTCATGTTGTCCGCGAAGCTGGTCGTGTTCCACGACTTGTAGTCGATGGTGCTGCCCTTCGTGGCGTGGACGACCGACACCAACTCGTAGACCAGCGCGGGTTGTGCACTCGGATCCTTGAAACCGTGCGGTGTACTCGCGACCTTGAGCGCGTTGATGTGATCGGTAATTAGCTTTTCGGCGTTGGCCGTGTTCTCCAGATCGACGACCAATACCTTTGGCCGCAACTGAGTGATGCGGTCGTGATTGGCCGCGAGCCAATCATCCGAGTTGGTGTGGCTCATGTCGTTTGGCCAGACTACGGGATCTCCGACAGCCGAGCCGCCCGAGCCGTTGGCTGAGCCGCCCGAACCGGGGCTGCCTCCGCTACTGCCACTGACACTGCCACCCACATTGGCGGACCCGCCACTCGCCGCGCCAGCGATGGCGTTGCTCGCGCCTGCTTGCGCGCTGCTGCCGCCCGATGAGCCGCTGCTGGACGACTTGCCACCGACGCCCGGACCAGAGCCGCCGTTCGAGGTCGTGGCCGACCCGCCAGTGCCGCTTCCGTTGTTCTGGCTACCGCTCGACGACGCACTGCTGCAGCTCAGAACGAGCGCGGCGACCGCCGTGACCGTCCCTGCCGAAGATTCAACCGAAAAGCGAAAACGACGCGTCATGGGCCTCGGCAATGGGTTGCGCGGTGACAGAGCAGTGCTTCGACTAAGTGCCTAGTGCCGCGGTTTGCTGATCAGATTTCGACCGGGGACTTCGAGAGCTGCACCGGGAATCAAAAGGGCAGCGGCACTGCCTTCACGCCGCCGTACGAGTACAAGTCGTTCATGGTGCCTGCATCCGAGGTGCAGGCACTCGTGCGAAAGTCCGCCGGCGCGACTCTCGCTAGCCCGACCGCCTGCCAATAGCTCCTACGCTGCCGTGCTCTTGGTAGGCACCGGGGAAGTCGCGATGCGATCGCGGGGGCTGGCTTCTTTCAGACGGCGCGCAGCCTGCACGAGGTGCACTACCTGATCGAGAACGACGGCGACTAAGATGACGGCGCCCACGATGATCCAATTCCAGTTTTGGTTGAGTCGCCAGGTTCGCCGGATGCCATCGGGGTCCGCATATTGGACTTGGAACATGTTGATGCCGTTGTCGATCACGCGCATCACCGCGGCGCCCAGCAAGACGCCGAAGATCGTGCCTTCACCGCCGCGCAGCGAGCAGCCGCCCAGCACGGCAGCCGCGATCGCGTACAGCTCGTACGAGATGCCGACCTGTTGTGACATTTGGCCGATGTACGCGGCATAACAAATGCCCGCGATCCCCGCGGTGCCCGAAGAGATCACGTAAGTGAGGAGCTCGACTCGGTTGACGTCGATGCCCGAATAGCGTGCGGCTTCGCGATTGCCGCCGATGGCGTAGATGTAACGGCCGAGCACCGTGTAATGCAGGACGTACGCGCCGAGGGTCGCCACCGCACCAAAGATGACGAGAGGCCAACCGATCAATGCTTCCCGTCCAAGATGAACGAGCCCGCCGCTGGCTAGGTTTAGCAACGACGAATCGCCCAGGCTGATGACTCCGCCATCGACCAGCGTTTGTGACACGCCGCGGATGAGCAGCATGCCGCCGAGGGTCACGATGAACGGCTGTAGCTTGAGCCGCGTAATTAATAGTCCCTGAAGGACGCCAACCGCCAAGGCCGCTGAGAGCCCTGCGCCAATGCCGATCCACAGCGGGTAACCAAGACCGCCCGCTTGCGTCGACGAGAGCCGCGCGATCACCACACCCGTCAACCCGACCACCGATCCGATGGAGAGATCGATGCCGCCGGTGATGATCACGAAAGCGATGCCGATCGAAAAGATGCCGAGCATCGACACTTGTCGTGTGGTGTTCACGACGTTCGAGGCACTCAAGAAGTCGGAATTGGAGATCCAAAGCGCGACGCACATGACCAGAAGCGCGCTCAGCATGCCGAACTCTCGCCTCATGCCACGGCCTCTGTTCCCCGGCCCGCGGTGGGATCCGTCTGCTGATCAGCGGAGGGCTGTCCAGTCATCAAACTGGCGATCTTCAGTTGCGTGAGCTCTTCTCGCTCGAGTACGCCTTTTACACGGCGCTCGTGTATCACCACGAGGCGATCGCTCATGCCGATTGCCTCGTCGAGGTCTGAGCTGACCATCAGAATAGTGATGCCCTGCTCGGCCAGTTCAGCCATGTGCCGATAGATTTCCGCTTTCGCCCCCACGTCGATACCGCGTGTCGGCTCGTCCAAGATCAATACTTTTGGGGACATCGCTAGCCATTTCGCGAGCACGACCTTTTGCTGGTTGCCGCCGGACAAGTTGACCACCGCTTGGTTGATCGACGGAGTCTTCGTGTGCAGACGCCGGACGCCGTCATCTGCGACCTTTCGTTCGGTCTTGCGATGGAGCCAGCCGAACCGAGCGTAGCTCGCCACGTTTGGCAGGGAGGTGTTTTGCGCCACGGTCATCGGCAAGACCAAGCCGTGGCGCTTGCGATCTTCCGGTGCCAGATACACCCCTGCGTCGATCGCGTTGCGCGGCACATTGGGGTGGTAGCCCTTGCCATCGAGTGTCATCTGGCCGGAGAGGGCAGGGGTCACACCAAAGATGGCTTCCATCAGCTCGGTGCGGCCGGCACCGATCAGCCCCGCGAAGCCTAGAATTTCGCCCTTGCGAGCGTTGAAGCTCGCACCTTCGGGCGCTCCGGGTACGACCAGGTTTCGGACCTCGAGCATGAGATCGTTCGAGGTGTTTGCGCGTTTTTCTGGGAAATATTGAGCGCTCAGTTCGCGCCCGACCATCATGGCCACGACCTTGTCGTGGCTGGCCTCTTCACGCAGGAGGTCTCCAATGTAGCGGCCGTCGCGCAGGACACTGACGCGATCGGCAAGCTCCATCACTTCTTGCATGCGGTGCGAGATGTAGATGATGCCCATGCCCTGTTGCTTGAGGCGACGAATGATCTCGAACAAATGCTGCGCTTCGGCGCTGGCGAGCGAAGAGGTTGGCTCATCCATGATGATGATGCGTGCTTTGCGGGACAGCGCCTTGGCGATTTCCACCATTTGCATCTGCCCCGCGCTGAGCTTCGAGACCAGCGTGGTCACTGGCAAAGTGAGCCCCACTCGCGCAAGCAACTCCGAGGCCCGCAGGTTCAGCCTCGCTTGCTCGAGTGGGCGGAGCCACTGACCGCGTGCTCGTTCGTTACCCAAGAAGATGTTGGAGGCGATGTCGAGATTAGGTGCCAGCATCAGCTCTTGGTGGATGAGCGCGACGCCGCGAGCTTTCGAGTCTTGAACGCTGCGCAGGAGTGCTGGCTCGCCCGCGATGCGGATCTCTCCAGCATCGGGCGATTGGGCCCCGCCCAAGATCTTCATCAGCGTGCTCTTGCCGGCGCCGTTTTCACCCATCAACGCCAGCACCTCGCCGGCCTCGAGCGTGAGCGAAACGCTTTCCAAGGCAAGTACGCCCGGAAAGCGCTTGGTGATGCCGTGCATCTCGAGCAGTTTCGCCGTTCCTGTTTGGGATGCCGCGCGCATGGCCAGGCTCTATTGAACCGACTTCTTCATCGCTGCGAGCTCGGTCCTGAACGACTCGACGTTGCTCTTGTCGATCACCGTGACGCCGGTGTCGATGATGCCGTTCGGAGGGAGGGCCTTTTGCGCCTCAGCCTTCTTGGTCGCAAGCTCGTGCATCCATTTGGCCGACAGGTAACCGAACTGGAATGGTTTCTGCACCACGGTGGCCTCGATGGTGCCGCTCTTGATAGCGTCGAGCGTGCCATCGTCTTCGTCGAACACGGCGGCTTTGAGGCTGCCTTGCTTGCCCAGACCTTCAATCGCTGCCGCAATCGCGGGTCCGTTGTAGTTCCACAGGCCCACGACCAAACTCAGATCTTTGTGGGCATTGATGATGTCCTCGACGTTGGAGCGGGCCTTGGCGCGGTCGGTGTTGTCCTCGCGCTTGTCGACGATCTCGATCTCGTGGCCTTTGATCGCGGCTTCGATGCCGCCCAACCGCTGCGAAGCGTTGTCCGTCGATAACGAGCCCACGAACACGGCAATCTTTCCGCCGTTTGGCAGAAGCTGGACGATTCGCTCACCGAGTGCTCGCCCGGCCGCAAAGTTGTTGGTGCCGATGTAGAGCACGCGCTTCGACTGTTCTGCGTCCGAATCGAAGGTAATCAGGTTGGTCTTTTCGGCAGTTGCGTTCAGGACCCGCAGCTGGTCCTTGGGTGCAATCACGCTGACGGCGATTGCGTCGTACGCTTGGCTCGCGAGCGCCTGCAAGATTTGATTCTGATCCTCGGGAGTCCCGTTGGGCGGCATCTTCAGGTCGACCTGGACCTTCGCCTCCTTTTCATATTTCCGTAGCCCCGCTTCGGCGATCTTCCAAAACTGACTCGAGTTGTTAGTCACGAACGCGAGCTTGACGAGCTTGCCGTCGTTACTCGTCGGCGTGTCTGCGCCCGCTGTTGCGCCGTCGTTCTTGGCTTCTCTGCAGGCGGCCAGAAGCGGTAGCAGAACCAGGGCCAAGCTCAATATTCGCCTAGACGTGTGTCGAGTCGTCGGCTGTAGTCGTCGCATGATCGCGTAGCTCCCGGTCACCCACTGACCAATTTCATCCGGGGAAATGCCTGGACCCCGAGGATGCGTGATGAGTCGTGGATGCCCTCGCAGACCAGGCATCTATTTCAATGGGCTGCCACGTTTCGCTCGCAGTACCGCCCTAAGCGCGGATCCGTCTTCAATTCTTGGTCGCCTATCGCAAGACTGAGTGTTGCGTAACGGAGTGGGACTCCGGCCGGTACTTGCATGATGCGTCGACCGCCAAACGACAGATGTTGGCGATGGCTCCGATTGTTGATCAACGCCGCCGGAGTCACAGCACCTTAGAGCTACAAAGGACGTGCCGCGGATCTCGCTCACGCAGCACCCGATTCGACAATGGCAAAATTTTTAAAGCGATGTAGCACGAGGCAGAACTGTGGCTTGCTGTTCGTGCTCGCGCTCACGAGCGCGTGCTCAGCCCGCAGCCCATCCACCCCGGAGACGGGTGCCAGTGGCGCTGCTGGGC
>DASQCO010000090.1:0-6412 GCA_035634635.1 Polyangiaceae bacterium
TGGGCGGGTCGGCGCCATCTTCAACGGCATCGCCGCGGAACAGCGCGTCGTAGATGGCGTGCGCGTCAGCTTGAATGTAACCGGAGAATCCGCGGAACATCTCGCACACCGCCGCGCTGGTGTGTTTCGGTTGAAACTCGACGAAGACGTGCTTCTTGTCGGCCAAAACGACGAAGAAATGGCCCTTTCGGCATGCTTGTCGCCGCCCGTCTGGAAGTGGCTCCGGTCGGATCGCGACTCCGGTGGCGTCGGTCCGCCTCGCGACGGTATACGACAGCAATTTTTCCAGCAAGCCCTTCGGGTAGGGCCGACCGCGACCGCGCGGTCCCAACTCCGATAGCTCCGACTTCAACTCTTCCCGCATCTTCTCCATGCGGAGAGTCTCTCAACCCATCCTCATCTCATCACGACGGGGTTGAGCGAAGTGTTACGAAGAAACCGCCGTGACCCACAAGGAATGGTCCGTCACGTCCAAGGAATTCACGACCATATCGCCGCGCGCGAGCTGCCCCCGGGCGTGAAGTACGAATGGACGGATCTCACCTATCAACAGATTCTGGGTGGCAATACTGCGCTATTCGTGTTCCCGCTGTGCGTGCTGCTCGTGTTCTTCGTGCTGGCCGCGCAGAATGAAAGCTGGTCGCTCCCGCTGAGCGTGATTCTGATCGTGCCGATGTGCCTTTTGGCGGCGATCGCCGGCGTGTGGATCGACGGCAGCGACAACTACATCTTCACGCAGATCGGCCTATTCGTGTTGGTCGGCCTGTCTTGCAAGAAACGCGATTTTGGTCGTCGAGTTCGCGAAGGACAAGCAGGAACAGGAGCATCTCGATCGGTGGCCGCGGTGCTGCAAGCGTGCCGCCTACGGCTCCGCCCCATCTTGATGACCTCCATCGCGTTCATCATGGGCGTCTGGCCCTTGGTTTCGTCGCACGGTGCGGGCGCGGAAATGCGGAAATGCGTCACGCCATGGGCGTGGCCGTGTTCGCGGGCATGATCGGCGTCACCTGCTTCGGCCTCTTGCTAACGCCGGTGTTCTTCACGACCTTGCGCAAACTCAGCAAGAACAAGAGCAAGCCGGCAACTCTGCCGACCGACGCGCTGGTGGTGCCGGGCGAGTAGGGACTGTGGGGCAATAAAGTCACTCAAGGCGCCTTTATTGCCAAGGCGCACCCCTACGTCGTCATGAGAGCGCAGACGCCGACCGAACTGGCACGGTCGTTGTGATCGATGATCGAGCATGAATCGTCCTGATTTGCCCTTCGGAAGGACCATCCGCGGTCAATAGACCGCTTTGCTTCGAAGGTTCGACAGGAGTTCCACGCGAAGACTGTCGGCGGAGACACCCGACGTAGGCTCGTCGGACTGGATGCTACGGTAGGTCCAGGCGCTCTGGTCCGAACTATCCTTGCCCATACTGGGTTGGAGGATCCGGACACCAAGCATGACCACCGGCGGATCGCGGAGCTGCACTGTCGCCAGTGTTGCGGTCAGCGGCACCTTGACTCCGTCGACCTCCAGGAAGTATTCGACCCGAATCAAAGCACCACCGAGTCTCAGCGCAGCCGGTAGCTCGAGTGATTGCGTCAGTTGACGCGTCAGCACTGCGGCCGGGACCGCGGTCGAAACGCGAACCGGACACGCGATCTCGAGGAACTCGGAGACGAGGTAAACCTCCAACCAGCCATCTCCGGGATGACCTTCGATCCTGATGGCGTCGCCGCTCAGTCGCCCAGCTCCGACCAGTAAGCCCGTTCTCTGAGATGCGCGTTGGTCACGTCTCCAGAGGCTGTTTGCGAGCTCGTCGAGCCCGGACTCCATGCTCGGGAAGAGGTCAACCCAAACGCGGGAAGCGAGGAGATGGGGAATCTCCTCGGGTTCGAGACGAGCCACGCAGAGGAAGCTACGTTTCTGGCGCACGCAGCGCGCATAGGCTGCATGCCACTCCTCCGCGACCCATGTGCTTTCCCGGGCTGCCTTGGACCACAAGAGGACACAATAGTCTGAGCGGTTGAGGGCGGATTCCATGAAGCTGATGAAGTCTGCCCCAGCCTCGACCTGACCGCGGTCCACGATCAGCTCAACGGGTTCCCGCCGCAGTTGCCGCTCCAAGGTGCTCAATGCATCGACATCCCGGCGGGAGTAAGACACAAACACCCTCGCCGATGAGACCAGCGCGTGACTCGCCATTGGTTCTTCCATCACCTACCACTCGTCGACCATACCGGAGACGTGCCTTCCCCTGTCAACTGGTAGAGCCCCCAGTGTCGCACACTCGCCGTCTCCGGGTTCGAAAGCATCGCCAGCTGGGCGTCGCGAAGCGCCTCAGCCCGCGTTCGTCCGCGCTTCAGGCTGCCATATAGGTGAACGGCGAAATCCATCGCCGAGCGGTCCGGTAGCGGTCCCAGCGCTGAAACGACGGCATCGGCCCCCGCTAGCAGGAACGCGCGCGCCAGCCCAAGCGCGCCCTCACCGCGATCCGCGTCACCCCGCCCACTTTCGCACGCGGTCAGCGCGACCAGCTTCGTTCCGTCGAGGTGCATGCCAGCGATCTCGAGACCGGATACCACGCCCAGCGGTGTTTCGTCGGCGCCCGCGAGCAAGAGGCGAGAGCGGAGCATCGGGCTGCCCTCCATCGTGCCACTGATTGGATCGAAGCTCTTTACGAGGTCATCCCGCCCGGGCGCCAATTGGCCGTGGGTCGCAATGTGGAGGACGATCGGCGAACGCAGCGACAGCAGCCAATTCCTGGTCGCCTCGGAGCCCTGAGCGAGCGTTCCGCCCACCAGGCGGGCGACATGCCTCCCCTCTTCCTCGGCGAACGTCAACGGCGCGGCGGCTTGAGGCGGGTCCAATCCCAGGGAGGTCCACGAGGGGTACTCCCGAGCACCGGCAGACGTAAAATCGGGAGCCGCGAGCACCGCGGCTGGCATCGGAGGCGCCGACTCGCGATGGTTCTCTGGCGCGACCGGCAGGAAATCGCGACGACTGAACGCGAATCGCTCCACCAGGTAGTGGCCGGTGCGGTCGACAAGGCACGAAAACGGCAACGCCGCGAGAGGGTCCTCCGTCAAAATCTCAATGTGCCGGAAGCTCCGAAGATCGTCCTCGAGGGGTTCGAAAGCGAGTTCGTAGAGCATCGATAAGGACTGGTGAACCACCTCGGGGGCTCCGTGACAGACGGCATCCAGCGCAGCATGATGCACGTCGACGATCTCGTGGGCGATGCCGAGCTCGTGCGCCTTCGCTACTCCGTGCTTCGAAGCCACGATCGCATAGACACGATGCCCTGGCTTATGCTTTGCGGGGCTGATCCATTCATACCGCTTTGTTGGTGCGCTCGAGCTAAACTCGAAGTCGAAATCGACTACCGGGTCGGCGAGCCCCAGCACGAGAAGCGCCGAACCCTCCGCCAATGTTTGCGCGTATGAAGCTGCCCGAGGGGGAAGACCGTGGCGCCGCAAGCGGCGAGAGATCTCGACCTCAAGATCCTCCTTCCGATCTTCGAGCTGCTGAAAGATCCGGGCGATCTCGTTGCCGCCTGCCACGGAGAGCCGGCGCAGGCTGCTCCATGCGTTCTCGTTGCCGGCAAGGCCGATGAGTGTCTGGCGGGTGGCGATGTCGCGCCACTCGGCATGGGCGAGGCGAACCTCATCCAGCGTGCTTGCGCGTGCTCGTTGGAAAATCGCGTGTATCTCGGAGGACACCGGCGCGATATAGTGGACGAGCGCATTCAGGCCGCACACGGTGAACTCGACGTCGTCCTGCGCACATCTCATCGCTAGGCTGAAGATTGTCGGGCCCAAACCGTGAGGAATCCCTAACCATAGTTGGCGTTCAGATCCGACTCCGATCCGGGCCCGGGCTATCTCCGCCAACTTCAGAAGGTCGAATAGCGTCGATGCAAGCATCGGCCAATCCTGGACCGTGAGCAGAAGCTTCGCGCGAAACAGAAAGAGCGGAATGAAGGCCGGGTTATCGCCGCCGAGCTCGCGCCGACGATTGGCCAAGGCTGACCCGAGCAGCTCTAGTGCTCGCTTGAATCGCCCAGCACGCGCTTCGGCGCATGCCACGTGGTGCTGGGCCACGGAGAGATCCAGGCCACCGACGTCGGGGTCGGCTTCACACGCGGCCAGGCAATCTCGGAACATGCCCTCCGCTTCGGAGTGGCGACCTGTGCCCTGAAGCAACAGGCCCAGGCAACCCTGGAGCGTTCGGAGACGCGGATCTGTTGAGCCACCAGCGGCTTCGACGAGGTCGAGCGCCAGACGGACCGCCTCCATCGAGTGCCCAGTAGGTCCCGTGTGCCACAATGCTCTCGCAATCAGATACCTCATCTGCAAGTATTCACCATTGCGACTCGCAACCTCTCTCGCGCGCGATTGGCTCGCGAGAGCTTCGTCTGTCTCCGATGGAGACTGCGCGAGTTTACCTAACGTGCGCTCCTCGATGATGCGACAGGCCCGCATGAGTTTGCCGTTCGCCTCGGCGAAGGCACCTCGTTCGAAGTACCGAGTCCCGCTCATTCGAAGCACGGCAGCCCGCCATGCACCCCAAGATTCCTCTTTTTGCGGAAATAAGCGCTCGGCGTCCCTCAATGCTGTGTCAGCGAGATGACTGCAGCCATTGACATCGAGAGTCGTGACGAACGATTCGAGGACTGCAATCAGAGCCTCGTCGGAGCCGTTCGGACCGCAGGTTTGAACGGCTCGTCGCCAGACACCGAAGGCGCGGTGAAGCAGATTGGTGACCAGCGCTTCGTCGTGGTTTCCCTGTCTGACGTCGCCAGCAAACTGGCTCGCGAGGCGCGAACAGTAAACTGGCAGTAGCGCATCGTTGCGGTCGCCCGAGACAGCACCAACCAGTTGCTGCTCGATGGCGTCATATTGCACGCCGGGCGCCAATTGCGGGGTAGTGTAGTGCATCTCAGCAAGACAGTCCCGCCCAGGTCTCGAAGAGCACGAGAATCTCCGTCTCGAGCGCTTTACGAGTCTGGATGTGGTCGGCGAGCAAACAATCTACGGAGACTACGAGGAACAGCCCACGTACGCCTGTCGCTCCGACGAACACCTGTCGCTCGGGTTGTCCCTTTCGAGGCATCGCGAATCCGCGAAGCCCCATGACGAAGCCCTCATGGCGGAGCTCGTTGGCATAGTTCTCCTTTTCCCAAAACGTACCTTGTAGCTTGAAGAGCCCGGGCATGACCTCCTCGCCGAGCTCACTCGCTTGGCGGTTACGAAATGAGTTAATCCACTCGCGCAGCTCGATTTGAGCCTCACGGCTCCATCCGGGCGGCGCTGCTGCCGCACCGTGCCGGTACAGGTGGTAGTCTGAACGCTCGTAGTGCAGTTGCAACTGCGGGCGCTGCCCATCACCGAGAAATCTGTACTCGAGCAGGCGGTTGCTCCGCGTCGAGATCAGGGCGCGAGGAAACACCAGTCCGCTAGGATGCAGAAGTCCGGTCTCGGTCTCTCGCATAGCGTGAACTTCCTTGGGACCTGGACCAGACAGATCGAACGCGCCGGGCTGCGCCTTGAAGGGCGTTTCAGCGCCAGCGCATGCCGCTTCGACGGTGTCAGCGATGTCTCCAACTGTGAGCCACAGACGCACGACTTCATCTGACAGGTTGATCTCGAACTGCTCCTCCAAAGCCATGCAGACTTCTGCTATCGCGAGCTCATCGCCGAAAAGCGGGAACTCACCGTCATAGAGTGACGTTTCTCGGTCAAGGTCGCGAGCGTCATAGTCGAGTTGTATCGCGATGATTTGCCGAACCGAATCCTCTACCTGCGACATGAACAGCCCCTTTCTGAACGCGGACGAGACTCTTACGAGCAAGGCCCGGGCACAAGCCTGTCGATTCGGCGTCCGTTGAATAGGCCGGTCAGGGATAGTGGCCGCCGTATCCGTTCGGTCTGACCCGCCATGGTCGGACGACGTTCGGCGCCGTAACACTGTAGGGCGATGGCGAGTTGAGGCAGACGGCGAAAGCGCGACATGAAGATCCCCTGTTTCGTGGACAACCCAGATGGCGCGACAATGCGCCTGGAGTTGGCCAGGGAGAAAGAAGAAGCGACGGAAGCGGCGAGCGTTCACGCCGGAGTTCAAGGCGGTGGTGCCAGCAGCGGCGTTGCCGACGATTCTAGTTCTGCTCCAACTCGTAGACCGAGGCTCAAGCAACCAAGCCACAAATGCGAAAAACTCCGATTTTTTCTAGCTTTTTCTCGTGTAGCGCGGGGCGCAACGCCCGAGCGCCTCAGACAGAGTGAAGAGGCGACGCGCTGCACACCGCGATATCATTGAGATTCGAGCGACGCCTAGTGGCATGAGCGCAAGCAGGTACTGTGTGGCGGGCGTTGTCCACGTTGGGTTGCGCGGGGAGGATTTGAACCTCCGACCTTCGGGTTATGAG